>JAKJJU010000050.1 GCA_021713295.1 Thiotrichales bacterium 19S3-11
AAGTGACTGTTGTAATTCATTGATGTGTTTCATGATATCGCTCTTTTTTGTTTTTTGGCGATTATAAGAATGAATGATAACAATGAAAAATCAATGGGTTACAGCGTTACTGTCGTGTAGTGTGATTATTTTTATTTTTTAATCTCTAATTACACTGGCGCTATAATCAATAAGCCCAAACCTAGCTATCACAAGCCCAATGAATAATATTTAGTTGTATTTTTCATTGAATTTATCCAAAATAAGCTTCAATTGGCGTGAATTAAACTAGACTAAATGAATAATCATAAAATCAATTTAACTGATCCTATACCACCAAATTGGCATGATCAGACACTGCCTGATAGTTGGAGTGATCAGTATAACTTAGCTAACCCTGTTAGCTTTTTAAAGGTTCTATCACTGGCAATGAAAAAAAAACGCCAACGCGTTAAGTTACCTGAGTCACTTATAGGCAAAGAAATCATTCCAACCTATGCTCAACAAGAGTTTCATAACATTCCAAATGGAAACTATTCGAATATCCTAGCTTCAGGCTACATTAAAGGGTTTGATATAGCCATGCTTGGTCATATGAAACAATCAAGAAAGCAAATTGCAAAGACACTTCACTCTTGTAATAGTGTGCTAGATATCGGCTGTGGTGGTGGGCGAACAGCACGAATACTAGCGGATACTGGTATCACCGATACTTGGGGGATTGATATTAGTCCCTATCTGCTTAAGCAAGCAGCCATCAGAAACCCAACTATTAAATTCATTCATGCAAAAGCTGAAAACCTACCTTTTAGAAATCAGCGCTTCGATGGTATTTCATGTTGCTATGTTTTACATGAAGTACCTCCAAAATATATTGATCAAGCACTTAGTGAAATTTACCGTGTCTTAACGCCTAATGGCTTATGTGTGTTTGTTGAACCATCGCCCATTCACTACTATGGCCAATACTGGCCGTTATTTAAGCAATATAAATTCAAAGGCATTTATTTTCGGTTTTTATCGCATTTTGTTTATGAGCCATTCGTACAAAGCTGGCATAAACTAGACTTTGAATCACTCTTAAAAAGTAAATCATTTGAGGTTATTCAAACGAAAAAAGAAACACCCAATTATTTATGGGTGGCAAGAAAAACTGTTTAATCATTTAGTTAATAATAAAAAACAACTAAACGATCGATTAACCTAGTGATAAACCGGAAATTTTTCGCAAAGGGCTAATACATTTTGCTTAACTTCCATTAATTTATCCTCATTGTCTAAGTTATCCAAAATATCACACATCCAATTTGTCATTAATTCAACTTCATCTTCTTTAAAGCCTCTAGTTGTAATTGCTGGCGTACCAACACGTAAACCTGAGGTTACAAAAGGCGAGCGCTGCTCATTTGGCACCGTATTTTTATTAACCGTAATGTTTGCTCTTCCTAACGCTGCTTCGGCATCTTTACCGGTGATACCTTTATCTGATAAATCAATCAAACATAAATGATTCTCTGTACCGCCAGAAACAACTTGATAACCCCGTGATTTTAATACTTCAACCATTTTTTTGGCATTATGCATTACTTGCTGTTGATAGTCTTTAAACTCAGGCGATAAGGCTTCTTTAAATGCAACAGCTTTTGCTGCAATAACATGCATTAATGGCCCACCTTGTGTACCAGGAAATACGACAGAATTTAATTTTTTCTCAATTTCAGGATTGCTTCTTGCTAAGATTAACCCACCTCTTGGGCCACGCAAGGTTTTGTGTGTTGTTGTAGTGACAACATCAGCAACCGACACGGGATTCGGATAAAGACCAGCTGCAATTAAACCTGCAACATGTGCCATATCTACCATTAGATAAGCTCCAACTGAATCTGCAATCTCTCTAAACTTTTGCCAATCAGCAATGCCTGAAAATGCTGAGAATCCAGCAATAATTAGCTTTGGTTTATGCTCTTTTGCTAAACGCTCAACTTCTTTATAATCAATATCACCTGTCTCTAAATCAAGGCCATATTGAATGGCATTAAATAACTTGCCTGAAAAATTAACTTTTGACCCATGAGTTAGGTGTCCGCCATGAGGCAATCCCATTCCCAAAATAGTATCGCCTGGGCTAATAAGCGCTAACATTGCAGCTTGGTTTGCCTGAGACCCTGAGTGAGGTTGCACGTTAACATAATCTGCACCAAAAAGTTCTTTTGCACGCTCTATGGCTAATTCTTCTGCAACATCAACATACTCACAACCACCATAATAGCGTTTCCTTGCATAACCTTCGGCATATTTATTTGTCAAAACAGAACCTTGCGCTTCCATTACATTCGTAGATGCATAGTTCTCTGATGCAATTAACTCAATATGTTCTTCCTGACGGCGCTTTTCCAATTCAATAGCTTCATATAATTCACGGTCATACATTGCAAGTGACTCCTTTGGTTTAGAAAACATAATATTGGTCTCCCAATTGAAAAAATCTTATCATCGCTTAAACATTATTTATAATATGCAAACCAAGCACAAGCATTAGTCGTAAGCTTTTGCAAAATGCATGCTTAATCAGACATATAATTAGTAAAAATGATTATCTAAGTCCTATTTATGCTGCAACTGCTCTTGCCTTATGTTTTGGAAAGCACAGCCATAATATCAAAAATCCTAACACCGCACAAATAACGGATGCTCCTAAAATCCCCATTTTAGCCTCGATCATTAATTGTTCACTTTGGCCAAAACTTAATTCAGCGACAAAAATAGACATCGTAAAACCAATGCCCAATAAAATACTAACTGGTAGGAAATAAATTAGTTTCATACCCTCTGGTAATTTTGCTATTTTTAAAAATACACACAAACTGACAATCAAAAATACCCCAAGTGATTTGCCCAATAATAATCCAAGGCCAACCCCAAGCGTCAATGGCGATGCTAACAGCTCAGCAAAGTCAACACCACTTAATGCAACGCCCGCATTTGTTAATATAAAGATTGGCACAATATAATACATAACCGGCACGTGTAGTTTATGCTCAAGCTTTTCAAGTGGTGTTTCATAATAACTAACGGCTTTTTCTAATGTGTTAAGTACTGCATGGGAACTCTCTACAAATGCCTCGCCTGTTTTTTCTTTTAAACCATCAAATTTACAGGTTAAATGTGCTAATACCTTCTGTACTTCTTCTGGCTTACAGATATCCTTAGCTGGTACGGCAAGTGCTACTAATACACCAGCGATAGTGGCATGAATACCACCATAAAGTAAGGCATACCACAAAACAGCACCAACTAGAAGGTAAGGCCAAATAGCCCTTACATTAATACGATTTAGAATAAATAGGATGATCATCATTGCAAAAGCAAGTCCTAAATACCCCCAAGCTAATGTTTGCGTATAAAAAATAGCAATAATAATGACAGCTAATATATCATCAACAACTGCTGCAGCTGAAACAAAAATAAAAATTGGCTTAGGTATTCTTGAGCCAAGCAAAGCCATTACACCTAAGACAAAAGCCAAATCAGTTGTCATAGGAATTGCCCAGCCAACCATTGTTTCATGACCTAAGTTGATCCAAACATAAATTAGTGCCGGCACAACCATTCCACCAATAGCTGCAACAATTGGCAATAAGGCTTTCGATAACGTTTTCAATTCTCCCGCGACGATTTCCCGCTTTACTTCAAGACCAACTAATAAAAAGAAAAATGCCATCAAACCATCATTAATCCAGTGACTAATGGTCTTTTTTAATGAGAATGAACCTATAGCAAAGCCAGCTATCACTTTTTGCATATCAAAATAGCTTTCATAATATTGCGTATTAGCCCATACCATTGCCACAATCGCACAAATAAATAAAATTACAGCACCGGCAACTTGGCTTTTAGTAAATGACTCAAAAACATCTTTTACCTTTAATAGTTTTTTAAGTCTCGTGATTCCATTTGTCGTTTTATACGCCTGCATATACGTCACTCTCTTTTATTCTTACAAGTTGAATACATCTCAAGTCTATCAACAAGACTATTTTATTTCAGTAAGTTTTGCTATGCTGTATCAAACAAATATTAAAAGATACAGAATATACTGATACGACATCCTATGAAAAGCGATAATACCATTGATGATGAAGCCGACATTAAAAGTAAAACCCAAGTAAAAAAAGAATTACTTGATATCACAAAACTAGGTGGCCAATTAATTGAACAGCCACTGACAACACTTAATCGTCTACCATTAAGCGAAAGTGTAAAAAATGCCATTATTGATGCTAAGACAATGAAAAAAATTGCACTTAAACGTCAAATTGGCTACATCGGCAAATTACTCAGAAATAGTAACTATGAAGAAGTTAGTCAAGCCTGGCAGAAAATTCAAGCAGAAAATCAACTCGGCAATCAACGATTTCATCAAATTGAAACCATCAGGAATCAACTGATTAGTAACCAACAAAAACAGCAGCTAGAAACATTTTTCAACCAATATCCAACTGCTGATCGTCAATTAATTCGGCAACTTGCCCAACGTGCTCGAGCTGAAATCAATGACAATAAAACACCTAAAAATGCTTATCGAGCATTATTTCAACAAATAAAGTCAATCACTGACAATGAAGACTTAGAATGAATTTTTTTTAGCATTTAAAATTATCTCTACAATTTTTTGATGTGACTTCGCAACTGGTTTTGATTGAATAAACCAACCGAAAAGCTCTTGATCTTCGCAAGCTAATAATTGATGAAACGCTTCTTTCTCTTCTTCTGATGCAGCTAGATAATAGCCTTCTACATAGGGCTTTAATATCAAGTCTAGTTCTAACATGCCTCGGCGAGTCGCCCATCGAATTCGATCTAAGCTTTGTTTTTTTTGTGAGTTTTCAGACATAATACGCTACTTCTTACAGTTATACTTAATTTTTTTAACGCTCTATTATAACCGATATTTGACTGAATAAAATAAATTGCTATACTAGGTTCGAAATCTTCAACTGAAATACTCTAAAATGAGCGAAAAATATATTAATCCTAATTTTGCAATTATTGAATTCAACCATGATCAATTCAGCTTAAATTTAAACAGTTAAAGGAGCAAATACATGGCACGTCCAGGTCTGACTTTTGAAGAGGTTCAAGAAGCAGCAGAAAAATTACTACAACAAGGTGAAAGCCCAACTATTATGCGCATTCGTGAAACCCTAGGTGGTAAAGGTAGCCCCAATACCATCAGTAAATACCTAAAAGAGTGGAAAACAAAAGCTCAAGGTCAAATAACTAGTAATGAACCTGAAACAGCAAGTGAAACATCGCCTAGCAAACCAATAAAACCCACTTCAGAGGCTGAACCAATGACACAAACAACCCACCAAACCAAAGCAACGTTTAAAATTGATACCTCAACTGACAAAAATATCCAAATGCTAATCTCCCATGCTCAGGAATTTAGCCAAGAAATTTTAGCATCGATGTCTAATGAGTGGGATAATATTCTCAATGAAAAAGATACAAACATTAAAATAAGACGCTTGCATGCTGCGCTTATCAAAGAGCAATCAAGAAGAGAAGCTGCAGAACAAATTGCAAGAGAAACCAAAATTTATGCCTCTATGATTAAAGACCAAGTAAATCAGCGAATTCATGATGTTAAAGAATCGCTAGAAGAGCAAATTAGCTTTTTAAAGAGTCAGATTAAATCACTTAAAAAAGATGCTGAAGAAAACTTACTCTACTATCGTGAAAAATTAGATCAAGCAAATAAAGCCTTAGAAGATAAGTTAAAATAATCGCAATTCTTTACTAGGCTTTTTATTTAGTTCATCATAGAATCGAGTGATTATACTTCGCAAAGAAAAGAGCTCAACGTCAGGATGAAACGCTTTAAAAAACTACTCCCTTTAATCATTTTAATTGCATTATTAATCATTGCATACCTATTCAATCTACAACGATACTTTTCATTTAGTTATTTGCAGGAACAACATGTGGCACTTGCTAATTGGACACAATCACACTTCCTTCTAGCATCACTTATCTTTTGTATCTTTTATATTATTTCAGTTGCAATTTCAATTCCTGGGGCCTCTTTTTTAACCATTATTGGTGGTTTTTTATTCGGCATAGTCCTCGGCAGTATTTACGTTGTCATCAGTGCAACTATTGGCGCTGTTATTATCTTTTTAGCTGCTAAATCAGCTTTAAGCAGCTGGTTTGAACAAAAAGCCTCAAGCTATAAGCTTGAAAAGTTTGCTCATGGGTTTGAAGAAAATGCTTTCAATTATTTACTCATCCTAAGGCTGGTGCCATTATTCCCATTTTGGCTAGTTAATATTGTTCCTGCTTTATTTAAGATTAGAACTTCCATCTACACACTTTCGACCTTTTTGGGAATCATCCCTGGTAGCGTCGTCTATGTTCTAGTGGGCAACGGCATCTCTGCTGTCATTGCTAATAACCAAACTCCTAATTTTGGTATTATTTTTGAGCCTTATATTCTTGCTCCATTAATTGGCCTTGCTATTTTATCACTTATACCAGTCGTATATAAAAAAATTAAAGCACATAGGAGTAAGATTAATGCCAACAAAAAAAGTTGATATCTGTATCATTGGTGCTGGAGCTGGTGGCTTAAGTGTTGCTGCGGTTGCTTCTCAATTAAATGTTAACACGGTGTTAATCGAAAATAACAAAATGGGCGGTGATTGTTTAAATTATGGCTGCGTACCATCAAAAGCATTACTAGCTGCTGCTAAAAAGGTCTATGCACTAAAACATGCGACTAAACTTGGTGTTCATGCAACAGGCATTGAAGTCAATTGGCAAGAAGTAAAAGCACACATTAAAGGAACCATTAAAACAATAGAACCCCATGATTCAAAAGAACGGTTTGAATCATTAGGTTGTGATGTGAAATTTGGCAATCCCCATTTTATCGATGATAAAACAATCCAGCTAAATAATGATGAAATCAAAGCAAAGTATTTTGTGATCGCTACAGGCTCTTCTGCTAATATTCCCCCCATTGAAGGTATTAATCAAGTCGACTACCTAACGAATGAAACCATATTTGATATTGACTACTTACCTGAGCACCTAATAACCATTGGTGCGGGGCCCATCGGTTGTGAACTATCTCAAGCATTTAAACTCTTAGGTAGTGAAGTAACGGTCATTGATATGGGGCCACTATTACCAAAAGATGACCAGCAATTAACTGATATTATTCGTCAACAATTAATTAATGATGGCGTTTCGCTTTATGAAAATACCAAAATTATATCTGTTGATAAAAACACTAACAATGAGCTTATTATTCACATTGAACGTGATAATCAAAAGCAGGCAATTAAAGGTAGTCACTTATTAATGGCAACTGGCAGAAAAGCCAATACTCAATCACTCGATCTTGAAAAAGCAGGTATTAATTATTCAGAGAAAGGAATTGCAGTTAATAACCGCCTTAGAACCAACAAGAAGCATATTTATGCTATTGGTGATGTTATTGGTGAACTACAATTTACGCACATGGCAGGGTTTCATGCTGGTATTGTTATTCAAAACATATTATTTAAATTACCCAAAAAACATCATACAAATGCAACACCTTGGGTTACTTACACGGAACCTGAACTTGCCCATGTTGGGCCACTATTTTCTGAACTTGAAAAACAACACCCTCAGCTTAAAGTTTTGTCATTATCATTAGCTGATAATGACCGCGCTCAAGCAGAGAAAGAAACCAATGGCAGAATCAAAGTTGCAGTTGATAAAAAAGGCCGCATTCTTGCTGCCTCAATCGTAGCACCCTGTGCTGGTGAAATGATTTATCCATGGATAATGGCTGTTAATGAAACTATGAAACTTAGCAAAATCACCAGCATTATCGCCCCTTACCCTACTTGGGGAGATATTTCAAAACGTATTGCTGGCAGTTACTATAGCCCTCTCTTATTCTCAAATAAAATGAAAAAATTAGTAGGCTTTCTTTTGAAATTTTAATCAAACAATAAAAAGAGCATAAATATGGCTAATTTTAATACCCATTTAACTGCAAGTGTCTGTTTATCTTCAATTGCATCCGTTTGCTTATATCGCATTGATATGCTGACACTTAATGAAGCAATTAATCTTGCGATGATTGGTATTGCTGCTGGTTTTATTGCTGATACTGATTCTGATAATGAAGCAGCAAGCGCCTTATTTTTTTCACTTTTTGGCCTAATTGCTGCGATTGTCACCCTATTAAATTTCACATTAAGTGACTATTCAATTTTATTAAATATCATCATTTTTACAACAATATATCTTGGCTCTCGCTATGGTTTGGCTAAGCTTGTACCTAAATTAACTCAAAGACGTGGTATTTTCCATTCAATTCCAATGGCAGTTGCCCTCTCATTTGCTGTTACTTTATACTGTTTACATATCTTAAAATTAGAGGTTGAAGTTGCTTGGTTTGCTGGTGTTTATGTATTCTTTAATTATCTGCTACACTTAATTCTAGATGAAGTATATGCCGTGGATTTAGCTAATAATAGTTACCGTTTAAGCTACTTTTCATCAATAAAACTCCTAAACTTAAAACCTTGGTGGCCCTACTTGATTTGCTACCTTCTCATCACGATTATGATTTATTTTCTACCCAGTTTTGAAAGCTTAATTAAAGGACCATTGGCATTATCAAATTTTGAATCAATTTGGCAGCATTTAGTCTAATTAAATTTGCCTTACCTAACTTGACACAGACTACTTTTTTACAAAAAATAGAATGTTTAGTATAATTCTAACTGGATGAAACATGGATACAATATATTCACAACTGACAAACTCATTAAGCCACATTGGTATTTTCTTTGGTATCTTAACGTTAATTGTTAATTTAATATTCTCAGCAGGCGTTGCTAAAGATATTGGTAATTTACACCATCGGGGCATCCCAACACAGTTTGTACCAGGCTATGCTTGGATTATTGCAACGTTGGCAATGGGGATTTGGGCTGCACTAATCTATTGGTTAATGCATCATTCATCGCTAGCAAGAAAATTTTAATTAAAAACCAATCTTGATTAATGCAACTACTTTCAGAACTTCACCAAAATTGCAGGAATCAAAAAGCTACCTAATAAAACACACAAGACTAATAAGCTTATCGCTGTATAGAGCTTATTTTTTTCACTTATAAATTCATACGCTGTAATTAACACTCGAATAATAGGATTAATTAGAAGTAAAAAAATACCAACCTGTACAATAGATTGAATATTACCACTAAATGCAGAGCTAAACATTAAAGGCACATTTTCTAGCTGTTTAGGCTCACCTTTAAAAATATGCGGCAGATGAATAATCCGCTCATAAGAATAAAGATATAAAATCTCACCAATTAGTAAAATAACAATTGCGGTTATAATAGAGATAAGCATAGTTTTCGCAATTAGCCTTTGCCTTTTTTGCTTAATTGCTGAATTATCATTTGTTATATTTCCTTTCATAGCGAAATACCCACCCCTCTTACTATCATTTGAATACTGATAATACTAATAGCAATTAAAAAGATCATTTTTAATATGTTTACCGGTACAACTTGTAATAATCTCGCACCAATAAAAGCACCGAATAAAACACCCAATGCTACAGGAGCTGCAAATAAGGGTTCAATATAACCTGCTTTTAAATAAATACCAACACTAGCAGCTGCAGTTATACCAATCATAAAATTACTTGTTGCAGTGGTTACTCTAAAGGGTATTTTCATAATTTGATCCATGCCTAAAACCTTAAATGCCCCAGAGCCAATACCTAATAAGCCGGATAAGACACCGGCAATCCACATAACAATAAAGCCTGGTATAACACCAACTACCGGATAAGCATGCGTTTTCCTATCCGCTTGATAAGTCCCCGGTAACTGTAATTTGATAGCCAAAGGCGTTGAGGTCATATTTTCTACTTTTGGCTTTTTCATTAATGATAAAAGTGCCGTTAATAATAAAGCAATACCAAAGAAAATAGACAATAGATTCTTACTAATCATCATGGCAATAAATGCACCACTGACAGCACCAATAGTTGTTGCTATCGATAAAAACATACTGATTTTTATATTACTAATACCATCTTTAACATAGGAAATTGCGGCACCTGATGAAGTTGCAATAACTGAAGTTAAGGCAGCGCCCATTGCATAACGAATATCAATGCCAAAGCAAAGCACTAAAAACGGGGTGATAATAATACCCCCCCCTAAACCAACTAATGCACCGATTGTACCTGCTAAAATTGAGACGCCAATCACAATGCATTCAAAAAGTAAAAGATCCATTAATTCTATAACCTTTATCAAGCTTGAATAATTTATGCATTCATTATACATTTGATCAATTTGATAGCATTAGATATTTATCAGATTGTTAGCTTAAACAGCTAATTACAACAGAATAGTCAATATCACAGATCAACTTGTCACTCCTATATCAATATACTATCCTTTCATTTATGTCCAAATTTAATATAAGGCATACTCAATGAGATTCAATAAACGCACGAACTATCTATTATCCGCAAGCTTATTTATGGCTTGTTTATCCACTGTATATGCTGGAAATGATTTTGCATCATTGCTACAGAAACCATCAGAATGTTCATCTACATCAAAATGCCCATCTGGTGTCTATTTTGTTAACCAAGATAATTATTCTAATGCCACAGAAGCAGCTCAAGCATTATATCAACTTGGAACAACGATAGGTGGCTCTCAAGATGGAACTATCTCAGGCCCAGCAACACAATGGAGCAAAGATAGATACGCCATTTTAATTGGTAATGGTCAATATAATATGGTTAATCCAAAAACAAAATGGCCACAACCATTCAAACTTGGATACTATACAGAAGTTATAGGCGTCTCCCTCGATAGGGATGATGTTATTATTTCTCCAGGCATTAACTCTCTTAATGACTGCAATGAGTCTTTTCCATGGCAACAATTACCAGCTACTTGTATGACAATAGGGGGATTAAATAATTTTTGGCGTGGATTGGGCAACTTAAGGATCGATGCTAGTCAACTTTTAAATCCTGAAAACACTGCAAACCCTAGCGGATCAAAACCAGCTGCTGCAGCAAGCTTGAGATTTGCTATTTCTCAAGCAGCTCCTATAAGAAACGTTCACTTTGAAGGGAAAAGTGTGCTTTTATGTGACTGGGATACGGGTGCTGGTTGTGGCTTTACCAGTGGTGGCTTTATATCAGATTCTCACTTTTCTGATAACCTTCTTGCTGGATCTCAACAACAATTCTATGTATCAAATTCTACATTTTCACAATGGCAAGCTGGAACATGGAATATGGTTTCAGTGAATAATGATGGCACCTTAAAGCCAACAGGAATTGATACAAATGCCAAAACAAAAACTTATAATCCGTGGGCCAGTGATGGTTCATCTGTTGGATACCCCTTTACTAATGTGACAAATTCTGTAGTTATCCCTAATAAACCAAGGGTAGTTTATAGTGATGATACATGGGGTGTGTTTATAGGTGATCATGCTAAAACCATTAAACCTATCTCAGAATTTATTATCATTCAGAGCAATTCACAACTGACTAAATCAGAGATTTCAACTATAAACACCCAACTATCACAAACTAATAATGCTGGATTAATCTTTATGCCGGGTATCTATATATTACCCGATGTTATTAATGTTCCAGCAAATAAAATTATATTAGGCTTAGGCATACCATCTTTACAATGCAACAGCTCAAGCGGCACATGCATGAAGCTTGCAAGTGAAGGAATTCGTTTAGCGGGGCTAGTCTTTGATGCTGGAACTAACAACCAGGGCTCACTTTCAAAAGAAAATACACTTCTAATTGTCGGAGATAAAGGCTCTGGAAGCGAAAGTTCACCTGTAATATTACAAGATATATTTTGTCGTGTTGCACGAACCAACCCCACTATGTCAAGCCCTTCTGCATATAGCTGTCTAACTGTAAATGCTAACTATGCAATAGGGCAAAATTTATGGTTATGGCGAGCAGATCATGATGACCAAAGCGGTACAGACCCTAATCCTGAAAAAAACCTTGTTCCAGCAACAATAGACAAAGCTCAATACGGTCTCATTGTAAATGGCGATCATGTCACTATGGATGCCTTATTTGTTGAACATTTCCAAAATTATCAGACTGTTTGGAATGGCAAAAATGGATACATTAATTTTTATCAATCTGAAATGCCATATCTATTACCTGAGGGTGACTCACAAAAAGCAAATGTCACATGTGCTAATCCTGATGGAAGTAACGCTCAAGTTAAATCAGTCTGCCCTTCTATATTAATAACAAAAAATGCACATGGATTTACAGGACAAGGCTTAGGTATATATTCATATTTTCCTAAGCAACAAATCATTGCTGATAGCGCCATTGAAATACAAGCAGGTGTAAATAACGTTACAATTAAACATGCTGTAATACGTTGGCTTAATGGTCAAGTTAACAGCGGAATTAAGAGTATCATAATGGATCCAAAGGGAACTTACCCATCAGATAGTCAAGTGAATGGTAAAAAACAGGGGTATGCTATAGATACACATACATACAATAGTGACTAAACTTAGCATAACAAAAGTATACCAACCAACTATAAATGAAGATAAAAATTAAATAACATATAAAAAAATCAATAAGTTATGCATTTCCAGCGATTAAAATAAACTGTTTATTTTTTAATCTCTGGTAAAAAACCAATAAATCAGGTACTATCGTATAAAGAAAAACAAGATAAGCTTAAAGATAACTTACCCTATCTCTCTAAAAAGTATTATCTAAATTAGATTTTAGTGAATAAAGACATGAGTAGACTACAAAATAAACTATTAACTATCTTTTCATTTATTATGATAGTGCTAAATACCTATGCATTGTATGACAATATTATGTATTATGCAGAAAGCCATCACGATTTTATTGAATCTGGAATGCTATTATTTACGGTAATTACACAAGCCTATGCTATCTATATTTTCTTTTTATTTAGAGCCTTGAAAATAAATTATTTTGATAAAGTCATCATATATACGATTGGCTCAATCTCAATCATTCTCAATTTCTATTACTTATTATTTGATGCTAAGTGGAACAACCATATTGTGATTGATATTTTCTGGATGATATATAACACTTCTATGATTCTATTTGCATTGATTATTTTTCATTTTTTATCACACTACATGACACCTACCAGAGCCATTCTTTGACTAATTGATATTTCAGGTTTAAATGTAGCTTTGATAATGTTACAGATATATTCTGAAGAATTAATTGCTCTAGCTAGCGATTTAGCAATAA
>JAKJJU010000051.1 GCA_021713295.1 Thiotrichales bacterium 19S3-11
TTAAGTGACTGTTGTAATTCATTGATGTGTTTCATGATATCGCTCTTTTTTGTTTTTTGGCGATTATAAGAATGAATGATAACAATGAAAAATCAATGGGTTACAGCGTTACTGTCGTGTAGTGTGAATTTTCTTAAAAAAAATAGTTTAATACATACCTCCTATTTTTTACCAATACCTATATATTGTAAATTGTTAAGTGACATTAAAGAAAACTCCCCTAACCATCTTATTTTTGATGATGGTAACTTTAAAATTATCGCCAATATGCTAACCGTTCAATCAAATATTAAACTATTTAATAATAAATCTGATGACATTAATGATATTCTTAGCTACCTAATCACATTAGTGCCAATTAATATTATGCCGGAATTTCCATATCAACCATCAGAATTAGATGAGTATAAGATTAATCCAAACGATATGATTATATTACAACAAAAGCAAATGGAAATTATAATAGAAAACAACCTATTAGAATATCAAGCTCAAATTATCAATCAATTAACAACAAATGCCAAGAATGATAAAACCAATAAAGCAACAATTATATTGGAAGATATATTAACTAAATTATTTCTATCTGATACATTTTTCAAGTTTATAGGTGATATAAAAAATACAACCATACTACATGAATTTGAAGAAAGATGCTCCATTAACATTTTAGATTATATTTATAACTATCAGAGTAATAAAGAAAAAGTATGATTAGTATTTAACTTAGTTAAAGAGCTAATAAGCCAGCAAATAGAAAAAAGTTCTAATAGCATTAGTGCTTGCAATTTAGAAATAGTAATCAATCTACCTCATAATTATGTTATTGAAACTTTTTTAAACTACCGTCATAAACAAATCAACTGCTTTGGCAAGGAATATAGTATTGACGACCTTGTAGAAAAGTTAAGCTGTTTATTCAATCCAAACTTTAACGAAAAGCAATCTATAATATCTGAAATAAATAATAAAATTATAACAATGCATAAGCGAAAAAATTCGAAATCATTAGATGATTCACTTATAAATTTAGATGCCGTACTCTCTGAAGTTTATGATAAATTTATGCTACAAGTTATTGAACCATATTTAGCACATCAAGAAGTTAAACTAATAATCGAAAAATTTTATCACCCTCAAGACATTACTAAGTTAATTGAAGATATCACTAAAAATGCGATAGATCAAAATACACAACATACTAATCTTCAAACTATTAATACACCACCTACGACAGCTTTACCTAACCCTCCCAGCAGAGCTAAATCTCTAACTTTAATTCAACGACAACGAGCATCTAGGAAAAAAAATAACTCTGATCCTAACACAAAAAAATCTTATCCTAGTCTAACTGAGAATTCAGTTACTTCAGATGAGCTAAGGCCTAATTGTGAGTCAAATATTCATAGTAATTCATTCCCTACAATATCCAATTTAAATAAATCCACTTCAAATTCATCCTCTGAGGTTAGCCTAACAGATCTTGGTATGGTAAATAGTAAGTCTGACTCTATTCATTATCATGCGCCTAAAATAACACAAACAAAACTTAAGGTTAAATTTCCTTTTTTACAAACCTCTGAAAAAGAAACCCATGATCCACTTCCTAAATCATCCAAAGTCACACCTGAATATTTCGATTAATTTAAGCTTTCATTGCTCATATTAACCAAAGCTTACTGAAGATGTAGCAGTAATATCTCCTTTAGGTTCAGCTTCTATGAAACAAGACTTAGGATTATCAGATTGTTTGTGATTATGCGTATTTTTTATATTCAACGTTATTTGCTCTGATCTATCATTATAAGACTTAATTTGTCTACCTATTTGATCAACTTCATTGTCATCTAATTTAAATTGATCTAGGTAAACATTTTGAATGTCTGATGTTGTAAATGGCTGATCATCTCTAGTTAATAATCGATCTAGGGCCGCATAACCATTTTGACCATCATACTGATTTATCAATACCTTAATAGGTAAATTATCCAATTTATTTGGATCAATAAATGCAGTTGGCATAAAACCATTTTGAACTAGCAAACGCTGTAATAAAATAATCGAAGTTCTCAAATTAGCATCATAAAATGGATGTGTTAGTTCAATATTTTTTACTGTTTCAAAAATTAACTCTAAACGTTGATCATCATTCTGACACAATAGAATTTTTGTATTATATGCTTTTATTAATTTATCTAAATTCTCTAATAGGTCATTTTCTGTTAATGCTGGAATAACATAATAAAACCCATTTGATAACATTAAAGCATATTTCATTTTATACTCTTGTGTACCATTATAAAATTTACGACATAACTGGTTATGAGCTTCATGTGAAGCTGCTACAGATAATGCCTGTTCAAATTCTTCTGTTTTTGAAAAAATCATTTTGGCTTTGTTACATTGAATTGCTTCTAAATCTACAATCAAATCTACTTTTTCTGTTGGCACAAATACATTCAGCTGAAAGTAAACAGGAGATTTGCGAATCCCCTGTTTAATATGATTTACTTCACCATCATCTTTTCCTTTATATCTGAGTTGATCGCTTAAAATTGGCTGTGGATTAACATTTTCTGTTACTTTCTGATGTATTGCTAATAATAAGTCCAATGAAATTAACTTATCACCCCAGCTCTCAGTAAAAGCGTACTCTAGCGCATTTAACCCCGAAGTAACAGAATTTGTTTCTCGTTTAGCATAACCTATATATCCGTAATCATATGGGTCAAACCAATATTGTTTATCTACAAATAAACTAAACCCCAAACCCTTTTCAAACAGATCAATAACTCGCTTTAATTCCTTAGTAATTGGCATATCAACCCTCTAAAATAATCACCCATCTAATTATTTTATCAGAGAATATTTATTTATAGAGAATAATAAATTGTTTCAAATAAATCATAATATAATGTTAATTAAACCGTCAAAACAATCTTACCTTGAGTTTGCTTCTTTTCTAATAAATAATGTGCTTCTTTTGCGGAAGCTAAGGGAAACTCAGCAGCAATTTTAATTACTAATTTCCCTTCAATGATCAATTTGGCAAGGGCTGATAAATCTTCTTGGGAATTTTCAACTAATAGTGCAATAACTTTTTTATGTCGTTTTTGAGCAGCATCAATAATAATAGCATGTGTGACTGTTGGTACAGTAACTATAATTCCATTTTGATTTAGCACATTAACAGATTGAATCCCAGTATCGCCACCAACTAAATCAATTACCAAATCGATACCTGAAACAACTTTATCAAAAGCTTGCTTTTTATAGTCTATAACTTCATCTGCGCCTAATGATCTAAGAAAGGTATGATGTTTTTCAGATGCTGTTGTTATTACATAAGCACCTACTATTTTAGCCAATTGAATAGCAATATGACCGACCCCACCTGCTCCTGCATGAATTAAAACACGCTTCTTTGAGGTTAGATTAATGTCTTTATGAAATAAGGCTTGCCAAGCAGTTAAACCCGCAATTGGAATTGCTGCAGCTTCAATAGCGGATAGTTTTTTTGGTTTTAATAGCATATCTGATGCATTAACAATACAATATTCGCTATAAGCACATGGCTTTAAATTACGATCAATTGCACCAAAAACCATATCACCAATACTAAACTGATTGATATCTTTACTCGTTTTAATCACCTTTCCACAAACATCAAAACCTAAACCTGCTGGTAAATTCAAATTTTTAGAAACAAAGCTAGTACCTTGGCGTATTTTTGCATCGATTGGATTAACCCCAGCGGCAATGACCTTTATCAATAGTTTATTATTATCGGTATCTGCTAAATTTAATAAGGGAGTTTCCGCTATTTTCAATACTTCAGGAGTACCAAATGCCTCTATTTGAATCCTTTTAACCAAATCTTTACTATCATGCATAAGTTGATAGGTCCTTTTAATTTTTATGGTTTATATATAACTAACACTTATTAGCCTTTCTTAAATAATCCAATTTCTCTTTGATTGATAGTTCTAAGCCACGTTTCACAGGTTGGTAGAGCACTTCAGGCTCTAAACCTTCTGGAAAATAGTTTACTCCACTAACAAATCCATCTCTATGGTCATGTGGGTATTGATAACCTTGGCTATAACCCATTTCTTTCATTAGTTTAGTTGGTGTATTACGCAGATATAGTGGTACATCAGGATTATTGTGCTTTTTAGCTAGTAATTGTGCTTGTGAAAATGCTTTATAAACAGCATTGCTCTTCGGTGCAACAGCCATATATACCAAAGCCTGTGCTATAGCTAACTCACCTTCTGGAGTCCCTAAACGTTCAACAACCTGCCAAGCATCTAATGCTATCTGTAACGCTCTGGGATCTGCATTACCAATATCTTCCGATGCCATCCTAAGAACTCTTCTTGCAATATATAAAGGATCAGCCCCACCTTCTAACATTGCTGCAAACCAATAAAGCGCAGCATCAGGATCTGAGCCTCGTACCGACTTATGTAATGCAGAAATTAAATCATAAAAATAGTCACCCCTTTTATCAAAAGTCATTAAACTTTGACCTAATACCATTTTTATTGAATCCAGATCAACTTGTTTAACACCCTTAATTTCTCTAGACATTTCAAGTACTGATTCAAGCCAATTAAGTAATTTACGTGCATCTCCATTTGCTGATTCAATTAGTAATTTTTGATGCTCTATTCTAAAATTAACTGGTTCATTTTCAATCGCTCGCTTTAAAATGCTTAATAGATCTTTTTCCTCTAACGCTTTAAGAACATGTACTCGAACACGTGATAATAATGCATTATTAAGTTCAAACGATGGGTTTTCAGTTGTTGCCCCTATAAAAATAAATGTGCCACTTTCTATATGTGGTAAAAATGCATCTTGCTGTGATTTTGAAAAACGATGTACTTCATCAACAAATAATATCGTATTAACTCCATTAACCTGTCTCATTTTAGCGCGATCAACAACAGCACGTATATCTTTTACGCCTGAAGTAACAGCTGATAACTCTTCCATTTCAGCATCTACAGAACGTGCTAAAATTCTTGCCAATGTTGTTTTACCCGTACCTGGAGGCCCCCAAAAAATCATGGAATACAACTGCCCTAATTCAACACAACGCTGCAATGCTTTACCCTTTCCAACTAAGTGCAGCTGACCATAAAATGTTTCTAATGAACTAGGGCGCATCCTAGCAGCCAAAGGTTGATTAATCTGGTTGATCGTTGCAACTGAATTTGTTGTATCATCAAACATAACTATTCTCTATTTAAATCTAACTATAACGTTATTAGTTTATTTGCTAAAAAACTTTCGCAAGATCAAGGCACTCTTGATGCTCAGTAGATTTCTTACTGCACTGGATATCACTGTGATTAAAACATATTTCTACAATTAAGTTAATGATACGATGCGCTAATTTATTTTTTGTTTCTGATTCAAACTGATAAATTCTACCATTACTACTGATAATGCTAACTTGATTATAGTCACTATGAAATGGTTCTCCAGTTACTTTCACTTCATTAGCAACTATCATATCCAAATTTTTATTGATTAATTTTTCTTGGGCATACGTTAAAAGGTGCTCTGTTTCTGCAGCAAAGCCAACAACCTTTGGCCTTGTAGCTTTATCTAAATGACCAACTGAAGCTAAAATATCTACATTTTTTGTTAATTCTATTTTTAGTGAATCTTTATTTGCTTGCTTTTTTATTTTTTGTTCGCTGATGTCTTTAATGCGGTAATCACTAACCGCAGCTGCACCAATAAAAACATCGCATTGATCCATATTTTCAAAAACAGCACAATACATCTGCTCGGCAGTTTTAACCTTAATAAACTTCGTTACACCGGGGTCTACTAGTGTTGTTGGTCCAGTTATCAATACTACATTCGCACCAGCTTTTGTTAATACATCAGCTATAGCATAACCCATTTTACCCGAACTATGATTGCTAATATAACGAACTGGGTCAATTGCCTCTTGTGTTGGGCCAGCTGTAATAATAAATTTTTTACCAACCAACTCGGGTATAATTTGCGATGCTTTGTGTTTATCATTTAATAATTGAAAAATTACTTCTGGTTCAGCCATTCTACCTACCCCAACATCGCCACATGCCTGCACACCAGCTTCTGGTTTTATAATTTCATAACCCAATTGATGCAATTTTTTTATATTTTCTTGTGTGATTTGTTTGTGCCACATGACCTTATTCATCGCTGGGGCAATAGCAACCTTAGCTTCTGTTGCAAGTAGAATAGTTGATAATAATTCATCACAAAGACCACAAGCTATCTTTGCAATAAAGTTAGCTGTGGCAGGCGCAATGATAATTTGATTTGCCCACTTTGCTAATTCAATATGTGCCATTGGATTAAAGTCATCTTCATAACAGCTATCATATACTTTATAACCAGTAACCGCATGAAATGTATTTGGATGGATAAATTTTTTTGCAGTCTCAGTCATTACAACTTTAACCGTACTACCTGATTTAACTAGTAACCTTGCTAACTCTACGGATTTATAAGCGGCAATACCGCCTGTCACACCAAGTACAATATTCATTCTATTTTTATTAATATTCCTCAATTTGTAGATAACATCTATTATATACATGCAATCTATCAAGTTATAGCAAATTTAATTAAATACATCTCTGGTTTTTAGATAAATACTTTGTAGTGGCAATTATAGAGTATAAATGCAATACTTTAATAATCAAATATCTAATTAGGGGTTGTTAAATTGAAAAAAATTACTCAATTATCTTTTATATTTTCTCTTGTTATGTGCAATTATAGTTTTGCTAGCTTAGATACTTCAAACTGGATGGCACAACTATCTGATAGCACAAAAATCAATCAATTGGTATTACCTGGCAGTCACGATGCAGGCATGTATTTAACAAAACATTGTACATTTTTTGTTGCTCCACAATGGGCGCAAGCTCAAGGTTCAAACATTTATGATCAGTTATCATTTGGCTCAAGATATTTTGATATTCGCATCAGTGATGACTTTGATGATAACAGGCTAACAACCTATCATCGTAGTGATGGTATTGGTTGTGATGGTGATTTTTTGGATAATATACTAGAGCAAACCACAGAATTTTTACGACAACACCCAAATGAGTTTGTAATTTTAAAGTTTTCACATACTCGTAGTGACGGTAAATATGATCCTAAAAAAGAGACTTCTGAAGTTGTAAATTTATTAGAAGATAAATACAAACAATACTTATTTGTCACGGTTGATAAGGATATTAACTTAGCTAACTTACAGCTTGAGCAAGTCAGAGGAAAAATAATTGCTGTATTTGATGGTGAATACGATCATGATAATTTAATTAACCCACATCTAGGTACATTCAGTTATAGTGACTATAATCCTAACAATAAAACCATTAATTCGAATATTGCTGTATATGATCAATATTCTGATAAATCTAATTATAACAAAATGAAAACCGATCAAATTGACAAATTACATCAATATGGTGGATTAGGTCAAAATTACTTATTTTTATTATCTTGGACATTAACGGGTTCTATTTCTGAGCTAGATATCAAAAAACTTGCTAATACCGCCAATGAACACTTAAAAGATGAATTACATGATTTAATCATTAATCAACAGTACCCTAAACCAAATATTGTTTATATTGACTTTATGAGTCAAGAATTAGGCAAAGAAATTATTCAGTATAATAATTTTTAACTCTAATCAAGTTTACTTTTTAATCAAATCATAAATCGCTGACTCAATGATGGGATAATTAAATTTAAAACCATTTTTGGTTAACTTTTCAGGTTGAATATTTTGTGAACTTAATAATAACTCAACCCCCATTTGCCCAAATATTTTTTTAACAATTATTTCAGGCATTGAAACTAGTTGCGGACGATAAAGAAAATTACATAGTGTTTGTATTAAGTGTTTCTGCGTACAAGCATTAGGTGCTGTAATATTAATAATATCCTTATTTAATTGATGATTAATAATAAATAGAATTGCACTTGCAAGATCATCAATATGAACCCATGATATCAGCTGTTTACCACTACCTATTTTCATACCTAAACCAAATTTAGCAGGCGTTTTTATCTTTGAAATCATTCCACCACCCTTACCTAATACAACACCAAAGCGTACAATTGTGTATTGTTTTAAATCTGATTTAGTGATTATTTTTTCCCATTGATGCGTTATTATTTGACTGAATGAATAGTCATCTTCATCTAGTTGAATATAGTCATTTTCAGACTGAACTTTATCAGAAAATGCATAATAGCCAATTGCACTAGCATTAATCAACCAGATTGATTTATCACCGATAAGTTCAACTAATTTTTGTGTTGGTTTTATACGGCTATTAATAATTTTGGATTTTATATCAGATGACCATTTTTTTTCGGCAATCCCATAGCCGCATAAATTAATAACTATATCAAATTGTGAAATAAGTGCCTCATCTAACTCATCCCAAGTTAATACAGCGTTATAACCTTCGATATTTTTCTGTTTTTCCCTTGATAATAAAGTTAATTCATGGTTTTCAGATAAACAATTTGCCAACCTACGACCTATAAACCCTGAACCACCTGCTATTAATATTTTCATCTATTAAACTCCATTTTTTATGAAATCAATAAGACTATTAAAAAACCTATAAAGAACATTGCCGTTGCAAATTTTGTATCGTGCAATTTATGGGCTTTGACTAATAACTCTTCAACTACTAAATATAATAATGCCGTAACACCAAAAGCAATGATTCCCATTTGCCAGTAACTTGATAACTGAGAAACAATCCCATAACCTAATACTGCTCCAATCATAATTAGTATGGCCATCGCAAAAATGATACTGACACTTTTTACAGGTGAAATATATTGCTTTTGCATATCGATAATGACTGTCACACCTAAAAATAATGTTTCTAACGACAAGGCAAGAGCAATAATTATACCACTTCTTTGATTTGCTAAGTAACTTACACCAACAAGCATACCATCAATAAATAAATCAATTGCTACGGCTAAGATTAAGCCTAATGGCAACTGCTTTTCCTTAGCATTTACTTTTTCAAGCTTATGATTAAAGTGATCAATAATAAGCATAATGATAATACCTAAAATAAACCCTATAGCTATATCCAATCTAACCATATGCGATAATAATATTGGTATTAATTCAACGGCAACAGCAGCAAAAACAATACCAGCAGCAAAATGTTGAATCGCGCTAGTTAGTTTCTGGCTTGGCGTTTTATACACTGCAATTAAACTTCCTAATAACATCAATATCGCAGGAACAGCGGTTATTAGAAAAATCGTTGCATAGGTCATCATATCCATATTACTTAAACCTCAATTATACTTTCATACCTACTTTAAATCAGATGCCTAAAAGAAGCCAGCTATGTTATTTTACTCAATAATTATAAAATTTTTCTCTACTTTTAACATGAATTGGTTATAATACAGCCTTTCATTAAAAATGATAGCTATAGGCGAGATAAATCAATGCAGTTAATAGCACGCTATTTTAACTTTAATCATGAACAAACTAGTTTTAGAACAGAAATTATTGCAGGTTTAACCTCTTTTCTGGCTGTAATGTATATTATTATTGTTAACTCTAAAATTCTATCGCTTGCTGGCATGCCATTTAATGCCTTAGTCACTTCAACTGTGATTATTAGTGCATTTGCCACTATAGCCATGGGAATATATGCCAAAAATCCTTATGTTCTTGCACCTGGAATGGGAATGAATGCTTTTTTTACATTCACCATCGTTAAACTGTGGAATATTCCTTGGCAAACCGCACTTGGTGCCGTTCTGTGGTCTGGCATTATCTTTCTATTACTTGCCATTTTTAACATTCGGACAAAAATAATTCAAGCCGTACCTAAATCTATTCAAAATAGCCTAGGCGCAGGTATTGGTTTATTTATCGCATTAATTGGACTTAAAAATGCAGAAATTATTGTTCCATCAGATGCAACATTAATTAAATTTGGCCACTTTAGCCCACCTTTTTTTATATTTTTAATTTCATTTTTACTACTTGTTATTTTAACGGTAAAAAATATCAAAGGCTCAATGATTATCAGCATTATTTTTGCAACCGCTATTTCATTAGCATTTGGTCGAGTGTTTGATACCTCAATGCCTGTATTGGTCTCACTACCAGATCATATTTTTTCAAGCCCAGACTTTTCATTATTTTTTCAATTAGATTTATGGGGTGCTTTAAAATTATCAATTGTTCCTGTTATTTTAACATTTCTTTTTATTAATATTTTTGATTCAAGTGGTACATTAATTGGCCTTGCCAATTCAACTAATTGGATTGACAAAAAAGGTGAACCTCTCAGAATGCGCCAATCACTTCTAGTAGATTCAGCTGCATCCTCAATCTCTGGCATTATTGGCGTAAGCCCTGCTACTGTATTTATTGAATCAGCAAGTGGTATTGCTGCCGGAGGAAGAAGTGGATTAACTGCTGTTATTGCTGGTATTTTATTTTTACCATTTATGTTTCTTGCTCCTTTAATTAACATGGTTCCATTATCTGCTGTAGCGCCTATATTAGTATTAGTCGGTTGCTATATGATGCGCAGTATTATAAATGTAAACTGGGATAATATTGAAGATGCAATACCCGCATTTTTAACTGCAACATTAATTCCCTTTGGTTTTTCAATTTCTGAGGGGGTTGCATGGGGTATGGTTGCTTGGTTTGCTATTACATTAGTACAAGATAAAAAACAAATTTCACTAATGAGCCTTTTTATAACAATTTGCTGCATCTTAATTATTATAAACAATATGGCTTAAATACTAGTAATCTCACTAACCGTTACGGTAGGCTAATTTCTAATTTTTAGAACATTAAAATATCAACCTGTTTAAATATTATAATTTATAATTATGTTCATTATGATACGCTTACAATTAAATTAAGTGTTTAGATTAAATCTCAAAGAGGGGGGCGATAAAAATGTGTATATATGCTCACAAGATAAATGCTATCAAAACCTATTTCCTGAAATTATTAGCCAACGTGGGCTACACCCTAAGTTTTTTTGAAAGAAAGTAACTTCGTTATCATTTAGGAAATCATTATGACAGAGCTTAAGCTTAATTCATTATTTTATTGCGTATTAGAATCAAGTCAATCTTCATATAAAATCTCACCACCAGGAACACTTGATATTAATCAGCTTGTTCAAGGTAAAAATAAGTATTGGCTTGATCCAAACCCAATGACAGAAAATAAAAAAAAACATTTGGTATTTGCAGATTACCTATCCTTTGCATCTGATAAGCATATAGAAAATATTAAAAATAAGATTATTCAATTAATATCAGATGGATTTAACGTTTATATTTTTTTACCTAACAACGTTGTTTTACTTAATTCAAATATTATTGATAACTATTTTAATAAAAATGTATTATCAACGATTAATGTTACTCCCGACGAAGAAATAGAAACTTACATGTTGAAATTTCTAAAAGTACCTAAGGATGAACTATATATTTTAAATCCATTAGAAACCCAAAAACTATTAGAGGATAATTATTCATTAACGAAATACAAAGTGATTATAAGTGAAAATGAAGAAGCATTTATTAATCAGCAATGGATAAACAACTTACTGTTATATAAAGATAAAGTTGAAATTATAAATAATATCATAGACTTAAGAAATACTAGCATTGTAAATACAATAGCCAACAAGTTAACCATTATTGATCATCAACCTAAAGAAGTTATATTATTAAATGCTCTTGTTACTCAGGAACAAATTAATCGTCTGTTTAACGAAAATACTGATTCTGTAAAAAATATTAACACTGTCAATTCGAATATATCAGAAGAGGCTATAAGCCAATTATTAATAGCATCACCAAATATAGAAAAGCTTGATTTATCTTTATGCAAGAATATTAAAAACTTAAGTCTAGGTATCACTCAATTAAATAAACTTAAAACTATTAATCTCAACAATTCAACGATATCTCCAGAAGGTATAAATCAATTATTAAAAGCATCACCAAATATAGAAGAGCTTGATTTATCTGACTGCAAAAAAATTCAAAACTTAAATCTATTAGGTATCCCTCAATTAAATAAACTTAAAAATATTAATCTTAAAGGTTCAACGATATCTCCAGAAGGTATAAATCAATTATTAAAAGCATCTCCAAATATAGAAGAGCTTGATTTATCTTACTACCAGAATCTTCAAAACTTAAATCTATTAGGTATCACCCAATTAAATAAACTTAAAAAGATTAATCTCAAAGGTTCAACGATATCTCCAGAAGGTATAAAGCAATTATTAACAACATTACCAAATATAGAAGAACTCACACTACAGGACAGTAATAGCTTAAGTTATTGATTTTAAATTGAACTTATGCAATTTTATAATTGCGAAAAAATAAAAAAGAACGAGTCCAATGAAAGCCATCAAACAACTACAGCTATTACTAGG
>JAKJJU010000052.1 GCA_021713295.1 Thiotrichales bacterium 19S3-11
CATCGTTCGGTTAGAAATGCCATGACTCATTTACTTTCTGCATTAGCTGCATGGGTAATTAGCCCAATTAAAATTTCAGCCCAAAAGAAGATTGCTTATGTGAAAAATTAATTATCGAACTCGGGTTAAATTAAAATTATCTATCACCAAATTATCCATAACAATCATAATCCATTTTTATCTATTATTAACAACAAATAAAAATTAATCAATCATTTATTTATAAGACATATCCAGTGATAAGTTCAACTATATATTTTTAATCATGTTTATCCATGTATTGATCCCAAGGTTTTACAGTAACCTCTTTATCAAATAACTCACTAATCGATTGCAACAATAACTTTGCATTTTGCAGGTTTGTCACCAACGGAATATGGTGATCTACTGCTAAACGCCGAATCTTAAAACCATCCGTAATATTTGACTCTTCAGTATGACGCAAACGTCTTGGAATATTAATAATCAAATCAACATCACGATTACTAATTAAAGTTTCAACCGATGGCTCTTTACCTTCGGATATTTTATAAACACACTCTGATTCAATACCTTGTTCAGCTAAGTAACGATGCGTCCCCTCTGTTGTGTACAGTTTCCAACCATCAACTAGTAATGCCTGAACCTCTTTTAATATTCTCGATTTACGGTCACCGCCAATGGCTAAGAAAATATGTTTACGTTTAATACTTAAATCCGTTGCCTGCCAAGATTTATAAAATGCTTCTAATAGATCTTCTCCAATACATGCTACTTCTCCTGTTGAAGACATTTCAACATGAGCCACTGGATTAGCACCTTTTAGACGGTTATAGGAAAACTGCGATGACTTAACACCAACATAGTCTAAATCGATCGTGTTATAACGCATAGGCGTATAGCTACCCATTACAACTTTTGTTGCAATTTCAATAAAATTATGTCCTGTTACCTTTGATACAAATGGGAATGAACGCGACGCTCGTAGATTGCACTCAATTACTTTCAGGTGGTTTTCTTTAGCTATAAATTGAATATTAAACGGCCCAGAAATATTTAATGCCCTAACAATTTTTCGCGTTATGCGTTTACAACGACGAATGGTTTCTAAATATAAGCGCTGCGGCGGCAATACAATTGTCGCATCACCACTATGAACGCCAGCATTTTCAACATGTTCAGAAATAGCATAGATTACAATTTCTCCATTTTCTGCTACACCATCCATTTCAAGTTCTTTAGCATTTTCAATAAATTCAGAAATAACAACTGGATGATCAGGTGAAACCGCAGTTGCCTCTTTCAAGTACTTTTCAAGTTCACTTTCAGATGCAATCACATTCATTGCAGCACCTGATAAAACATACGAAGGCCTCACTAAAATTGGATAGCCAACTTCATCAGCAAACTCTTTGGCACCTACTAAGGAACTAACGCTTTGCCATCTTGGTTGATCGACTTTCAGCTCATTTAATAGTGAAGAGAAGATAGCCCTATTTTCGGCACGATTAATATCGTTTGAAGCCGTACCTAAAATCGGATAACCGCCAGCTTCCAATGGCACCACTAGATTATTCGCAATTTGTCCACCAACAGAAACGATAATCCCTTTTAAATTTTCAAAATCAGC
The DNA here is from genome assembly GCA_021713295.1 of Thiotrichales bacterium 19S3-11. GTDB lineage: Bacteria > Pseudomonadota > Gammaproteobacteria > Francisellales > Francisellaceae > M0027. The sequence goes on from JAKJJU010000052.1 coordinate 1,610, forward strand.
AATATCTTGTACCCGCTCAATCGTTAGCTGCTCAAAATACAATCTATCTGATTCATCATAGTCAGTTGAAACCGTCTCTGGATTAGAATTAATAATAATCGGTGATTCACCCAATGCTTTTAACGTATGTGCCGTTGTGACCCCACACCAATCAAACTCAACAGAAGAACCAATACTATAAGGGCCAGAGCCAATAATTAATGTCGCTTGCTTCTCTGATGGCAATAAATCGTGTTCACTGCCATGATACGTCATATACAAATAATTTGTTTCTGCTTCAAACTCACCGGCTAAGGTATCAATTTGCTTTACATACGGAATAATGCCCTGAGCAATCCGCCATGCCCTTAAGGCTTGTGGTTGCATTTCCTTAAAACGAGCGATTGATTTATCTGAAAAACCTAATTTTTTTGCCTCTTTTAACACTGCTTTTGTCAGACTTTGAGAAGACTTTAATTTAATTTCCATTTTAGCAATGGTTTGTAGGTGATTTAAAAACCAGAGATCTATACCTGATAACTGATAGGCTTTTTGTATGTCTCCACCTTTTACAAAGTAACGATATAAAGCAAATAACCTTCGATCAGTTGCTCGTTCAATTTCATTTTCAATATTTGGAATTTCGTGAGGATAGTCTGCTAAATCATCTGCACCAATATTTAACATACCAACTGCCTTTTGCAAGGCCTCTGCAAATGAACGACCAATTGCCATAACCTCACCAACTGATTTCATTTCAGTTCCAATATAGCGCTCAGCTTTTTTGAGTTTATGCGTATCCCAACGCGGAATCTTAACGACAATATAATCTAATGCAGGTTCAAAAAAAGCACAGGTTTTTTTTGTTACCTGATTTTTAATTTCATATAACTTATAACCTAGTGCCAATTTAGCTGCGATAAACGCCAATGGATAACCCGTTGCTTTTGAAGCTAAAGCGGATGATCTAGATAACCTTGGGTTAATCTCTATCACTCGATAATCAGAAGTTTTAAGATTAAACGCATATTGGATATTACATTCGCCAATGATTTCGAAATGATTAGCTACATCAATGGCAATTTTTCTTAAGCGATGATATTCCTCATTAGTTAAACTTTGTGATGGTGACACGACAATACTTTCACCGGTGTGAATGCCCATTGGGTCAAAGTTTTCCATATTGCATACCGTTAGGACATTACCTTGTTTGTCTCTAACGATCTCATATTCAAACTCACTCCAGCCTAATAAGCACTCTTCAATCAAAATCTGTGGCGCTCCTGTTAGTGCTTCTTGAGTTCGTTTTTTTAAACTTTTTTCATCATAAACGACGCCAGAGCCCATACCACCTAATGAAAAGCCAGAACGCATCATTAACGGATAACCAATCGACTGAGCAAACGTTAGGGCTTCATCGACTGAAGTTGCAACAAAGCTTTTAGCCGTTTTAACACCAATTTCATCTAAGCGTTGTTTAAATAAACCCCGATCTTCAGCTTCTCGAATCGTAGTAACACTTGAGCCTAAAACGTTAACATTATGTAGCGCTAAGATACCTTTCTCTTCTAGTTTCAATCCCAAATTAAGTGCGGTTTGCCCACCAAAGCCAAGCATAATTGCATCTGGTTTTTCCTTTTCAATTATCTTTGTAACATGCACTAAATCTAATGGTTCAAAATAAACTTTATCTGCCATCTCAGGATCAGTTTGAATCGTTGCAATATTAGGATTAACTAAAACGACTTCAATACCTTCCTCTTTTAATGCTTTGATGGCTTGAGAACCAGAATAATCAAACTCACCCGCTTGAGAAATTCTAATGCCACCAGAGCCTAACAATAAAACTTTTTTTGTCGTAATGAAATTTGATGGGGTTTTACTTTCTTTCTCTGAAACAACTGATTGACTCGATTTTTTTAGATTACTTGTAGAAATATCTGAATACTGCATCTTAATCATTAAGGTTAAGTTGATTTAGCATATTGTAAACGCTTTGAGAGGAAACTCAAGTTTTCTCTTCGTTTAAAATTATAAGCTAATTGCTAAACTACTATACATACGTTTTTCTAAGCATAAAAATGGATATAAAACTAATAAAACCACAAATGACACCGACAATACTAGGGCCCGCAATGACATTTATTTTATCAATCATAATCTCTGATGCAATTGGCGCAAATCCACCGACAAAAGCAAACGCAAGGTTATAGCCAATGGCAACACCTGAATACCTTACAGACGTTGAAAAAGAATCACATAAAATACGCATATACATTCCAGTGGCAACCGAAGGAATCACTGCAATGAAGAACATTCCAACAAAAAATAACAAATGACTACCAGATGCAATTAAATAAAATAATGGAAAACTAAAAATAACTAATAGAAGTGAGACAACTTGATAGAACCGCTTATAGTTTAAGTAATCGGTTAGAAGGCTTGATAAAAAGATAACCATAATGTTAATTACGGCACTAATAATAATAACAAACTGACTGAAGCTATAACTATAATTAAAATTGGTTTTTAAGTACTGAGGCAGATAAAGTGATACCATAACACCGTTAAAAGCAACAATCACAACGCAAAAAATCGCACCAATTTGCATCATTGCCTCTTTTGTAATTAGCGTTAAAAGCGGAAACTTGGTCTTTTCCTCTAGAGCGCTAAATAGTTCTGTTTCATGTAATTTAGAACGAATATAGTAACCAACAAAAGCCACTAAAGAACCACTTATAAAAGCTGCACGCCAAGCAATTTCACCAAATAGTAACTTAAGAATAATACTCATGATATCGCCCAGTAAAAAGCCAATAAATACCATTGCAAACATAATACCTAAAGCCAAACCTCGACGTGTTACTGATTCATAAACAAATACAATCGCACCTGGCAATTCACCGCCAAGCGCAAAGCCTTGAATAATTCTTAAACTAACAAAAAGGATCGGCGCTAAAACACCAATTTGATGATATCCTGGCATAATTCCCATAAAAAAGACGCACACACCCATCAGTAAAATGGTGAAAGAAAAACTCTTTTTCCTACCGATATTATCACCTAGCCAGCCAATAATAAATCCACCAATAGGTCTAACAATATAAGCAACCGAAAAGACAGCAATTAAAATAAGGTTTTTAATATAATTACTTTCAATATCAACAAAAAAGACATTAGCGATTTGCTGGGAAAAAAGAATATATAAGATAAAGTCATAAAATTCTAACATCCCACCAGTTCCAGCTAGCACAGCAACTTTTATTGGATTATTTTCCTGCATATTCAGTCCGTTAAAATTAGATTAATCACACCTATATTGTACGATCTAAATGACACATTGCCAATGGGTCTATGATTGCATCAAACTGATCATCACTAATAAATTTAAGTACCTGGTTGGCCTCTTTTAACGAAATATCTTTCTCATAAGCATAATGTGCCAATTCAGAGGCATTATCATAGCCAATCGTTGGGGCAAGCGCTGTTACAAGCATTAGTGAATTTTCAACATATTCTGCTATTTTTTTCTTATTTGGTTTCATACCATCAATGCAAAATTCACTAAAATTCATCATACTATCTGCTAAGGTATTAATCGATTGTAAGATATTAAAAATCATCATCGGCTTATAAACATTCATCTCTAATATACCACCCGCTCCAGCAAGCCCAACGGCAACATCATAACCAATGACTTGCGCTGCAACCATCGATAATGCTTCTGATTGTGTTGGATTGACTTTCCCTGGCATAATCGAAGAACCTGGCTCATTTGATGGAATGATAATTTCATAAAACCCTGCCCTTGGGCCACAACTTAACAAGCGAATATCATTAGCAATTTTATATAATGAGCATGCCAGCGTTTTTAAGGTTGCTTGTAACATGACTAATGCATCATGTGCGCCTTGCGTAGCAAATTTATTGGTGGCGCTGACAAAAGGAAGTTTCGTTAACTGCGCAATCTCTTTAGCAACTTTTTTTGCAAAATCTTTATGCGTATTAATTCCTGTACCAACAGCCGTACCACCTAAAGTTAGCTTATAAACATCACCTAATGCCCAGTTAATTCGGTTAATATTATCATCTAGCATAGAAACATAGCCTGAAAACTCCTGCCCTAACGTCAATGGCACAGCATCTTGCATATGGGTTCTACCAATTTTCACAATGTTTTGCCAACTTCTAGCTTTTTTATTTAAACTTGAGCGCATTTTTTTTATTGCTGGCAGTAGTTTGTGTTTAATGGCCAACACCGAGGCAACGCACATGCCAGTTGGAAAGCTGTCATTTGAAGATTGTGACATATTAACATGGTCATTCGGATGAATCGGCATCTTTGAGCCTAACTGGCCACCACTAAGCTCTATGGCACGATTCGAGATAACCTCATTAACATTCATATTAAATTGCGTACCTGAACCGGTCATCCACACATATAACGGAAAGTGTTCATTTAACTTGCCATCGATTACTTCATCACAGGCTTTTAAAATTAAATTTTTATTTTTCTTTGTTAGTAGTCCTAATTCGCAATTGGCAATAGCAGAGGCCTTTTTGATTATCCCCATAGCCGTAATCATTTCAAAAGGCATATGATCACGACCAATTGAAAAATGGTGCAATGAACGTTCTGTTTGAGCTCCCCAATATTTTGATTGATCAACATCTATTTGACCAATGCTATCCGACTCACAACGTACTTTTATCTTTTTAGACATATAGATACTCCCATTTACTAACTAAGCTTATAAGTTTTTCACTCTTCAAATAATAGAAGTGACTTTAAATTTTATAAAGCTGCGTTATTCCAAAATTTCAAACATAGGATTTTGTTGAAATATCAATATCAATATCAATATCAACCTGAAGTTAAACATCGATAGTATACCAATCAAATAACTAAACTTAACCATAACTTGATTTTACTTAAACTCTCAGATACGATTGCCATAATTACTCGTTTTGATTAGCTTACTTAGTCGTAAATAAAAAGGTCTTTTTATGCCATTAAAAATAAGAAATGCCGCCAGTCATCTAATTGAAGTTGCATCTGATTTATTTGCCAAATATGGGTTTGATAGTGTCTCAGTACGCCAAATTGCCAAAGCATCTGATCTAAATATTGCCTCAATTTCATACTATTTTGGCAGTAAGGATGAATTGTATTTAGCTTGTGCAGAAAACTTAGTGCGTTATCTTTTGGAAAAAATAGAAGCATTTAATGAAGATGATTACCCAGATGCAAAAGAACGCTTATACACCTACTTAAGACAACGTATAGCAACTTATCTTGATCCACGAGCATCGATACTATTTAACCTCTACCTGCGAGAAAAACTCACCCCCACAAAAGCATATGATGTAATCTTTAAGGCTGTTGATGAACTTGCTAAGCAAAGTTATGATTTATTTAAGCAAGCATTTGACTATTTATCAGAAGAAGAGATTATCACTAGGCATTTAGGGCTAAGTGGCTACCTATTACTTTTAGTAACATCAAAAGAGAAACTATTCAATGACTTAAACATAAAAAATGATACTCAAGCCATTGATATTATATTTAATCAACTATATCAGCTATTTCTTAAATAAATAGCTTTGATTATTGTATGTATTTTTTTATATAACTTATTTTTACGTAAGAATAATCTTTATTCGCTTGTGCACAATATTCCCATATAAAAAAACAACTTACAAACATTTGTTTACATTAATATTTTCAACAAACAGAATGAATTATGAACAAAAAATCGCAATTTCTGTTATTTCTAAAAATTTGAATTATTTTTAATGATTTTTAGAATTATTTACAGTATGGTTATAGCTAATAATTATATATGGTAATTTTGAACATATTATTAACAAATTGTATTAATAATCTCAATTTATACAAAAACAACATAAAAACAAGTTATTCAAACACTATAATGCCATAATAAGAGATATTGTAATTAAATATTTATCTATATTTTTGCTATGCACAACAAATAGTTGGATTATAAACATTATTTTTTAGTGACAAATATCATTTTATTTAATATATTCACGTTGCTAAATAAAATTTAGTTAATAAAAATGGAGTTATTTATTATGAAAAAAACATTAGGAATTATCATTGCTAGTCTAAGCTTGTCATCAACTATGGCATTCGCTGGTTTAACTTTAAGTGGTGATCAAAGTAAATATAATAGCAACACAGTCAGTGTTAGCTGTACCAATAGCCTTGGCAAAACAGCAACCTTACCTGCCATAACCAATCAAAATGTAGCCTGGTTTTTAGTCCAAGGAACATTCTTATCCGGTGATAGCAAAGGTCATTGCATCTTTAGCTACCTACCAACTAAAGCAATTATGGGAGAAGGCGATGTATTAATCAAAAACAATACCGGTGAAATTACTAATATTAAGCCTGGACTTGGATATGACATAACCGTAGCACCTGATCAAACTAATTATCATGCGAATGATATCATTACGGTATCATAAGTGCACTTAGCCACCTTAAACTTATGCCGAGATAAGGCAGTCTAAAAAATATCACACTAACTATTTCACCTTAATTAAGGACTAATCGTGAGATTAATAGCCAAATCTTTCTTTGGATTATTTATCCTTTTTCCTTTTGTTATCTCTTATCATTCAGCGTTTGCAAGTGCCTATCAAATTTTTGAACAAGATGCTAGAAGTCTTGGTACTTATCATGCTGGTAGTTCAGCGATAGCAAATGATGCTTCAACGCTATGGTACAACCCTGCTGGCATGACCAATTTGACAACACAACAATTCAGCTTAGGTAGTGAACTTGTTAATACCAGCATCATCTATAATGGAACTCAAACTAACGTCGGTCAAATTACACCGTCAACGCCTCAGCCTGTAGATAACCTTGATGGTGGTACATTGACACCTATACCCAATTTTTATTATGTTTTTCCCTATAAACAATGGGCATTTGGTCTAGGTATCGTCGCACCTTTTGGTGCTGAAACTAACTATGGTAATGGTACTGCATTAATGTATTCCGGCACTAAAACTCAACTTCAGAGTATTGATTTTATTCCAGCAATTGCCTATAAAATTAATCAATATATCTCCTTTGGTATTGGTGCTGATATTACGTATGTCAGAGGTGAGTTTGATAATGCCTTTGCTTATATAAATGATACGTTTCAGCCCACAAATATTTATGTCACAAACCGCGGAGATGACTGGACAATTGGTACGCACATTGGCGCTCTAATTAATTTGAATAAAAATAATCGCATCGGTTTAGTCTATCACTCTAAAATGACCGCTAATTTGACAGGTTATACTAAAATGTCTGGTGATACTTCAGGTGTGACAATTGCAGGGTCACCAACAAGTGGTTATAACTTTAGTAGTCAAATTATCTTACCTGCATGGTGGGATTTTAGCTACTACAGTAAAGTCACAAACAAACTAGCATTAATGGCATCGATTATTTATACCCAATGGAACTCAGTGCAGCAAACCGAATTAAAAAATGTTGTAACACCATTTGGTAACTCTTATCAAAATGTCCTAATCACGCAGGATTTTAGAAATACGTGGAATTTTTCATTCGGCACGACGTTTGACCTATCACCAAAGTGGCAAATAAAAGCAGGAATTGGCTACGATATGACACCGACAAACGATACATACCGCAACATACAAATACCAGATCAAAATCGCTTTATACTCGCAACTGGTATTGAATATACACCAATTGACTCATTAACCATTGCACTATCCTACGCTCACTTCTTCGTTAAAGATGCATCGATTAATGTTACACAAGAAATTACAGGCACTTATCAAACAACCAATGGAACCGTTGACTCTTCAGCTGACTTATTTGGGCTACAATTAATCTGGAGGCTATAGTTATGAGCAAATTATTAGATGCAATCGAGCAATGTTTCTAAATTGTTAAGTACCAAATAGCCACCGTTTTAAGTTTTTAATTCATTTACTTTACTACTATTATTCTAAAAAAATCAGTCTAAATTATTAATTATATGTTTAGATAAACTAAATATAATATCCTCTAAAAGTTATTTAAAATGATATATATTAAATAAAATATTATTTAGTTTTACTAACTTTAAATTCGCTAAAGAAGCCACCATCATGAAAAGCATTATTCAATTTAATAAACTACTACAGCTAAGTTCAATTCTAATACCAGGTGTTATTATCGCCCTTATTAGTCATCAACCCTACTGGATACTGGCAACGTTTTATGCCATCTGTAGTATTATTCCCTATACAGAGCACCAGAATTTAAAATTTGCTTTGCTTATGCTAACTGGCTTATTTATCTCAAGTGAAATACTGTCATATTTAATCGTTCAAGTGCCGCTATTGTTTATTATCATTTTAGTCTTAATCAGTTGTCTTATTAGTATCATTGAAAAAAATAAACCTTCATACCGTCCGATTAGTGCCTATTTATTTATAGGCCTTATTTATTCCAGCTTTGAAATTAACCATTATTTCGTTCATCGAAGCTATAGTGTTATCATCCTGATCTTCATTTTAAGTGTCGTCAGTTTATTCATTGGTATTTTTTTTGAAGACAATCATAAACAGCCGCTTGATGTTCTTTTAAATTTTAATCTCAAGCAACTCTATGATTATACGGCTTATCCGATTGTTTTAATGATAACCCTCTTTTTATGGTATCAATTTGATATACCCCAACCTCAATGGTTTATCTGGTCAGCATTAACCGTTACGAACTTAAATATTAACCAAATACATCAGAAATTTATCAACCGTCTAACAGGTGCTTTAATTGGGCTACCGCTTGGCATTATTTCTATCCTTATGATTCAATTACTTGCATCCAATTATTTAAATCTCATGCAACTTATTCACTATGTAAGCTTTATGGGTATTATTTTAAGTTTAAGAATATTTAAAGACTATATTTATGGATTTGCAGCACGATGTTACTTTGTGAGTATTTTTGCGGGTGATTATTTTATTTATGCAAGCATTAGCCGCATCAGTGATGTCTTTATTGGAGGCCTTATTGGTTATGGCATAAGTTACTGCTTAAATAAACTTAAATTGTTGCAAAACAACATTCACTAATATTACTTTTATTTAATATGAATCAGATATTTATAATTTATTTTTTTGTGATTATTTTATAATAACGCTATTTATTTTTGTCTATTAAATATGCTAGCTTAATTTTTGGCTCGATTGTTTTTTAGTCAAACAAACATCCAGCACTAATTAACTTTTGAACGCACGGATAAAGGATATTGCAATAAAAGGAGTTTTTAATAATGAAAAAATTATTAGCTAGTACAATCACTTCCATACTATGCTTGAGTGCTACAGGATTTGCATCTGACTTAAGCTTTACCGTTAAATTAAAAAATAATGCCAATATTAATTCTATTAATTCACTAAATACCTCAAATTTAGAATCGATTGCTAAGTTAACCAACATCCAGAAACAAAATAATCAATATGTATTTGTTTTTAAAACCGATGATAATGCACAATCAATCGCTATCAATGATGCCAACATGCAAGATGCTGATAACTTTCACAAAGCCATGGAAATTACACGCGCATTACAAAAAGATGACTCAATCGAATATGCCGTTTATCGTGGCGTAAAAATGAAAGCAATTGGTTATAAATCTCCAAATTTAATGGTTAAAACTGATACGACTTCAGGTGATGGTAGTCGCTGGAATGAACAATGGGACATGCATGGAAAATATAGTGTTCATGCTTATAGCGCGTGGAATATACTTAAAAATAAACAATTATCTGATGTAACAGTTGCCATTACTGATACTGGCATTGCAGCAAATGCACCTAATGATATTAATAATCACGTTATTCGAGGGCTATACTTTAGCCAAAGTGGCTCAGACCCTGTCACCTTTACAACTGATCCAACTGATAATGGCCCAGGCAGCGGCTTTCATGGTACTCATGTTGCAGGTACAATTGGTGCTCAAGGCCCTGTCGTTTATGGCGTTACAGCTAAATGGCCTTCTTCTATAAAACTTGTTGCTGTTAAAGTGCTAGGAGATAATGGGTCTGGTAGCTTTGATGCTGTTGATGCAGGTGTTGAGTGGGCAGTTGGAGCCAAACCCGGATATGATATGATCCCATCAAGTGCACCAGGTAATGTTAACCCTGCTCAAGTCGTTAACTTAAGCCTAGGCGCACAAAAACAACCATGGACTAGTGATCAAGATTGGAATACCTTTGCTCAAGAGTATTGCAAAAAATGGCAATATGTCGTTGTTGCAGCACATCAACATAATGCAACCTTAGTCATTGCAGCTGGCAACGGTAATTTCTACGGACCTACCGATGTAGCTGATTCTTTGCCTGCAGGCTGTACAAACGGTAACTCTGTTATCGTCTCAGCAACAGGTCCAGAAGGAAAAATGGCATTTTACTCCAACACAACAAATAACCCTAAAACTCTGGGTAATAATGTTGCTGTCAAAGCACCTGGTGGTAATGACTCCAGTTATAACGATACGGCTAAACAGATTCTCTCTACGATTAATAACGGTTACGGATTTATGCAGGGTACCTCAATGGCAACCCCTCATGTTGTTGGTGTTGCTGCATTAATCTATGCCGTTAATGGTGGCAGTAACTACAGTTATAAGGATGTACAAACTAAATTAGAAGAAAGCACCACTGATGGTATTTTAGATGCATCGAAAGCCATTCAATAACATATAACTTAAAACAAGGGGGGATAACTGATAAACCCGAGTTCGATAATTAATTTTTCACATAAGCAATCTTCTTTTGGGCTGAAATTTTAATTGGGCTAATTACCCATGCAGCTAATGCAGAAAGTAAATGAGTCATGGCATTTCTAACCGAACGATG
>JAKJJU010000053.1 GCA_021713295.1 Thiotrichales bacterium 19S3-11
TATTGCTAAATCGCTAGCTAGAGCAATTAATTCTTCAGAATATATCTGTAACATTATCAAAGCTACATTTAAACCTGAAATATCAATTAGTCAAAGAATGGCTCTGGTAGGTGTCATGTAGTGTGAAGAAAATTATAAAGATTATTTAAATAGGTTAATTTATGACTGTTTTTGTCATTATTAAACTGCATTAATTTATTTTGTTGTATTAAGCCGAGATAAATGACTAACATTAGAGATGGATTTTTCAAACCAGAGACTATATTTGTACCATTCGTTAATGCAATTTCAGAATAAACTAATACATCAAACCAAAAATTTGGATCAATGTTTGTTTCACGGGCAATTAAATTAGTAATTTTGTTGTAGCTAGATGATAAGTAAGATTGTATTTCATTATAATCATTTTGATTTTTGATAATTAAAGAGGTTAAATCAATTTTTGCAAATGATGTTGTTAGAAAATTATTAAGCATAGTTGCAGTTTTAATAATAATTTCATTGTAGTTTTGTTGGTTAATATTCTGATTTGTAGCATCAATTTCTGTCAAAGATTTCATATTATACCCCTCCCTGGTTATGTAAGCATTTTAAGATAAAAAGTTTAAAGCTGTATATTTATTTGAAAATTAGCAAGATGTCAAACTATTTAATGCGCTTGCCTTGATGCTATTATTTTAAGTATTTAATAATTTTAAAGCTGTTATTCCTACTTTTGCTGCTAGTTTAAGAACCATATTATTAGATTTAGCATCCTTTTTATCTTGGGTATAATAAATGCTGATTATGATTGGTTTATGATTTGGCGGCCAAAGCACTGCAACATCATTGGTAGTGCCATAGTCACCAGTACCTGTTTTATCTCCTACAATCCAATTACTTGGAGCTGCTGCACGAATACGCTGATCACCTGTTTGATTCAATCTTAACCATTGTTGAAAATAATCCTTTTGCATTTTATTTAACACATTGCCGAGAGCAATTTGTTGCATACTGTAAGCCATTGCATAAGGTGTAGATGTATCTCTTTGATCACCTGGAATTGCAGTATTAATATGTGGTTCCATGCGATCTAATCTAAACGGTGTATTACCAATGCTATGCGCAAATTCAATGACTTTATCATTGCCTCCAAGTTTTTTAATCAGAAGGTTAGTTGCTGTTGTGTCACTATACATAGCGGCTTTAGATAATGCTTTTACGCTCATACTGCTGTTACCTTGTTTGAGGTTATCAATAGTATAAGGGGAGTAAGCATTTACTATATCATTTTTAGTATAGTAAATCCTTTGAGTTAGTAAGTTTGGATTATGATTACTTTGTTTTAAAATAGCGCCTACGACAATGAATTTGAATGTACTACAATAAGGAAATCGATCGTTACTATGATAACGTAAAGTTGCGTTGTTTGAGGTATCAATGACTGTAATGCCAATTTTACCGCCATATTCTAATTCTAACTGGTGGATTTGTTCTTGAAAAACTAGTTGATTAGCTTCACTAGCGAATAAGCTAAATGGTAATATAAAAAGGAATAAAAGCAGTATTAATTTTTGCATGTTTATCGACGCCATTTGATCCGAAAATATTTTCAACTCTAAAATTAAATTTGTTATAAGTCAATAAGTTAAATACTTTATGAATTAGCGCATCTAAATACTTATGAAATTTTATAATATATAATAAAAAAATTAATTGAAATATTAATATAGTAAACTATATTTAAAATAAATGGAGGGTTGCATATTGGAGGTGAAAAATGAAACAGATATTTTTAATTTTTAGCATACTAGTGCTATCTATGTCATATAAAGTTATTCAGAGCGCACCATATAACTATGGTGAAGCATTACAGAAGTCAATTTATTTTTATGATGCACAAAGGGCAGGGGTATTGCCAGAATACGGTAGAGAGGCTGGTAAAAATAGAGTATTTTGGCGGTCAGATTCTGTATTAAATGATGGTCAAGATGTATATGTTGATCTATCAGGTGGTTTTTTTGATGCAGGCGATCATGGAAAGTTTGGCTTACCAATGGCGGCAACCTTTTCACTTTTAGCATTTGGTGCAATTGAGTATTTAGAAGCTTATGATGAAAGTGATCAGTTGGTTTATTTATTGGAAAATATGAAATGGGGCGGTGATTATTTCGTTGCTGCGCATTTAGATGAAACAACGTTTGTTGCAGGTGTAGGCGATGGTAATTTAGATCATACTTTTTGGGGCGCGCCTGAAATTGTTCATCTTGCAGGTTCAGCAAGTGTTAGAGAATCCTTTATTGTTAATGAATTTAATCCAGGATCTGATGTTACTGCAGCTACAGCAGCAGCATTAGCATCAACGTATCAACTTTTCAAATCTGCTGCTCAGATGAACCCACAAAAATATCAAATCTATTATGATCATGCATTAAATAAAAACTATTTGGGACATGCTATATCATTATATAATTTTGCTGATGAGTATCGTGGTAAATATTCTGAGAGTATTCCATCAATTCAACCTTTTTATAATTCATGGAGTGGCTATCAAGATGAGTTAGTATGGGGTGCATTATGGTTATATATTGCAACACAGGATAACACTTACCTCCAGAAGGCAGAGTCATATTTTGAGGAAATAAAAAATGCTAATTTTAGATGGACACATAATTGGGATGATGCAAGTTATGGCTCTTTAATTTTATTAGCAATGTATAGTCAGTCAGCGAATAAAACATTTTATATTACTAAATCTAAAGAATGGTTAGATTTTTGGGTTGATAGTTTAAATAAAACACCACAAGGATTGGCGTGGTTATCAGAATGGGGTGCTTTACGCTATAGTGCAAATACATCATTATTGGCATTTATTTTTGCAGATTATTTACAATCAGTTAATGATGTCAGTGCAGCAAGATATGAAAATTTTGCACAATCTCAGATTGAGTATATGTTAGGTGATAATGAACAGAGTCGTAGTTATGTTGTAGGATTTGGAACTAATCCACCACTGCGCCCTCATCATCGTGGAGCTTCAGGTGTTTATACGAATAATATTAATGATGAGCCATTAGATAATTTACACATACTTTATGGTGCACTAGTTGGCGGGCCCTCAGTCGATGGTAGTTATCAAGATAATCGGGATGACTATATAAAAAATGAAGTTGCATTAGATTATAACGCTGGTTTTACTGGTGCATTAGCCAGAATGTATCGTTCTTGTTCCCATGAGATAAGCTGTCAGCCAATAGCTAGTTTTCCACCAATCTTAACAGATAATAAAAAGCGTTTAGAGTTCTCAGTTGAGGCAAAAGTCAATGCACAAGGTGCAAATTTTAGAGAATATTCATTATTTGTTAAAAATAAAACAGCCTACCCAGCAAGGGCAACAGAAGAGTTAATTGTACGTTATTATATTAACTTAAAAGAATGATCTTCAAAACGGAATTAATCCAGAAGATATTCAACTGAGAATTAATAATTTAGATGGTAGTGCTATGATGCCTAACCTTCTAGAATACAATGAATCAGAAGGTATTTATTACGTTGAATTAAAGGTATTACCTTCAAGTAATCATGGTCTTTTAAGACCAGGTGGTCAAAGCGAGCATCGACGTGAAATTCAATTTAGAATAACCATGCCGGATGGTTATCTTGATCACAACTTTTCAAATGATTGGTCAGCCTATGGTATCGATTTGGCAAACCAGTCTAATAATCGAGTTGAAGTAAATCATATCACTATTTTTGAAAATGCTCAGTTGGTTTATGGCTTATTACCTAATGAAGAACAAACCAGTACTAATGAAGATCCTCAATATGATAATAACGAGAATTCAAATACAGAAGACGATGCATCAAATGATCAAAATCAAACAGATGAAAGTGATAATAATCAAGATGATAATGATAATACGCAAACGGATACAAGTGATAGTGATACAACCAATGATTCAAGTGCGATGTGTAATATAGATTTTAGCATTGATAGTCAATGGAATGGTGGTCATGTTATTCAAGCTAAGTTAACAAACCTTTCTGGTTCAATAGTAACTGACTGGGTCTTACAAGCAAACAATTTGACTACTATGGTAAATAGTTGGAATGCACTTTTCAGTCAAAATGGTCAATCGACATTAATTGAATCAATGACATATAATCGAAATATTGTAAATAGAGGTGAAGTTAACTTTGGTTATCAGGGAGCTGGTGAGTTTAGTTTACCATCTGAAGTTAGTTTAATTCATGAGTCAGTCAGTTACCCATGCAGCATCAATGGTCAGTCATTACCTTCTGAAAATTCTGATACAACTTCAAATGACGATAACAGTAGCTCTGACTCAGGTGATAATAATCAGAATACAGATCAAACAGAGATAAATACAGAAGAGAGTAATAATGAAAATAACTCAAATAACACTGACTCTATTTGCTCTGTTAGCATTGAAAAAGATCAATGGTCTACAGGAGCAACAATTCGTTTAAATATAACTAATACGTCCGGCTCAACGATTGATAATTGGACAATAAAAGCAAATTTGCCAAATCAAGCAACCTTATCGAATGGTTGGGGAGGTCAATACACACTAGAAAATGATGTGTTAACGATTACACCTCAAGCATGGAATGCATCTATTGTTCAAAGTTCAAGCTTTGGTGATATTGGTTTTGTAATATCTTTTCCACAGGGATTTCAAGTTAGTGATCAGTCATTACAGATAGAAGTTGATAGTCGTCGATGTTTATTATAATAAATTTCTGTCATTATATTCTTCTATCATTGGATCAATATATTTAAGCTGTGAATCATAAAAGAGATAATCATGAGTATTTTGTTGTTCAGATGATAGAGCATTAGATAATAAAAATTTTAGTGATGAACGTGTATTATTTCCGCCTGATAGCAATTGCTCATCTTCATTTGGTAAGTCACCAAAATAGAGTGAGCGTTTATCAACTTTATACTCAGGGTTTAAGAAGGTGTATATAAATATGTGTAAATCAGCTAGTGTATCAGGCTTTTTAGGATTAACTTTATCAATAATCTCTTGTAATTTATCTGCTCTAGTGGCACCTGTTCTACCATGATGATGAAACAACTGCCAATTAAAAAATGAAGCTTTGTCTTTACTTTTATATTGTGTAACTACGCTAGAAATTTTATCTATAACATTCTGAACTAACAACGTTTCAATCTCTCTACGTTTTTCAATGAATTGATCATCAAAATAGAATCTTGGCATTACTGTATTTATATCATTTTCATAATATAAGTTTGCCATTTTTTCTAAATCATTTAAAAGATATAGTCCTGGATTAATACCAGGGCTTAATTGAATTTCATGGTCGCA
Source organism: Thiotrichales bacterium 19S3-11 (assembly GCA_021713295.1). Classification (GTDB taxonomy): domain Bacteria; phylum Pseudomonadota; class Gammaproteobacteria; order Francisellales; family Francisellaceae; genus M0027. The sequence goes on from JAKJJU010000053.1 coordinate 5,337, forward strand.
TTTTGAACACAAACGAATAAATAGATTGCCAATTTCAGGGTTTTTAGAATATAAATTCTCAAATATTTCAGTTTTTTTCATTGAATATTCAATTTCAGAAACTAATTGATTTAGAGATAATCCGTCAATTCTATTCGGGTCTGCTTGTAATGCAAAGTGGAAACCGCTTTGTTCAAGCAAGGTATTTAATAGAATCATAGAAAAGGTTCTACCATTACCATCTGTAAATGGATGGCGTCTCTCTAAACGTTGCGCAGTTTTGCAGATTAATTCAAGTTTTTCATGTTTAGCTAAAGATTTTTGAATTTGGGTATTATAATGATTTAAAATATCTTGGATATCATCATCAAGGTTGATAGAACCATTATGAACATTTAAGTTACCTGCATTAAAGACACGGATTAGTTCTTCTTCAGATGATATTTTAGATCTTGGACTAACTGTGCCATCGTAGAAAAAACAATCTGCCCATAGCGTTTTTTGTTGATTGTACCATTCTTTTAGCCCTTCAATAGAAGTATACTCATTAGATCTTATACTAAAATTATTACCATCAACGGTATATTCATCAAGCTTTTCTTTGACTGATTCATACAATTCATAATTAGTATATTTAACGCCATTCATTGCATCATAATGAATAGTTTTTAATAAATCCTGTGTTAGGAATTTAGATTTTCTCAAAATATTTCTTGTTTTATTAAAGGTAAAGAGTAAAGAATCAAAATATCCTGGCTCTCTTTCTTCGAAGCGCTGTAATAATTCGTCAAATTGATGTTTTTTTAAATCTGTAAAAAGAAATACATTATAGTTTTTTGGAAAAGTCATAGAACAACCCGCATTCAATGTGTGTGATTATTAATTATTGCAAATATAATGTGACTGGTAAATATAGAAAATAGAATAATTTCTAAGTTGTAATGTATTTATAATCAAGATGATCTTTTTGATTAATACTTGTTCAATTTTTTTAATTATGATAGATTAATATTATTATATTTATAATAATAATTAATGTGGGTTGTACAAGTGCCAAGATCTCAAGAAGTTCAAAAAAGAAATTTTTATGAATCAATGTTTGCTCCTGAAGTTGATACTCAGGGTACAGTTAATAATATTTTAGATAAGGTTTTAGATGAATCAATAGAAGCAATACCTTACTCTTCAACATCTGAAAAAGACTCAGATAATCATCTTAACGTTAACAAAACTCTGAAAGAAGTTTACTCATTAAATAAATTTGGTGAAGCTAATGATTTATATGTAACAGCCAGATGGTTATTAGCAATGGAGGTAATTGGAGCAGAAAATTGTGGTGGTATTTCGTTGGATGCACATTATCGCTGTAAAGAAAAAGGTTTGGATACAAATATTTTATCCTTAGCAAGTGAAGATGGATCTCAGCAGCATGTTGTATTAACTTTTGAATCAAAAGGTAAATCCTATATTTTTGATGTTCAGCATGGTTATGTATATCCAACAGATAAGATGAAAGAGAATTTAAAATTATGGGATAGCAATAAAAATATGTTTGTTTCATATAATGAAGAGGTTCATAAGGCTCAAAAATTTCTTGACACATTTTCATTAGAAGAAGTAGATAAAGCAAAAGAAGTTATATCTGAAGCCAAATCTAAATATGAAAATCCTACAAATTTAAATATACAATCTCCACCATGCCACTTTACAAGAAAAGCGATTGAACCTGAAAGGCCAAAAGCAGACCAGTCAAGTACAAAAGAGTCAACTGGCTGTATCATCTGTTAAATATACCAAAGCCTTATCAATATTGCTTATTTATATTATAATTTCCTAAAATTAACTTTTTATGTTTATATGAGCAAAATTTGAAATCAGCAGACATTAATTGGCAAGCAACTGGTGAGCCAGTTTCAAAAGAATTTAATGATATTTATTTTTCTAAATTAGGTGGGTTAGAAGAAACAGATTATGTCTTTATAAAGCATAATAATTTAGAAGCGCGCTTTATACAATGCAAAGATCAATTTATCATTGCAGAAACAGGTTTTGGAACGGGGTTAAATTTTTTAATAGCTGCCCAGTTGTGGCAACAAAAAGCACCAAAGAGCGCACAATTAATTTATTATTCAGCAGAAAAATATCCATTGACTAAAAAAGACCTAGAAAAAGCTTTGACACTTTGGCCTCAATTAAATAACGTATCGAATCAGTTAATTAAAGGTTATCCAAATACATTATATGAATGTAATTTCCCTATTCAAATCGATGACAATATTACTTTAGTTTTATTGTTTGGCGATGCAAAGGGTGTATTTAATCAAATGGATATAAAAGCGGATGCTTGGTTTTTAGATGGCTTTGCACCTTCAAAAAATGAATCCATGTGGAATAATTCGTTATTTAAAGAACTTGCTAAGTTAAGTAAAAAAGATACAACATTTGCCACATTTACTGCTGCAAGTTTAGTAAGAAAAGGACTTGAATCTTACGGTTTTAGTGTGTCAAAAGATAAAGGATTTGGATCTAAACGTGAAATGCTTTACGGTAGCTATAAAACTGAAAAAAAAGTGTTACCAAAAGTTAAACCTTGGTATCGACCAAAGGCGAATAATCAAAAAATAAAACAGGTTGCAATTATTGGGGGTGGATTAGCTGGTTGTGCGATTGCCTATGAACTATCAAAGGCAAAAATTCACTCAACAATTTATGAAAAAAATACTCATATAGCGATGGCTGCTTCAGGTAACCCAGTGGCTATGGTGAGACCTTATATTACGCTGGATTATAATGTTTCAGATCAGTTTCATAGTACAGGTTTTATTTTGTTAGAACAGTTTTTAAGCCAGCATAAACATTCTATTAATTATAATCAATCAGGGTTAATTGAACTAATCCAGCCTAACGATCAAGTTTGGTTTGATAAATTAATAAAAAAACGTCAATTAAATAATAATGTAATTCGCTTGGTTAACGCTAAAGAAGCAACTCAATTGGCAAATATCGATATTCATCATGAAGCACTGTATTATCCAAAATGTTTTTCGATTAACCCTAAATCATTATGTCAATTATGGATACAACTGGCTTCTAGTTTTGTTGAACTAAAGACAAACTGTGATGTAACTATGCTAGATAAGGTTAATGATTATTGGCAAGTTAGCACACAAATGGGTAATTATGATTATGATGCAGTTATTGTAGCGGGTGGCTATCAAGCAATAAAACAATTCAAACAGACTAGGGCTATACCTGTATTTGCATCCGTTGGACAAATAACTCGTATTTTAGGTTGTTTTGATAGTCAAACTATGATTGCTAATGCAGGTTATTTAGTAAAAAACTTAGATACAAATGAATATATACTTGGTGCGACCTATCGGGATAATGATGATCATGCTTTAACTGTTAGAGCCAGTGATGATGATTCAAATCTTGTCCTATTAGATAAATTAAACATAAATAAAAATGAAGTTAAAATTACTGCTTCTCGAGTTTCTATGCGTTGTGTAACCTCCGATCATATGCCATTAGTAGGTCAGGTAGCTAATTGTCAGGAGTATGATGAGCTATATGACTATCATTTAGCAAAAGGTACGCCCTGGTGGAAATTGATGCAACCAACAAAAAATACAGGCTTATATATTGCTAGTGGATTTGGTTCAAAAGGGTTAGCTTCATCTTTAATTAGTGCGAAAATTCTAACTAATACAATTACAAATTCAGTTGATTTCTTTCCATATCGGTTGAAAGAATCAATTAATCCAGCACGATTTTTGATTAGAGAGTTAAAATCGAAACAATAACCTTGATTCATAGGGGGGATCATAAGAGAATATATTGTGGAATAAATGGAAATCAATAAAAGGTAGTTTAGGTGAATATTTCTAGTAAATTTAAATTAATGATACTCTCTTTTGCTGTTAGTAGTATTTCACTTGTGGCAATTAGTGGCTGTGCGCCTGTTGTTGTTGCAGGTGCATCCGGAGCAGCAGTAGGAGGTGCAGCTGCTGGTAATAGTATACCTGTTAAGACTCAAGTTTCTGACATGCAAATAAAAATGAATGCTATTGAGCTGTTGAAAGATTATCCGGCATTGAAAAATAACTCTAATGTTGAAATTATTGTCTTTGATCAGATTGTTTTACTTCTTGGTCAAGTGCCGAATGAGTCAATTAAGACATCATTGGCAAATAAAATTGCAAATCTAAAGGGTGTTAGAATTGTTTATGATCAATTAACTGTTGGATCTCCAGTTAGTGTTGGTACTTATGCCTCAGATAGTTTAATTACAACTTCGGTGATATCAAGTTTAATTGCTAATGGAATTAATAGCCTTAAGTATAAGGTTGTCACTGAGCAAGGTATTGTTTATATGATGGGAGCAGTAACAAAATCTGAAGCCAAAAATGCATCAACTGTAGCAAGTCAAGTTTCAGGTGTTCAGAAAGTAATAGAGGCTTATTCAATTATTCCTTCAAATAATAAAGGTGACGAGAATAATGATCAGTCAATGAAGCAAACTTCAGCTGCTGATGAAACTAACGATTTACCTTCAAAGGAGTATCAGAGTACTTCACAAGGTCAAGCTAATACAGCGATTGGACCATCAGGCCCAGTTTAATTAGATAGTTATTTATGAATTAAATAGTTAAATAAGAGGAATTAATTAAAATGAGTGTACACATTAATGCAGATCAAGGTAGTATTGCCGAAACAGTTTTATTACCTGGAGACCCAAAGCGAGCAAAATATATAGCAGAAAATTTATTAGAAAATGCTGTCTGTTATAATGAAGTCAGAGGTATGCTAGGTTATACGGGCTATTGTAATGGCCATAGAGTATCAGTTCAATCTACTGGTATGGGTATGCCTTCAGCTGGTATTTATATTTATGAATTACTTAATGAATATAATGTAAAAAATTTAGTTAGAATTGGTACAACAGGTGCATTAAAAGAACATATTAAAATAGGTGATTTAATTGTGCCTTTATGTGTTGCTACGGATTCGGCAATGTTTAAACCGCTATCATTATCATTTAATCTGCCATTATCTGCAAATGCTGAATTATTAACAAAAGCAATCTTACATAGCAAGGATAATAATATAAATGTACATTTTGGTTCTGTTTTGACAAGTGATACTTTTTATTCAGAAAATGATGAAGCAATAAATAAGCTTGTTGAAGATTATGGTGTTTTAGCAGTTGAAATGGAAACAGCGATTTTATATCAATTAAGTCAAAAATTTAAAGCTAAAGCATTATCTGTTTTAACCGTTAGCGATCAGATTGTAACAGGTGAAAAAGCAGACTCTTTAACTAGGGAGCAAAAGTTTATGAATATGGTAAACTATGCTTTGGGCATCGTAACTGATACTGTAAATGCTCAAGAACTGGCTTAACAATTAGATCTATTTTACACTATTATAAGTAGTTATATATAAACCATAAAAATAAATAGCATAATAGTTCCACTAATTCATAGAATATGACATTAAATGATTTTTTCTATTATATCTGCTTGATCAGATCGAACTTGTTGTTGCGGTTTATCCATAGCACTGTAACCAAATGCACATAAGACACAAACATTAAAATCATCTAAATTAAGATTTTTTTCTTGTTTAAGAATTTTAGTGACATTTTCAGGTTCGAAGCCTTCCAGTGGGCAACTATTAATACCGAGTGAAGTTGCAGCATTGATCATATTGGATAAAGCGATATAACATTGACGTTTTGCCCATTCATTTGTTTCTACTCCCATAATGAATTGACTAAGCATATTAATATATCCTTCCTGCATCTCTTGGGGGAAACCTTTAGCTGCAACTTTGTCTTTAATATAATCAGTTGGCCCTCTAAAATTATGTGATGCACGACTTAGGATAACAACTAAAAAATTACTTGTAGTTATTTGAGGCTGATTCCAGCAGGCAGGAAGCAATTTCTCTCTCAAATCTTTATTATGAATAACAACCAATTTCCATGGCTCTAGACCAAATGAAGAGGGAGATAATCTAGCAGCTTCTAAAATTGTTGTTTCATCTTCAGCTGATATGGTTTTGCTTTCGTCAAATTTTTTACATGCATAACGATTTTGTAATAAATCCAAGTAGCTCATTAAATAAATATCCTCAAACCTAGTTAACTATAAAAGAATGATCATAGAATTAATCTGTTTATAATGTCAAGGTACAAATCTAAATCCTGCAGGGTCACCTCACTAAAAACTAGGTGACAAATCAATTTTTTTGTGACATATCAATAAATAAACGGCTTTTGATATGGACAAAGACAACTTAGGATTTTTAGATTTTTTCAATGAAGTTCCAGACCACCGAATAGATAGACAAAA
>JAKJJU010000054.1 GCA_021713295.1 Thiotrichales bacterium 19S3-11
TGTTAGCTCATTGGTTAATCTCATTTCCATTATCCCTGAAGAAGATTGTGAAAACTGTTATTATCAATGAGCCTATTGATTTCTAAAAGGTTTTTCTGCTGTCTAATACGTTATGTCGTGTACAAAGAAATTTTTATTTAAATCAACTTTTGAATTTATTACTCCATGCACAGGATGTTTATCTATTTTTTGTACTAGTGCCGTCCCATCAAGATCAATTGCTATAAAGCCTTTACTACTAGGAATTTCTACCTCATTAATTTTATTCTTTGTATATAATCCAAACATATTTGCAACCCGCATATTATAAAGCAATGCTTCATTATTTGGTAATTCAATTAAGATGTCAACCATTATCTATCAAAATTTAAAATTATAAATTTAAAGAAAATTTTTTAGAATTAAAAGCTCACATCTTCTGGTTTTCTATCGCGAGTAATTAACGCCATAATTAAGGCAACTAAAAACAACACTGGTAAAATTAACATCGCAAATCGATATGCATAGCGTTTTGCTTGAGGTGAGTCATATAAAAATGCTGTATAATATGATTTCCCTTGATATACCATAGTTTTTGCCGAAAGCCATTTTTTACTAAATTTAAAATGAGTATCGTGTTTATACGCTTCAACACCAGGGTGACTTTCAAAGTGCCCAAAATCTAAGGTATCAAAAATATGCTCTTTCAAATACGGAAGAAGGCGAGCTAATAATTGAGAACCACCAATTATTGCATTCACATCCTTAGATCGTTCAGTAGCTGTAATTTCAATTTCCCCTGTGCCAGTTGGACTTAATGAAATAAGGTATGCTTTGCCATGATATAATACATCAATTTGTTTGGCTGTATCATTCGTAGCAATAACCGCTAAATTATCATCACGTACATCTTTATCTTTTACTGCATTACTCACAACTTGCCAAGTTTGACTCATTGCATGCTGACGATAGGATTGTGTATGCTGTATTTTTTCTACCGCGATTCCAGTTGCAACCTGTGTAATCGCAGCCCCTGCAATAACAAACATATTTAATAGTGCAATTGCCGTTGCAACATATTTCCCTGAAACCAGTTTTTTCACTAAATCAAAGTTAAGTAGATGCGATGCCTGTGCTGCTCCAATTAAAAAACCAAATATATATAACAAGGCTAATTGTAAAGCCACACTTGGCACACTCAAATATAACATGGCAGTTGTTGAGATCACTCCTAAAATACCACCAATAACCAACAAGCGCTTACTAGATTGTGCAACAGATGCTAACGCTCCCCATAATGGTGAAGTAAATGCAATACCAAAAAAGACCATCGTATTAGCAGCAAAAGCAGCATTACCCTCAGAAACACCGTAATTGATAATTAAATATATTTTTCCCCACAAATCAGTCAATGCAAACGAAACACCACCAACACACAAACAAAAAATTGCATTCGCTAAAATTTGTGGCCGCTTTATTAAACTTAATAACTGGCAAACAACTTCAAACAAGCTTGGTTGATCTTTTTCATCATGAGCAAATGGCGCTTTGCCTCTCACAAAAATAAATGTTAGCGCTGAAATGGCAATACCAACAATACCAATTGTAATAAATACAGCACCCCAATTATTATGCTTAACAATACTTGAAAGCGGCGCTCCAGTGAATGCACCTCCCATATACCCCATAAATTGAGTTAAACCGGCAAATAGCGGAAAAAACCTCGGAGATAGCCATTGGGAAGCCAGCTTTAATCCACAAACAAAAGCAAATGCACCACCAACACCCATAACAGCCCTTGTCATTACCATCATCCAGAAACCATTGCTTAATGAAAAAACAACCGTACCTAAACCACAGCATAGAGAAGCAATAATCAAAGAGCGTCGCACACCAATTCGGTCAATCGTGATTCCTGCAGGAATCTGCATAATGACATATACCCAATAAAACATAGATGCAATTAGTGAAAGCTCAGTAGCTGTAAATGCATACTGGCCTTGAAGAACTAATGATAACGAGTTTATTGATGATTTAACGATCATTTCATAAGCATAAAATAATGTCCCTATACACCAAATAAAAACTCCTAAAACTGAAATTGAACGATAAGCATAATCTCTCATAAAGCCATAACCTTCTGTTTTATCGAAAATTTATCTAAAAAGTAAGTTACATAACACTACTAAGAAAGCTTACTTTATCAAAACAGTGATTAACTTACGATATATCCTGATAACACCAGTGCCAAGGCTCATACACATAACCATGAATATTTTCTCTAGGATATGACAAAGTAAATCCAAAATCAGCAGCATATTTACATAACCATTGAAACGCTGCTGTATTTTCAAAACTCTCTGTTAACACTCCTTGTTCTTCTGGTGTCGTTATATCTAAAGCTCTACCTGTATGATGCTCACTAAAGCCAGGTGGAGCATTGACGGTGATAATATCATGAATCTTTTTACCTGCAAGTAATTTTTTTTCTATTAGCTTTACTTGGTAATCAACGCTTCTAAATGCGGATACAACTTCAAGTACAACACTTTCATCAAGTGCTCGCGCTTTCAATTTCTTCCATGAACTAAAAGTCGAGTTTGTTAAAAAAAAATCTCGATTGAAGCAATCTTTACCACATAAAACTAATTTTTCTTTTGACACCTCTTGATACAATTGATTGATATGTTTCTCAAGGTACATTTTATCAATACCCAAATGTTTGTGTAATTTTTTGATACAACAAACATAGTCATTACCTGAACTAATTTTATGATACGTCATGATTAAACATTACTTTGGCTATTTGCTTTAATGGCTGATATAACAAATCTTGGGGTTTTTGATTTGGTTTTGGCGTTAGTGAGCTTTCGCTTTTGATCGTAAAACTATCTATTTGTTGCTGTGTATTTGTATTATAAATTTTTAAATTTAAACTAACCTCATCTGGCACGCCAGTCCAAAAAGTATAATGGTCACTCCATTGTAATATTTCAGGAATAATAATATATTGATATCCTTGACTTTTTGCCATCTCAAGCTGATTTTCTAAACTGCCATTGAGGCTCTCAAGCTTCACTACTTTGAAATACGGTCTAAACACATTTTGAATCAATTGCGTTGTAATTTTACCACTACCTTTATAAATCTGAGCATCATCGGAACCGTCATTTGCCATAAGAATCAATACGCGTTGCGACGTTGATTGTGATATTTCAGGAGACGTTTGCAGGCCTAACGGCTTACCATCAGCACGAACGACTTGGTGTACGCCACTACATGCTGAGACAAGTGAAACTAAAATTGCACTTGAAACAGCTGTGACTATTGTTTTAATTTTTCTTTTCATAGTTTCTGATAACTTAATTTATACTTAATCTCAATATTATGTTCTATTTTAAAATTTATCGATTATCCCACCATAATGCAACTAATGTGAATAAAAACAAGATTGTCATTAAATCTAAGTTAGGTTACAGTATCCTAACAATATTAATGGTGCAATTCATTTAACCAAGATAGAAGCTACTTATCATGACTGAGAAACATTCATCACCAAATACAGACAAAAACTCTAATACCAATAAAACCACCGACTTTGGTTTTCGAGATGTTAGTTGGGAAGAAAAACAAAGCAAGGTTAATGATGTATTTCACTCTGTTGCATCTAAATATGATTTAATGAATGATGTAATGTCTCTTGGCATACATCGCTACTGGAAATATATTACAATTAAAAAAAGCAAAGCCAAACTCGGTGATACGATTCTAGATCTAGCTGGTGGAACAGGTGATCTAGCTTACCGGTTTAGTCAAATTGTTGGTAACAATGGATTAGTGATTTTAAGTGACATTAATCAATCAATGCTAAATGTAGGCAAAGAAAAGCTGATTAATAAGGGCTGCATTAAAAATCTACAATATGTACAAGCAAACGCAGAAGCTTTACCATTTAGCGATAATCTATTTGACTGCATTACTATATCCTTTGGTTTAAGAAATGTTCGAGATAAACAAGCTGCTCTCAATAGTATGTTTCGTGTGATAAAACCAGGTGGTAGATTATTAATTTTAGAATTTTCAAAACCTGTATTACCATTATTAAGTAAAATTTATGACCAATATTCCTTTAATGTATTACCATGGCTAGGCAAACTGATTGTTAACGACCCTGAAAGTTATCGCTACTTAGCTGAATCAATTCGAAAACATCCAGATCAAGAAACACTCTGCAATATGATTAGAGTGGCAGGATTTGAGGACGTTGGTTACCAAAACTTAAGTGGCGGCATTGTTGCCTTACATTACGCCAGTAAATACTAACTAGTAAAGCACTTAGATTATGATTTATACATTCATTCCTGCATTTGAAAAAGTAATCAATAGAATTATTCGTTTTGATCCGCAAAGTGAAACACTAATTAACCGCTTAAATGGTGAATCCATCCTACTAAGAATCACTGACTTTAATATAACTGTTATTGTTAAAGCGCTTTCTAATGAAATTCAGCTATCACCTTATACCGATGGTGATACTTTTAATGCTGAATTATCAGCAACACTTCCCTCATTTATTAAAGCAGCAATTAGTGATATGCCCCAAATGCTTTTTTATAGTAAAGAAATTAAACTTAAAGGTTCATTAAAGACCGTTTTGGCATGGAATCGATTTTATCTTGCTCTAGCGCCTGAGTTATCATTTTGGTTAGAACCATATCTTGGAAAGTCAATGACTTATCATCTAGGCCAACCACTAAAATGGCTTAAAAGCGCATTAATAAGCCTTAAGGAAAAGTCCTCTACAGAGCTCAGTGAATATTTAAAAGAAGAACTATTATTATTTCCACCTAAAGAGCAATCAGAAGACTTTAGTCATGATATCCTAATGACTAGCATTAGTGCTGAAAGAGTTGAACATAAATTTAATTGCTTAATAAAAGGACTAAAAAACGAATGAAGCCTATTTCACAATGGTTACGGCTTATTTATATTGCTTATATCTGGTCTCGCTATAACTTGACAGAAGTTCTTGTGGCTATCCCTTTATTCAGAGCTCTAAAGTTTGCCCTATACGTTAACCCATTTTATTGGTTTTCAAAATCAAAAAAATTGCCACGAGGTGTTCGTATTCGATTGGCATTAGAAACCTTAGGGCCTGTATTTATAAAGTTTGGCCAAGCACTATCAACACGCAGAGATTTAATTCCTTCAGATATTGCAAATGAGCTGGCTAAATTACAAGACAAAGTTCCTCCATTCGATGGAAAAATTGCAATTACAAAGATAGAAAAAGCATTGGGTAATACTATTGATGAGTTATTTTCAAGTTTTACCATCGAACCAATGGCCTCTGCTTCTATTGCTCAAGTTCATGCAGCTACATTAAAAGAAGGGCGCGATGTTGTTGTGAAAGTACTTCGTCCAAATATTAATAAAATTCTTAAAAAAGACACTCAGCTATTAGCATCACTGGCAAAAATGATCGAATATTATATACCAACAACTAGACGACTACGCCCTATTGAAGTTGTCGCTGAAATCAATAGGGACTTACTTGATGAACTTGATCTTATGCGTGAAGCTGCTAACGCCTCTCAACTACGCCGTAATTTTAAAAATGACAAAACACACTATGTCCCAGAAATATTTTGGGATTACTGCAGCCATAATATCTTAACAATGGAACGTATCTATGGTATTGCCATTTCAGATATTGAAACACTAAAGGCAATGAACGTTAATCTTAAGTTGTTAGCTGAGCGTGGTGTTGAAATCTTTTATACCCAAGTTTTTCGAGATTGCTTTTTTCATGCTGATATGCACCCTGGTAATATTTTTGTTAACATAGAAAATCCAAATGATCCCGGCTACATTTCAGTTGATTTTGGTATTGTCGGTACCCTATCAAAAGAAGATCAAGGCTACTTAGCAGCAAATTTTCTCGCATTTTTTAATCGTGATTACCGCCAAGTCGCTGAATTACACATCAAATCAGGCTGGGTACCTTCAACCACCCGTTTAGATGAGCTTGAAAGCGCTATTCGTACCGTATGCGAACCCATCTTCGAAAAACCATTAAGTGAAATTTCATTTGGTCAAACACTCATGCGCTTATTTCAAATTGCTAGACGTTTTGATATGCAAGTTCAGCCACAACTTGTGCTACTCCAAAAAACACTTCTCAGCATAGAAGGCTTAGGTAGACAATTATACCCTGAACTAAATTTATGGGCGACAGCTAAACCATTTTTAGAAAACTGGATGAAAAAGCGTGTTGGTATCCGTGGTTTTGGACAAAGAATCTATGACCAATTGCCACAACTAAGTGATCATTTACCAGAGTTTCCACAACTTATTATGGATACGGTTAAGCAACAACACGATTATTTACAGCAATTACAACTAAAAGATAAAAAAACAAAAACTATTATCACTGCTACAAAAACAGCAAAACGTAGAGGTTTTATTATTGCAACTGGATTTGCACTCGTGCTTTATGCTGCACTTTCTATTCGGTTACCAGGATTTGAACATTTGAACTCACTGTTCTTACACTATAGAGATCAGTTTGGTATTGTTGGCGCTTTAATTATTTTATGGTATCTTTTTACTCGATCTAAGAAAGAATAATTAGGAGTTTTTATCTAATGACGGAATGTATTTTTTGTAAAATTGTTAATCATGAATTACCTTGTGATAAAATTTATGAAGACGAAAACTTTCTTGCTTTTTACGATTTATACCCTAAAGCAGATACCCATGCTTTGGTGATTCCCAAAAAGCACATCCATTCGCTCAAAGAAACCAATGAAGATGATGAATTATTAATGGGAAAATTAACGTTACTTTTACCCAAAATAGCCACCATGCTAAATTTGGCGTCTGGCTTTAGAACAATCATTAATACAGATAAAGGTGGTGGCCAAGAAGTCTTCCATATTCACTACCATATATTAGGTGGTAATAAACTACCTGGATTATAATCTCTGCCAAAATGGATAAATTAAGGTAATTAATGTTAGAACAGTCTGTAAGAAAGCCATATCAAAAGTTTCTTGTTAATTGGGTTGCCAACCAATTAAATGGTAAAATTCACCCCATTACCATTACATTTTTATCGTTATTAGCCGGCCTAATTGCATCTATAGCTATTTTATTAGACTACCCACTTTTTGCTATTTTCTTCCTATTAGTATCTGGTTATTTAGATACACTCGATGGCACAGTTGCCAGAATTAGCCAAACTCAAAGCGACTTAGGATGCATATTAGATATTATATCTGATCGTTCAGTTGAAATTATGGTTATCTTAAGTTTATGCTTTTTCAGCATTCAAACAAGAGCTGCCCCAGGATTATTAATGCTTGCATCAATTATTTTGTGTATCAGTGCATTTCTAGTCATTGGTATTTTTACTACCAATAGAGCTAACCAAGGAAAAAGTTTTTTTTATAGCCATGGATTAATGGAAAGAGCTGAGACTTTTATCTTTTTTATTATTATGATCAGCATTCCTAACTTATTTATTCCACTTGCGTATTTATTTTCATTATTGGTGTTTATCACCGCTTTTTTACATATTTTTCGCTTTTTTCTGTGGAGCAAAAAACATCAAATAAAGGCTTAAGCACTTAATTCAGTTTTAGCAATACCCATAATCGTCCCAACGTATACTGTATTATTCACTTCTAGTACACTGTTAACACGATTACTACCTAAACCATTGGCTGTTAATTTATTCGTCCAAGTAGCGCCACCATTATTTGAGATTGCAAGGCCACGATGAGACTCTACCATTTGGCCATTAGAGTTTGTATTAATTCCCAAGTAAATATTATTACCACCGTCTACAACATAAATACTTTGGATATTATTACCAACAAGACCATTGTTAGTAGTAATTGGATCATCAAATGATAATACGCCCAAATTTTTCTTATGACCAATGTATAAGCCATTAATAGTACCTACATAAATTGTTAGACCATCATTTGATACTTCTATTGTATTAACCTGACAATTACCTAAATCACTTTCTTGATAAAAAACTGTACCATATGTAATTGATAAATAAAGCCCATCATTAGTTGCAACATAAAGTGTTTGGCCATTATCTGATGCATAAATACTATTAATCGGTTTATCTGTTAACATACCCGTATTATCTGCAACCTGAGTAAATTGACTACCTGTAGAATCAGTTGAAACGAATAAACCTTTATCAGTCCCAGCATAAATAATACCAGAGTCAGTTACATAAATACTATCAATTACATTACTACCTAAGCCATTAGCAGTCGTTATTTTTTGATCAAATTGACTAGCACCTTGAGGTAAAATAGATAAACCATTTTTAGTACCTGCATAAATTACACCATTTTTTACATAAAGAGTTCTAATATCATTATCAGCTAAAGCATCTTCAGTTGTATAAGTCATCCAGTTTTCACCTACGTTAGTAGAAACAGACAAACCATTTGTTGTTGCTGCATAAAGTTTATCATTTTCACTAAACAGCTGATTAATATTATTATTTGCCAATCCATTTAAATTTTGAACGAGAGTTTTAAAAAATAATTTATGTGATTTAATTGAATCTATAACTTTTGAGTAAGAAAATCCACCCGTAGTTGCTACATAAATTCTATGATTTTCTACAAATACAGATTTTACTTGATTACTTCCAAGTCCATTAACTACTGTAAAGTTATGCCATTTCTTCATATTTACATGATTAGCAATTGAAGAAACTGAAAGACCACCATCAGTTGCTAAATAGATTAACTTATCTTTAACTAAGATATCTCGAATGGTGTTATTTATAATGCCACTATTTGCTTTATTAATTGTATGATAATGATTACCACCATCATTAGAGACAGATAATCCATTGACCGTACCAACATAAATAACGCCATTATTAACCAATAACCCTCTAATAGTTGTTGAGGCTAAAGTATCACCATCTTGACCATTTTCTAGATTAAAAGCATCACCACTACTATCTTGTGAAATATATAATCCACCTTTAGATGCTACATAAATGATTCCACTTTCATCAACATAAATATTTGAGACAAGATTAGGTATACCTGTTTTTGATTGCCAAGTATCACCATTATCATATGATATTGCAAATGATCTACCTGCACCATTACCTGTACCAATATAGACAGTATCAACTGACTGCCCAGCCGTATCATTAGTCACTACATAAATTGCGGAAATAATTCCACCAACACCTGTATTTGTGACTTTTATCCAAGTTCGACCATAATTATGAGAAATTACAAGACCACTATAAGTACCAACATAAATGTTTTTACCACCTTGGGTAATAAATAATGAACGAATTTGGTTTAAACTAAGACCATTTGCTGTGGTTAAGTCAACCCAAGTTTTACCATTATCTTTTGAGATAGCTAAACCACCAGTATTGGTACCTGCATAAATCACACCATTTGGTAAAACAAATGAAGTGTTTACATAATTATCTGGTAAACCTTGATGGAAACGTTGACTATTTTGCGGTGTTGTATAATATTCAGGATAATTATCAATCGTCAATGGCTTATGCTGTGTTAATGTACCATCTCCGCTAACATTAATCATTGTATCAGTATAAGCTGGTTGCGTAATATTACCTGGGTTATAGTCTAAATCATACTGACATGATGCACCTTGAGTTAATGTCATACTATCTTGGCATGTACTTGTACCAGTATTAACCGTTAGATTTTCTAAAGCAGGTGTTGTCGTTAGTTTTAAATTATTAATATCGTAATTACCATTATTAGTTACATTAACTGTAATATGCTTTTGAATATTACTATTCGTTGTAATATGCTTATTTGACAAACTAACTGTTAGATAATTTGGTTTTACAACATCCACTGAAACTTGATTTGATTGATTAAAGTTATCCCCTGTTGCTGATAAATTATATGCTCCTTGCGGCGTAGTACTTGTATTTAATTGAACGCTACAAACACTTAATGGTGCTAAATTCTTTGTACAAGTATTATTACTTATCTGAATTTCTGAATCAGATGGTGTCATTTCTATATTATGCGCTGCAACTGGTGATGCATTGATAATATAAACTTTTTTAGACTCACCTGAATTTAATGTGATATTTCGAGGCCATACCTTAACAATCGGTCTAATCACTGAAATTTGAGCAGTCATGGCTTGAATATGATTACTTGTATTTAACATTTGGTAATTAACTGATTTAGTAAACGTATGTTTATTATTAGCTAAAACATTAACTGAACAAGTCTGGCCATTTTCTAATATCCCTTTACAATGCGAATCAAATGATATTTCTAGGTCATTTGAAGTAAAAATATCTTTACTTACATCTACCTCAGTACCTGTACTATTTTCAACAATAATTTTTTGTGTTTTTGAATTTGTTGCACCACTGCCAATCACAGTTGGGTATTTATTCGTTAATGACTCTACTTTAAATGATTCATTTGAAAGCTGTGTATCTTGGCCATTAACTGAACCACTAATATAATATGACACTAACTGGCCAACATAATCATTATCTTTTGGTGTTACTGTAATCTGACATAATTGATCTGTTGTTAATGTATTACATGCAGATGAATACTTAACGATGAAATGATCAGCCTGTGACGGTGTTACAAAATTAAGCTGTATATTATCAGCTTGAGCATTTGAGGTTGGTGTAGTGCCAACTTGCAGAGTAGTTGCTGTTTCAGTCAAATCTACATCTATTATATAATCTGATGCAACAACGGCCACATCTGAAGTATGACTATCTTCTAATGTGTAAGTAACGTTATTTACTGGTTGACCATGATCATTTGAATTATCTGAATCAGAAGATCCATCAATATCACTATGACAACCGTAAAGTATAAATGATAAAGATAGCACACAAGATAAGCCTAGCTTATTTATATTAATAGACATTTGCAATCCCCTAAAGTACTGTAATTATAAAATTTGTGTTGTTGTTCAAGCGACAATTTATCAGACATTAAAAGAAGATCAATAATAAATGTAATTTTTTTATAATATTTTTATTTTATTTTTTATTAACTATTTAACCCGAGTTCGATAATTAATTTTTCACATAAGCAATCTTCTTTTGGGCTGAAATTTTAATTGGGCTAATTACCCATGCAGCTAATGCAGAAAGTAAATGAGTCATGGCATTTCTAACCGAACGATG
>JAKJJU010000055.1 GCA_021713295.1 Thiotrichales bacterium 19S3-11
TGAGCATTATAATCATAAAAGGCCTCATCAAGCATTGGGAAACTATGTTCCATATGAGGTATATAAAGGTCTTAATAAATTACCTATGAAAAAGGTATGATATGTAGGACTGTAAGGGGGCATTTCATCAAATGATGAAATAGCGCAAATGGCGATAATGAATTACATTTCAAACAATGTAAAAACACAAAATGGCCAAGACAGAATTGAAATTATAACTGCAATGGTCAATGCTATTTTTAGTAAAAATGCAAATTTAAAAAATACCAGCGCATTTAGAATAAGTAATTCACGATGGTTAAATATGGAGCCTATTAGTACAAGTGAAGAATTCGGCTATAGCCAAATAAAAGAAGCACATATCAAAAGTATTCTTGATATTAAAAACAGTATCTTTACATTTGATAGTGATAAAGAAACATATTCTATTAATTATGCTGAGTTTGATGGTGTTATTGATAATTTTAAAGTTGTTATGTGGATTGATAATGAGCTTGAGATGCTTGTTAAAGAAGTTGATGAACAATTGACTAGTTTATTTAATGAAGATGATTATTTTGATGGCTTTATCAAGCATCATCCATGGAGGAATCATAGTGAAGCAGCACGTCGTCATGAAATTAAAAATGAATTAAAAGCATTAAAAGAAAATAAGCAACATAGTAATGATGATGATTTAATTAAAAGCTATATAGCTACAAAAAAAAGAGAATTAGAAACGATGATCGTTGATTCTAAAAGAGAGTCAGCACAATCAGAGCCAATACAACTGCTTGGTGAAGCAGCTTTAACAACTTCCTCCTCTTTAGGAGTACCACCGACACCAGATGAAATGGGACCTATAGATTGGACTCCTCAAGTAGATAAAAATATATTTTATGAGTTTTTGCACAAATTGAATGGGTTTTGTTGTAGTTTTGATCGCTAAATCTCATCGATATGTTGCAATTGAGGTTTCGAGATCATCTTGGGATTTGGTTGCACTATAAAAAGCAACTGTTTTGGGTGAACGACCTTTATTTGTGCTAGTGCCTACTTGTTGTGCTAACGTAGTTTTAAGTGATTGTTTAAACATAGGATAAGTGATTTCTGAATTTTTATACTGTTCTTTTACTGTCGTATGATTTACGCTGTTAGCTATTTTGCTAGGGACTCTATACTGCTTTCCTTCAAATTCAACCATAGTGCCTCCCTTTTTACCAAAAAAGTATGTGTTTAAATTAGTTCTACCAGCGTCTAATAGATCTGTGACTAAGGCTCGTTTCTGCTGTTGTTTTAATTGGGCTTCTTCTTTGGCGATTTGTTGTTGTTTTTTACTTATATCATCAGTTTTAAAGTGGTTAAATTCTTGAACATGCTGATACAAATCAACAAATGTAGTTGTGATGGTAGCAGTCTTTGAATCATCATAATAAACTTCAATTGGAAATTTTTCACATAAATAAGTTAATAGTGCTTCTTCAGATTGAAATGGCATTCTTTCAATAAACATATCATCTTCTTCAGTTAGCCCCATTTGTTCTTTGCGATACCGTTCAAGTGAATTATTAATAAAGTTTACCATAAAGTGAAGAACATTATTTGCTTTAGGTTGAAAGTGACCACTATGAAATATAATTCCACCTTCTTTGCCAATGACTCCAGCGCATGCTGTTGTACCATTGGTTGTTAATCCAGGATGGCCTGCACCATCAGATCCTAGTGTTCCTTGAGCGGTATAAGTACAAATTTTATTTCCACTATCCCAAGTGAAATCGCCAAAATAATGACCATCTAAATGTGATGTTTCAAAAATTCCTTGGTAACTATTCTCTAAATAACCAGCTTTAGGTGAATTTAAATCTCTAAAATTATTATCCATTCCTTCACTAGCTTGATATAACTCAACAAGTTCAACGGATTGTTTGATATTTTGTGCCATTAGATTAAATTGTTGTAAATTCATAAATTTCTCCTAAAGTTGAACAAATTTAGATCATTTTACCCGCCAAAATGCCAAATAACCAGACATAAAGTTGTTTTTTTATGACTTTCTTTGATTTTACGTATTTATGTAAATTAGGAGGTTGTATCCCTTATAACTTATAGTATTTTAATACAATTTTTCAGGGAAATTTTGCTGATATTAGTTTTAATAATCCCTTTAATATTGAGGCTTAGCGCATTTTGATAAAAAATATAATTTTTTAATAAAATGTAAGTATTTTTTAAAGTTAGTTTGTCTGAGGCTAACGGATTATTAGTAACAGTTTAAACTTTAGGATTAGAGATAAGGTAATAAGTCAAAGGAAGTTGCAATTTGTAATCCAATAATAATAAGTCCGACTAAAAATACTAATATTAAAACTAGCTTCTTAGTAAAGGTATGTGTATTCGTTTGATTGCGAATTTTCCAAACCATTAATACAGGAAGAATGATTAACAAAATAGCAACAAAAATACTTGCATATCCTAAAGCTAGGACAAAGCCTCTTGGGTAGAAGAGAACAAAAATTAAAGGCGGTAAGTAGGTAATAACAAACGCAATAATACGACTTAAGTGCTTTTTAGGGTTTAGTTTGTAAGTATCTTGATTAAAGTGATATAACCCCATGGTAACACCTAAAAATGACGTCGTAATCGCAACACTAGTAAATGCATTAGCAATTCTTGCAATATAGCCAATATTTAGAGATTTTTCCAATGAACCAATTAACCCATTAATAGAGTCTCCATGATCAATAATCATTTGAAAACTATGCATGCCAAACAAAGGTATTGTGCCTAGCGTGAGTATTTCCCATAGAATATAGATAAAAAGAGGAATGGTGCTGCCGATAAATACAACCATTCGTAAGCTTTTAAAATTAGCTTTGTCATCACCAAAATATCTTCGGATACTGGGTATAACAATATGAAAGCCAAATGACGTAATTAAAATGGGAAAGCTATACCATAAATAGTTAATGTTTGGTGTTTGGGTATTTAAATAGTCGATGGAGACATACGGTGAAATAACAATTGCCAAAGTAAAAAATAAAATAGCTTTTATTGTAATAAGTAACTTGTTTAGGTGATCAACAGCATGTAAGCCCCAATAGATAAAGCTACCTAAAACTAAAATAATAATAATGGCACTTTGCCAAGTAGATGTGTTAAGTAAGTTATCTAAAATTTCTGATCCGCCAGCGATATAGGCAGCAGATAAAGAGTACAAGAGTAGAACATAGGATAACCAAGTAATAATTTGCCCGGGTAAACCAAGTGTTTTTGCCGCCATTGAATTAAAATTAGTACCACTTCTAAAGTGTAGATTAATTTCAGTAATTAATTGTGCTGTAATCGCCATTAAGGCCCAAGTGATTAGTAATAACCCGAGAGAAATTTTAAAACCACTGGCTGCAGTAATCATTGGCAATGCTAGCATACCAGCGCCAATAGAAGTACCAGCAATAATTAGAGTAGCGCCAAGTTTTTTAGTGAAAGTCAATTGTTGCATAAAGTAACGTTAAATAGATGATACAGAGGTTTTAGTATATAAGTTTCGATTGAATGATCAAGTAAATATTTAATTGTTTACTGTTGTGGGTAATACCATAGTGTTTGTTTTTTATTTAGTTTGGCATAGTACATTGCAACATTTGCACGATCAATAACTTCATTCGGTAGATTAAATCGTTGTGGAAAGCAACATAAACCAACATTTATAGATATCCTTATTGTCTTATGATTTAGTTCATAAGGCTCATTAATAGCATCAATTAATTTACTGGCAACAATACTGGCATGTTCAGGCTCTTTAATTTGATCGAGAATAATAGCAAAATGATCTTCTTCCAGCCGTGCAGCAAAATCACTAGTTCTAATATTTTTATTAATTCGATCAGCAATGAGTTTGAGTAACTCATCACCAGCATCATATCCTAATGAGTCATTGATTAAATGGAATTTATCCAGATCTATTAAAAGTAATGCGGACAATCGATTATAACGCTGTGCAGCATGGAACTGTTGTTCAATTTTTTGTTTAAAGGCTTTTTGATTGGCAAGTTTCGTTAGTGGATCATAATCAATCATTTGATGGAATTTTTTTTCTTTATCTTTTTTCTGTTGTTTAACTTTAATACGTTTAATGCTCTCATTAATTGAATTGGTTAATTTAGGAGCAGATAACTTATGCTTGCTTATATAATCAAAAGCACCGGATTTAATTGCTTTAGCTGCTACTTCTTTACTATTTTGATTCGTTAACATAATAATATTATGCAGCTGGTTAGGAAGCTTTTCATGCAATATTTTAATAAAGTCAAGGCCATTGAGACCAGGTAATGTGTAGTCAACTAAAATACAATCAGGCGTATGTAAGTGGCAATATTTAATCGCTGAATCAGCATCAAAGAGTTCTTTAATTTCAAACTGTTGTTGTTTTTGATGTATTAGTAATTGTCTTATTAATTGTCGATCCTCTTGGTCATTGTCAATGACGAGGATTTGATAGTTGTTACTCATTGGATAACCCCAAACTAAAATTAGTGTTTAAAATAAACTTATATACTCAGGTATATTAAAAGTGTAGTTTACTCTGTCATATATTCAATATTTGATGCTTAGATATTTTGTTAATTGCTTGACTGCTGGCTAGTTTATAAGGTTGAATATATAGCTTAGAGATAACTAGTTACATGGATTTTTAATCGATATCTAATAGTAGCTAATTGATATTAAAGCGGAGTATTTATCAATGGCAGATTATTATCAATTACTGGGTGTTAGTAAAAATGCTAATGCTCAAGAAATTAAAAAAGCATATCGACGCTTAGCAAAAAAATATCACCCTGATGTAAGTACCGAAAAAGACGCTGAAGATAAATTCAAAGATATTCAGGATGCTTATGAAGTACTAAAAGATGATCAAAAGCGTAAACTCTATGATCAATATGGGGAACAATGGCAACAAGCAAAAGAGACAATGAATAGAGGAGGCACCTCAAGTGCTGGGCAAGGAAGCTATCAGAGTAATACTTCAGGCGAATATCATGGCTTTGAAGGCTATGAGGATATTTTTGCTGATTTATTCGGTCGTAAAGGAGCTGGCGGGAGTTACAAGCGTTACCATTCCCAGGGAAATGCTTCATTTGATATGCCAGGACAGGATCTACATACAAAAGCGGAGATTTCAATAGAAGAAGCGTTAGCTGGTACAGAAAGAATGCTTCATTTTGCTTATCAAGATATTGATCAAAATGGGCAATTAATACAAAAAGAGAAAAAGCTAAAAGTTAAAATACCTAAGGGGATAGCTAATCACCAGCAAATTAGACTAAAAGGTCAAGGCTCTCAGGGGCATGGAAAAGGTGGTAATGGTGATTTATTTATTGAGGTTACGATTCAATCGAGTGAGAAATTTAAAGTAGTCGGCAATGATATCTATTACCATGTTCCAATTGCACCGTGGGAGGCTGCATTAGGTGAAGAAATTTCTATTGACACACCACATGCTAAAGTAAAATTAAAGGTGCCAGCACATACGCAAACAGGTAAAAAAATGCGCCTTAAAGCTAAAGGCTTAGCCGGGGGTGACTTTTATGTTGTCTTAGATGTGATTCTACCACCAGCTGTTTCAGATGAACAAAAAGCATTTTACAAACAGATGAGTGAAACAATGGCGTTTGATCCACGCAGTGATTTGATAGGAGCGTAATAATGGAAATACATACAGGATTAGTGGCAGATAACGACTTGCTTTCATTAGAGCAATTATCAGAGATGCTAAGTGTATCTGATAAGGTGGTGATTGAGTGGATCGAGCATGATGTTATTTATGCAGTTGAAAGACAGAATCAATATTATATTTCTTGTGATCAGTTAGCTAAAGTAAAAGCAGCATTGCGCTTAGCTAGAGATCTTGGTGTTAATGCTCCAGGGATTGCTATTATTTATCAGCTAAGACAGAGAGTTAAAGAGCTAGAGGCATTATTAGAGTTTGAATGATTTGAACAATAAACCATTGGTACGAGGTGAAATTCCGTCACCAAAACTTTTTGCAAAACTGTTAATAAAGTCCATAAAAGTGTAGGGTGATTGATTGTTTTTAATGTATTTGTGTATTTCATTGAAGAATTTGTTGCGGTCATAATTATTATTGGTTTTCTTGTATTCAGTAGCTGCCAGAATTCCTATATAACCCTCTTTAGAAATGTGATTAATCTCTACTGGATCAGTGTCTACTAGATAGGTAACTTTGGCAGCTTTTGATAAGCCGCAGGCATGGGTTGCATTATCAAGTGCTATGGATTTTTTATGAACTAATTGATCCGCACTGACAATATAGTCAAAGGTTTCTGTAGTACTTCTATGTAATGTTATAAGTTTGTTAGTATCGTTACGATAAGAGGATTTAACTTGATAAAATGAATAATCACTTTCATCTAAGCCATAGTATTTTTTTATGAACTCTGGGAAATTACCTTGTGCACCTTTTGTAACAAAGGCAATATGTCCTTTATTTTTTATGATTTCGGAAAACAAATTTATATAGTTTTCTAAAAATAGGTTATAAATTTTTTTTCCCCTACTTTCTAAAGAGTTATATGGTGAACTATTCGCCAGTTTGGCGGTGGATTTTGTATAAAATTTATTAATATTATTTTGTTGTGTTATTAAGGTATTATCAATCTCAAAGCATACTAGAAAATTAATTTTTGTTTGACTGTAAAGTTCATAGACTGGCTTGTAATATAAATCATTAATACTTAGTTTTGATAGTCGACTAAATTGAATTTCACTAAGTTTTGTAGCTATATTTTCTAATTTGGTAAAGGTAATAGTTTCGATTTGATTTACTGTTAGTTTTGCTAATTTATGGATATGTTTGCTGCTAATTAATTTATCTAAAAGGTCATCATTAAGATTAGTTAAGTGTTCTGAGCTTAATAAAGCTAAATTTTTATACTTCTGAGCATTATTTGAATATTTCTTTATAAGAAAGCTCAATCTATCGACAGAAACACAGTTTAGCTGTTTAGAATTAAATATAAATAAATGCTTAAATTGATTTATGTCGTTAATAGCTGAAATTAACTTTTCAAGTTTATTATAGGCTACATTTTTTAGATGTGATGGCCTGAGTTTACATAAGTAAGCTATGTGATCATTGTTTAAATGTGTCAACTGTTCTAGAGGTAATTGTTTTAGATAATTTAATTGCCATTGTTCATGTGGAAATTTTTCGTCATCTTTATTTTCAAAAGTCATGTTGCAAGCCCCCACCTTATTGTTATGTAATGCGTGTTAACGTTATAATTAACATTTGAATATTAGCACATTAAATTGCTGTAAAACAAACAGTGTAAAAAATGATTTGATATGGTTTATGATAGTTAATCAATGGAAATTATTAAGGTAAAATTACCTCATTTTTTGATGGGTTTTTATCTGTTTTAAAATAATAAGATATTAGGAGGTTTAAAAAAAGAGAGATAATAATAATGAATTTAAATGATAGCACTCAATCTCCGTTAGCTATTTTTGATACAGCTGAATATACCTTTCAAACAGACTTTATACCTTACCAAGTTAAAAACGAAGAAGAGTACCATTATGCGAAAAAGTTTTTAAAAGCATATAGTAGGCATGTGGGAACGTTTAATTCCTATAGAAGAGAAGTTGAACGATTATTGCACTGGTGTTGGTTAATTAAACATAAACCAATTAAAGAACTGACAGCTGATGATATATATAGTTATATCCATTTTTGTCAATCACCCCCAGATCATTGGGTTGGATTTACTAAAGCTAGACGGTATTTAAGAGAGGGTTTTAAACGCGTGCAAAATCCAATTTGGAGACCATTTGCCATTCAACTAACAAGAGATGAATTTAAAAATATTGAACAGCACAAAAATAAACAATTTAAATTAAGTGATGATTCTCTTAAAGAGTTAATTGCTATTTTAAGTACATTTTATAATTTTCTTTTGCAGAAGAAATATGTTAAGAAGAATCCAATGATTTTACTACGTTATCGTTTTTCACTATTACCAAAAACCAAGAATGAAACCGTTAGTAGGAAAAATAAGGTATTAAATAGTAAAGAAATTGAAAAAATTATTATTCATACAAAAAGATTGCTAAGTAGTAACCAGTTTACTATAGAAAGAGCATATTTTGTTTTAAGTATGATTTATCATTTAAAAGTATCGGTTACAGAGTTAACCGTTAAGCAAAAAGTGATGCCAAAAATGAATCATTTTATTGAAGATGAGAGAGGTGATTGGTTTTTTTATACAAATAATAATCGCAAGCTACCTGTTAACCAGAAAGCATTGAATGCTTTGATTAGATGGAGATGTTATTTAGGATTAAGTGATTTACCTGATCAGTCCAAACAGGATGATGTTCCATTAATTCCTAAACAAAGAGGTTTTGGGGCTGTTGCAACATCGACACACATTAAACGTATTATTCAAGAAAGTATTGATCAGACAGTTGATCATCTAAAAGAAAGTAATCAATCTCAAGAAGCTAAGCTGCTTGAAAGTTGTACAATTAAATCAGTGATTAGTGGGTTGCACCAACATCGTAATTTAATAATATAAGTTAATCAGATTTATTCTTTACATTTTTATTTATTAGAAGTATGATGCCAAAATACGAAGCAATGACTCATAAATAGAAAGAGGGTTGCGTAATGAAGAATAAAATAATTATAGTTAGCTTAAACGTTATAATCAGCTTGATTTTTAGTATTTCAATGGGGTTTGGCGATGAAATATACTCTAACAAGTTAGAAGGTTATAAGATTAATGTCGTCTATGTTAATGATCAAAAAGGCGAAATATACGCTGGTTCTGATGATGGCTTATTTATCTCAAAAGATTTAGGCAATAGTTGGATATTAAAAACAGTTGATGATGGTCTATCATCAAACATTATAAAAGATATAGCAGCAAGTGGAGACAATATATATATTATTGATAATGGTTATGCGGATGTATCTTATGATGGGGGGCAATCATGGCAAAGTCTTAATGATAAATATAAAGGTTATTATCAAAATGTTGGATATGGTGATAATAGGTTATATTTATTCGCTGCTTATGATAATGAGAGTGAGGATGTTTCAGATAGTGCTTTTTTATTAGAGTCAAATAATCAGGGATTAACTTGGCGACAAATTAATTGGCCAACAAATGTATATCCTATTGTTTGTCCTAGACATTTATTTGTTAGCCAGTCGTATGTTGGATTTGTTGATGTATACTTCTCAACAGCTTGGTTATCTACGGATGATGGAAATACTTGGAATTTTACAATTCCTAGAGATAATAATTCAGGTAATGTTCCAACTTTAAATGGCATATATATTAATAATAATAAAGTAACGTTATCAACAAGCTTGGGGGTTGGCTATACGGATCAAATTAATGAAATCTGGAATCCATTTACGTTTATATTTGGCTCCTCTGGTTTAGCTTCAACAAATGTCACAATGAGTTTTGTTGATAAGCATGGAAAAATATTTGCAGCAACAAAAGGTGGTTTGGGTGTTTCTGCCCCTGAGCAACCAAGTGACAATATAAGATATACAAATTATATTAAAAGTAATTTAGATCAATTATCATCTTCAGTCGTTAATGATATAGATGAATTTAATAATATCATTATAGTAGCTACCGATAATGGCCTTAGTTATTATCTAAATAATAACCAATTAAGCTATTCTAAAGTTCAAACTGAAGCTTCTGATGAAGTAACATCAGTAGCTGCTAATGATAATGGTATTTACTTTGGCGGTTATGGAGCAAAATTTACCTGCACTTCAACTGATGGCTGTCAAATGCAAACAGGCGCTGTTATTCCTTATAACAGTCAGGTTAATACAGGCCATGGTGTTACATTATTAGCAGATGGGGTATATCAAGCGATTACTTATACGGGTAATACAAATGGAATTAGCAGCAATCAAGTGACATCTGTATTTGCAGATGGCAATCATCTTTATGTCGGTTCAGTAGCTGGCCTTGATATATCAACTGATAATGGTAAGAGCTGGGTCTATAAAGGTAAAAATGAAGGCTTAGCTAGTTACTATGTTACGCAAGTTGTAGCAGCGGATCAGCATATTTATGCGGGTATTTATGCAAAAGGTCTGTCGATCTCAGATGATAGTGGTGCTTCTTGGCATACGGTTAATCATAGCAATGGTTTATCAGGTAGCGATGATGTTATTTACAGTTTATTTGCTCAAGGAAATAAGGTCTATGTTGGAACATATAAAGGTGGGCTTTCTTTCTCAAGCGATAATGGTAATACATGGCAGCACTTTTTAGATAATAAGACAATATATGCAATATTTGCAATGAGTAATAGTATTTATGTTGGGACAGAAGAAGGTGTTTATATCTCAGTTGATTCAGGTAAATCTTGGACATTAAAAACGAATGGATTAGATGCTCAAACAGTTACCAGCATCTATGTTTCCCTTGGAAATATATATGCTGGACTTGCAAATGGAAACGTTGCGGTTTCATTTGATGGAGGGAATTTTAGTGTTGATGATAATCTATAGCTAACACAGTTTAAATTAGCCTCTAAATGAGTTATAACTACTTTAATTGTTTAACTATCTGGTTTTGAATTATTTTTAATGGCATACTCACAAGATTTTAGGGACAAAGTTTTAGAAGTAAAACAACAAGAGAATTTAACAATATCTTCAACTGCTAAACGATTTTG
>JAKJJU010000056.1 GCA_021713295.1 Thiotrichales bacterium 19S3-11
TTAGTGAAAAACTATTTAAGCGAGGCCAGCAGTTGCAAATATTAACAAAAATAACACTTCAAATATTTGATGTTGGGATAGATAGAGCTATGAATCAATGGTTATAGGAGATATGTCGTGTACAAAGTAACCTTTGTTATTTAGCCTTTAAATTATCTTGTTTTTGATTTACACAATTTAATGATTAGACACGATCATGATGATATTAACTCAACTTCCTTATCTGGGTGATAATTAATTTTTCACATAAATTATTAGATAGTTAAATTACTTTGTATTTTCGAACTGAGATTTATTAATATCTTGTTCAAACCAGTAGTTTACATGTGTTTGAAATAGTAAAAATATTGCCGTTATATTGATGATCATTTGCACTAATGGAAGAATAAGGTGTAGCGGATGATTTAATAAATGATCTAAACCAATTAAGAATAAAATAAACCAAATAAAAAATAAGCTAACATAAAGTACGCGAGCCCAATGTCTACCTGCATTAATTGAATAAATAATGTAAAAGTAAATAAAATACATAATAATCATAGCGATCCAAAAGGATAGCAAGATACCGTGATGTTCTGATTTAGGTATTTTTTCAAGTAATACTTCAGTTTCAGGCACTATAAGCGTAGCAACGATAGAGATAATCAGTGTTAAATACAGTAATTTTGTAGCTACAAAGACTTCAGTTGGTTTTTTAATATTTTTAGCAACCATTAGTAAACCCCACTAACTAATTTTCATCTAAGAAAATTAATAAATTTTAAATAAGCATTCTACTACCTATAGCTTAGTAATTAATGGGCTAATGATCAATTATTTATGTTATGAAATTATCTTTTTTTTGTGTATGTCTCGATTAAATCTTTAATCACTTCGCCAGCCATTGTTAAGCCAAATAATGCGGGCATATAACTAATGGTGCCATTAACTGCTCGAGCTCGGCCTTCACCTGCAACTGGTTCGGGTGGTAAAGGAGCAATAGGAAGCTCATCGGAAAAGACTGCTTTAATGCCTTTTCTAACGCCTTGTCGTTTTAAGCGAATTCGCATTAATCGAGCTAATTTACAAACAGATGTCTTATAAATATCTTTAACTTGAATTGTGGTTGGGTTGATTTTACCACCAGCGCCCATACTAGAGATTACACGATAACCTTTTTCATGTGCTGTACGAACGTAGGCAACTTTTGAAGTTAGGCTATCGATAGCATCTAACACGTAATCAAAGGGTTCGTTGAAAATTTCATCCATAGTATCTTTTCTAATAAAATCATCAATAACCTCTACCTGACAGAGCGGGTTAATATCTTTAATCCGTTGTGCCATAATATCAACTTTCTTTTGATCAATTGTAGACTCTAGTGCAACGAGTTGTCGATTTAAGTTAGAAGCGGCTACTGTATCGGCATCAATTAATTTAATATAGCCAACACCAGCCCTAGCTAATGCCTCAGCAGCAAAAGAGCCAACACCGCCAACACCGGCAAGTAGAATACGACTTTTTTTTAATTGTTCAATGCCTTCATCACTAATTAATATAGATGTTCTTTCAAACAAACCTTCATGTTTCACAGTAAATACTACCTAAATTTAAAAAATTGGCAGCTATTATGCCATAATTCATTTTCAATCTCCAACTTAGACTCTGGCCTATTTTGGCAAACTATATTATATATCAAAATCAATGAAAGTGGTGTGTTGCGATTTTTGGCAGAATGGTGCGGTGGCATATCAGGAGAGTCCGTTTCTAAAACAAAGCTTGATAAGGGTAAACTTGTTATAATATTAAGCAATTTGTTTTTTGGGTAGGTGAGTATACTACCAATGCCTAATTTAAATCCTAAGTTTAAGTAGCTCTCTGCAATATCGATTGGGCCATTAAAAGCATGAATAATACCGCCAGCTGTAAACTTTAATAATTTTAATTGATGAATAATTTCTGTATGAGCTCTCACTGAATGGATAATGACGGGTAAATTTAGTTTTTTTGCAATTTTTAGTTGTTCAGCAAAATAAAATAGCTGTTCATTGAATTTATCAACTCGTTTATCTAGGCCAATTTCACCCAATAGGCTAATATTTTCAGTGATTAATTGGTTTTCTAATTCAGCTAAATCATTAGGGTTATGGTCATTAATAAAACAAGGGTGCATGCCAATAGCAGCTGTAATTAATGGGTATTGTTTGGATAATGAGATAACGTTTTGCCAATTATTTCTTGAGATACTGGGGTTGATTAATCGTTGAATGTTATTATCTGTTATTTGTTTAAGAAGTTCTTCTCTATCATGATCAAATTCATCAAAGTCTAGATGACAGTGAGTATCAGCAAGCATCAGATAAAGCCTTTGTTATTTAATAAGTCATTGTAATAATGCATGTTAAATTTTATTAAAGTAAAACACAACACCTATTAGAATGCTTTGAATTAGAGTGTCTTGAACTGGTTTGCTCTGAATCAGAGTAACTTGTACTTGAGTAAGACTCTGAAAATACTAACTTTGGTGTATCGGATACTTTAATAGTCGTCTCATTAAGTTGACTTAATTCTAGCGCATCTATAATGGCATCGTTTATAAAAGTATGGCAGTTATATTCAGGGTATGTTTTTCCATTAAATCGTTTAGAAGATGCTGCTGCTTCAATCAGTTCAGGCGTTAATTCTGGATAAGCAATAATTTTATATTTTGAGTCTTGAGATTGATGACAATATTTTTGTAGATAACCTTTTTGATAATGCGCAGAATTTACGTGTTGCTTTCGAAGAATAAAATCTCTAGTGCCAAATCGTATACCATCGTAATCACTTTTATGTCTTGCTGTATCAATAATTGTCATCCCATCAACAAGGCCAATACTTCTGGCCCAAAACAAGCCTTCATAGACAATGCCGCAACCATGATTTCCAACATTAGGAACATAAATTTGTCCGTGAATACTTAAAGGGTCTTGTTCATTTGCATGTGTAATTACTAAAGGAATGCCTTTAGATATGGCTTTAACTACATCTATTGGTGAATTTATTTCATAGCTCATATGGCAACCTTATCTTGAATTAAAATAATCAGACATAATAATATCAAATTGTTTGATCATTGTTAAATGGGTAATTATTTCAAAATAATAATAGAAAAAAATATAAAAAATAAGAAGTTATATAGTATGTATCAGAAATAAATAACAAAAAATAAAATATTTAAGTAAATGCCGATAGGGAAATTTTATTAAAATGGTGTGAACAAACCTAGAAGATTGAAAATTTGTGCAAGGATTACGACTGCCCCTAAAGTCAGTGGGTATAGGTTTTTAATCTTCAAACGCTCAGATTTGTCTAAATAAATTGGAGTAAAAACAAGTGCAATAACAGCGAAAATTGCTGCATATTGTAGCGCGAGAATAAAGCCTTTAGGATAAAATACAGTAAAAATAAATGGTGGTAAAAAGCTTAAAATAAAGCCAAATACTTTCCACAAATTTATATTAATTTGCTTGAATATATCGCGAATGTAATGATACAGAGATAAGCCAACACAAATAAATGACGTTATAATCGAGATATTAATAAATACAGTTAAGAAAGTATTAACCCAATGACTGTTAGTGCCTTCTTTAATGATGGCAATAAAGCTATCCAGTGTGTTGCCATCGCTATAGATAGTTTTATAGCTTATTGAACCTAATTGAGGAATAAGCCCTAGGCAGATAACAATCCAAATAATATAGATAATTAGAACGGACAAACTACCAATTAAGATACTTCGTTTGATTGCTTTGAGGTTACCTTGTTGATATTCATATAGAACAGGTACCATATTTTGAAAACCAAAAGAAGGTAGTAGAGTTGGCCAAGCATAAAGTAATGCAAATACCGATAGCGGCATTGATAAGATATAACTGCCATTAAAATAGGCAATCATCAAAGCAATACATAATAAGAAAAAGATTAATTTTAGTGAGACAAATGAGCGATTTAAATAATCACTTAACTTAGTATTAAGAATAATAATACCAAAAATTAGAATATAAATTAATGTATCAACGGCTGTATTTGATACGTTATTATTGGAAATGGTCTTAATCAGTGATGCACCTTGGGTGGTATAAGCAGACATGAGTGAATATAACAATAGTAAATACATTAATACAAATAGCGGTTGTAGTAATTTAGGCATGCGTTTTGCATTCAAGGTAGTGAAATTTACCCCCAAGGGGTATTCTGAGCATAGTTTTAATAACTTAAAAGAAGTAACATACATTACTGACCAAGAAAGAATCATTAAAATAATTGCAGTTATTGCGCCAGATGCGGCAGTGATTAGTGGTAAAGATAACATGCCAGCACCGATGGTATTGCCAATGACAAGAAAAGAGCCACCGATCATTCGCCTTTTTGTAATATTCATAGTTTCTAAATGCTTTTTATATAATTAATCAGATAATCATTTTACGAGAAATCATAAAAAAATAAAGGAAAAATCGTACTTCTGTAACGATGCAAATCAGATAATTCAATGATTAATTAGTTATCAATTAGTCAGAAAAAAATAACAAAAGGATTGAAAATTAAGCTTGCAATTATACTATATAGGGGTATATAGTATATGTGTGATTTCAATCTATTATTAGGAGAAAAAAGTGAATAGAAAACTAAAAAGCATTCTATTTTTTATATCGGCCATATCCTCTTTGGCCTATGCAAGCCCAACTGTTTTGGAGGTTAAGTATATGCCAATTACAGTTGATGGACACACAGCTAAGTATGCAACCATTCAACAGCCAAATGGTACTTGGGGATACATTTCTCAAGAAGGCCAACAGTATAATGTAATTGTAAAAAATGAACTTAATGTACCAACTGTAATTCATTGGCATGGCCTGATACTACCAAATAAAGAAGACGGCGTATTATTAACCCAAAATAATAAAGCCATTCAACCAGGTCAACAGATGCATTATCAGTTTAAGTTAAAGCAAAGTGGCACATATTGGATGCATTTCCATTATAAGCTTCAAGAACAAATGGGAGTAGAAGCACCACTGATCATCGAAAATCCACACGATAAGTACAATGATCAACAAGTCGTGATTATGTTTCAGGACTTTTCATTTACCAAGCCTGAAAAAATTCTAGCTGATCTTAAGAAAGATTCCAGTAATGATAAGCCAATGTCAATGCCAATGAAGCCTGATTTAAACGATGTAAACTATGATGCATATTTAACCAATTACCATCAAGATAGCCATCCTGAAATACGTTATGTTAAAAAAGGTAGTGATGTTCGCTTACGCTTTATTAATGGTGCTTCAGCGAGTAATTTTTGGATTAATTTAGGTAAATTGGACGGTAAGTTGATTGCAGTTGATGGTCATGATATTCATGCAATTAATGGCAGTAAATTTCAATTAGGTATTTCACAGCGAGCTGATATCATTATTCATATACCAAAATCAGGTGGTACCTTTCCAATCTTAGGACAAGTTGAGGGGTTAAAAAATCAAACGGGTGTTATTTTAACGACTAATCCGTTACTAACTTCAGCAACAATACCTAATAAAGCTAAAAAGGCATCACCAGCTTTAAATTATGATCAGTCCTATCAATTGCATAGCCTAACAATGCCACAAACAGCAGCACAAAAAGTACATTTTAAAGTAGTACTAACGGGTGATATGCAAAACTATCAATGGAAACTAAATGGTAAAAGTTGGCCTAATACAACACCATTAACAGTAAAACAAGGCAAGCAAGTTGATATACAATTTGTCAATAAATCGAATATGTCGCATCCCATGCATTTACATGGTTATGCATTTAATATTGTTAAAATTAATGGTAAGCCCATTAATGGGGCAACAAGAGATGTCATATTAGTGCAACCTCATTCAACTGTAACAATTCAGTTTGTTGCTAATCATCCAGGTAAATGGTTATTACATTGTCATATGTTATATCATCTGGCAGCAGGCATGGAAACGTACTTAAATGTTATTCCAAGTTAATCAATTGGCTATTTCAAGGATGAAATATGATAAGATTTTCTTTATATATTTAAACATAAAAAATAAGGGCTAAACCAATGACTATAGAAAACACTGTGCACCCTTGCCATACTACAGAAATTGTTAAATTAAATCGTGCTATTGGTCAGTTAGAAGGGATCAAAAGAATGATTGATGATAATCGCTACTGTGTTGATTTACTAACTCAGCTAAAGGCCGTTCGTTCTGCTATTAAGCGTATAGAATTAAATGTATTACAAACGCATATGAAAAATTGTCTAACAGAGGCTTGTCAAAGTGGTAGTAATACTAACGTTGATAAAAAGATTGATGAATTGATCAATCTGTTAGGTAAGTATGTCGGGTGATTAATTACTTATATGTATTTCAATATTAATTTAGTGAACATTTAATGAGTGAAGTTCATGTTGTATCATTAGATATGGATGATTGTATATTTAATCAAAGTCTTATTAATGCCATTAATTATATCAAAGCAAAACTTAACCGAAGAAGATAAGCCATTAACGTTTGAGAAGAAATAAAGCTGTAACGAACTAAATTTAATTGCTTTATTTGTGCTACATTATTCTGTTTGTTGCATGTCCATTTTGACTATACCCCAACCTGATGTCAGGTTATAGGCTTAAACTCGTCAGATAAGAGTTTAGTTTTTAATTTATTGACAGTTTTTCTTAAGGCTCTTAACCTTTAATTTGACAAAATTGAGTTGTTATGCAACTGTAATAGATGACTTTTTCCAATTAACGATGTTTAATTGGGGTTCTGACCACCTTTCAAATTCAGTACTTAAATAATTTTCTACACAGTCTTTAATAAAAGTATGAGTGCTTTGGTTTAAAGTATTCCACCACATAGGTGATGCATATATGTTCTCAAAATAACAGAATGAATAAATTAAGATTTTGTTAATAATGTTCTCATCATTTTGGAAATAAAGTATTTTATTTCGTTGTCATTTGGTTCTCTATCATGACACTGTTTTAGTTTTGAATTTGACCCACACCAACATACTTGAGATTTATTCAATATAATGTACCTAAAATTGTTATTTATTAGTTTATTATAGATAACATTCTAATTTGTATTATATATTTTAAATCTGTTATATTCCCTCAAAATTACCATCAAAAAGAGTAAACTATTGTTGTTCATTTTATCAATATTAAGTTAAGCTAAAATTATTAATATTAGATATACAAGCAATGTGAATTTTGATTACGTTTTCTCTAATCTAGAATTATGGTTAATAACATCATTACCACTGATCATTAGAGTTAAAATCATTAACGATATCATTAATAATAAGGTAATCGTCATTATAATCATCAAATTCATCACTTAAAATATCAATACCGTTATCAATGGTGATATTTTGAGTTAATTCTATATTATCAAATTCCATAGCAACACCCTTAGTTATTTAATAATATTATATTATTAAGTTTGTAAATTAATTGCAAGTAATTTTGAATTTTTTATTTGTCGAGATTGAATGATTATCAATCAAAAATATTAAGCGTTATTAAAATATAGATACTATGACGGATTAAGATACAGATATCTGTTAGAATTAGTGTAGTTTTAGAAGTGTAACTTTAATGGTCGTTTGTGAGACAGGTATGTTAGTAGGGTATGCAAGGGTTTCTAAAATAGATGGAAGCCAAAATTTGGATTTACAGATTGATGCTCTAGTGACCTACTTAATGAATTTGGGACAATAATTTAGATGCTAATTATTACATTGAAATGAAACTAAAATTATAGGGTAATGAATGTAATTTAAGCTGTCTTTTCAAAGCATAACTCTATAACACGTTATCATACAACATGATAATTAACAGCATTGAGCGAACTAGTATTTTGAGTACTTTTTATAACCCAAGGGCAAACAGAAGCATTTTTCTGAGCCTGGCTGCATAAGAAAACCAATCGACTAGAAATAGTTTCATAAGCAATACCAGGATCGCAACTAATAATTCCATTATTTAAAGTACATGATTGATTTGTAGAGCTGAAATGAATTTGGTAATATCCAGATTTTTTATTGATATCGTCATAACTAATAGTATTACCAAAACCTGTTTTAAAACTAATATCGCCTAATCCTATACTAATAGGGTTATCATTAGTGGGAGGGGGGGAGCTATCTGATTTATTGGTGTTTATATCAAATCGATAAGTGTGATAGCTTTGACCTTCTTGATAAGGTTGAGAGAGAACTAACCCATTGGTGTCATAGGTCTTTATAATCGTCCAGCCAATAAATGATGTACCATCTGGGTATTCTGAGCTAGCATAACCAAATCTAAAGCGATCTGCTGCTTTATAATTTGATTTAGAGGCATCTGAACTTACAGTAACAACAAATGTCATATCAATTCTAGGCATATAGCCCGATGGTGTAAAAGTTGCTTTTAGGTATTTATGAGTTGATGTGCTATAAGGTGCTAGAGTTTTATCATAAGCTGATTCTAAAGTACTTATCTGCTTAGAGCTCAAACTACCGTAGCTATTTATGGAGTTATTTAAGGTAACTTTGACTGTATAAGGTGTATTATTATAAATGGACAGTGACATTGTATTATTATCTGCAAATGTTACATGAGCTATCATTACGAGTGTAACGATTAATTGATTTATAATGAGTAGTTTCGTTTTAAAAATCTTAAGCATAATTATTTAACAATCTATTGCAACCATCCTAAACCAAATATTAGCGTATTCATAGAAATGTAATTACCTCAAAATATGATGTGATCTTGATTTGAAATAAATTAAGCTGAAATTATTGCCCTGAAACGGTTATATTTAAATAAAATCTGTCATTATTTTTTATTGTCAATATAACTATATGATATTGAATAGTATTTTTATGAAAACAGGGCAGATTTTCTTTGTACACGACATAACGTATTAGACAGCAGAAAAACCTTTTAGAAATCAATAGGCTCATTGATAATAACAGTTTTCACAATCTTCTTCAGGGATAATGGAAATGAGATTAACCAATGAGCTAACA
>JAKJJU010000057.1 GCA_021713295.1 Thiotrichales bacterium 19S3-11
CAAAATCGTTTAGCAGTTGAAGATATTGTTAAATTCTCTTGTTGTTTTACTTCTAAAACTTTGTCCCTAAAATCTTGTGAGTATGCCATTAAAAATAATTCAAAACCAGATAGTTAAACAATTAAAGTAGTTATAACTCATTTAGAGGCTAATTTAAACTGTGTTAGCTATATACCTAGAAATATAATATACGTGATATATTATTATATTTAAGTGCGGTTAGATAATTAGTGAGAGTCATATGGACATGAACACTTTCAACTATGTTTTTAAGAAAAACATTGATTTATTGGGTTTTATTGATGTTAACAAAGATAATAACAAACCATTCAATGAGGTTATGAGTATATTTGAAAAAAAATACTTGTCTACTATCCCGTATTTTAACCAATATTCAATTATGTCTTTGCTTTATGCTGTACTCTTTATGAGAGAGGTTAAAGGGGTATATGAGATACCCAAAGAACAAAAGATAGGATCTTTATGTTCAAAATGGCATCTAGAGAAATTTACATTTACGAAGGATAAGAATAGTAAGGATAATAAGGAAGTATTATTATCAAAATTGATCAATAATATAAGACATGGAGTTGCTCACGGAAACGTCGATTGTGATGAAAATTTAATTTTTACCATAAAAAATATACATAAAACTAAAAAGTCGAAAATCGAAATTGAAATTAGAATTGAAGGTGTAGATATATATGGTTTTGTCAGAGCATTAATGCATTTTAATTTAACAGGAGATTTAGAGCTAAAGAATCTTTA
This sequence comes from Thiotrichales bacterium 19S3-11, assembly GCA_021713295.1. Classification (GTDB taxonomy): domain Bacteria; phylum Pseudomonadota; class Gammaproteobacteria; order Francisellales; family Francisellaceae; genus M0027. Next base: position 769 of record JAKJJU010000057.1, read on the forward strand.
AATTATATAACTTATCATTTTTATAAATGATTAAATACTGTACATTACATATATATTTAAAAGTAAGCTGTTGCAATACTTCACATATTTCTCAATAAAAATTAATCACAAGGATAATTTTAAGAATAGATTTTTGTTTATTAGTTTACCCATCTAAATATCTTAAATTATTTGATAATAACAGTTAACAACAAGAAAAAAGGTGTGCAGATGAGTGGATTTTTTCACGGTGTTGAAGTTATAGAACTAGATTCGGGCATTCGCCCAATTCAAACAGTTAGAAGTTCAGTAATTGGTATTGTCGGTACGGCAAGTGAAGCTGATAACGATCGATTTCCTTTGAATGAGCCAGTTTTAGTTGTTAATCGAGTAGAAGCAGCAAAGTTAGGTAGTCAAGGCACGTTAGCTGATGCATTAGATTTAATTTATGATCAAATTGGTGCAGTCGTTGTTGTTGTTCGAGTTGAGCATGATGATGATATTGCAAAGCAGTTAGCTAATATCCAAGGGGGCGTTGATGCTGAAACTGAAAAACGAACAGGTGTTCATGCATTATTAGATGCTGAAAGTAAGCTTGGGGTAAAGCCAAGGATTTTAACCATTCCAAAATATTCAACAGAAACAGGTATTGTTGCTGAATTAATTGGCATTGCTGAAACCTTAAAAGCAGTTATTATTGCTGAAGCACCGTCAATGACGGATGAGGCTGCAAAACTATATGCAGGTAACTTTGATAGTGCGCGTGTTTATGTGATTGACCCACAAGTTGAGGTATTAAAAGAAGGTATCAAAACATTATTACCTTCAAGTCCAGCAGTTGCAGGTTTAATTGCAAAAATAGATCATAGCATTGGCTGGCATTATAGCCCATCGAATCATTCAGTGAATGGCATTACCGGAACTGAACGTGCGATTGAATACAGTTTTGAAGCTAATTCAAGAGCCAATTTACTCAATGAGCATAATGTGAATGTTATCATTCGACAAAATGGTTGGCGCTTATGGGGTAATCGGACGACATCAAATGACCCTAAATGGCAGTTTTTATGTGTAAGGCGCACAGCTGATATGTTAAATGAGTCGCTTTTATATGCGCATCAATGGGCAGTCGATCGAGGAATTACAAAAACATTTATTGATGATATTACCATGAGTGTCAATGACTATTTAAGAACCTTAGTGGCTCAAGGGCGTATATTAGGTGGTCAGTGCTGGGTTGATCAAACAGTTAATACTAACAATGAAATTAAAAGTGGTCATATTACCTTTGATTTTGATTTCACTCCTGTCTATCCAGCAGAGCGGATTACTTTTAGATCACTATTAACCGATGACTATATTGATGAAATATTTTAGGAGAGATTAAAAATGATTGGTGATCGTATATTAAAAAACTTTGCGGTTTACTTAGATGGCATAACCATGCTTGGTGAAGTAACAGAAATTCAGTTACCTAAAATTACACTTAAAACATCGGATTGGTCAGCAGCTGGTATGAGTGGTATCGTTGAAGTTGATACAGGTAAAGTTGATAAGTTGGAGTCTGTAGTCAAATTTAAAGGCATTCAAAGCTCACCGATAAAAGCCTTAGGCATTGGTAATTCAGTACCATTAATTTTAAGAGCAGCTGTTAAAAATAGTGATGGAGCAGTTAAGCATATTGTTATCGAAATGCGTGGGCTTGTTAAAGAGTTAGATTATGGTACGTTAAATGCTGAAGATATTGGTGAGACGTCAGTTACAATGAGTCTTTATTACTATCGTCTAGCTGAAGATAATGAAGATTTAATCGAGCTTGATCCGATTAATAATGTCAGAAAAATAAATGGGGAAGATCAACTATCAGAAATAGTTAGTGCTTTATCTTAAATTAACAAGGGGATTGTAATGTCAGTAAAAATTAAGTTAACAACAGCGGTTGAATTATGTGATGGTAAAAATAAAACCGATGTAATTTTAATGCGAGAACCCAAAACAGGTGATCTATTAAATATTAGCCAAGTTAAATCAAATGAGTTAAAGGAAGTAACGTTAATAGCTAATTTAACGGGTGTGCCTATTGATGTTTTAAAAGAGTTAAACCTTAAAAATTATAAACGTTTACAAGCAGGGCTTGAGCATTTACAAACAGAGGATGATTTAGACCCAAACGATTATTTGAGCGACTCTTTATAGTCGCAACGCAAACAGGCTGGTCATTAGCTGAATTAAAGGAATTATCATTAAAACAACTCAATCAATATTATGATTTATCAATTACATGGATAAAAGGTATTCACGGTGGCGACTAAAGGGTTAGCATTAAATGTAAAAATAGGTGCAGCATTAGATAAGACATTTAAATCAACGACACTATTTGCGGGTAATTCGATTGAAAAGTTAGCGCAAAAATCAAAAAGTTTAAAGGATGCAAAGGCTAATCTTAGTAAATTTAAAGATATAGGCTTATCACTTTCCTCGCAACAATCTAAATTACAAGCTGCAAAGTTATCATTTGCACAGCTTGGAAATCAGATGCAATCAACGCTTAAGCCAACTAAATCATTATCTCGATCTTTTGATAAGGCCAAGCGTCAAGTTGAGCTACTAGAAGGCGTAGTGAATGATAAAAGGAAATCACTCAACAGTGTTGGTTTGGCCTTAAATAAAGCAGGAATTAAAACCCATAATTTAGGTGCTGAAGAATCAAGATTAGCAAAAGAGATTACGCGTGTTGAAAAAACAATGAATCGCAAACAGAGAACGATGCAATTAATGTCATCTGGTTTAAGAAAAGCAAAGTTTGCTGTAATTGGTACGGTTGGTGCACTATCAGCGTTAGGTGCTGTAGGCTATAAAGTATCGAATGCATTGGGTAATCATGGAGATCACGTTGCTAAAACAGCAGATAAGTTAGGTATTAGTACAACTAAACTACAAGCTTTTCGTTATGCTGCAGAGAGAAGTGGTGTTTCAACAGAAAACTTAGATAAATCACTCGAATTTATGCAGAAGTCAATTGTTGATGTATCAAATGGTACGGGTGAGGCTAAAGTAGCATTTGAAAAAATGGGTTTATCCGCTGAAGAATTAAAGAATTTAAAACCTGATCAAGCGTTAGCTGTGATCGCTGAGAGTTTAAAAGGAGTTACTAATAAAACAGAGCGCTTACGCTATGCAACACAGATATTTGGTAGAAGTGGTGCAGGTATGGTTAATATGTTGAAAGATGGTGAAAAGGGTTTAAAAGACTATGCTAAAGAAGCACAAAATTTAGGCTATATTTTGGATGAAAAAACCTTAAGGGCAGCTGAGAAAAACCGTGATGCATTTCTAAATATGACGACAACATTTAAAGCGGTGGGTTATCAGGTTGGTGCAAAGCTAATGCCAATTTTTACAGAGGGATTTAAAAAAATAGCAAATTGGGTTAGTAAAAATAAAGATTTAATCGGGCAGTGGGCATCTAAAATCTTAGAAGTAGGTATAAGGTTTATTCCAGTTTTCATCAATGGGATTAAATCACTAGCGTCATCATTGACAATCGTTGGGCAGACATTAAATACAGTTGTTGGATATTTAGGTGGCTGGAAACCTGTTGTCACTGTGTTAGTAGGATTATTAGGGTTACGATTGGTTGCAGCATTGACAGGTGTAACTAAATCAATTGGCCTTGTTGGTGGTGCAATTAAGGTATTAAGTAAACTATTTTTAATGAATCCAATTGGGCTTGCCATTACAGCCATTGGTACATCAGCTTTTCTGATTTATAAATACTGGCAACCAATTAAAGCATTTTTTATTAATCTTTGGGATGCTGTTAAATCTGTATTTTCGGGTGCAGCTAATTTCTTAAGTAATATTTGGGATGGGTATGTTGGGCAAGTTAAAAAGAATATAAATTTTGTTAAATCTATTTTTACTGAGCTTTGGGATGGCATTAAAACTTCAGCGACTGAAGCATTTAGTTGGGTTGGTGATAAGGTCAGTTGGCTTGGTGATAAAATTAAAGGTGTTTTAGAGTATTTTGGTTTTGCAAAAGCGGAGTCTAAACGCTCAGAAGCATATATTAAGTCAAACTATCACGATAATACGGATCAATTTAAATCACTAGCAGATGAAAAGGCAGCAGTATTGGCAGCACGTAGAAGCCCCATGCAGCAAGCCATCAAAGCGAGAAATTTAGCGAATCAAACCACGCATAATGATTACTCACGTGCCAATTCCAGTATTAAAAAGACAGTTAATGTAACGAATCAGATTACTGTTGCAGGAGGTGTATCGACACCAGCAATTACAATGGCAGCTCAGCAGGGGACGCAAAAAGCATTAGCACTTTATGATACAGATGGAGGTTTTTAGGTGGGTAATTTTTTAACAAAACTAGCAACTAATCTGGTTTTAGGTGGCATGCCATTAAATGTAGATACAGCAACCTATAATAGGGTGAGTAAATCTTTATCATCAAACTGGTCAAAACAAAATCGAATTAATAATACGCCTGTATTACAACATTCAGGTACACAAACAGAGCAAATGAGCATATCAGGTGTAACTTTTCCAGATCAATCAACGGCACAGGCAACTATTTCAACACTACGTGAAATGGCAATCGCAGATAAACCACAGTTTTTACTCAGTTTAGATGGCTTGGTCTATGGTAAATGGGCAATTGATACTATTAGCGAAGAAAACCCAGATGGGGAGCAAAGCAGTTACACGATAAATATGACACGCTATTTTAATAAATCGCTAGTTGGTTATGCCAAAGATATTATTTCATAAGGAAGTTTATACAATGGCTAAATATGTAACAAAAAATTACGATATGTTGGATGACATCTGCTATCATTACTATGGGAGGGAGGGATTTACATTCAAAGTACTCGAAGCAAATCGATTCTTGGCAGATCATGGAGTGATATTACCATCAAATCTAGTGATTGAACTACCAGATTTTCCACAACCAGAAAATAGAATCGTAAAGCTATGGCAGTAGTAACTTATCAGATTACCGCAAATGATACAGATATCACTGCATTGTTAAATGATTATTTAATTTCGCTTACGATTACTGATTCAATTGGTGATCACAGCGATAGCTTAACGATTGTATTACATGATACACAGGAGCAAATTAGTTTCCCCCCAGCCGGGGCTGAGTTAAAAATTAGCCTCGGCGCTAAAGATTCACTTTCTTCATTTGGTACATTTGTTGTTGATCAGGTTAGTTATAAGACGCCACCATCAATGATTGAGATATCAGCTAAATCAGTACCATTTAACAAATCAAACCAGTATCAAGCAATGCAAACACAGAAAAATAGAAGCTTTGATCAGACAACGGTCGGCACTATTGTTAATCAAATTGCAAATGAGCATGCATTAGCAGCAGTAATTGCACCAGAAATAGAATCTAAACTAGTTGATCATATTGATCAAACGAATGAAAGTAATGTTGGTTTTTTACATCGCCTAGCAAGGTTACACAATGCAAAATTAAAATTAACCTATGAAAAAATTCTTTTACTCAAAGCACAAGGCAGAACGGTTAATGGTAATGATATTACACCAATTGACTTAAATTTAACTGATCTTACATCCTTAAGTTATACCACTCAAAAAAAGATAAGCTATCAATCTGTAATCGCCCAATACCATGATATTGATAGTGGTGAAACTAAGGAGATTATTATAGGCTTTGGTGAGCCTGTTATGCGTGCAACTTATCTTTATCCTGATGAATCACAAGCAAGACAAATGGCAGAAAAAGTATTATCTAAAGCTCAAGATGATTCTGATGAGATAAACTTTTCAATGGCTGGTAATCCTCAAATTATATCAGGTGTACCAATTAAAATTTCAGGCTTAAGGGCGGATATATCACAGGATTGGGTTGTAAAAACAGCAATACATAGTTTGTCTGAGAGTGGGTATGTGGTTAGTATTGGGGGGTAAGGGTTATTAGTTCATAGTAAATGAAGTTTTGTGTAGAACATCAATACGATATAATATATTAATTACCTGGTTGTTGTAAATTATCCAATAATTGCTATAATTATAATTAATCTTCTTGACCCTACACAGGTAGGCCCGTAAGGGAAAATGGAGGAGGTTTTTTGAAAAGCGGTTAAATAACCGCTTTTTTTATTCAATTTAAGGGTGAGAATATATGCCGTACCCAAAGGGTGATGACTTACAAGCGCTGAGGTTAAATGCTGGTGAAATTATGCTCATTAACTTTATGATTTCTTGGTCGTCCATGAATTTTTTTCGTTTAGGCGATTGATTTATATCTAATTTAATATAGATGTACTGTGAGACTATATAACAGATGAAGTCAGCTAATTGTATAAAGTAGCTGTTTTTTGAATTTTTAGGAATTGGGTCATCAATTAATGAACTCAATTGTAGATTTCTACCATTATTACTATCTTCATAAGGGACATACTGGTATCTATATAGTTTTCGGCATAGCTTTCTAATTTTTTGTTCATAACCGTTATCAATCATTAATAAAAACTTATGGTGTAGGTATTTTTTGTTTGACTCCTGTTTATCATAATATAAATTATTATCAATCCTACGTAAGCCGTATTCAAATGCTTTCTCTAAGATGTCATATCGGTTTGTGTTAGCTGTTATGTTCTTTTTAATGATAGCTACATTTATTGTTTCTAGATTAAATTGATTAGATAGGTAGCTTATTGTATTCGCCAAAGTATGGATTATATGTTTTCTATCATTTTGCCCAATTTGAAGTTTGTAGTAAGGTTTCTTATTTAGAAAAAATTCTCTGGTATGAAATTCTAATCTGATTGGGAGACCATATGATTTGAGGTCTCGTCGAACCTTTAACAAATATTCAAAACAATTACCCCAGTTATTAACATTGAAGTATAGGAGAGTCACTATAAAACATGGGCTTTCTTCAGGGTATCCTGGATCGCCAGCTTCATCAGCATATACTATTTTCATTTTTATTCCAAAATAGATGTGAATATACAAATAATTATATCAAAAATAAATTCTATTTGATTTATTTGCAATGTCTCTTATACACTTCGTTTAGCACCTTTAGGTCGCCAAGCTGGTGAAATTACAGAGATCATATTTGCTTTTTCAGATTGTAGTTCTTTAGCAGATATAGCAGTACCTTTACCATAGCGATTATTAATTTTATCTTTAATATCATCAATTTTTATTTGTTTGGTATTAACTGTTTGATCAACATCTTCAGTATTAGAAAATAACTCAAGTTGATTCGAAGGTCTTTCAAGCATAAGTGCATTAATAGCAACATAATATAGAGGTTCATTATGCCAGTGTTTATCCAAAAAGTTACTTGCAATTGTAGTGATAGTTTTGGAGTCATTTAACAGTTTATATACTTTAATTTTTTCTCTTGTGTAGCCCAAATCAGATTTAAAGGTGATTGAATATAGTTGGCAGAGTAATTGATGATTTCTAAGCCTAGCAGATAATCGTTGAGCTAAGTTAGCCAATACACCATAAATAAGATGTTTATCAGAAGTGGCTGGTGGTAATATTTTACTATGTCCCATAGATTTAGGCTCATCATATTCATTAGACTGCACAGGAAAAGGATCATGTCCTAAGCAGGTCATATAGCTAACACAGTTTAAATTAGCCTCTAAATGAGTTATAACTACTTTAATTGTTTAACTATCTGGTTTTGAATTATTTTTAATGGCATACTCACAAGATTTTAGGGACAAAGTTTTAGAAGTAAAACAACAAGAGAATTTAACAATATCTTCAACTGCTAAACGATTTTG
>JAKJJU010000058.1 GCA_021713295.1 Thiotrichales bacterium 19S3-11
TTAAGTGACTGTTGTAATTCATTGATGTGTTTCATGATATCGCTCTTTTTTGTTTTTTGGCGATTATAAGAATGAATGATAACAATGAAAAATCAATGGGTTACAGCGTTACTGTCGTGTAGTGTGAAAATAAATATAGTTAATCTAACTTAATAAAAAACATTTAAGGCCTACCCTCATGTTTAACGTCATCGATAATGGTAAGTATTTGCACATAAATGTTAGTGGTAAATTAACTCACCAAGACTATATTCAGTTTTTGATTCCAACTTTAGAAGATGCTATTAGCAAATACGGTAAGCTTCGCCTTATCCTTGAAGTATCTAACTTTAACGGCTGGGAATTACAAGCTGCATGGGATGATTTTGTTACCGGAATTAAACATCGAAAGGATTTTAAAAAAGTCGCTATTGTTGGTGAAGCTAAATGGCAAGAACTACTAACTAAACTATTTTCTATTTTTATCTCTGCTGAAATGCGATTTTTCGCAAATGATGATTTTCAAGCCGCTACAAAGTGGATCAGTGATTAGTTCTGATTTTAAAATTTCTTGATTTTTTAGTTTAGTTTAAGATAGACTGAGTGCGCTTACATTTAACTAAATTTATCTAAGCATAAGGTATGCCAGAGCCATGAACACCATAGCATAAATAAATATACAGCAAACTCAATAACCACTTATAAATGCTATGAGGTTAACTTTATGCAAATACAACAAACACCAATTAATCAAATTATACAAAAAAGTATTCAAGTCAGTCTATCCGTTGGCATGACTCGATTTGTGCAGATGATTTCTTCTTTTATTGGCATGTTAATGGTTGCTCATTTAGGACATGACCAACTCTCAGCGAGTGCACTAATTACACCAATCCAGGCTTTAATCTTCGTTATTGGCGCTTCACTAATTACATCGGTTGGGATTCTATCTGCTAAAGCTTTTGGTGCCAAAGAATATACAGCTGCAGGTAAATGCTTTCATAACGGATTTGTTATTGCGCTGGGTTTAAGCATTATCATCGATATTATTTTATATTATGCAGATACGATACTCATATTCTTGGGCCAACCTGAAGCATCCGTTAATTTAGCACAACAATATTTTAATATTTTTATAATTGCAACTCCTTTGTATCTGTGTATTTTTGTATTCCAGCAATTTTTAATTGCTGTTGATCGCAAACGCTTAATTGTCTTAATGAGCTTTTTAAGTCTTCCTGTTACAGCCATTTTATCTTATGGTTTAATCTATGGACACTTAGGGCTTCCTAAATTAGGCATATCAGGACTTGCTTGGTCAAGTAGTATCTGGGGGCTATTATCAATTATTATTTATGCAAGTTACCTCTTTGGTAGTACTTATTTTCATCCATTTCGAGTATTTTCAAGCTTCGAAACCATCCAACTATCACAAATTAAGCAAATGTTAAAAATTGGTTTACCTATCGCATTTCAATCTGCCAGTGATATTCTAAGTTTCTTAGCTATTACGTTTATGATTGGCTGGCTTGGAAATAATGCTTTAGCGATCCAACAAGTAGTTAACCAATATTTTTTATTATTGGTTGTACCTATCTTATCGCTTTCACAAACAAGTTCTATCTTGGTTGCCCAAGCTTATGGTGCTAAAAACCTTTTTGATATTAAACGCTATGGTAATGCTATTTTAACGATTGGTCTTTTCTTTGCTTTAATCGTAATGCTTTTATTTATTATATTTCCTGATCATCTGATTTTATTCTACGCCGGTGATGATCATAGCTTTACTCCAGATTTATTACATTTGGCAAGTATTATTCTAATTTTAACAGGATCGAGATTATTCTTAGATACAATTATTGAAGTTAAAGTAGGTAGTCTTCGTGGTATTTTAGATGTCCATTTTCCAATGATTATTAGTGTTATCCTTTCATGGATTATCTGTATTCCCTTAGCTTACATCTTCTGCTTTACGTTTAATTTAGGCTTAATTGGTATTAGTATTGCTGGAATAATCATGATGTTAGTTGGTGCTTGTATTTTATATATTCGCTGGGTTTATAAAACACAAACCATTCAATGGAAAAACTAATATTCTTTTGATTTAAAGTATAACAATATTACTGGCTCTGTTGCAATCATGACAAATTTGTTAAGTATTCCATAAAACGTTGCTTTCGGATAACATGGTTTATAGCTTCATTAAAATAAAACTTTCCGTAAAACGAACGTTGAGATCAACTTCAGCATCTAAAATAATATGATTTAATATCAATTAGATATAATTTTAAAATAGTCAAAATATTACGTAAACGGGTTATTTTACGGAGTGTTAAAAATAGAATTATTTTCCGAATTAACCGAAATTAAAATAATATTGAAAATGTTAGAACTGAAATTATTCTGCGAATGCTTTTCCTCATATTAAGTCTTTTCGATAAAAACCCATTTTTTAGATTTATTTCAAAAAATGATGTAGTAATTTAACTTGTTAATTTATAATGTAATTTATTAGATTATTCGTAAAGTTTAATAATTTCTTTCTCTAATATAAATTTGAGATCTATCTGTAAATTCCTTTTTGTAATTTCAGGAAAAGGTCAAATAATTCGACCATTGATTAATTTTCAAATAAAAAAAGTGTATGTTTAATAAAATAATGTTTGATATTTATATTTGTCGATTAATTAAATAAGGGGTTGCAGATGAGTGGAAAAATTAGAGAACTTTTTAGTGTTAGTAAATATAAAGAGAGAAGTGAATTTACCGATCCTGACTTACCACTAGGATCTCGACCAGGGCAATCATATATTCTATTTGGTAATAGTCTTAAGATTAGTGATAGATTACTTGATGAAGATTATATTTCTGAAGTTAACGTTCGTCATAATGAAGCAAACTGGGATATTAGAAATGGAAATTTAACTAAAGATGATTATTTAAGTTTAACACTTGAAGATAGATTTGTTCTTGAGCGTTTACATGCAATAAAAGACGATGTAAAAGGTGAAATTAATATTAATTATATTACTAACCCTAATTTTAGAGATGCTTGCGCTGCAAATTATAACATGCTACATACAGAAAAAAACATACTAGATAAATTCATAAGTGGTCAGACAGGTATTTATGATCAATATTATTATATATCAGAAATTATAAAATTTCATAAAGAACAATATTCAAGAGAAAAAATATCAGATGCAGTATTGGGTGCTTTCCTAAAAGAGTTTGAATTAGATCAATATTTTCCATTAGACATTCAAAAAGAATTACTGGAGAACTTTGAGGCCATAAATAAAATAGATACCTCAAGTAATAAAGGACAAAAGTTTAAAAATAGTTGTATAGAACTACAAGAAGAATTAATGTCTGATTTAATACATCAATCTCAAAAAAAAGGAAAAACACTTGCTGTTGAAAATGAATATTCCTACCAACAATTAAAAAATCAAACCAAGATGCTTAATGTTGTTAATGACTCCACAAAACAAGGTCACGAGAAAAAGCAAGCATTAATGGATTATGGATTAAATGCCAAGAAAAAATCATCTGGTTGGGCAAAGTTTGGTAAAGCAATCTTAACCGTTGTCACTGCAGGTATTGGCTTAGTTGCTGGAGCCACTACCGGTGTAGTTTCTGGAGCTGTTATTGGTTCATCTGTATGTGGTATAGGAGCAATACCTGGGGCTATTGTAGGTGGGTTTGCTGGTGCAGCTGTTGGTATAGGCGCTGGTGAAGCGACACCTTTATATTTTTTTACTAAAGACTCTAAAAAAGAAAAAATGGCTAATCACATTGTTAAATCTGGCCAGGAGTATGAGTCTCATTAGCCTACTCAGAAATAGAAAAATACGGCACCATTGCAAATAGTTATGGGTAACGATGTGCCTAATGGTAACCAGATCAATTATAAGTGAATATATTAACTAAGGATGTAAGATTAATAATACTTTGGTAGAAGGGAAACTTAGATACGTTAGTTTGCATAATTTCATTAAATTCATCTTTTATAGCTGTAATACTTTTATCTGACTCAAGGATGTCTTTACATAGATTTTCTAATTGAAAAACCTTATCATTGAGTAACTTAATAGCATTATCTTCTAGCTCATTTGAGATCTGTTCAATTAGTTGACTTTGTGATTTTTTAATCTCTGTTAGTAGTTTATGATCAGGGTAAGCTAATAAGGCCTGTTCAAATAATTGTAATATGGTTATGTTGTTGTTAGATAATAAAGTTGGATTATTTGAGTGAACCGTCACACCATTTGCAAGATCAAAGTTTATGGTTATTTTATCACCATATTTATTCGAAACCGCAAATTGTTTTTTACATTCACTCAAGTTTATATATGTTTCTTCTGGTATGTGTGTGTCTCTATTTATTATCTTGTCTGGATTTTCATCATCAATTTTTATCATAGCAGAAAACATTATCTTAATATCTAAGAGCTGAGTCATATAATATTCATAATAAGCACTTAATTGTTTATTTTCTGAATTAATAACTTGGCCTTGGCGATATAGGTCTTTTGCAAATTGACTCTTGATATAATCACTAGTTTGATCTTCATTTATCCGATAGAGTAAAAAACCAGATTCAGTAATTAAAGTTTTAATATGATTCAAATCATCTTGGGAATAAGTTATTACATTTGTCATTATGCAACCCTGTATTGTTTAAATAGCGTTAGTGCAATTATAATGAGTTTTAACATACGAAGCAATGAGTTTTATATTTTAAGAATTATAGGTAGCTAGTCGGAATATGTCAGTAAATAGACAATAAGGATTTCTTTACCTACTTCTATGCTATGTAGATCAAGGGATGCAAGAGATTCTCATTAAACTTAGTGTTTCACAGACAGTCGTTTGTGAGACAGAAAAATAATCATACACAGTAACTTATTTATGTTTCAGTCCAAATATTTTTAATTTTATCTATTGCCAATTGCTTATTATTAGTTGTCGTAAACTTAACAAATAGATTAACAACACCACTTCCATAATACCCTCTAATATTTAACGAATTATTCTGACTATTAACTATTTTTAAAGCACCTACTTTAAATGTATGGCGACAAGAGCAAATATCATTCATTACTATTTTCGTATCTGATGGTAAGACCTTATTTAGAGACCGTTTTATTTCTCTTGGAATTGATTTATGTCTGCCAGATATTTTAATCATGTTGTTTTGCCCATTCAATATAACGATAAACAGTTCCTCTTGAACCAATAGTAAGAGATTTGCATATTTCAGAAACGGTCATATCACCTTGCTTATATAACTTATAAACTAGTTTTGCTTTATTTTTGGCTTCATTTGATAATCCTTTTTTACGACCTCCTAAACGGCCTCGGGCACGAGCAGCAGTAAGTCCAACATTAGTACGTTCTTTAATTAAGTTTCGTTCAAAATCTGCCATTGCTCCAAATATGTGAAAAACAAGTTTGCCACTAGCGGTGGAGGTATTAATTGAGTCAGATAATGAAATTAAGTTAACACCCATTTCTTGAAACTCTTCTACAAGCTCAATCAAATGTTTTAGTGACCTACCTAAACGATCTAGACGATAAATTAATACGGTATCATTTTTACGAAGTTTTGATCTTAGTTCCTGTAGAGCAGGGCGATCCATTTTAGCGCCACTAGCTTTTTCTTGATATAAGTGATCATATCCATATTTTTTCAAAGCATCAATTTGACTGTCAATATTTTGATCTAAGGTTGAAACTCGAGCATAGGCAAATATCATTTAATGATCCTTATTAATTTTAGTGTTCTCTCAACTCAATTAAATTCAATAATATAGAACATTGATTTATAATACCAGATAATTATACACAGCAATGTTCTTCCATAAATTAGAAGAAAACCATATGTAATAAAGTGTTTCAGTCAAAATCGTGTTGATGTAGATTAAATTGAGATTTGGCTTATAAGAGTGTGCATTTAAACGCTCGGATACTGTTGGCGAATTACTTGCTTAATTTTGAAAAATAGCATTGTAATTCAGAATGATATGCTTATAATTCGCAACTATTAATAGTTATATTTTTACCAAGGACTGGTTATGTCACTTAAATTGAGTTATAAAAATAAAATACCAGCTCAAACTGTTAGAATTGCTAAATCAGCTTTTCCAAAAGGTAATCCTTATATCACTTTAAGAGATCATCTTGGAACTATATTCGAAGATATTGATTTTATGAAAATGTTTCCTAAAGTTGGGCAACCTGCGCTTCAACCTTGGCGTTTAGCTTTACTTACTGTTATTCAGCATGGTGAGAACCTATCTGATAGACAAACTGCTGAGGCTGTAAGAGCTAGAATTGATTTAAAGTATCTACTTGGACTAAATATTGATGACTCAGGATTTGATTATTCTGTATTAAGTGAGTTTCGTAAGCGGTTAGTAGAGCATAAGATGGAAGAGTTACTTTTATCTAAAATTTTAGATGTGGCAAAGAGTTTAAAAATTATTAAAACTAGAGGACATCAGCGCACTGACTCTACTAGAGTTTTAATGTCAGTAAAAGAGCTCAATAGATATGAGGTGATTGGTGAAACTATGCGTTCAACTTTAAATCACATAGCAGTAATTGAGCCAGTATGGTTAAAAAGTATCGTTCCTTATGAGTGGTATGACAGGTATCACTTTCGATTCGAAAACTATCGTTTACCAACTAAATTAGAAGATAAAAACTTACTCATGCAAGTTATAGGAAAAGATGCTCATACTTTAATAAAGCTAATAGAACAAGATGATACTCCATATACAATTAAAACTTCAAGTAAGGTTGGTTCACTTCGCACAATGTTAGCACGTCATTTTCATAGTAATAATGAAACGTATGAGGTCATTTATAAAACGAATAAAGAAGCACATCAATCAGAAGCTCAAATTGAATCTCCTTATGATATAGAAGCAAGATATAGAACTAAACGTCAAGATAACTGGTCTGGGTATACGGTACATCTGACAGAAACTTGTGATAATGGCTTTGCTAATATTATTACTAATGTATGTACAACAACAGCAGATGTGCATGATTCTATGACTGTTAATATCATTCATGATTCACTTAAAAATAAACATTTATTACCAGAGAAACATCTAGTTGACTCAGCCTATATGAGCGCAGTGCATCTATATAGTAGTAAGCTTGAGTTTGATGTTGAGCTAGTTGGTCCTGTTAGGTCGTCAAGAAAGCCTAAAAATTTTTTAGAAGGTTCTTATACAGTCGAAGATTTTGATATTCAATGGGCTAATAAAAAAATAATCTGTCCTAATGGTAAGGAGTCCTCAAGCTGGAGGCAAACCAATACGGGTAATAGCCCTGAACATATAGATGTTGTATTTAGGGCGGCTGATTGTAAGAAGTGCCTGAATCAAAAATTTTGTACACAAACAAAAAGTGGACGTAAAAAATTTAATCTGCTTGAAGAAAAATTTTATACTGTAAACTTAGAAGCAAGAAACAAAATGAAAACAGATGAACAATATAAAAAAACTTATAGGAAGCGCTCTGGTATAGAAGGTACAATTTCAAATGCAGTGAATATGCATTCACTAAGAAAGTCAAGATATGTTGGACTACAGAAAACACATCTCCAAGAAATATCTAATGCCGCAGCAATTAATATCAATAGAATTGCTAATTGGCTTAGTGGTAAAACTGTTGAAAAAACAAGAATATCAAAGTTCTATCAACTTAAGCTGAAAGCTGCATAAAATGAGTTCGCCAACAGTATCCGTTCGTTTTGGAGGACTATAAGGTAGTGTTCACTTAAGTGTGTCAGTTTAGTTTAATAGTATGATTGTAGCTTTGCTTAAAAGGAAATTTAATCTGTTTATTTTTTTCTTAATAAAGCATACTGCAATCATAAAAAAGACAGAGTAAC
>JAKJJU010000059.1 GCA_021713295.1 Thiotrichales bacterium 19S3-11
GAAATTAATACATCTATCGCTTCTTGGATGGCTTTATTTGATTTTTTACGCATTTATGTAAACTCCTATAGTTCGTTGTAGTGTACAAACTAACTATCAAAATTTACACAATTAAATGATTAGACCCTGAGCCCACGCCAGAGCCCTAATCTAATTAAATATAATATTATTTTTCTGATAATTCACATAATTTATCAATCAATAATTGACTAACTTGTTTTACTGGAAGCTCGCCATCAACAATAATAAACGTTGGCTTAGAAACTTCTGATGTAGGTTTAAAGTTTTTATAGTATTCAATTAATGGCTCAGTTTGCTGTGAATATACATCTAGGCGGTGGCGAACCGTTTCTTCTTGATCATCATCACGCTGAATTAGTGCTTCACCTGTAATATCATCAATATCGTTTTTCTTAGGGGGATGAAATATAACGTGGTAGGTACGTCCTGACGGCTCATGAATTCTTCGCCCCGTAATACGCTCAATAATAATATTTGGATCAGCTTGAACTTCAACAACAAAATCAACTTGAACACCAGCTTCTCTTAGTGCTTCTGCTTGTGCTAAGGTTCTAGGAACACCATCTAGCAAATAACCATTTTTACAATCAGCTTGAGCTAAACGTTCTTTTACAATTTCGATAATTAAATCATCAGAGACAAGTTGGCCATTGGCAAGTGTTTCTTTCAAAACAACGCCCAACTCACTACCTGATTTAATAGCTTGACGTAGCATATCACCCGTTGAAATTTGTGGAATATTAAATTGTTGTTCAATAATTTTGGCTTGAGTACCTTTTCCAGCACCAGGAGGGCCAAGTAAAATTAAGCGCATTGAATTCCTCACTTTAAATGCATAAATTCATATCTATTGTTTTATTAATCGAATAGTATTATGCCTAGTTTTCACAAGGGTTACAAATACTAATCTTGTTTTACTATTGTGTGATGCAGCATTAATTAAGGTTGTTATGATTGATTCTTTAAATCAAGTAGTTGACGACGCTGTTTTTTATTAGGTTTTTTATCGGGCGCGCGCGATGTTCGTGCGGCTTTGTTCATAGCACTTTGCTGTTCTCTGTTTTCAATGCTTTCTTGAGTTTCTTCGTAGAGTTTTGATGCTTCAGAAAAAGGGCCACGTTTATCAGATAATGCTTTAATGATCACTGTTTTTTCAATTGAACCTTGGCGAATGCTTAGCTTATCATTAATAGCAACAATCTTGCTGGGTTTACTTCTCTGACCATTATAATGAACTTTACCACCTTCCACTGCACTTCTTGCAAGACTTCTTGTTTTAAAAAAACGAGCGGCCCAAAGCCATTTATCAAGTCTAATGTTTAATTGATTTTCATTTAGCATCAGTTTATTTTATAGTTTTTTAGATCATCTTATTTATCTAGTTTACCTTAATCTTGTCATTTGAATAAGTATTGAATTTAAAAATAGTTTTATGCATGCGAATACTGACATATAAAAGCATAGCCAACGGTATGCCGTGAAATAGTAGTACAACATAAGCAGGTGACCACCAAATAAAAAATGGAGAAACGATTAGCATACCAATACCAAAGCCAGAATTTTGTGAGAAGGTAAGGAGACTAAAGAAAGGTAGTCTAGTTTGCTCAGGTTCACTTTGAATGCGAGAGATAAGGCAAACTTCAGATATACCATCACCAACACCAGCCCAGATAGCGAATGGAATTAACCAAGTAAACGTATGTTGTGCAAATAGTAAAATGAATCCAGTTGACATAGCTAGAACACCAAGCATAAAAAAACGTTCCATTGATACCTGTTGTTTACCTTTAAGAAAGAAATTTGCAACTCTAGATCCTAAAAATTTACCACAAGCCCAAGTCGCTAATATAATGCCCATTGTTGTACTAGCTGATTGCGGTGATATTAGTTTAGATAAAATTGGGAATCCAACATTGTGTGCAGCACTACCTAGAGTATCAGCCATCGTAATTAGCAGCAAACAAACTAACATTTTGTTCTTTTTCAATAGGCTTACTAATTGATTTCGTTGTAATTTTAACCTGTCAGTTTGATGAATTTGAGGTTTTTCAATAAATTTCAGTGGTATGATTAAAATAGCAGCAACTACATAGGTTGCTATGTTAATTAAAAAAACAACCTCATAGCCACAAATAGCAACCATAACTCCTGAAATAAGGCTACCTAGTACGGCGGCAGTCGATGAAATTGAGGTAATCCAAGCATTCACTGAAACTTGTTTGGAGCGTTTAACAAAATTAGGTATTTGTGTGTTTAAACCAATGGCAAACATCGCATTACCAAAGCCAATAAAAAATGCAATGGGTATCAAGACATATAGCTGATAATGATAGGGTACAAATAAAATGCTACTTAATGAAAGGGCTCTTAAAATATCAAATAGGATGAGTGAGTATTTTCCCTTAAAGCGTTTAAAAAAATTGCTACTAATTGTGCTAGCAACAATGCCCCCAGTTACCCTGGCGGCCATAAAAATACCAACACTAATTGCACTATTGCTAAGCCAATAAACATAAGTTGCTAAAGCAACCATATTCAAAAATGCGCCAAAGTCAGAAAAGCCCCTTGCTATAATGATATGTAAAGCATTTTTATCTGATTGATTAAGCACGTCTACTTATCCTAATTTAATAATGATATAATATTATTAATTGTTAATGGATCGAAATGTTACTAAAAGTAAATCTCGATATGCTGGTATTGCTAAATGATTTTGCTTAACTTCTCCAGCACTATGATAAATTTTCTTATCATTAACAAATAAAGTTTCTAAAAAGTTATGCATGCAGGTTGAATAAAAGTTGCTATAGGGTTTATTATTTTTATATAAGTTTGATGCAACTGGCATGATATTTTGTGAGTTAATAAAGTGCATGCAGATAAAATCCATACCATCTTGATGTATTCCTGACGTTGTCGGGCTAATAGTCCCATCAGCTGCTTTGACTCTGAAAAGATGTAGATTTAAATCATAGGTAAGTTGTTTATCAATAAATGATCTCTCAAAAATATGAATATCAGTTTCAATTATTTTTTGAGTGATAGGGTCATTGATAAAACTATTTTCTACATATAGAAGCTCATTTGGCCCTTTTGTATAGTCAACATTATAGGTTACAGATGAAATATATTGATTATCATAGTTAATTTCAAGTGGCTTAGCGTGTTGGTAAGTATAGCGGAGTAATCTTCTTTCTCTGTGCGTATAATTAGCAAAATTTTCATCTAATGCTAAACGATCCCAATGCTTTTGAAATTGCAACCGATCATTATTTTCATAGTTAACTAAACCTGAAATAGTTACAGCATGAAAGTAATGCTTCGAAGTTAATTGTTGACTGATTAATTGAGTATTCATTTTATTAACTCCTTATCATATCTTGTTGTTTAGTTATTGGTTCAATAATGGGAGTTATATGCTTAACTAAATTGTTATATAATGTTTTTGCATGTTCATCATTATCTACTGAAACCCAGCACTTTAATAAATAGTTTTCCTCAATATCGGCATTAATATTAGAATTTTTTTGATAGGTGTCATATTTATGAATTAGATGGTTATTTTTAAGCCAATCCAATGAGTTAAATCCCTTAAAATAACCATTGGTTTCGGGGTATATCACCATCATTGAATAATGCTTATTACATGTTTCAGCTTTTATTTGCGCGTTTTTGAGAATTTTAGGTACTTCTTCATCATCAAGTAGCATTTTTAAATACAGCTCATAAGGATCTATACCCGTAATATCTCTAAATGCTTCATCAACATACAAGCCGCCTAATCTTGGGTTTATTTCAATGACTTTAGGGCCATTTTTAGTTAATCGAAATTCAAAATGTACAATGTCATTTTTTAGTTTTAGTGCTTGAATGCACTTACTACAGTAATATTTAATTTCTTCAACTTCTACTGGAGAAAAGGAAATAGAAGGTGTAATCAGTAAGTTTTCAAGAACAGTGCCTTTTTTTTCTGTTAATATTAGTTTTTCACTAACCAGTATCGGATAGACTTCGCCCTTCGAAACAATACAATCAACAGCGCCTTCAATGCCTTCAAAATATTCTTCAATTAATACGGATTTTCCTGGTGTATAACAGATGTTAACATCATCTAAATCGATGGTATGTGTTTTGCCATAAAAGTTGGATGTATGAACTTTGTCGTACATCAGAGAGAATGAATGATAATGATCTAGTAATTCATCGATATTATGGCATACTTTGATAAAGGCGGACCCAGCGCCATAGGGCGGCTTAAATACGACTGGAAAATTAATGTGATTAGCTGTTAGTCTAAGGCTTAACGTATCATTGCAAAGTGCATATTGGCCGGAATTAATTTTGTTTTTATTAAGTTTTGCTCTCATTAAGTATTTATTATTACAGGCTGAAATTGATTCAGCAGAAGAGTATAATAAGCCAAGTTTTTTACAAACTTCAGCAATAATAGCACCTGATATTTGACCAGCATAGCCAAAAACAGCTTCAACTTTATAGTTAAATTTGATTTCATGAATTGACTGAAGTATTGACTCAACAGAAATACCATCAACCCAGAAAACTTCATCACTATCGTAGTATAATTGATTTTTATTTTCTCTATTACTATCAGCGATGGTAATACAACGTAAGCCCATATTTTTCGCAGCTTTAAAATGTGGTTGCCTGTATAAATAGATGGGTGGGGAGCTATCATCAGTATCAATAAATACAATTGCTTTAGTGTTCATTTTCAATACTCCCTAATAGTTGATGAAGTAATTGATTGTCGTATTTAACGGGTTGATCATCCCAAGTACATTTTTCTTTTTTCCAGTTAGTAAATGTATAATAGAGCTTGCCATCTGCTGCGACTTCAAAATAAGGGACTTCAGATTCATGCTCGATCAGTGGCACACTGTATTTTCCTTTTTGATGCGGGAGTACATATTCAGGCATTGCAATATTTGAAACTCGACGTTTTAATCGATTCATAATTCGTATGCCATCTTTAATTGATGGTTTATAAACACATGAACCTGGTGAAAATGGCATGTAATGATATAAGTAATACGGCTTAACCCCAATTTTATATAAATCGATAAAAAGCTTATGTAATGTTTCTTCATTATCATTAATGCCTCTTATAAATGGCATATTAGAAAAGACAATAGGCACAGCCTTTTGAATTTTTTTAATGGCTGTTTTAAAGTCTGCACTAATCTCAGACGGGTGGCATATATGAACACCAAATGAATTAACCTTATATTTTTCTAGTATATCAATAAATTCATCAGTAACTCGGTATGGGTTAAATGTTAGGGCTCGTGAATGTATTCTAATTAAAATTTCATCACTATACTCTCTTATTCGAGCAAGGTAGTGTTCAAGTTTTTTGTTTGAGAGAACTAATGGATCACCACCACTGAGAATAACTTCTTCTATACCATCTGTATTTTTAATATACTCTAATGACTCTTCAAAATAACTCTTGCTGGCAGTTGACTTATAGGTATCTGTTTTTAAAGTTCTTAGTGCCTCAAAGCAAAATTGACAGTAAGCATTACAGGTATTGCTCATTCTTAAAATAACTCGATTATCATATTTATGCTGACAAATTGGTGTTTTCATGTCTTCTTCTAATTCCCAATTTTCAATATCTTGTTTGTAACCTTCTGAGGATTCTTCAGGCCAAAAAGGTACAACTTGACGTAATAATGGGTTATCTAAAAGATCATCAGCATCAGTAATTGTTTGTAAGATTAAATCAAGGTAGTAGGGCGTGATTTGTAACTTGCGATCTTTAAGGTTATCAGTAATGCATTGGCTTAATTGACTGCTATAGCCACCTAAAGCACTGCGCAGTGATACTTCATCCTTATAAGTATTTCTTTGTTGCCATCGCCAATCATACCAATCATCATCGGCAGTAGCACTTTTAATACTAGAATTATTCATTGCAACCTCCTAATGTAAACTATATAAATGTCAAATACTTCTGAATTAAAGTGATTGTCAATTTAATAATGACGTATTGCTAATATGCACTTTTTTTGCCGTACAGTCAATGTCTGATTATTTTTATTTTAATTACAGTGTTATTTTAAATAGGATGAAATAATTTTTTGATTATATAGCACTACCCATTAATGACTAGTCATATTTTATAAGTTATATTATAGAGAATATAATTATCGAATGGATTTGATGAAATGCCTTATAGTATAGATTTACGTAGACGTGTTGTAGAAGCAGTAAA
>JAKJJU010000006.1 GCA_021713295.1 Thiotrichales bacterium 19S3-11
GTTACTCTGTCTTTTTTATGATTGCAGTATGCTTTATTAAGAAAAAAATAAACAGATTAAATTTCCTTTTAAGCAAAGCTACAATCATACTATTAAACTAAACTGACACACTTAAGTGAACACTACCAAATGAGATTGAGAACTCACTTTCTTTGCCTGCGCCTAATCACTAAACCCAAAATCAGTGATAATGAAATTAGCATTAAAACAGGTGCCATGCCATAACGCACCCACGGTGTTTGACCTTTCATGGCATAAACTGTGCCTTCAAGTACGCCTTTTTTAAATGGTGGGTAGGTAATAACTTTATTGGGGGTGATAATGGCTGTCACACCATCATTTGTAGCTTGAATAATCGGTTTACCAATTTCAATTGAGCGCATATGAGTCATCTGTAAATGTTGCCATGGAGCAATTGTTTTGCCAAACCAACCATCGTCAGTAATTGTTGCGACTAAGCTTGCATCTTGTACGTCTTTACGCACAAGCGTTGGAAAAGCAATTTCATAACAGATAAATAAGGCAACGTTGATATTCTGCATTGTTACAGTTCCTTGGTTATCTGCGCCTGCTGAAAATTCACTCATCGGCTGATCCATCCAAGTCATAATCGGTAAGAAGATGCTTCTTAAAGGTAGGTACTCACCAAAAGGTACTAGGTGTTGTTTTCGGTAATCCCCATAACCATAGCCAACAACAATTGCTCCATTATAGTATTTCTTATCTGGATTACCTAACGGCATGCCTAGTAAAATAGCGCTATTATGTTCAATAGCAAATTGATTAAGCGTCTTTAAATAAGGTTCCACATAATTCGGAAAAATTGGAATAGAATTTTCTGGCCAAAAAATTAAATCAGCGGGGTGTTTTTCTGTTAACTCCATGTAAGTGTCTTGAATGTGCTTAAGATACAGAGGATCCCATTTCATCATGGGTTTAATATCACCCTGTACTAATGAGACAGATAATGGTCTTCCAGCCCTTACTGTCCAATGCTGGTCTTGTAGAAAGAACCAGCCAAGGCCCCACAAAAGAACAATAATACATATAGCAACAAAGCGGGCAGACATTCGTTTAGTTCTGATAATCATGATAAATGCAGAAGCACATAGGCACGTTGCAAAGCTAACTAAATAGACACTACCTGCCTCAGCTAAGCCACCTAAATAGGTATCAGTTTGTGTATAGCCAATAAATAGCCAAGGAAATCCAGTAAAAAGCCAGCTTCTTAACCATTCAAATAAAGTCCAAGTTGCCGGGTAGATAAAACACAGTTGATAGGAGTTTTTTTCTTTAGAGCATAGTTTTTGATTTAAAAAACCAACAGCTGCAGGAAATAATGATAATATAATGATAAATAATGCTGTGATGAATACAGCTATTGGTGCTGATGTATTTCCATAGGTATTAATACTAACATAGACCCATGATACACCTGTGCCGAAGCTACCCAAACCGAATAAAAATCCAAGATAAAATGCATACCTGCCAGTTTTAGCGCCTGAAAATAGATAAAATAGTATTGCTAAACTGATAAAGGCAACAATCCAAATATGAAAAGGCGCAAATGCTAAAGTCAGTATAGCACCAGAAATAACAGCGCTAATTGATGAAA
This sequence comes from Thiotrichales bacterium 19S3-11, assembly GCA_021713295.1. GTDB lineage: Bacteria > Pseudomonadota > Gammaproteobacteria > Francisellales > Francisellaceae > M0027. The sequence goes on from JAKJJU010000006.1 coordinate 1,616, forward strand.
GAATAAACTTTAAGTGAGTCTTATCCTTATGCTTCGTCGTCATTGTTTTGAGGTTCATTCAAAATTACTCTTAACGTATTGATCTTTCTATTATCAGCATTTAAAACCGTAAAAGTAAATTTGTCAAATGTAACGACCTCTCCAGTATGCGGTACATGTTCTAGTTGTTTTAAAATTAGACCGCCAACGGTATCCATTTCATCATCATCTAACTGACAATCAAAGTATTCATTAAAATCATCAACTTCAGTAATTGCATCTACAATGTATTCCGTATCAGATTTTTTAGTAATATGTTCTGGTTCATTGTCAAATTCATCTTCAATATTACCAACAATTTCTTCAAGAATATCTTCAATCGTAATAAGACCAGATATCGTTCCATACTCATCGACAACGATAGCAAGATGATTATGTTTTGTTTTAAACTCTCGTAAAAGGCTATCTAGACGCTTAGACTCTGGAACAAATAGTGCAGCCCTTAATATTTTTCGTAAATCAATTTTTTGGCAAGCAACAGCTTCCTGTTCTTCATCCATAAAAAATTGCATTAAGTCTTTTGTATGCAAAATGCCTGTAATATCTTCTTTTGCTTCATCAAAAACAGGAATACGTGTATGTTGACATGAAATTAGAATTGGTAAGTATTCATCTTGCGTCATGTCAATATTAATGGTGGTCATTTGTGAGCGAGTAACCATTATATCTCGTACTTGCATGTTTGAGACGTTAATTACCCCTTCGATCATATGATGTGCATCATCATCAATAATTTTTTCTTTTACTGCATCATTAACAATATTTAATAATGATTGTTTGGTTTGTGGTTTAGCAGATAATTTATTGAGTAGTTTATTTAGCCAAGAAGGCTGCTTACCTTTAGAGGTGCTACTCGAGTGATCATCCATTAATTACCTCCGGATCATAAGGGTTAGGTATGGTTAATTCTTTTAGAAGTTTAATTTCTAGTGTTTCCATTTCTTCTCGCTCATCATCAGCAATATGATCATAACCAATTAGGTGTAGTAAGCCATGAATCAAAATATGTGCTTGATGATGCTTTAGTGGTTTTCCTTGTTCAGTTGCCTCTTTTTCTAGTATATCTGGAGATACAACTAGGTCTCCTAAAAAGTTATCATCTAATGCGTCCGCTGGCAAGCCTGGTGGCGCCTCAAAAGGGAACGATAATATATTAGTTGGATAGTTTTTATCTCTATATTGTTCATTAAGTGTCTGTATTTCTTCTAAAGATAAATAAGTTAAGCTGAGCGAGGCTGTAAAAATTTTTTCATGAATTAATACAAGGCTCAGCCAACGATGTATTTCATCAAAATTTGGTAAATCAGAGAACTGATCGTCATTTATAATATCAATGGTTAAGTTTAATGTGGGCATTAATGTTTTTAATGTTCCTTTTTATTAAATTTACGGTGTTTATGAAAATGCTTATGTTCAGTTAAATCATCAGTTGACGATTCATAGTGATCATATGCAGATATTACTCGTTGGACTAACACATGACGTACAACATCTGAAGTATCAAAAAATGTCATGCTAATATCATCGACATTAGCTAGTACCTCAATTGCATGACGTAACCCTGGAATAGTTCCTTTTGGTAAGTCAACCTGAGTAATATCACCTGTAATTACTGCTTTTGAATTAAAGCCAATACGAGTTAGGAACATTTTCATTTGCTCTTTAGTCGTATTTTGGCCTTCGTCTAGTATGATAAAAGCATCATTTAAAGTACGACCACGCATATAAGCGAGTGGTGCAATTTCAATGACTTGTTTTGCAATTAGGCGCGTTACCGTTTCTACACCCATTAGGTCGTAGAGTGCATCATACATAGGTCTTAAATAGGGGTCGACTTTTTGAGATAAATCGCCAGGTAGAAATCCTAGTCGCTCACCGGCTTCAACTGCTGGACGTACTAATATAATGCGTTTAACTTGATCAAATTCAAGCGCGCCAACAGCACAGGCAACTGCTAAAAATGTTTTTCCTGTACCTGCAGGACCAATACCAAAATTAATATCATACTTGCCAATGCGTCGTACATAACGTTCTTGGTTGACTGTACGTGGCTTAATTGTATGCTGCTTGGTTTGAATAAATGATTGTTCTTCAAAACGAGGTTGTTTTTCACGTGTTGCTGATGCAAGTGATTGTAAGGTAACGTTTAATTCATGGTTATCTAAATGGAGTGACTTTTCAGTCTGATGATAAAGCGATTTAATAAAGCGTTCTGACTCACATACGGCAGTTTTAGGTCCGACAATGTGAAATTGGTAGCCGCGTTGATTGACCTCCACAGCTAAGTAACGCTCAATAAGATGGAGGTTCTCATTGAGGTGACCACAGAGGGCCGCTAATCGATTAGGGTCTTGCGGTTCAAGTACAAATTGCGCTGTTCGCATATTTAAGTCAATTCTCCTCTCAGTGAGTTAGGTAGTGCTTCCGTAATGAGAACATCGACAAATTCACCCAGTAGTTCGTGTGAACCAGCAAAATTGACGACACGGTTGTTTTCAGTACGGCCCATTAGTTGATTTGGGTCTTTTTTTGACGTTCCATCAACTAAAATCCTTTGCGTAGAACCTACCATGCGACGGCTAATACGAAGTGCATTATTATTGAGTACTTCCTGTAGTTTTTTAAGTCTTTCTTTTTTGACTTCCATTGGGGTATCATCCACTAAATTTGCCGCTGGTGTTCCTGGTCTCTTACTGTAAATAAAGCTGAAAGACTGATCAAAATCAACTTCTTTTACAAAAGAAATCAATTTTTCAAAATCTTCATCAGTTTCACCTGGAAAGCCAACGATAAAATCGGATGAGATCGTTATGTCTGGTCGTAATTTTTTGAGTTTGCGTACTTTTTGTTTAAATTCAAGAATGGTATGGCCTCTTTTCATTTGTGATAAGATGCGATCAGAGCCATGCTGTACCGGTAAATGTAAGTGATTGGCTAATTCGTCGACTTCACCATAGGCTTCAATTAAATTATTCGAAAATTCAACAGGATGTGACGTAGTAAAACGTATTCTACCAACACCATCAATTGCAGAGATAAAGTGTATTAATAACGCAAGATCTGCAGTATCACCATTGGCCATCTTACCCAAATAATGATTCACATTCTGACCTAATAATGTAATTTCTTTAACACCTTGTTCAGCTAATGAGGCACATTCAGCGATAACATCTTCAAAAGGTCGGGAAACTTCGGGGCCTCTAGTATATGGCACAACGCAATATGCGCAATATTTATCACAACCTTCCATGATCGATACAAATGCCTTAACGCCTTCTGCTTTTGGTTCAGGGAGGTGATCAAATTTTTCTATTTCAGGGAAGGAAATATCAACTTGAGCTTTACCTTGAGTATGTTTGCGTTTAATCATTTCAGGTAGTCTATGGATAGTCTGAGGGCCAAATACGACATCAACAAATGGCGCACGCTTAATAATATTTTCACCTTCTTGAGAAGCAACACAGCCACCAACACCAATCACTAGATGTTCCTTTAACTTTTTAAGTTGCTTCCAGCGGCCTAATTCATGAAACACTTTTTCTTGGGCTTTTTCCCTAATAGAGCAGGTGTTAATCAAGATGATATCAGCATCCGATGGCTTGTCAGTGATTTCGGTATGAAAATTTTCATTAAGCACTTCTTTCATTCTTGAAGAGTCATATTCGTTCATCTGACAACCTAAAGTTTTAATAAACAGCTTTTTAAAAGGTCTTACTTCTTGGGTGTTTATGGCTCTATCAGTCATTGGTAATTACCTGTTATATTCATTATTTTTGTTCAATGGGAAAATTTGTGCATAAGCTTAACGCTTTTTATAATAAAACACCAGTATCTTTTGTTTTGAGCTGGATTTGATTTTGCATTATTTCCATGGCCAATAAGCTATGTGTAGACATAATAACAGTCTTATCTTGAGCCAGTTTAGTTATTGCTTGGAGGATTTCAGTTTCAGTTTGTCTATCAAGATTCTCAGTTGGCTCATCAAGTAAAATGATTGGTGCTTTTGAAAGTGCAGCTCTAACAAGCATGAGGCGTTTGCGTTGACCACCTGAAAAGTTTTCACCAAATTCTCCAACCAACGTATCCAGTTTATCTGGTAAGTTTAAAATATGGTTTTTTAAGGATACTAATTCTAATGCATCATAAATGTCATCATCAGATGCAGCACTATTAGCAATTTTTAGGTTATCGCGAATTGTACTTTGAAATAGGTGTGCTTGTTGTTCAATAAAAACAATTAATTGACGAAGTTGAGCTTCAGAGAATGCTTTAATGTCAACGCCACCAATGGTTATCATTCCTGATTGAATATCCCAACTACGTGTTAGTAGTTGTAATAGCGTTGATTTTCCTGAACCTGTTTCACCAACTAAAGCAAATTTAGATTTCTCTGGAATCGTTAGACTAAAGTTAGAAAAAATAGTGTTACGTTGGTTATAATTAAATGAAACAGTTTTAAGTTCTATTTCAAAATGTTTTAAATCAATTTCTTGGTTCTGCTTAAACGTTACTTCTGGTTTTAGGTCATTTAATTCGCTTAGACGTTTAGCAGCGGCATTGGTTTTACCAAGGTATTGGTAAGCTAGAGGCAATGCCATAACAGATTCATACATTGCTAGAAGCCCCAAAGCAATCAGTGCAATATTAGCGCCATTAAGTTGGCCATTGCTAGTTGCATCAACAGCAATGTATAACGTAATAGCAATAGTGCTCCATAAAATAACTTGAGTTAATGCTTGACCAAAGCCATTATAGTGACTCATTTTTTTTTGTAGTTGGACTAAATTATCATTTAACTGATTAATTCGTTGTTGTTGTGAATTAATGTGGTTAAAAATAATGAGCTCAGCTAAACCATGAATCAGTTGAACTGTGTCTGTTTTTAATTGTGCAGTAACTAAGTTAATTTTTCTTGCTGTTTTAGCGCTCAATATACCGATAAAAATCGGTATAATAAATCCGCTAATGATTAAGCTTACTAGGGTGATAATTGCAATATGGATATTAAAAAATGCAAAATATGTAAAAGAAATGATTGCAATAATAATGGCTGTAATACTAGGTGATAGCACCCGAATAAATAAATTATCCAATTGGTCAACATCAGAGACCATACGGTTAAGAAGATCACCTCGTTTATGTGAAATTAAATGGGCAGGTGCTAGCGGTTCTAATTTTTGATATGCCCACAAGCGTAAATTAGTTAAAATTTTAAATGTTGCCTCATGAGAGATGACACGCTCACCATATCGATTAACGGTACGCATTAATGAGAAAAAGCGAACACCCGTTGCAGGCATAAAAAAATTAAATTGTGCGGCAACTTGGTAGGATAAACCTGCATAAGCTGTTGCAGAGATAAACCAGCCAGATAGAGACATTAAACCAATTGAAGATAATATCGTAGCAATGCTAAGACCAATACTAAGTACCATCCACCATAATTGACGTTTAAAAACAGGAATTAGTGCTCGATACTGTTTAAGCATGACTAATCTCCTTATTGCTATTATCGTTTAAAAGTGTTCTTAAATAGCCTGAAGTTTGGTTAGATAGAGATTGATAGTTGCCACTTTGAATGATTTTTCCTTGCTCTAGTACAATAATTAAATCAGCAGTATGTAAATGCTTAAGCCTGTGTGTGGCCATAATGACAGTTTTGTTTTTTAAACGTGTATCAAGCATTTGCATAATTAAGTGCTCATGTTCGTGGTCTAGTGATTGTGTTGGTTCATCTAAAATAATTAAAGGTGCATCTTTTAATAGGGCTCTAGCAAGTGCAAAACGCTGAGCTTGGCCACCAGATAAGCCTATGCTATTTTCACCAATTGTGCTTTTAAGTCCATTAGGTAATGAGTCTACTAAAGGCATTAATTGGACAGCTTCAAGAACTTGGTTAATTTCATGATCAGTTGCATTAGGCTTAGCCATTAGTAAATTCTCATAGAGTGTTCCACTAAATAACCGGGGTATTTGTCCAAGCCAACTTATTTGTTGATACCAGTCTTTGTTTCTAATAAGGTTGAAGTTATTTTGATTAATGGTAATTTCACCTGAAGATGGCATCAAAAAACGCAATAATAAACTTAAAATACTTGATTTGCCTGCACCGCTGGGCCCAAGTAAGATAATTTTTTGTAGGGGCTTTATTTCTAGATTGATATTGTCTAATGCGGGTAATGGTGATTGGTTATAAGCTAATGAGATATTATGAAACTTAATGGTATCTTTTGCTAGATTAATTGCTTTAGTCGTTAGGTTGTCATTAGTATGTGGTTTAGTATGTAAATCATAATCAAAAAGTTTCTTTAATTCCGTTGCTGCACCGACAGCCTCTGCTCTAGCATGGTAGTGCGTACTTAATTCACGTAAAGGTAAGAAAAATTCTGGCGCAAGTAATAGAATAAATAATGCTCCAGTTAAACTAATATTTGAAGACCACCAAAAAGGGTTCGAGGTACCTTCATTTAAAAATCCCATACCCAAGTAAACAGCAACTATAGCAATTGAGACAGCAGCAAATACTTCTAGTACAGCAGAAGATAAAAAAGCAATTCTTAAGACTTGCATGGTTGTGATGCGGTAGTTATCGGAGCTTTGATAGATATTTTTTTCTTCAGCTTTACTTTTTCCAAAAAGTTTCAGAGTGGTTAGTCCATTTAAAACATCAAGAAAATGGTTGCTCATTCTGGATAAGTTTTGAAAATGCTTTTGATTAACAGATTCAGCGCCCAAGCCAACTAAAGCCATAAAAAATGGAATAAGTGGGGCACAAATAAGAAGAATAAAACCACTGGTTAAGCTAATTGGAAATATAAATATTAAAATGACAATTGGCAAGAAGACTGCAATTGACATTTGTGGTAGATAATAAATAAGATAATTATTTAATGATTCAATTTGTTCGATTGTGCTCGAGATAAGATTGCCGCTGGAGAATGCTTTAGCATGAACAGGGCCAAGTTGATTAATTTTATCTACCGCTTCTTTTCTTAATTGTGTGCGTATTGTTGCTGATGTTTTAAAACTAATACGCTCTTTCAGCCAAATTAAACCAGACCTAAGAATAAATAGTAGTAACATGGCAATAAAATAAAACCACAAACTGTTAGCAGTGTGATGTTTAAGGTAAGCAGCATCAGCAATATGTGCAACACAGTAAGCAATTAAGATTAATACTATGCCGCTTAAGGTGCCAATTAGTGAGACAAGCAGTATATTTTGTTTCATTTGTTTGGTTTTATGTTTAAGCCAGCTAGCAGCTTCTTTGGTTTGCTGTTTGTCTTTTATTTTCATGGGTAATAATTTTTTAGTGGCCTATTTTGACAGCTATTATAACGAATTTAATTACTAAATGAGAGTAATAGTTCGTTTTATTACGAAACTATGATGAATACTTACGTGATGTGTTTTGTACCTTAGTTTTGTTAATAATGTCAAAAAATTTTAAATATTTAAAATATTATTTTGTTTTTATTTGCCATAAAACACTGATATATATGAAGTATCATGTGGTTATGCTTGAAATATAATATTAGATGAATATTTTATAAATAATATATATTATTTATTGTCTGTTTGTAAAGGTATACATAGAGGTTGCAATGTTATCAATTCTACCAAAAACTCATAAATCTATAAATTGGCAAAGCCAACACCAAAAGCAAAAGGAATGGGGGATTGCTAAAAGCTATTTTGAAAGCTTTCCAGAACAAAAAAAACTGAAACATAATCGTAAAAATCATAGCAGCAAATATAAAATAGCTCATTCATTTATTCAGCTAGATGGGGAAATATACGCTGTTAATGACACTATTTTAGGTCAAGGTGGTCAAGGAAAAGCTATACTGCTTGAAAATAAAAATGGTAAGTTATTTGTATCTAAAAGATCAATTGAAAGTTTTACGGAGAGTTCTAGCAATTTCCGTAAATCTCAACAAGAAATTCATTATGCAAAAAGTGCAAGCGTTGCTACATCAGATGCAGTTTTAAGAAGGCAAGGTGGGAAAAGGCGAGGTCAGTCAAAAAAATCTTATAGGCCAACTAAAAATTATATTCTCTATGACTATAAAGGTCAGGCGTTAATTGAGTATTTAAGAGACAATAAAAAAAAGCTTACTCGAGATGATCAATATGATTTAGGAATTAAAGTATTTATAAAGTTAGACGAGTTGCATAAAAGAGGTTATGCACATTTGGATCTTAAGCCAGAGAATATTACCATTGATGAGTATGGGGAGATACATTTTATTGACTTTGGTTATGCGCAAGAAATTGCAAAGCCAGTAGCAGTAATTAAAGGAACATCGCTTTATATACCTTATAATGTGATAAATGAGTATGCAGAAGTCCTTGATTTATATGCTGCATTAAGAGTTTGTGGTTATGTTAAAGATAAAAGTTTTTGTTTTGATAGAGGCTATGAGAAGCGAAATTTTTTTGAGGCTATAGATGATGGTTTTCAAAGCTATGAAGCATGGATTTTTAATAATAAATTAATTGATAGTCAATCTGAAGGCTTATATGAACTAATAAAATGTGCACAAAAAGAGCAATTAGAACTTGAACCAAATACACATGCAGATGATATTGCCGTATCAATGATTCTATTAAAAAATAAAATCAAGCTAACTAAATCTGAGTTAATTATATTGAAGCAAAATAAGCAGTTAAAGCAGGCATTAATGAACATATACAAAGAAAGTTCCAATATTATTTCTGAAAGCTGGGTTAAGAATTTATTATTTCAGGCTAAACCAAAACCTTTAAGTGATGGAACCTATTTATTTATGGAAGAAAGCGATGAAATTAAGTTATGCTCTGTACGAGATTTGCTAATTAATGCTGTTGTCGTTGCCTATAATGTAACTTCAGATAATACGAAGAAACATATATTAGGTTTACTAAGGGATAATATCAGCAAATTGGATTTAACGTTAGCTAATGCTAAAAGCGACTTAAAAAGACAATTTTTACAAGCAGTTAGAATTGTATCGCATCATACACACCCATTTAAAAATAGAACAATTAGTGATCCAACAGCAACAAACTCATTTATGCAAGCTAATGGGCAGTTTAATCAGATAAAGAGTTTATTGAACGTTACTGAAAAAGATTGGGATATCGTTTTATATCATGGTGATGAAGCAGTAAATAAGTTACAAATAGAGACTTATAATCAAAAAAATCATCAGCAAAGTAATCCAGTTATGGAATTATTAAACTGACCTAGATTATAGGCAAGCATTTTTTGGAAGGGTAACCTGGTACCTCTTGTGTGAGTTTTGGTACCATAAAACCTGATGATATTTCAGATAATTCTTTAATAATGCTTTGTGCTTTAGCAATTGATAGATCAAAGTGAGTTGTGCCAGATACTTTATCTAATAAATGAATATAATATGGCATACTCTGACATTCGATTAAACGAGAGCTCAGTTGATGTAAAATTTTTGCATTATCATTAATGCCTTTTAATAAAGTGCTTTGATTCAGATTTAAAATTCCGTATTGATGGGATGCTTTTAATACGGTCTCAACTTCATGATCTAGTTCATTGGGATGATTACTGTGAATAACTAAAATGACTTTTAAGGTTGTTGAAGTAAGTAATGTTAATAATTCAGGTGTGATACGTTCAGGTAATACGATGGGGATACGAGAATGTATGCGCAAGCGTTTAACATGTTTGATAGCTTGGATATGTTCAATAAAAAAAGCCAATCTCTGATTTGAATTTAAAAGCGGGTCTCCACCACTTAAAATGACTTCTTCGATAGATGAATCTTGATTAATATAATCAAATACCTTTAACCAATTGTTTGTGCCAGGAATATTGGTTTGATAATTGAAGTTACGGCGAAAACAATAACGACAGTGAATTGCGCAGGCAGTATGCGCAATCAGTAACACGCGACTATGATATTTATGCAGTAGGCCAGCTAACGGGTTATAGTTCTTTTCACTTAAAGGGTCACTTGTATAACGTTGATCAGTGAGTTCTTCATTTTTTGTTGCTAAAACTTGTTTTAACAGTGGGTCATTAAGATTTTCTTTTTCGATACGATTAGCAAATGCATGAGGAATCACTGTTTTAAATTGTTGTTGTGCTTTAGTTGATAGGTTAGCTAGCTTAGGGTCAATGTTTAAATATTCTAGTAGTGAGTGGGCATCTTTAAAGCCATCAATAAGAGATTTTTTCCAGTTACGGTCAATAAATTTCTGAACAATTCTTTCAGCTTGTTGTATCATAGCCTTCAATTCGTATAATTAATTTTTTAAAGACGATAGTATAAGAGGTAATTATGGCAAGTTACAGCACCAATGAGTTTAAAAATGGATTAAAGCTATTAATAGATGGTGAACCTATGGGTATTGTAGAAAATGAAGTAGTTAAGCCCGGAAAAGGACAAGCTTTTAACCGTGTTAAATTACGTAATTTTCGTACAGGCAGAGTAATAGAGCGTACATTTAAGTCTGGTGAAAGTGTCGAAGCAGCAGATATTATTGAACTAGAAGTACAGTATTTATATAGCGATGGTGAACATTATCACTTTATGCATCAAGATAGTTTTGAACAATATGCTGTAGATGAGCATGCGTTGGGTGATTCAAAGCTTTGGTTAAAAGAGCAAGATATTTGCACTATTTTATTGTTTAATGGAGATGCGATTAATATAACACCACCTAACTTTGTTAATTTACAAATTATAGAGACTGATCCAGGTGTGCGAGGTGATACTTCTGGTGGTGGTGGTAAGCCAGCCAAGTTAGAAACCGGAGCAGTTGTTCGGGTGCCATTATTTGTCCAGCAAGATGAAGTTATTAAAGTTGATACACGTACAGGTGAATACGTATCAAGAGTGAAAGAGTAATGTTAGATTCTAATGACTTGAAGTCGAGGCGTTGGGTTTGGATTGATCTTGAAATGACTGGATTAAATCCCCAGCGTGACCGAATTATCGAGATTGCGACAATTGTTACAGATACGAACCTAAATACAATTGCAGAAGGTCCTGTTATTGCAATTTCACAGCCACAAAGTTTATTGGATCAGATGGATGACTGGTGTACAAAAACACACGGTGATTCTGGGTTAACTAAAAGAGTTCAACAAAGTACGATAAGCGAAGCTCAAGCTGAAGAGATGACATTAGCATTTCTAAGAGAGTATGTTGTTGAAAATACATCGCCTATGTGTGGTAATTCCATCTGGCAAGATAGACGGTTTTTAAACCGATATATGCCGAACCTTGAGGCATTTTTCCATTATCGCATGTTAGATGTGAGTACCTTAAAAATATTGGCACAAAATTGGAAACCGTCAGTTTATGAAGCTCATAATAAAGAGACAAAACATTTAGCATTAGATGATATTAAAGAGTCAATTGACGAGTTAAATCATTATCGTGACTATTTTTTAAACCTGTAAGTTGATTAAAGTTTATGTTTTTAATGTTTTCAGGTTTGTGATAATAATAGCCTTGAATAATATCGCAGTTAAGCTCATGTAATACTTGGAGCTCTTCCTTAGTTTCAATGCCTTCGGCGATGGCTTTGATATTATTATATTTAGCCATGGTAATCATGGAACGAACAATTTCAATATTATTGGATTTATCTAAATCAGTAATAAAAGAACGATCAATTTTTAAAGCAGAAATATGATTTGATTGAAGGCGTTTATAATTGGAATATTGTACACCAAAGTCATCAATGGCCACTTCTAAACCATAGTTACGAATTAGCATTAAAGCCTTATCTAATTCATCCTGTTCCATAGCATTAGTCTCAACAATCTCAAAACAAAATTGAATCTGTTTATCTATTTCAAAGTTATTAATGATTCTAACTAATTCTTGAATATGAAGAGGTATCATTCTATTGGGAAGTAATAAGTTAATTGAAACTTTAAGTTTTTGCTGGGGTTTTACTGTTTGTAAGTGATTTAAGGTGTTATAGACTATTTTTTTATTCAATTCTTCTGATAATGCATGTTTGTAGCATAACTCACTCATTAAAAGTGGATTCATATCATGTTTATTTAAACGCATTAACACTTCGCCACCAATACATTTGTTAGTTTTAAGGTCAAGTTGTTTTTGAAAGTAGATTGAAAATAAATTTTTATCTAAGATTTCAATACAATTCTCACGTAATTTTTCTTGTTTGATATGATAATTCTGAATTTCATCGTTATAAACCATCAAATTTGATCGATTTTCTTTTGCATATAATACCGTCAAATTTAATTTATTTAGTAGATCTTTAGCATTATCAGCGTTTTGAGGGTATTTAATTAATGAAAAGCGCACTGAGTGAAAATTAATATTCATATCTTTTTTCAGTTTAGCTGTAACTTCTGAGGTAATAGAAACAAGTTTTGCATTTAATTGATCCATATCAATGTCAGAGAGCAAAATACAAAATTCATCTCCACCAAACCTAGAAATAATGCCTTTTTTATCAATAGAGTGAATAAAGTCTCTAAAGTGAATACAAACTTTTTTTAATACATGGTCACCTATTGCATGTCCATATTTATCATTAATTTCTTTAAAATTAATGATATCTAACATGATAAGGATAAAGTTTCCGTTATTTCTTTTAACTCTTAAATTAAGTTCATTGATCAAAAAGCTGCGACTATGAGCGCCTGTTAAATAGTCGTGGCTTAATAAATAGCGCTGTTTGCGGTTTGTTTCTTTTAATGATTTATTCTTTTTTGCTAGGTGATTTACCAAGCTAATCATTGCCTTGGTATGGCCCATAGATAAGATAATAGTAGCATATAAAATAGCCACTGCAATGAGGACTTCGCCAATCATAATACTCAGAGAGGTTAAGTCTTTTGATTGTATATAGGTTTTACCCGTATAGCCGAGGGACTGTAAAGTATAAAACAAAACAATAAAAAAAACAGCCATAATTAGGTACTTAACCAAGCTTGATGGTTTACCTAATAAGGAGATATAGATAATAAAAGGTAGTATGTATAATGAACCAGTAGACATATAGCCATAACTGATAAGTGAGCCTAGCCAACCACAGAAAGAAATGATTACAATAAAGTATCGCTTTAATCGATTTGATAGTTTTTTATAGTAGTTTAATATGAGACAGCTTAATGAAAGGGCTAAAAATAGATAAGTCTGAATACTATAGCTGCTGAAATAGCCAAATTTTCTTATCTGAGTTAGGCTGTAAATACATAAAATAAGAATCCCAACCAGCATACTAAAGAACAATATACTAGTTATTTCTTTAGTATACAGATACATTAGTTTTTGTTGGATTGCCTTATTATGCTGCATGTTACTTATAGTATATTATTAGCTCTTTATTAAACTTAGTTGAAAGTTAAAGATTTATCAATCATTATGCGCGAATTGATCATAAATAAAGTAAGACTTAATACCAGGGATATCATATAACGAATAAATTGCTTTAATGCGTTCATTATGATAAAGATTTTTTTTAGGGTGATTTACCAGTTTGAGCTCAAAGTCCATTGTATTTAGATCAAATACTTGAGCTTGATTACTGACAGCTTCAGGGATAGCCGTACGGTTTGCATAATTATATAAATCTTTATAGTAGAGTTTTCTATGTTTGAGGTCTTTAAATGTTATCCAAAGTGTTTCACTGGTAACTTCATCAGGTACGGTTAGTTTTTCTATAACTAATTGAGCTTGATACATGGCATCTTGGTTGGTTAAGACTTGTGGCAAATGGTTTAATAACGCGTTTGCTCGTATGAAGCGTTCTTTAGAAGAAGTGCCTTCAGGCAGTATTAATAACACAGGAAATTCAGGTTGCTTTATATAACTATAGTCACTCTTTTGATTGATTATAGAGTTGGATTGATTATTTGACGGCTTCTTGGAATAAGGCTTATAGTTGAGTAATTTTTTGTAGAAAAGTGTATTTTGTACTTGAAGCTTATAAGATGGTGCATTAGTGAGTACATCGCCGATTGAATAAATTGCTACTTCACCATGAATAAATTCGATAACGGCACTATTACCATGAGCATCTCTAATCGATAGGTGTAATGGGATATCTTTAACAAAAATACCATCAATTGCTTTTAATGATGACTCTACAATTTGATACTGTTTTAATAGCGTAATTGCTTCTTCTGTTGTGCTGGCATTGCCTAAGACAAAGTCACTTGTGTCATATACCGATAAAGCAGGACGGCTATCAGATTGATTATACTTTGGATAGGTGCTGCCAGGGTGAAACATGGCCGAAACTGATAGACCTTGAGTATTCATGCCATCTAAAATATTATTACCAATAAATCCAGTTCTACCAAAATAACCATATTTATTTGTCCAATGAGCTAATTTTGTTATTGGGATATTGTTGTTATTAATAATAACATTACTTATTTGGGTTGAATTTATATAGCCTTTTTTATAAGAAAAGGCATGATTCAGTAATTGTGTAATTGCCGCTTGATAAATAGGAATTTTAGCATACCAACTATAAGCCTGGTTGTTACGATCAAGTAATTCAACTGGAAAATCTAACGTTCTTGCTTCAATAACGTAATTTTTGTCATATAGGAAAATATTAGAGCAAGCATGTAGCTCTTTAAATATTATAAATAGAGATAGAAAAATAAACAAAAATACATTCAAAATGCATTTTGCTTTATTATGATTTATCATTGTAATGCCAAATTAGAATTATTATATTTTTAAGTTTAGCCAATAAAATTTCTAATATAAAACTTTTGGAATATAATAATTAATCAAATAGGAAGATAATAGCAAAATTATTAGGTAATTTAAAAGGTTGATCATAGCATTTTTTTTAGCTAGGCTTACAGTCGAATAATTTCTATGTTGGAAAGTTAAATTAAACTTTAAAGAGAGAGTTTGATGAAAAAGGTATTATTGGGAGGGGTTATGGTTGCTTTAAGTGCGTCGAATATCAATGCAATGGGAAGCCAGCTTGTATCTAATTCTCAAGTCACCCAATATAATGGTAGGAAAACACCCAATACAGTTGTTCAAATATATGCGCATCGAGGGGGGAGGGGGTTAGCTCCCGAAAATACAATTCCTGCATATCAATCAGCATTACGCCTTGGTGTTGATTATGTTGATATGGATGTAGGTATTACTAAAGATGGTGTCGTTGTGGTAACCCATGATCTTGAGTTAAATCCGGAGATTACACAGAGGGATGGAAAATTTATTAAAGCAGCTATCCCTATTTATGATTTAACATTTAAAGAGTTGCAAACATATGATGTTGGAAAATTAAAGCCTAATACAGATTATGCAAACTATTTTCCTATGCAATATCAAATTGATGATGTACATATACCAACGTTAAAAGAAGTGATACGTTATGTAAAATCAATCTCAGGTAATCAGGTTGGTTTTCAAATTGAAATTAAAACGGACCCTAAAGAGCCTCAAAAAACAGTTTCTCCAGAAGAGTTTGCTATAAAAGTTTACCAAGTTTTGAAAGAAGAGAAGGTTATTGATCGTTCAGAAATACAGGCATTTGAATTTAGGTGTTTACTTAAGCTTCAACAATTAGATAAAAATATCAAAACAGCCTATTTAACAGATCATACTAATAACCCCAAAGTTGCAAGTAAGAAAAAAAGAACTTTGTGGACAGCGGGCTATGATGTAAAAGATTATGATAACTCATTTCCGAAAATGGTAAAAGCATTAGGAGGAAATGCCTGGGAACCTTATGAGATGGATTTAACTCAAGATGAGTTAATAGAGGCGCAAAAATTAGGTTTGAAGGTTGTTGTTTGGGGGTGGCCAGAAGAAGAAAATACTGAATTTAATTATCATCGAGTAGTTGAGCTAATTAATTGGGGGATTGATGGTATCATTACGGATCGCCCAGACCAATTAAGGGGTATACTTTCTGCTCGTGGCTATAACTTGCCAAAAGGTTATCAAATATAAGGTGTAGATTTGATTTTTTTGAAGTAATAGATACATTTTATGATTATAAAGTGTGCATTGCATCATAAAAAGTTTGCAAAAAATACAATGATATCATTGTCGTTATTCAATTTTTAAGCTTCAATAATTTTTGTTTCATTTAATTTACAAAGGAGTTGTACAATGAACAAGAGTGTTGCGATTATTTTTTCTGTATTAAGTTTATTGTTTTTATCGACGTTTGTATTATCCCAAAAAGTTATTGCCGATCAAATGCCATCCTTTTCAAGAATTCTTGTTTTTGGTGATAGTTTATCTGATACGGGTAAAATGTATGACAAAAGTTTAGGTACAGTGCCTGCGGAACATCCAACATTTCAATGGTCAACGCCACTATACTATGATGGCAGATTTAGTAATGGACCTGTCTGGATTGACTATTTAAAATCAGATTACTCAATGGCTGAGAATCAGGTTATAAATGAAGCAGAAGGTGGCGCAACACTATATAACTACATGAGTAAAAGTCTAAATCCAACCTACTGGGTTAGTAATACATTCAATTATGAAATATCTCAGTTTCTAACAAAAGTAGATAAACAAAAAGTATCACCAGTATCGGATAATGATATTGTTATTATTTGGATAGGAGGCAATGACCTTCTTACATTTGGTTGGACTAAAACAAGTGATATTTATGATGATATGTCTAAGTTATATTTAGGTGTTGATACTTTAGTTGCAGCAGGGGTTAAAAATTTCATTATTTTAAATTTACCTGAATTAATTATGACACCTAAAGGTCGTGATCTAAAATTGAAAAAGCAAGATAAATTAAGTGATGCAAATACTAAATTTAATGAACAGTTAGCATTAGCTACACAATCAATGGCAGAATTTTATACGCCTAGAGGAATTAAAATTGGCTCATATGATATGATGAGTTTATTTCATGATGCACTTACATACCCTGAAAATTATGGCTTAACTGATACAAGACATGCTTGTTATTCAGGTTCGATGCTTTCAATGACTTTAACCGAAGATGGTCAATATACAGCCTCT
Organism: Thiotrichales bacterium 19S3-11; assembly: GCA_021713295.1. GTDB lineage: Bacteria > Pseudomonadota > Gammaproteobacteria > Francisellales > Francisellaceae > M0027. Next base: position 18,646 of record JAKJJU010000006.1, read on the forward strand.
GTTAGAAAATTATCAAAACAGTGGAATGTTCCAGAAGATCAATTGGTTGAGTTTTTAAGAAATAATCCTGTATTTGCCGATAGTATGCAGTGGGTTTCTCAAGAGGATAATATTCAATCAATAGATGCAAGTGTTACTTCATTTGACCCGAATGACTGCAAAGGGCATCTATTTTTTGATCAAGTGCACCCAACGACTGACGTGCATCGAATTGTTGCCGATCATTTAAGAAATTATATGAATAATGAATGGGTGTATAAAAGTTTAAGCTAATTTTTGTTAAACTATAAATGATTAGTGATCCCAGCAAATGGATGGCTTTCGAGATACTTCTTGCTGATCAATTTGAATAACTAGAGTAGAGCAGTTAATTTTCCCTTCTTGATCGTCTTTTTGAGTATTAATTGCACTCGCTTTTAAGGTAACGGTATCTGTCGAAACATTAGAAACACTTAAGCGATAATAATGATTATCAGTTTGTTTACGATGCCAAATTTGATCTAATGTTGCATAGTGATCGTATTTTAAATGATATTTTTTCTGTAATAGATAAAGCGCCTCAAGAGTGGAAGTTGCCTCATAGCGACGACTGTGTTGAATATAAGTGTTATAGGATGGGATGGCTATTAAAAGAATAATACCAATTATGACAATTGTAATGACTATTTCAATTAATGTGAATCCTTGATGTGCCTTCATTGTATATTTTCCATCAAAGTTACCAAGTTATCTATAATTATAGTATGAGTTAAGTAATTAATTTGAATTGTAGTAAGTTAAGGTTATAAGTTGAATATTGAGAATCAAAAAGGTTTGACCTTAGTCGAGTTGTTGATTGCATTATCATTAAGCTTTTTTATTATTACCGCTTTTTTGGCTTTTTTTAGTTTTAGTAATACCTATGAAAAAAAACAGGCAAGTTTAGTGAAACAAAATGCAAAGCTACAAAAAGTTACGACGTCACTTATGAATAATCTAAGAAGAGCTGGATATTGGGCGCTTGCAAATGACAACATAGGCAAAGGTATTAATACAAATCCATTTATGCAAAAAGATACGGATATTTATGTTAACCAAGACAAGACATGCCTTTTATATACTTATGATATTGATCAAAATGGAAAAATTACTCCGATGGGTAGTAAACCTTCAGATGAACGATTTGGATTTAGACTTAAAAATGGTTATCTACAAGTACGCCCCAAATCATTAGCTACCTTTAGTTGTAGTGATGAAATGAAGAAATGGATTAATCTAACAGATAAAAATGCAGTTAAATTTGAAAATTTTCAAATAAATCTTATTACTGAAAATCAGCTGATTCAAACACAAGGTTTTCGTATTTCACCTAAATTACAAAAAAGATTAGTTAATATTCATTTTGATGCAAAGAATCCTCAAAACGATGATATGATTGCGAGTATTGATCAGTCTATTTTTATTAGAAATGATAAATTTATAGCGGGTGTTAAAGACATTCAAAATATTGTCATTTGTCACAAGTTAAGGAGTAAGAATAAGGTAACTTTGACCGTTAACAGAAGTGCGTTAAATCAGCATTTATCACATGGAGATAGTTTGGGAGCTTGCCAATGAAAATTAAGCTTAAGCCATTAAATCATCCGCAAAAGCAAAAAGGTATTATTTCAACTTTCGTAGCAATGATGATTTTAATCTTAATGTTTATTAGTGCTTTTATATTTTTAAATTATTTGGGGGTGTTGTATAAAGAAGTTAAAGTCAAACAAAATTCGCAACAAGTATTGGATGCGGCAATTTCAGGCTTAGATTATGCTCAGTCCATTATTAATCAAAATCAACTAATTAATAAGTCTCAAAATGATGATTTACTCTATATCAGTCAATTACCGAGTACAGCACCAAAAATTAGCGTTAAGATAGAGATAAAAAATTTAAATAAAAACAACTTAAATTTAATTGATATTCGATCAACTGCAGAAACATCGGATGGTTTGATAAAAAAGACGACTAATGCTCAGTATTATAATTTGCATAGTTTTGCTCCTTCTGTAGAGAGAAAATCCTCTGGGCAATACGTGATGGTGCCTGGTTCATGGAGGGATTTTTAATTATGAGTAGTCAAAAAGGAATTTCCTTAGTTGAAGTGCTAGTGACTTTATGCTTAATCTCCCTTGGTACCGTTTTGTTAGTTATGTTGCTCAATTCTGGTTACAAAAACGTGAATGAAATTAGAGCGCATCAGAATGCTTATATATTGGCTCAAAATAAGCTAGAAGAGCTAAGTGCATTTTCTTTAAATAAACAGAAAAATAGTACTTCAGAGAGTGATGAAATTACGATGAATTATCAGCGTTATATAAGGAAATGGACGGTGACAGAAAAGCTTGAACCTTATAAACATAAATCGGTTGATGTTTCAGTTTATTGGTATGATGAGAGTAATACTCGGGTATCAATAAAAGTCAGTGGTATGTTATCAGAGGTAAGCCCAGATTTAAGTGGCAAAATTTTGTTAGCAGAATAGAATTTGAATGGTAATTTTGCTATAGCCATGGGTATAATAGGCAAATGAATGTGAATTTAATTAGATAGTTGATTTTTAGGAGCGATAATCAATGAAGCAATACCAACACGTTTTATTGGCAACCGATTTACATACTGATAATGATGCTGTTATTGAAGAAGCAGTTGCAATGGCAAAACGCAACAGCGCTAAGTTAAGTGTCATTAATGTATTACCAAAAATTCCATATTATATGGCGTCAGGAATTCCTTCGGTTGCTGATTTAGAGGACCATTTAGAAGAAGAGAACCTAAGAAAACTCAAAGCATTAGAAGCAAAAATTGATATTGAAGCAGATTATCATTTATTGCATGGCTCACCAAAACGTAAAATTGTATCGCTGGCAAAAGAGTTAGGTTGTGATATCGTTGTCATTGGGAGTCACGGTCGCCATGGGGTTGAGCGTTTTATCGGGTCAACTGCAACAGGAGTTTTACAAAGAGCTCATTGTGATGTTCTAGTTATTAGAATCAATACAAGAAAGCCCTCTCAAGGTTAGATAATTATTTTCTCTATGCTTAAACTGCCACCTTTATCCTTATATATTCATTTTCCATGGTGTGTTAAAAAATGCCCATATTGTGATTTTAATTCACATGCATTAAGGGAAAAAATTCCTGATGATAATTATCTGAAGCATTTAATTGGCGACTTACAAATGCACGAAACTGATATGCAAGGTAGGCAGTTTAAATCTATATTTTTAGGGGGTGGAACACCTTCGTTATTTCCTAGCCGAACGTTAGGCCAAATTTTTGAATACTTAGTTCAAAAGCAATTGATTAGTGATAACTCAGAAATAACCTTAGAAGTTAATCCAGGCACGGTTGAAAGAGGATTGTTTAAAGATTATCAGGCTATGGGGATAAATCGAATTTCTTTAGGTGTTCAGAGTTTCCAAGACACTAAATTAAAAAAACTTGGTCGAATTCATTGTCAAAAGGAAATATATTTGGCAGTTGAGCAAATTATTGAAAGCGGGATTAATAACTTTAACATTGATCTGATGCACGGCTTGCCAAGTCAGAGTATCGATGATGCGTTATTTGATTTATCTCAAGCAATTGAGTTAAACCCGACGCATATTTCCTGGTATCAGCTTACGATTGAGCCAAACACATCATTTGCGCGATGCCCACCAGAGTTACCTAATGAAAGTATTTTAGAATCAATAGAAACTTATGGAAAATCTCTTTTAGAGGAAAATAAATTTCAACAGTATGAAGTTTCTGCTTATGCGAGAAATAATCTTATCTCAACGCATAATATGAATTATTGGCAATTTGGAGATTATATAGGTATTGGCGCGGGGGCACACAGTAAGATAACTAATAGTAAAGAAAATATCATAAAACGCCATTGGAAAATAAAACATCCGAAGTTCTATATGCAATCAGCTCATTATAGAAGTGGCACGGAAGTCATTGAGCGAGATCAGAGAGTGTATGAGTTTGTCCTAAATGCATTACGATTAACTTCTGGATTCTCATACGATCTATTTGAATCACGTACAGGGTTAGATAGAAATGTATTAAAGATGGCTATTGATAAAGCACTAGAATTCCAATTAATTGAAACAAATGAAAACTATTTGATTCCAAATAAAAGAGGCAAACTCTATCTAAATAATTTAATTAATTTATTTTCAGAGTGATTTTTTTTTGGAAAATAAAAATCAATGGATTTATATTTCAGATTTTTCGTATATTTTATCAGTATTATATTCATAAATATAGAATATAATATTTCATTAATTTATTGAATGAGATTGAAAAAAACGTTTGGTTAAATTATGCTCAAAGTGTCGGAACATGTAGGGGTGGGCCGATGCCAAGGGGTTGCACTTTGACAATGGATTGGGGATAAGGAGACGTGTGATGCCAGCAAGTTTAAATTCCAATGAGGTTGATCGATTGCACTATGCATTTGGTTATTTCAAACAATATGGATTATGTGCACCTGAGGAAAATATTTATAATTATTTTAGTTTTAGTGATCAAGTTCACCATCGAATTTCAAATTTATTTTTTGCAAGTTATGATATGGCTTCAAATAATTTAACTAGGGAGAATTTTTCACAGTATGTAAGCTTGGGTGTTCCATTTGGTGGGAGTGAAATATATAAAAAGCCTGATAGGATATTTATAAACCATGCAATTGAATCGGTAGCTGATCAAGAGTTTGATCGTAGAGGAAATTTATTTTTAGGTACACTAGGGGTAAAAACTTCGTCAGATCGATTAATTGTATTATCAAAAATTCTAGAGAAACTATATCAGCTACAAAATGAAGAATCACCCTCAGAGAGTTTATTGGCTTTAATTAATGTTTGTAATGCGTTAGCAAAAGATGAACGTAATCAATACCGATCAGGACAAAGTAATAACTTTTGTTCATTATTAAAAATAATTAGGGATGATTTATTAGTAGCTTTAGGAGACATGTCTGCTTTAGAATTAAGGAAAACATATGCCCAAACAGCTGAAGATGCGTTTAATTTTACAGACCGAATTTCAGGTCAACTAAAATTCAAATATAATTTTCAATCTAAAGAAATAACTAATAGTTTAGATTTGTTAAAGAATAGCTATCATGTCGAATTTTCTGAAGGTAATGAAAAGATAATAACTAAAGTACAAATGGTAAGAGACTCACTTAATGCTATTGCTGAGAGTTTACAAAATGAGCGTGTTTTAGCAAATTCAATTTTTCAAGACTATCCAAAACTAAGTAGATGGGATGTTATGTGGAAATTAAGCAATGACCAACGTGAGGTTTGGGACAGATTAAAATCACGTATGGGTACGTTGGGGAATGATACTTCTCACAATGGGGTTTGTCAGCAATTAGAAGAGTATATTAATGATTTAACCATTGATGCTGAACAATTAAAAACCTATTTAAATATTATAGACGCTATGCCTAAAGTAAAGGTTGCTCAATCATTAGATGATCGTATACAACCGATTAAAGATGTGATCAATGATATTAAAGTTCATGATAATATCCCATTTGAACTTAAACCAGAACCGTGGCTAAAACCATCGCATCCGGATAACCCATTCTTCCAAGTCTTTAAATCAGAGGATATAAGTCAGTGTAACTCAGTTAATAGATGATTTTATTTTAAATATATTGCTATATAATTAAATATATTTAAAATATTACATATATATTTATATATAGAGGGTTGCGCAGTGAAAATTAGTTTATTAAATAATCAATATGATTTAGATAATCATCATGAATATCAGAAGTTACGTCAGCGATGTGAAACTTTATTAAGTGTATACAATCCTAATGCTGGTTTGAGTGACCAAGAGCTTGGTTTTTATATATATACCTTAAAAATATACTCTGATGTATTACAAAAACGACAATATAATGACCGTTTATTCGCTTTGAATCAGTCTAAAAATCAGATTATAAACATATATAATAAGCAAACGATAATTAATGCTTGTAATTTATATAATATCTCTGCCATTGATATTAGTGATGATTTCTTAGCTGATTCAGAATCTGAATATAATGAAAGTTTAGATGAGTCGTTAGAAGAAAATATCAGCGATGAATTTACTGATGAGGTAAGTTTGCAAAGTTTTCTTTATGAAGATGAGAGTAATGGAAAAGTTAATCAACAAGGTAAGAAAAGTACATTAACTCATGGGTATTCATTTGGTTTTTTTGGAATTGAGGTAGAGGACTTTGGTGGAACCGATGCTGTTGGCCAGTGGAATTTTACACGATTATTATCAAGTAGGTTACGAACGCTAGCTGAAGTATATGAAGCATTAATTGAAGAAAAATTTTCATTAGTTGGAGATAAGGCTAAAGAGCATATTGCCAATTTTAATAATGGGTCAGATGAATTTTTTGGCTATTTAGGAGCTGTTTTTTTTGTACCTAGACTATTAGAAGGTTTAGCTAAAGGAATTTATCATGCAGGTAAAGATGGTGATTTTGATTATTTAGAAAGTAAGATAAATACCGTTATTAATGATATGTCTTGGGTTACTGCAAATACAATGGGGTTGTTTTCATCAATTGCAACTGCTGCAACTTTTGCGGGTGTTGCATTTTATGCGGTAGATTTTTTTAATGATCTACATAAAGGGTATAAAAAATTAAAAGCAATAGACGATATGTTAGAGCATATTGATCGTAGTAATTTCAGTGGTGACGAATCTAAAATGGTCAATGAAATGAAACTGCGTTTGCTTAAACAAAAGGAGTATATTAAAGCTGAAACTTGTGTTAATGCGGTAGTTAATGGCCTTTATTATTTTGGCTCACTTGCTATGCTCACTAATCCTATTGCAGGAGCAACAGTTATGGTAGCAGCTACAGCAGTTCAGTACTATTTTAAAAACTATTACCTACCTAGAAAAGAAGTTCAATGTGCACATGATCAGTTACATTTATTAGCATCGCGCTTATTAGAACATGTTGAAAAGCAGCTACAGCGTCTAGAAAAATGTGGTCAAAGCGATAAATTAGAGAAGTATAAAGAAGCTCGAGTAAAATTGAAAAGGCTATTAACTAGTGATTCAATGGATAAAACACAATTAAAGCAAACTTTAGATGAAATTATTGCTACAAGCAGAATTAAAAGAGATACATCTAGGTCATCATTAATAGATCTAACTAGTGCTAGAGATCTTAAAGATACCTTAAGTGCATTTTCCAGCGGATTATTTAATAATGGTTTAGATAAAAATGAACATAGAGCTATTTTAAAGTCGATAGATAATTTTGAGCGTATGTCATTTTCTAAAGCATCTTTTTCGAATGATAAGGAAAATATTACAAAACTAGTTGAAGCTTTACTCAATCATGCAAAAAAACAAGTGAAACGATTTAGTAATATTTATAAATATGATGATGTAGTTATTCGGCGTAAAACACAAAATAAATGGCAAAAATATAGACATGTTACAGAATTATTGGCTAATCTTGAAAATCAAGAAAATATTACTACAGAAGCATTGGTGCCGTGTTTAAAGGCTATTATTGCGGCAAGTGAAATAAAAAGGGATAGATTTAAATCAATAGGAAGACTAGAAAGTGTACAAGAGCTAAAAGGTATATTTAAGTCGTTTGCTGATGTTTTAGAAAGTGATGAAATAAACAATATACTTAGGACGTATCAACAGGAGCATGCGGCAGGTCCGAAGATGAGAATAACTATACCGTCATTTTTTGGGCCTGAAAACATTAAAGTTCAAGCTATTCATCCATCTCCAGAAGCTTAGAAGAATAATAAAAACGATAAATTTTAGTATTTAAACATGCGTATAAATATTAGCAAAATACATTTGGGCTTTATTGATTGTATCATCTAAATCCTCTATAGTATGTGCACTTGATATGAAGCCTGCTTCATATGCCGATGGTGCAAGGTAAATACCGTGTTGTAGCATAGCGTTGAAAAAAGGTTTAAAATGATTGATATTTGATTGGTTAACCTCATCAAACGTTTTAGGAATAAAGTTAGAAAAGTATAAGCCAAACATACTACCAACAGCTTGTGCTTTGAGATCAATTTGATTAGCAATTGCAATTTGATTAAGCTTTTCTATTAGATAGTTTGCTTTATGCGTAAGCTTATTGTAAAAGCCTTCTTTTTGAATTAGTTCTAAGGTTGCAAGTCCTGCAGTCATAGCAATTGGATTGCCTGAAAGTGTGCCAGCCTGATAAACGTCACCGCAAGGGGCTAGGTGTTGCATAATTTCATGGTTGCCACCAAAAGCACCAACGGGCATGCCACCGCCAATTACTTTACCAAGTGTGATTAAATCTGCTTTAACATTAAATAGACTTTGAGCGCCGTTTAATGCGACACGAAAGCCTGTCATGACTTCATCAAAAATTAATACGGCGCCGTATTGGTCACAGAGTTTACGTAAGCCTTGAATAAATTCAAGATCAGGAATGACTAAGTTCATATTGCCAGCAATTGGCTCTAGTATTATGCAGGCAATATCATTTGGATATGCTTTAAAGCACTGCTCTACAGAAGTTAAGTCATTAAAATTCGCCGTTAACGTATCTTTAACCGTGTCATTTGGAACGCCAGGAGAGCCAGGAATACCCAGTGTAAGTGCGCCAGAGCCTGCAGCAACGAGTAAATGATCTGCATGTCCATGATAACAACCTTTAAATTTAATCAGTTTGTTACGACTGGTGTAAGCGCGAGCAAGGCGAATGGCACTCATTGTTGCCTCAGTGCCTGAATTAACAAAGCGTACTTGATCCATATTAGGTATAAGTTTACATAGTGATTCTGCTAATTGCACTTCAAGTTGGCAGGGAGCCCCATAACTTAAACCTTTTTCGCTTTGTGATTTTACTGCGTCAATAACGTATTCATGCGCATGGCCAACAATCATTGGCCCCCATGAGCCAACATAGTCGATATAACGATTACCATCAACATCATAAATATATGCACCTTTAGCTCGATCTATAAATCTTGGATTGCCACCGACAGCTTTAAAAGCTCTTACAGGGGAGTTGACACCACCTGGAATAAATTTTTGAGCCTGATTGAATAATTGTTCTGATTGCACTATGGTCATTAAGATAGATCCTTTTACTTTTTATAGTTTAATTCGATAAAATTCATCAATTCATCTGCGGCATTATAGCCGGTACCAAAATCTAGTTCTCTTACGCAAGTCGGGCATGTAACATTGATTTCAGTAATATATTCCCCAATAACATCAAGCCCGCAGAATACGATGCCCTTTGCTTGTAAAGTTGGAGCAACTTGCTCAATTAACCAGCGGTCACGGTCGGTTAATGGTTTTACGACAGCTTGAGCACCTTTTGCAAGATTAGCTCGAGTTTCGCCTTTTTTTGCTATTCTGGCAACTGAATGTGATGGCGCTTTTCCATTGACCAATAAAATTCTCTTATCGCCTTCAGCAATCTCAGGAATAAAACGTTGAATCATAGTATAGCGGCTTTCAAACTGAGTAATGGTCTCAATAATCACATTAATATTGGGGTCATTTTTGGTTAATTTAAAAATTGAGCTTCCTGAGTTGCCATCCAGTGGTTTTAAAATAATATTATCGTGTTTATTTAAAAAGGTTTTAATATCGTCTGCACTGCGTGTAATCAGTGTTGAGGGTATGCAGTGAGGGAAGTTAGTGATAAACATTTTTTCATTAGCATCACGTAAACTTTGAGGTTTATTAATAATCCAAGTGCCTTTTTTTTCAGCTTTTTCTAGTATATAAGTAGCAAAGACAAATTCCATATCAAAGGGTGGTTCTTTGCGCATTTGTATAACGTTAAATGCCTCAAGTTTTGTGATGATGGGTTGTTTAACATTATACCAAGTTTTGTTGGTGATAAAATGATCACTTAACGTTATAGGATAGGCTTTTGCATAGGCAATTTCATCTTCTACAAAAAGATCATTCATTTGAATGCTATAGCATTGCCAGTCTTTTTTTAGGGCTGATTCAATCATAGCAATTGAGCTATCTTTTTTAGCATTTAAGCTATCAAGCGGATCAAGAATAAACGCCATTTTTAGCTGAGTGGACATTATGTTTATACTCCTATGACAGTACCAATTAGATGAGTTAATGACTTACCATTAATCACATCAGCGATAGGCATTGGTTTTTTACCAGGAAATTGTAGCTTTGTGATTGCTAATATACCATCGCCTGTAGCTATCTGGATATCTTTTTTTGATAAATTAATAACACTACCAGGTTGATAGTGATGTGTTGTATTAATTACATAAGCATCAAAAATTTTTACAGTCTCACCATCTATTAATGTATAGCTGCCAGGCCAAGGAGTAAATGCACGAATTTTACGCTCTATTTCAAGTGCACTTAAATGCCAATTGATACTGCCTTCAACTTTTGATATTTTTTCAGCATAGGTTGCTTGAGAGTTATCTTGCTTTGTTGGGCTAAGTAAACCTGTTTGGATTTGATTGATTGTTTTAATTAAAACAGGAGCTGCTAATTTAGCTAGTTTATCATGCAGTGATTGAGCTGTATCATTGGCTAAAATTTCACAGGAGGTTGTATTAAGTATATCGCCTGTATCTAAACCCAGATCCATTTGCATGATAGAGATGCCTGTAGTTTTATCACCAGCTTCAATTGCTCGTTGGATTGGTGCTGCACCTCGCCATTTAGGTAGCAGCGAAACATGAATATTAATGCACCCGTACTTGGGAATATCAAGGACAGCTTTTGGTAATATCAAGCCATAGGCAATAACAATCATTAAATCAGGCTTTAGAGATTTTAGCATTTCAATGGTTTGAGGCTCTTTTTTAAATGAGGTAGGCTGTATTATGTTTATGCTGTTTGCAGCTGCAATTGTTTTTACAGGGCTTTCTTGAACTTTTTTGCCACGGCCAGATGCTCTGTCGGGTTGGGTTAATGCTGCAGTTATATTAACCGTATCAGAATGAATTAAATCACTTAGTACAGTAGCTGCAATCTCAGGCGTTCCAGCAAAAACAACTGAGAGTTTATTATGATTCATGATTAATTAAGCTCACTAGTTTGGTAGAAAAATGATTTAAAAATAGTTATATATTATTTGAATGATAACTAAGTTAATTTTAGTTTAGTCGGTACGCATAAGTTTGAACTTGTAGGGCATCTAAGATTCCTTGATCGGGCGTGCGGGCAATTTGAATGGGGCCAATTGCATTTGCGCCATGCTTTGCTGCTAGAGCTTTAGCATAAGTAATCGATTGATCAGCATCTGCCTCTAGTGCACTTTGTTCGGTAGATTGGAAATGAATTAGCGTATTAATTAAGCCAATTGGTTTGGCATTTGGTGGTACATTTATAGCTTCTACAGCGCTTGGAGGGATGCTAGCATAAGTTTCAGTTGTTTGTGGTAAATAGATGCCATGAGGCGAATAACTAGTTGTAATTGGATAAAACGCATAGAATAATACAAGGATGACGGCAATAATAATAAGATGTAAAATATTTTGCAATTGTTGATTCATATGAGAATACCTATTATGATGATTGCTATATTATTGGTTTCAATGATAAGGGTTCAATTGAATAAAAACAATCTTTTTCAATTAGATTATGATTTACTTTCTAAGCCTTCAACTTACTTTAAAAGGGGTAATTTTAAATGAATGTTATCGATAAAAGAGAAGAGTTTATTACACCAAATGGTATTTTTGCACTGTTGCAAAAGCACAAAATGAAGTATTCTGAATCGTTAGATGACATTAAGATAATGTTAAATCGTGCTAGGGGTATGTTAATGTCATCAGGGATTGAGTATCCTGGGCGTTATAATCGTTGGGAGGTTGGTTTTATTCATCCGCCAGTTGAATTTATTGCTTATGATGGTTTGGTTAAAGTTAGGGCTTTAAACCCTCGAGGTGATGTCATTTTATCAATGATTAAACCTATTGTCTCTGCACCAGAGAATGTAGAAATCATTTCAGAAGATGAGCATGAGTTTGAGTTGAAAATTAATCGGAGTGATGAAGTGTTTCCTGAGGAAAAACGCAGTTTTCAACCCTCAGTAATGACGCCAATTCGAGCACTTACAAACGAATTTAATCAACTAAGTGAAAATATGCTTGGTTTGTTTGGTGCCTTTGGTTACGCTTTAATCTATCAGTTTGAGCCAGTTAAAGAAGCTAAGGAAAAAAATAGTACTCAAAAATTATATCATTTATTTTGGGTTGATGAATTATATGCGATTGATAAACAAAAACAGGAGTCATTTTTATTAACACTTGAATTAAAAAAAGCTGAACTTTCTACGCTAGGTACATCGACTGATCCTTATCAACCAATGGAACCAGCGCACAACTATGATAAGCCATTTCAAGCATTATCAAAAATTACCTCATCGCTTTCTGATGATGCATTTGCAACGATGGTTGATAAAGCGCGTGAACACATGCGAGTTGGTGATTTGTTTGAAGTTGTTTTAAGTCGACGTTTTGAAGCAAAAGTTCAAGGTCGCTTAAGTGAGCTATTCGATAAAATGAAATCACAAAATCCTTCGCCATATGAATTTTTCTGTCAATTTGGTGAAGAGCAATTAATTGGAACATCACCGGAAATGTTTGTTAGAGTTGAAGGCAATCGAATCGAATCTTGTCCAATTTCAGGAACGATTCGTCGAGGGGAAAATGCAATGGAAGATTCTGATAGAATTTTACAATTACTCAACTCATATAAAGACGAAGTAGAATTAACGATGTGTACTGATGTTGATAGAAATGATAAGTCACGTATTTGTAAACCAGGTAGTGTTAATTTATTAGAGCGCCGAACAATTGAGCGTTATGAAGGGCTGTTCCATACTGTAGATCATGTTGAAGGGACTTTAAGAGATGAATATAATGGTTTAGATGCATTTATGTCACATATGTGGGCTGTGACATTAACGGGAGCACCAAAACCGCGAGCAATAAGACTTATAAATCAGTATGAGCCTTTACCAAGAAACTATTATGGTGGCTCTGTTGGAGCTATTGGATTTAATGGTGATATTAATTCAGCAATAACAATACGTACGGTACATATAAAGAAAAACAAAGCAATTTATCAGGCAGGTGCCACACTGGTTTGGGACTCAGATGGAAAAGAGGAAGCAAAAGAAACACATACTAAGGCAACTGCATTCAAAAGAGCTTTAGGCATGCTAGAGGTAAAAAAAATGCGTGAAAAAGCTACGTTTAAACTATCTAAGCCGGTTAAAGCAATTATGATTGACCATGAAGACTCTTTTGTACATACGTTAGCCGATTACTTTAGGCAATGTGGAGTTGAACTTCAAACCTATAGAAGTGGTATTACAGTTGAAGCAATTAAAAAAATCAATCCAGATCTTGTTATCTATTCGCCAGGGCCTGGAAAACCACAAGATTTTAATTTGCCAGAACTAATTAAAGGTATTACAGAAGCTAAAATTCCTCAATTTGGCGTTTGTTTAGGATTACAGGGGATGATCGAAGCATTTGGTGGAAAGTTGAAATTATTAGATGTGCCACATCATGGTAAAGTTTGGAAATTAAAGCATCAGCAACAAGGCTTATTTAAGGATATAGACCCTGATTGTGAAGTTGCAGCTTATCATTCAATTATCGCAGATGATCAAATTGCAACAGATGAGTTAGAAATTATTGCTGTTAATGAGCATGGTCATATTATGGCGGTTGAGCATAAAATTTTGCCTATTGCAGCAGTACAGTTTCATCCTGAGTCAATTCTAACGATGAAAAATGATGCTGGTTTAAGAATGATTTACAATGCAATTGAGCATTTGACTTGATCTTTGAAAAGGAGTCGTTAGACTCGTGAAATTAAGAAAAATAGATGCATTGATAGGATAGGATTTTGTTATGGCATTTAAGCGTGTTTTAAGTATTGGCGGGGCAACAATAGATACGATTATCTCTTATGAAGAGATGGAAACGATGCAGATTCATAAAACTAAAAGTCTACAGTCATATTTGTTGCTTGAAGAAGGCGCTAAAATTGAAGTCACCGATCAGAAAATCTATAGTGGTGGTGGCGCTACTAATGCTGCAGTATCTTTTAAGCGTCAAGGTTATGACGTCGCTTTTTTTGGAAAAGTAGGCCATGATCGTTATGGCGATATGTTATTAGATGAGTTAACGAATGTTGGAATTAATGTTTCATATGCAAGACGCTCTAATACGTATGCAACAGCAAATTCCTTTATTGTGCCATCGTTAAAAGGTGACCGTACCGTGTTTGCTTATCGAGGTGCTAATACTTCAGTGTTAACGGAAGATTTGCCTGAGGAAGCGATTCAGTCAAGTGATTTTGTTTATGTAACCTCATTAAGTAAAGACTCAGCTGCGCGTTTTCCAGAAATTGTTAAGCTTGCTAATCAATGTGGTTCGAAGGTGGCGATAAACCCAGGGAATAGTCAGTTGGTACTGGGTAGTGGATTTGTTAAGTCAGCATTAGGTGGTGTTGATATTATGTTGCTAAATTATGAAGAAGCTCAGCTTTTAATGGTATCATTAATTTCAACTGACAAACACATGAAAGAAACCTTAGCGCAAATGAATGATCATCATGGAGAAGAGTTGTTAGGTAATCAATTTCAATGTGAAGGAGTTTTCTTTAGTCTAAGACAATTTTTTAAAGTTGTATTAGACTTAGGTCCAAGAATTGTAGTTGTTACCAACGGTTCAGAGGGTGTTTATGTGGCAACTAATGAGAAGTTGTATTTTCATCCTGCACATCAAAGTGGCAAAATTATTAATACATTAGGTGCAGGTGATGCATTTGCTTCTGCTTTTGTTGGTTCTATTTATGCTGATAAGTCAGTAGAAGAAGCTATTTGTTGCGGTATTTTAAATAGTGCTTCTGTGATTTGTCATCCAGATGCAAAAACTGGACTGTTAACAACGGATGAATATAAAGAGGCTGTCAAGCAGTTAGGTCAGAAACTTCTTGTGACAAACGATTGGTGAAATTAAAAAAATCATCGATAAAGTCTTTAATAATCGTTCAATAATCAGCTAGAATGTAGGTTGAAAATAAAAACTCAAGGAGAGTAGTTCATATGAATAAATATATAAGTGCAATGATTGCTGGTTTTATCGGCACAGTTGTGTTGTCTATTTTAATGATTATTAAGACCAAAATGGGGGTGGCTCCTCAG
Organism: Thiotrichales bacterium 19S3-11; assembly: GCA_021713295.1. GTDB lineage: Bacteria > Pseudomonadota > Gammaproteobacteria > Francisellales > Francisellaceae > M0027. The sequence goes on from JAKJJU010000006.1 coordinate 33,866, forward strand.
TTTGATGCTATTGGAGACATTAGCCGTTTTTCGGGAACTAATAGCGTAGCTGTTGGTTGGATCGGTCATTTTGTTGTTGGTACAGTTGTTTGGGGTATACTATTTGCAATAATTGAAGGAGTTTTGCCAGGTAAATATTGGTTACGTGGTTTTATCTATGGAATTATCCTTTGGCTTATCATGATGGTGTTATATATGCCAGTTATGGGCTGGGGTTTCTTTGCTGCAAAACTAGGTGTTCAAGTTGTAATAATGACTCTAGTTCTACATGTTATATTTGGTTGGGTTATCGGCATTGTTTACGGCGCATTAACTAAAAAGAAAGCCAAAGGTTAATTCCAAACGATTAATCACAACTAGGAATATCCATTGTTATTAGCTGATTCCATGAAGTCTCAAGACAGTTTTGTGGTTTTTTATTAGGTAGGCAATAAGACTGCCAAGTCCCCATACTCTTTGTACCTAAACAATCTTTAAAGCCGTCAACGCTCAAATAGTTAGGTGGCAATGTAGCAAATAGTGGATTAAAAAAGATAACCCCTATGGTTAGTGACATCATAATTAGTTTCTTCATGAGCAATTCCATTAATAAATTTCATGGTATTGCTTTAGTTATAATATTAGTTTTTAAATATGCAATTACTTTTATAGCAAAACTTTAAAGAACTAGTTGTTATAAAATTGATAAAAACGCTAACGAAAATAATGCAAGTTGATTTAAATTTAGGTATCCTTCGTGTATTCTATTTTGATAATTTAATCGTAACTATATAAATGACTATGAATGTAAAAGATATCCGCCAAAAATTTATTGATTTTTTTGTTAATGAAGGCCATATGCAGGTACCATCGAGTTCTTTGGTGCCACAGAATGATCCAACACTATTATTTACCAATGCTGGTATGGTTCAGTTTAAAGATGTATTTTTAGGCCAAGATAAACGAGATTATAAACGGGCTGTAACTTCACAACGCTGTGTTCGTGCAGGTGGTAAGCACAATGATTTGGAAAACGTTGGTTATACAGCAAGACACCACACATTTTTTGAAATGCTAGGTAATTTTAGCTTTGGTGATTATTTTAAAAAAGAAGCCATAGCATTTGCTTGGAAGTTTTTAACTGAGGTTGTTAATATTCCTAAAGAGCGTCTTTGGGTAACTGTTTTTACTGAAGACGATGAAGCGGCTGATATTTGGTTGAATGATATTGGTGTTGATAAGAGTCGTTTTTCAAGAATTGGTGCAAAAGATAATTTTTGGGCAATGGGTGATACAGGGCCATGCGGCCCCTGCACAGAAATTTTCTATGACCATGGCGAAAATGTAGCTGGAGGCCCTCCAGGTTCAGAAGGCGAAGAGCTTGATCGTTACATAGAAATATGGAATTTAGTTTTCATGCAGTACAATCGTTTGTCTGATGGAACGCTTGAGCCTTTGCCAAATCCTTCAGTAGATACCGGTATGGGAATTGAACGATTAGCTGCTGTATTACAAGGCGTGCATAATAATTATGAAATTGATTTGTTTGAGTATATTATTAAAGCAATTGCTGAAATTCTAGAAATTAAAGACCTGACACTACCATCGCTTAAGGTAATTGCTGATCATATTAGAGCATGTAGCTTTCTTATTACAGATGGTGTTTATCCATCTAATGAGGGGCGTGGTTATGTATTAAGAAGAATTATAAGGCGAGCTATTCGTCATGGGTATAAATTAGGTGCTACGGATGTATTCTTTTATAGGACTGTACAAGCATTAGTAGATCAGCTGGGTGACGCTTACCCTGAATTAAAGATGGCTCAAAAACAAATAGAAGTCATCCTTAAGAAAGAAGAAGAACAATTTGCAAGGACATTAAGTTCAGGTATGCGACTTTTAGAAGAGGCTTTAACTGAAGTTACAGGTAGTCAATTATCAGGTGAAGTGGCATTTAAGCTCTACGATACCTATGGATTTCCAGTTGACTTAACGCAGGATGTACTGCGAGAGAAGTCAATGTCAGTAGATATTGATCGATTTGATCAGTTAATGCAAATTCAACGTGATAATGCTAAAAAATCATCGTCTTTCAAACAAGATTATAGCCAATCAATTCAAACTGATACGGAAACAGAATTTTTAGGTTATAGCCATGCAGTTAGCGATGCAACAGTAGTAGAGCTTCTTGATGAGGATGCTAAATTAGTTGATCAATTATATGAAGGTGATAAGGGAACTATTATTTTATCACAAACACCTTTTTATGCTGAAAGTGGTGGCCAAGTAGGAGATACGGGAATAATTGAAGCATTTGGTGCTAAGTTTGAAGTAACAGATACCCAGAAAATTAATCATGCTGTTTTACATCAAGGTGTACTTAGAAGTGGTAAGATTGAACTCAATCAAGAAGTCACAGCAGTTATTGATTTATCAATTAGAGAACAAACGGCGTTAAACCATTCAGCAACGCATTTATTGCATGCAGCATTAAGAAAGATACTTGGATTACATGTAGAGCAAAAAGGCTCATTGGTAACACCCGATCGTTTGCGTTTCGATTTTACCTCGAATGAACCTGTTAGTGTAGAGCAGTTAGATTTAGTTGAAAATTTGGTCAATGAGGAGATTCGCAAAAATCACCTAGTTGAAACAATTGTTACGACACCAGAGCATGCTAATGAAATTGGCGCAATGGCCTTATTTGGAGAGAAATATGGTAATCAGGTTAGGGTTCTGCGTATGGGTGATTTTTCTATGGAGTTATGTGGAGGAACACACGTTGTAAGGACAGGTGATATTGGCTGTTTTAAAATAGTATCTGAAAGTGGTATAGCATCAGGTGTTCGACGAATAGAAGCACTAACCGGCCAGCATGCGTATAATAAAATTAAGCAGGAGCAACTGTTATTAAGAGAAATAGCTTCTCAATTGAAGGCAAAACCGCAATTAGTAGTAGAAAAAGTAATTAAATTAAAATCTCAAATAAAGCAATTGGAAAAAGAAGTTGCACAAATAAAACTTGCTTTAACTGATGGAGCAAAACAGGATTTGTCATCTCAAGCAATTAAAATTGGAGATATTGTCGTTTTAAGTACTGAAATTAAAGGTGGTGATATGTCACTACTTAGATCCCAAATGGATCAATTAAAATCAAAACTTAAGCGCGCAATTATTGTATTAGCGACAAGCCAAGATGACAAAGTTCAGCTTTGTGCAGGTGTAACAAATAATTTAACGGATCAGTTCTCAGCCGGCGAATTAGTTAATTATGTAGCGCTTCAAGTTGGTGGTAAGGGTGGAGGGCGTCGAGATATGGCGCAAGCAGGCGGTAAGGATCCTGAAAAACTAACACAGGCACTAGAAAGTGTTAAGCCTTGGGTTGAAAAGTATTATATTAATGCCTGATCAACTGCAAAAGAAGTGCTAAAGTTAAATTAGGACTGAAACTTAAAAGTGTAAATTTGATAAATTTTGGATGAAAAAATATGCTTAGACGAGTCTCACAAGTTGCAATTTCTGTTACGCTTGGATGTATTATGGCGCCATCAGTTTGGGCAGTTAATTTGCTAGAAGTCTATCAGCAGGCTATAGAAAATAACTATTCAATTCGAAGTGACTATAATACTTATCGATCTACGGCAATGTCAGAGAAAGTTAATTTAGGTACATTATTTCCTAATTTCTCTGTTACAGGTACGGCAAGTACTAATAATATTGATAATTTAAGTGGTAATGGTAATTATCAAAGTATCGGTTACCAGCTAAATTTAACGCAAGTGTTATTTGATTATGGTTTATATAAAACCTATACCGCTTCAAAAAAGACAACATTACAGTCATTGGCAGCTTACCGTTATAGTAAGCAACAATTAATGTTAAATGTGTCACAAGCATACTTTAATATTTTATTAGCTAAAGACCAGTTAGAATATGCAGATGCTAATGTTAAAGCATTAAAAAGTGCATTAGACCAAGCAACCGTTAAGTTTAAAGTTGGTGTTTCGACGGATACGGATGTTAAGCAAGCAGAGGCATCTTATTATAATGGTGTAGCTGAACTTGTTTCAGCCCAAAATGATTTAGATACTAGCTATTATTCACTGTACCAATTAACAGGTAAATTGGAGAAAAATTTAGCGCCATTAAAATCTGATATTGTTTATAAAGAACCATCACCTAATAATATTGATTACTGGGTTAAAACAGCTAAGGTATATAATCAAAATTACCTATCACAGAAATATCAAGAGTACGCAGCTTATGATACAATGCAATCTAGTTATGGTGCGTTTTTACCCTCTGTTTCGTTGGTTGCACAATATTCGAATACGTTTAATTCAGGCAATGAAAATGCGTATGTAAATGCAGCGGGCTTATATAATCATCAGTCAACGGGTTATGTTGGTTTATCCTTAACTTGGAACTTATTTAATGGCGGTACCGATTATGCAACTCAAGTTCAAAATGCGAGACTATATACGGCACAAGAGTTTACCTCTTTAGATTCATTAAGAACCTTAATTCAAAATACACGTTCAGACTATTTAAATATTCAAGCTTATATCAGTCAGGTTGCGGCATTAGAGCAATCAGTAAAAGCATCTGATTTAGCATATAAGCAATTTGTTGAGCAATATAATGTTGGGACAGCTACCATCACAGATGTACTAGATCAGTTACAATCTTTATTTCAAGCTAAGAGTAATTTAGCTGAAGCAAAATACAACTATTTTAATGGTATTCTTCAATTAGGCTTAGATGCTGGTACATTATCAATAAAAGATATTCAAGCAATTAATAGTCAATTACAAAATAGCTGATATTAGTTTTTACAGAGTTAAACCAAATTAATTTTTAGTGAGAATATGATGATAAATGATATATTTTTTGATGAATTAACAATGCCGTTTATCAAGGTAATTCCAGTAGATAATCATAACTTAAGTGCAGTTAAATCTTTAGTTAGTGAAGCTCAATGGCAATATATACAAGCACTACAATTTATACCAAGCGCAAAGTCATTTATACAATTGCCGGATGCAAAGGGTGAGCTTGAATATGTTTTATGGGGCGTTGACGGTTTAAGTCAATTGGAGTTTTTAGGCTATTTAAGCAGACTGCTTCCAGAAGGTTACTACAAATTAGAAGATGAATTTAATTTAATTTCTTCATTAGACTTGGTGTATTTAGGTTATGCTTTAGGTCGTTATCAGTTTGTTAGTTATCATACAGCAAGAAAGTCAAAGCAAGTAAAACTCTATTGCACTAACGAAGAGGTTGATGATTTAGTCTTAAAACAAATTGAAGCTGTTTATTTAGTTAGAAATTTAATTAATACACCAGCAAATGACCTAGGCCCGAGTGAATTAGCATCAACAGCAGAAGCAATTGCTGCTAGATACCATGCAAAATTTGAATGTATTACAGCAGATGAACTCTTAATTGAAAATTATCCCTTAATTCATGCTGTCGGTCGTGCAGCAAAAACACCACCTAGACTGGTTAAATTCAGTTGGGGCAATGAAGATAATCCGCATATAGCGTTAGTTGGGAAAGGTGTTTGTTATGATACAGGTGGCTTATCATTAAAGCCAACTGCTGGAATGAAGTTGATGAAAAAGGACATGGGTGGTGCTGCTCAGGTTCTGGGGCTGGCACAGTTAATTATGAGTTATCAGCTACCGGTTAGGTTAACCGTATATTTACCTATTGTTGAAAATTCAATAGGTGGCGATGCTTATCGTTTAGGAGATATAATTAAAGCACGCAATGGAAAAAGTGTTGAGATTTTAAATACGGATGCTGAAGGTCGTTTGATTTTGGCTGATGCATTAGCAGCTGCAAGTGAAACTGATGCTGAATTGATTATCGACTTTGCAACTTTAACCGGCGCATGCCGTGTTGCTTTGGGCATGGATATTGGGGCCGTTTACTCAAATAATAATGCAGTAGCTCGAGAGATTGAAGCATCTTCTGAAGCAGTTGAGGATCTGTTATGGCATATGCCTTTATATGGCTATTATAAAAATGGATTAAAGGGAAGAGTTGCTGAGTTAACCAATGTTAGTAGCTCACCTTATGCAGGATCTATTGTGGCAGCTTTGTTTTTAGAAGAGTTTGTTGATTCTAAGCCATGGGTGCATATGGATATTTCTGGTTGGCGTGATACAGATCAGGCAATTTCAGAAATTGGTGGTGATGCAATTGGTTTAAGGGCTGTTTTTGCGTATCTCGCTTCAAGATTTAGCTAATAATATGTATGTTTAGCGCATGAATATCGGTATCAAATAAATCAGTCACTGAGGCATAAATTTTTTGATGTGCTTTTAATCGTGATAAGCCGTCTAAGCTTTGCGCTTTGATGTTTACAATAAAGTGTCCTTTACCCGATTTGGCGCCAGGGTGATTTTTATGACGATCTGAATCGTCAATGACTTCAAGCACTTCTGGTGATAATGACTGAGATATTCTAGTTTTAATGAGTTCTATACGTTTGTCGTTATCCATAATTGAAAGCCATAGCTAATTGATTATATCGTTATGCCAAGGTTAGCAGTTTTTAGAAAAGCAAGTCAATCATAAACTGAAACCGAATCTTACTTGACGCTTATCAACACAATCCGATAGAATGCATTGATATCATTTATAATGACGGAGTAAAATAATTTTATGGGATTTCTACAAGGTAAAAAAATCTTAATTGTTGGTTTGTTAAGTAATAAATCAATTGCTTATGGTGTGGCAGAGGCATTACATCGTGAGGGTGCTGAATTGGCTTTTACTTATCAAAGTGAGCGTTTTAAAGATAGAGTGCATAAGTTAACTGATAAGTATAACCCCGCAGCAATTGTTGAGTGTGATGTAACCAATGATCAACAAATTGAAAATGTTTTTAAAGAGTTATCACAAACATGGGATGGCTTAGATGGTATCATTCATTCTGTTGCGTATGCACCAGCTGATCAATTAAGTGGTGATTTTATTTCTGCAGTTAATCGAGAGGGTTTTAAAGTTGCTCATGATATCAGTGCTTATAGCTTTGCAGCATTAGCTAAGGCCGGAAGAGATATGATGAAAGGGCGAAATGCAGCTTTAGTTACGATGACTTATTTAGGTTCTGAAAGAGCAATGCCAAATTATAATACGATGGGTATTGCAAAAGCATCATTAGAAGCTACAGTACGATATACTGCACTTGCTTTGGGAGAGGATGGAATTAGAGCAAATGCCATATCAGCTGGCCCAATTAGAACATTGGCAGCTTCTGGTATTGGGGACTTCAAAAAGATTTTAGATTATAATACAAAAGTTGCACCATTGAAGAAAAATGTTGATATTATGGAAGTTGGAAATACAGCTGCGTTTTTGTGTTCTGATTTATCTAGCGGCATCACAGGTGAAGTTATTTATGTTGATGCTGGGTATCATTGCGTTAGTATGGGGGCTCTTTAAGTAAATAATGGATAATATACAATCAAAGGCAAGACAGTTAATTGATACCTATTCGAGTCGGCTGAAAAATCACATCGAGTTACATGGTTTCTGTGGTGAGTTTATTGAAGCGAACTATGAACCTGAATTAGAAAAAACGCGTCTGTTATGTCAGTGCAGAAGTATTTTCTTTTTACTCGATTATGCTGAAATTACCTCCGATAAGACTTATATTGACCTTGCATTTGAACTCTATATTGTTATTCAAGCTAATTATTTTAACGATCAATCACTAATGTGGAGTCAGTACCCTGGTGGAACATCTAATACGCTTTATGAATATGCTTTCTTATTTTTAGCTTTATCAAAGCTATATTGTGTTATGCCGGTGGATGAGATTAAACAGGCAGCTGATCGAGTTAATGAAATACTTCAGAATAATTATCTATCAATAGAAACGAATTTTAAACAGTTAGAAGATGCATCTGGTAGGTTGTCTCAGAATGCATTGATGCACTTGTTTGAAGCCTATCTCGAAGCTTATAAAGTATTTAAAAGCCAATACTATCTTGATATTCTTGAGAAGTTATTAGCACGTTTGATGCAGTTGTTTTATAGCGAACAGTTTACGCTTATTAGTGAGTATGCGCCATTAGATAAGCATAATGATGTTTTTGAACCAGGACATTCATTTGAGTGGGCTGCATTATTATTTGAAGCTGAGCATTTGAACGTTAAAATTCCTGTGAATGTTAAACATCAATTAATTGCACAATCTGCAGAAAAGTTAGGCGTTATTGATTCTAAGTTAGTGGTTACTCAATTTACTGCAAAGGGTGATCTTGATCAGGAGCGTTACCGTATTTGGCCGTTATTTGAACGTTTAAGATATTATGCAATGACGAAAAATAAGGCAATGATTGATGCGAATTTTAAGCCATTTATAGCGTTATATTTTGATAAAAATGATTTTCCAATTGAATATGTTGATCATAAGCTTGAAGCAGATTTTAGACATATAAAAGCAACTACTTCTTATCATTTGATTAATTGTTTTAAATATTTATTAATATAAAATCAAAGTCAGATTGTCGAACTATAATTACTAATGATATGCATAAATGTAGTATAAAAAATTTAAATTATTAAAGAAATTATTTTATTTTCGTCTATACTATGCACGAAATATTAACGACTTTATTGATAGAGGAATACAAAATGAAATTTAAATCACTGGTTTTTGTGATTGCTTCAACCGTCCTAGTATCAAATGTTTATGCAGATAATACTGCTGGCAGTTCTAGTGATACAGATACTGATACAGATCAAACGCTTGATAATCAAGATAAACCAAATACTTGGGGTATAGGCGTTGCGGGTTTGATATCACCTGTCCCTTATAAAGATACTTCTTCTACTATTTTGCCTTTGCCTGTTATTAGCTATCAGGGAGAAAATTTAAGAATATCTGGGCCATTTATTAGTTATAAATTTCTAAACTATGAATATGCAAAAACTTCCGTTCAAGCCTATTTATATCCTGAGCATTTTCGTTCAAATAAATCAACGGATTCTCAAATGCAACAATTGGATAATAGAAACTATATTGTTATGGGTGGGATTAATCAGAAATTTTTAAGCCCATATGGTATTTTTAACTTTTCATTTAATATTGATATGACTGGCCAATCGAATGGCTTTAGCATTATTTCGCGATATAATATCCCATTTGTATTTAATAAAGTATTTGGTGATGACCGTTTAGTATTTAATCCAGGTATTGGACTTCAGTATAGCAGTCATTTATTAACTAATTATTATTATGGTATTTCTTCTTCTGAGACAAATAGCTCTGGGTTACCGACGTATCATCCAGATGGTTCATTTTCACCGTTTATTAGTTTGACGACAGCTTATTCATTTGCTGGTCATTGGACACTAGCTTTGATAAATACAGTGACAAGGTTAGATAACACAGTTTATGACAGTCCTATGGTAGAAAAGCGTTATATTGTTACAACTTATGGTTCAGTTGTATATAAATTCTAAGAATGCTATAACGTTTTTTTATATCGAATTAACGTAATAGTACCCATAACAAGCATAAATATGATCAGGGGAATGATATCCATACCGACAATACTGATATCATTTCCTTTTAAAATAATACCTCTGACAATTCGCAAGTAACTAGTCAACGGTAAGATATTGCCTAAATATTGCGCCCATTGTGGCATTCCATAAAAAGGAAACATAAAGCCAGAAAGTAATATTGATGGTAGAAAAAAGAAAAAGGTCATTTGAATAGCTTGTAGTTGAGTTTTTGCAAGCGTTGAGAAAGTTACACCAACGGTTAAATTAGCTAGGATAAAAGGCAATGTGGCGATTATTAGTAATGCAAGGTTACCCTGTATTGGAACGTAAAATAAAAATTTTGCAGCTAATAAAATTAGAGCTAACTGAATATAACCAACAATGATATAAGGTGTGATTTTACCTAAAATAACTTCAAATGATCTAGCTGGAGTTGCCAATAAACTTTCAATTGTCCCTGTTTCTCTTTCTTTAGTAATTGCAAGTGAGGTAATCATTGTCATTGTCATGGTTAAAATGACTCCAATCAACCCAGGGATGATATTATATTGAGTAATGGCTTCAGGATTATATTTAGCATGGGTGATTACTTCAAAAGGTTTAATATTCGGTGCTAAATAGCCTAAATTATGATCCTGTGAAATGCTTTGATAAGTGCGATTGGTTAATTCATTGAGTGCATTTAATGCATAGGGTGTTGAAGCTGGATCCGCTGCATCAGCAACAACTAACATTTGTGGTGTCTCTCCTCGAATAATACCACGTGTAAAATTAGCAGGAATTTGAATAATGAATTGAATTTTACCTTGTGCAAGCTGTTCATTTGCTCGCTGGGGTGAGAGGTTGCTGTATTCTAAATTAAAATAATTAGTATTCTTAATAGAAGAGATGATTTCACGTGTTATAGGGGATGGGTCATAATTTAATACAGCCGTTGGTAGGTGTTTTGGATTGACGTTAATAGCATAGCCAAAAATAATTATTTGAATCAGTGGAATAATCACGATCATTCCAATTGTGACAGGATCACGACGCATTTGGATAAATTCTTTGATTAAAATTGCCATAAAGCGATTAAAACTAAACCATTTCATTGGCTCTTCCCTGCATGATCTTTCATAAGAAATATAAAAACATCTTCTAATGATGGCATTATTTTTGTCAGTTTCAGTTGAGGCTGGATGGTTTTCTTAATTATTGCTTCATAGTTATGATGAGTTTGGTAGCTAATATGTAGGGAGCGTCCAAAACGAACGCATTGAATTTCTTTATAGCTAGATAGTGCATTAACGATTGGGGTTAGCTGATCCCCTTCAATTAACCAAGTTACTATTGCAGATTCGTTAATGATTGATTCAGCTGTGCCATAGGTTAATAATTTACCATAAACAATATAGGCAAGTTTTGTACATCTTTCTGCTTCATCCATATAGTGGGTGCTGACAAGTGTTGTTACACCAGACTGAGCTAATAAATGAATATGATCCCAGAATTCACGCCTTGCTTGAGGATCAACACCTGCTGTGGGCTCATCCAGTAATAAAAGTTCAGGATTATGAATGGTAGCGGCAGCTAATGCTAACCGCTGTTTCCAGCCACCTGATAATGTACCAGCTAACTGATTTTTACGCATAGCTGTGAAATGTAGTCTTTCAATTGCTTCTAAGGCAGCCATTTTGGGTTGTTTAACGCCGTATAGTCGTGCCATAAAATGTAGGTTTTCAAAAACAGTTAAATCTTTATGTAGAGAAAAGTGCTGTGTCATATAACCAACTTTTGTTTTTATGGCTTCAGTATCTTTAATAATGTCATATCCAAGGCAATGACCTGTACCAGAATCTGGAATTAGTAACCCGCAAAGCATACGAATAGTAGTCGTTTTGCCAGAGCCATTTGGCCCTAAAAAGCCATAAACTTCACCACGATCAATTTTAAGGTTTACACGATCAACGACACATTTGTGATTGAATGATTTAGTTAACGCTTGAACATCAATAACGGTATCCATATCACAAGCCTTTATATTTTGACACTAATTGGTTGCCCTGGGTGTATTTGATCGAGTTCATTTTGTTTGGGTCTTGCTTCTATTCTAAATACAAGATCTTTGCGAGATGACTGACTATAAATAACCGGAGGTGTATATTCAGCAATATCAGAAATAAAGCTTACAGTTGCATTAAAAGCTTTAGGTTGTCCATCCATAAAAAATGAAATTTTCTGACCAAGTTTTATTTTAGACAATAAAGGTTCAGGCAGGAAAAAGATAACTTTTATTTGGCTTGGTACAAGAATGGAAGCAATAGGGCGATCATTGGCTATACGTTCACCTGTCCATATATAAATATCATAGATATGGCCATTTCTTGGTGCAGTGACTGTTGTTTGATTTAGATACCATTTTTGGTAAAGTTGATTATAGTTTGCAGCTTGTTGATTTGCTATGGATGCTTCTATTTGTAGCTTTCTAGCTGGTGAAGTTAACGTTATCAACTGGCTATGTGTATTTGCTAATTCTGCATCTGACTGTAGCGCATTACTATGGACTTGATCATAATCTTGTTGTGACATGCTATCGGTTTGAACTAAATAGGCAGCACGTTTTAAATAAGCATTGTAGAAATTTTCATTAGCTTTTGCTTTCTCTACTTGTGATTGTGTGCTTTCAATAACAGATTGCCGTGTTTCACCTGTTTCTAAATCTACGGTGTTAAATTTTGCTGCCTCTGTTTCAGCAATTGCTTGTTGATAATTTTGCCGATAAGGTTCAGGATCTAGTTGGGCTATAAGCTGTCCTTGTTTAATTACTTGTCCTCTTTGTATTGGTAGTTCTTTAACTAACCCACCTGAAGGTGAAGAAATATAAACCAAGTCCGCTTCAATGTAACCATTAATAGTCTTATCACCATCACCTGAGCAGCCATTTAACAAAAATAGTGCGCATAAGGTTATCAGTAATTTCTTAATTGGTAGCATTAGAAATCTATATCCTTATTTGTCTTTATAATTAAGTGATCCTTGATTAACTGATGGTATCATTATTAGCCATTTTATTCATGTGTATTTTACTAATCAAACCACTATTTGTTAAATAAATGTCATATTGGGTATGATTAATTAATGGCATAAAAACGGCATTGCCATATTTAGCTTCAACAAATAATGACGTTATTTTTGGATAATCAGTTAAAACTTGCCAGAGATCAATGCTTGAGTCTTGTGCAATAGGATAGATTGTTTTATGTAAGTTTTTTTCCATTTCAATACTATTATAAATGCCACTTAAAGTGCCTAAGCGATATAATGGTTTTAAATCAAAAAATCTAAGCCAAGGCTTTAGTTGAATGACTTGCGCACTAAACATCCATTGATCACCAGAAATATGATAGCAGTGATTTGCTTTATCTTGATGATTGGTGACTAATTTCAGATTAATGCAGTAATCATGTGTGTCTTTTTTAATAATATACAGGCTCGCAATTAGCGTATTTTCTGATGCGCTTTGCCATTGACTTGTTGCAATAGAGAATAAAAATAATACGCTAGCTAAGATTGAAAAAATAAGCGTGCTCATTAAGTATTTTAGGGTAGCTATTGTTTTTGCTTGAAAGGCTGATCGTATGATTTTATAAAATGTATATATAGCACATAATGTAAATAGTAAGCATATAATTTTGATAATAACCACATGAAACCTCAGGCCACTGAAATAGAGTTAGTTTTTATTATCTAACTTTAGCAGATAATCTGTCACAATATTACCGTTAATCAGATGTTCTTGAATTATTTTTTCTAAAACTTCTTCACTACAGGAGTGATACCAAATACCCTCAGGATATACAACCGCAATAGGGCCGTTTTGACAAACTCTGAGACAATTCGCTTTAGTTCTATAGATATGGCCTTGTTGACTTAAATTCAATTCTTGTAAGCGACGCTTTAGGTAGTTCCAAGATTGTATTGATTGTTGATGATTGCAGCATTTGGGTTTGGATTGGTCACAACATAAGAATATATGATGTTTTATATTTTTGATTCCTAACTTTTTTATTTTTTCATCTAACGCTAACATGATAATAATTCCTAAATTTGCATTTCATAAATTTTTTAATTGAGCTATGATAGCAGATTCCCACAACAACATAAACTAACTAAAAGAGGATGATAGTTATGTATACCAATTATCTAGCATTAATTGTGCTAGGCATTATATTAATCGTATTTGGCATTTTGCAAAAAAAGAAAGTCAGTTTTGCAACGCGTTCATTATTATCGTTGGTTGTTGGGTTGTTGTTTGGTCTATGTTGCAAGTTTTCATCCTCACTTGCAAGCGATCAGTCAGTGATCATGCAAGTTTTAGCATTTATCGGTGATTTGTATTTAAATCTTATCAAAATGCTAGTGATACCGTTAGTGTTTACAGCCATTGTCCATGCTGTTGTTAATATGCGTCATCAACAGGGCGAGTATTTAACAAAAGTTGCGATTAAAATCGTAGCTATTTTATTAATTACAACAGGAATTTCAGCTTTTATTGCTTTTGCTTTGGGTGTTTCATTAAATATTGGTCATGGTTTTAGTATTCCAAGTGAAATATGGCAGCCGAATCATGTCAATCCAGGTATTTTAGGAACATTGCTTGAGATGTTACCGACTAATCCTGTTGCAATTATGGTTAATGGAAATGTTATGGCGCTCGTTATCTTTGCTTTATTGATTGGCATTGCATCATTGCGTGCTTACAGAGAAAATAAAGTATTAGCTGAGCCATTTATTAATTTTATTCACTCTGCCTTTGATGTGATAAAGAAGTTAGCGAATATGGTAATTGGTTTAACCCCTTATGGTGTTGTCGCATTAATTGCACATACGGTTATGTTGCAAGGGGTTTCTTCTTTAGTGACGATGCTTTCATTTATCGGTGTAATTTATCTAGCATTAGTATTGGTGTTAATAATGCATACGTTGATGTTGTTAGCCGTTGGCAGAAATCCAATTACTTATTTCAAAGCGGTTTATCGTGCATTACTCGTTGCATTTACAACGCGTTCCAGTTTTGGAACACTTCCCTTTACCATGGATGCATTAAGAAGGCTTGGTGTGAATGATGGGATAGCAAATTTTGCACCAGGGGTTGGTGCAACAATTGGTATGAATGCTTGTGCTGGTGTTTTTCCTGCAATGCTTGTTGTATTGACGATGGTAGCATCAGGTTACCCTATTTCATGGGAGTACTACATTATTGTGCCATTGGTTAGTATGTTAGCTTCAATGGGTGTTTCTGGGATTCCAGGCACGGCCTATATTGCTGCTGGAGTCATGTTAACAACATTGGGTTTACCATACACTTATGTAGCTTGGGCAATTGCTGTTGATGCCATATTAGATATGGGACGTACTATGACTAACATTAACGGTGTGATGGTTGCTGCGGTAGTAACGGACGCAACAACAAAAGTTGATGAAAATCCCTTTGATGTATCTGATGATAATACCTTAGAGGCAAACCTTGCTAAATAACTGATAAACGGTTAATTAATTGTTGACATCACTTGTCAGTGACTTATAATGACATCCCGTTGGGTCGTTAGCTCAGTCGGTAGAGCAGCTGGCTTTTAACCAGTTGGTCATAGGTTCGAATCCTATACGACCCACCATTTTTCAGTGTTTTTGAGCTTCTTAAAGTGTAATTACAAATTATAATTATTTCATAGTATGTTATCGATTTATATACAAAAAAGTTATTTTTTAGTAAAAAACGTTACAATACAGCTATCTTGGTAACTTTTTTTGTGTATTCAATTTTGCTAAACTATTAATCGACAAAGATTATATTAGATAATAACAATAAGATAGTTAAGAGGATAGTAAAAATGGCTCAAGATATTAAACAACTTATTGAACAATGGTTACAAAACCCAAGCATGTCATTTAATCATATTCCATTTGATATTCTTCAAATTATATTACGCAAAGCAATGGGATCTCCTATTTTATCAAGTGAATTAAGAAATAAATTATACCAACAAATGATGGCAACTGGTGATTTAAGTGCTATGCAAGTAGCGATGTTAGAACAACAATATTCACAGTTAAATCAGCAAAGTCTAAATAAATTTCATATTGATAATGTATTATTTCAAGCTCGTAAAGAGTATGAAGAAAATAAAGCGAAAGAAAATGAAAGAAAGCGGGAAGAAGAAGATCTTTTCTTGAAGCAAAAAGAAGAACAAAATAAAGAAAAAACCGCTGAACAAGCACAAATGACGGGTTCTAAAAAGTAGAATAGGGAAATTCGTTTAAGTTAATAGTCGTTGTCTTTATTATCTGTTATTATTTAGCCATTATTTATATTAAAAATACGATATTAAAATGGCATCTTCTCTCTCAGAACTTCGGGAAAAACTTAATTTAATTACCAGCGAATCTAGAGGCCTTGTAATTAAATCAATACGCCAGTTAACTGCTTTAAAAAATCAAAAAGTATCAATTGACGATCAATTACGAGAGCTTCAAGAAATTGTTGATTCACTAATAGCTATCGTTGAAGAGAAAAAACTTAATCGTCCAAAAATTTCTTATCCTAATTTACCTGTAACTGATCAATTGGATAAAATTAAACAAGTGATAGCTGAGAACCAGGTGATTATTGTTGCTGGAGAGACCGGTTCAGGTAAATCAACACAATTACCAAAAATTTGTCTTGATTTAGGTTTGGGCTGTCGAGGTTTCATTGGCCATACTCAGCCAAGACGATTGGCAGCAAGATCTGTTGCTCAAAGAATTTCTGAAGAATTAAATTGTCAATTTGGTAGTTATGTTGGTTATAAGGTACGTTTTAATGATAAGACCTCTGAACAGACTTATATAAAAGTGATGACCGATGGTATATTGCTAGCTGAGCTACAAACTGATCGTTATTTAAGCCAATATGATACGATCATTATTGATGAAGCACATGAGCGTAGTCTTAATATTGATTTTTTACTCGGTTATTTGAAATTTTTATTACCAAAACGAAAAGATTTAAAAGTCATTATTACATCGGCTACTATTGATCAGCAGCGCTTTTCTAATTATTTTAATCAAGCGCCGATTATTGAAGTTTCTGGACGAACTTATCCAGTTGAGATCCGTTATCATGAAGATTGGCAAGAAAATGAAACAAGTGATAACAGTCAGTCGGAGCGTATACTAGATGCCATTAATGAGCTAAGCCTAGACGGTCATGGTGATATTTTAGTATTTTTTGCAACAGAGCGTGAGATTTATGAGACCAAGGCATTTCTAGATAAAGCAAACTTAAAGCAAACAGACGTTCTACCGCTGTATGCGCGTTTATCAACAAAAGAACAACAAAAAATTTTTCAACCATTTCATAAACGTCGAATTATTTTATCTACAAATGTTGCAGAAACATCCGTTACTGTGCCAGGGATTCGTTATGTAATTGATACCGGTAAAGTAAGAATTAGTCGATATAATTACCGTAATAAAGTACAACGTTTGCCAATCGAACCTATTTCGCAAGCATCAGCTAATCAAAGAGCAGGTCGTTGTGGGCGTGTCGCTGATGGTATCTGTATTCGCTTATATGCTGAAGATGATTATCTATCGCGCAGTGAATTTACTGATCCTGAAATATTAAGAACTAATCTTGCTTCTGTAATTTTGAAGATGAAAGCGTTGAGTTTGGGTAATATTGAAGATTTTCCATTCGTTGAAGCGCCGGATGGTCGTTTTATTAAAGATGGTTTTCGTCTCTTACATGAATTAAATGCTATGACGGATAATCATCAACTAACAGAACTTGGTAAAACGATGGCTTTATTGCCCATAGAGCCCAGATTTGCGCGTATGTTGATTGAAGCAAAGCAAAAAGGTGCATTAAACGAAATTTTAATTATTGT
Source organism: Thiotrichales bacterium 19S3-11 (assembly GCA_021713295.1). Classification (GTDB taxonomy): domain Bacteria; phylum Pseudomonadota; class Gammaproteobacteria; order Francisellales; family Francisellaceae; genus M0027. Next base: position 51,283 of record JAKJJU010000006.1, read on the forward strand.
TAGTTTTTTAAGTATACATGACCCAAGAGAGCGCCCAAAAGAGTTTCAAGAAGCATCCTATCAAAAACATTTAGTTGATCGTGATAAACAGTCTGATTTCATTACCATTCTTAATCTATGGAAACGAATAAACTCACAAAGTGAACAATTATCAAATAATCAGTTTAAACGCTATTGCCGAGTAGAGTTTTTATCATTTTTGCGCATTCGTGAATGGCGTGATATTTACACACAGCTTAGCGAATTAGTTGGTCAATTGAAATGGCGAATTAACCAAAGTAATGCCAATGATGATTTATTACATCAAGCAATTATTTCTGGTTTGTTAAGTCATATTGGTTTTAATCATGATCAAAAAGAATATCTTGGGGCACGTGGTTTAAAGTTTTCTATTTTCCCTGGGTCATTTGTATTTAAAGAAACACCTAAATGGATTGTTGCATCCGATTTAATCGAGACATCGAAGCTTTATGCTCGAGTTGTAACTAAAATTAAGGTTGAATGGTTAGAAAAACTAGCACAGCATTTAGTTAAGCGTCATTATTCTGAAGCACATTGGCGCAATAAAACCCAGGATGTTGCAGTATTTGAACGTGTTAGCTTATATGGATTAGATATTGTACAAAAACGAATTGTTTCCTATGGAAAAATAAAACCAGCAGAATCAAGGGAAATTTTTATCAGAGATGCTTTAGTTGGAGATAATTTAAAGACTAATGCAGCATTTTATCAACATAATTTAGATCTTTTAGATGATATTGATGACTTAGAAAATAAAGCTAGACGAAGAGATATTATGGTAGATGAGGGTAAATTATATGATTTTTATGACCAACATATCCCAGAGCATATTTATAATTTGGTTACATTCAATCAATGGTATAAAACGTTACCAAAAGATAAACAGCAAGCACTTTATTTTGATTTTAGTGATGTAACACAAACCGATACTTCAGCGATTAATCAACTAAATTATCCAAATCATTTTGAGGTTAATGGTTTAAAGTTACCTTTAAACTATCATTTTGATCCTAGTAATCATGCAGATGGAATTACAATGACCGTGCCTCTGCCACTTATCGATCGTATAGCGACTCAACAGACTGATTGGTTAGTGCCTGGTATGTTAGAAGATAAAATTACGGCGTTAATTCGTGCATTACCAAAGCAAATACGCAAATATGTTTTGCCAATTTCACATTATGCAAAAGCATTGACAGAAAGTATTCCCTATAATCCAAATCAAAATTTACGTCAGCAATTGGCAAATGAACTTATTAGAATTACAGGCGTTCATTTTGAACCGGCGGTATGGGATCAAGCAAATATAGAACCTTATTTAATGATGAACTATTCTGTTGTTGATGCAAAAGGAAAGTTATTAAAAGAAGGAAGAAACTTAAGAGAAATCATTTCTGAGTTAAAGCACAAAAAGCAACTTGGTAATCATAAAACTTTAAAGCAACAACCCGAGAATGCAAATACCGATAAATTAAGTTATCAGCAATGGGAATTTGATATGATCGATGAGATGAAACAAATTAAGCAGTTTGAGGTAGTATCAGATGTTTATCCTTGTTTGACTGATTGTGAAAATGGCGTAAAACTTACCTATGCAAATACACTGAAAAAAGCCAAAGTTGAACATTTTTATGCAATTAAGCGTTTGCTTGATTTTCAATGTCGTCACTTATATAAAACGGTTAAGAAAAATATAAAAAATAAACAACAATTGGCTTTGTATTTCTCAAAAATTACCAAGCGTGAGGATCAGTGGATAGAGGATGTATTTCAAGCAAGCCTTATTTATGGATTTCGACTAAGAGATGACATGACTTGGCAGGTCAGGGATTATAATAGTTTTGAAGCTTTGCTTAAAGAAGGAAAAGGCTCAGTAGTTCATACCTCTGAAAATATAATAAAGTTACTTAACCAAATTATGCCGTTGTATTATGAGATTAATAAAAAGCTTACGAATCAAAATGTACCAACAGATCATATTCAAAGCTATCAAGATATGAAATCGCAGTTGGATGCAATGATTTATCAAGGCTTTATTAGTAAAACAGAGCAAAAATGGTTTGAACGATTAACGTTTTATTTGTTAAGCATTCAAGCTCGTTTAGAGAAGCTACCACGTAATCTATCGCAAGACCGTCAGTTTATGGCTGATATAGACGATATTTATGATCAATTAGATCGTCAAATAGAGCAGCAAAATTTAGCAGATGATGACAGAGCTATTATTGAAGTTGAATGGCTTATCCAAGAATTATGGCTATCGTACTATGGGCAGCAGTATAAGACAATTCAACCAGTTTCTACAAAGCGAATCTCAAAAATCATTGACCAAATTAAGTAATTTCTCCATTAATATTTAATTGCGACGTTAATAATTCATTATTTTAAATTACCGTACTTTGAAGGTACAGGTCATCACAAGATTTCTATAATATGAACTTGAATAATTTAAATTATATTTATCGTATTTTAGTGTGGGTTGTAATTCAGATGACGCAAGAAGAATTTTTATCAGGTTTGCGAGAGTTTATTGTTTTAGTTGCAGAGAAAAAACCAGAAGCAAACTATATAGCATATACGGCTGTTAATTTAGCTACAGATCAATCATTAAAAGCACCAGCAAATATTTCACCATCCGTATTAGGAAATATAAATAATGCTTGGAATTATGGTGATGCCATTTGTTCTATTATTAGTGCTGCAGATCTTTTGTTACAAAATGGATTGGATGAAGTCAATGATAAAGAGAGCATTGAAAATTATACAAAAGCATCGATTTTATTGATATCAGCAACTATCTCAATTGCAATGACCGCTGCTGGGATGGGCGCTTGGAGCTTTGCTATAGCAACGATGTGTGATTTTGGTATTGCCTCTTGGGATTTTTATCGTAGTGCAAGAAAATATTGGGACTTTGAATATTGGTTAGAAGAACAGCTCTATGAATTAGATTATTTAACCCGAAAGATTAACGAACCAGATGTGGGTGATAAATTACATCAGTATGAAGCTAGAAAAGAGCATATAATTGAGAACATTAAAGCTTATGCTACTTGTCATTATCATCAAAAATTAATAAATTCTGATGCAGAGGATAAAAGCAAGGAAGCTCTAGGGTTTCAAGAAAATTTTAATATGATTTTCAAAAGTCACAAGCTCACTAATATTGGTGATGAAGATAAAAATGAAATATTGAATCATGTTTCAGCTAAATATATTCAAACACCAAGAAACTCAGATATGCTTAGAGCTGAACAAGTTAAAGAAAATCTAAAAAAAGATACTCAAGATAAAGGCATTAAACTCGCGTTAAAAACAGCAAGTATGGTTGGAATGATTTTAATTGCCGTTGGTGCATCTTGCCATCCTGTTGGACTTGCAATTACAGCTGGTGTAGCTGCAGGATATCTATTATATTCATTTGGCCTGCCTGCAGCCAAAAAATTGTGGAATCATTATTGTAATTCATCAACACAGAAAAACGATAACACAAATAACCAAGAAATATCTATTAAAGAAAATCAGAATCAATCGTTAGATGAAACTACAACAACTAGTATGGATACATCAAAAAAACAAACTATAAATAAAACGAATATAAATGCTTTTATTACGAGCTTGGAAACAAATGGATATATTGCGGATGTAATCGAAGAAATTATTAATGATTCAGATGATCAATTATCTATGATGAAAAAGATAAACGAAAGAAAACTTGAGTTATTCACATTTTATGTGAATAGGGTACATAAAGATCCTGAAAAAGATATAGATAAGGAAGAGTTTAAATTATTTATTGATCAAGGCTTAAGCTACAAGAGTAACTATAGGTGTTCACAACCTAAAGTTATATATGCAAATCACAATAAATCGTATTATTGTAATCAACCGTATGAAGTCAATATCAATTAACTAGTAGTAAATTCACGATAAATAGGGTCATAATGTATAATGAAGTCAGATTTATATTTCAATATTGATATTTGTAACTATCTTGTTATTTATATGTATTTTATATTTTATATGATTATTTTGGTAAACGATGTGACGTTTGATCAATTCTAAATCTTTATTTAGAGCGTAATAGCATATATAATCACTCAGAAAATAATTGGTATATAGTTTGTTTTTGGGGTTGCATTTTAATGACTTTAGAGGAATTTCTATCTGGAGTACGTCAATTTAGTGTTTGGGTTGCTGAAAATGATCCAGAGCTAAATTATATTGCAGGTACAGGTGTTGCATTAGCTACTGATGGTACAGTAACGAATCATTTGCTAAATACACACGCTAATATTTCTCAAGGTGCATTAAATGGTATAGCTTCTGGCTGGAATTATGCAGATGCAGTTTGTTCCATTATTACAGTAGGAGAGCTTTTATTACAGAATGGACTTGATGAAGTTAATGACAAGGATCGAGTAGAAAATTATGCTAAAGCAGCTGTTTTAACGATCTCTGCTACTACTTTAATTGCAATGACAGCAGCGGGAATGGGCCCTTGGGGGTTCGCAGTTGCTACGATTTGTGATTTTGGTATTGCCTCTTGGGATTTTTATCGTAGTGCAAGAAAATATTGGGACTTTGAATATTGGTTAGAAGAACAGCTCTATGAATTAGATTATTTAACCCGAAAGATTAACGAACCAGATTTGGGTGATAAATTACATCTTGAAGCTAGAAAAAAGCATATAATTGAGAATATTAAAGCTTATGCTACTTGTCATTATCATGAAAAGTTTAAATCCATTAATAATGAAAAAAATGCCAATAGTTATCAAACAGAGTTTGAAAATATGTTTGATCGAATAGCCAATAAATTTAAGCATATAAAACCTGAAGATAGTGCTAAAATTAAAGACCATGTCTCAGAAAAATATATTAAAGAACCACTTAAAAGTGATAGTCAAAGAGCCCATTCAATTAAACGTGAACTTAAAAAAGATACTCAAGATAAGGGTGTTAAATTAGTTTTAAAGACATTGAGTATGGTTGGAATGATTTTAATTGCCGTTGGTGCATCTTGCCATCCTGTTGGACTTGCAATTACAGCTGGTGTAGCTGCAGGATATCTATTATATTCATTTGGCCTGCCTGCAGCCAAAAAATTGTGGAATCATTGTTTTAATACACCTAAGAAAACACTCTCAAGTCTTGATAAACAAACGGATGAATTATCAAAAATAGCAGATATAATTACTGCAGAAAATTTTTCTTATATTGCAGAAAATTGTGATAAAATCCGCTTATTTTATCTATTACATAAATATGAAATTTTTATAGATAGTCGTAGTGAAAAGCGTAGCTTTAATCAATATGCTAGAGCTATTTATAGCAGTGTTAAACCAGAAGAAGCAAGGGCTTTTCTTGATTTTTTTGATAATCAAATAGATGAATGGAATCAGAAAAATTTACTGCCTGTATTGCTTGATGATTATATATTACATAAAGATATTTCTCGTCTTAATTGTTATTTGTTATTGCAAGATAAACAGCTAATTAACCCACAGAAGTTAAACCGGTCTAAGATAAATTATTATATGAGTGAAGTTATTGAGCATAGTATTGAAAATTATGCAAATAGCTTAATAGATGATAAATTTTTATCTACCAGTGATAAAATAACAAAATACAAAACATTTAATGACTTATTGATAGAAAGGCAACCTGAGATGATGAAATTTTATCTTACTCGAAAACATAAGTTAGGTACAATGGGTCTTGATGTGGATTGTAATGAATTTATGCAGTTTATTGAACATGGACTCGATTATAAAAAACATATGAAACATCAAGTAAGCCACTTATTTCATCGCCATCAACGCTTTAATGATCGTCCTTCAGAAAGGGCTGTGTCTTATTAATTTGAAATCATTTATGGTATTTAGCCTAATTAGCTTTAGTTTTTTGCTGTTTTACTTATAATAAAACCATAACCTAAAAATGGAATTATATTTAATAATGCTCAGCGTATTTAGCACAACTTTTGTTTTATTTTTTACTATATTTCTTGGGATGATTTTAGGAAGAACGCGTATTTTTGATACTGGCTCAGATAAAGTGTTAATTCATTTTGTTTTTTATATTGCACTACCAATGCAATTATTTTTAAGTTGTTATAAGAGTAGTTTGGAATTATTTAATCCCGGTTATATAGCTTCTTATTTTATTTCTATGGTTATTATGATTATAATTACTTGCTTTATAAGTATAAAGTTCTTAAAAACTTCATTTTCAGCTTCGGCATTAAATACGATGTCAGTAACACAAATAGATGGTGCATATTTTACAATTCCTCTATTTATGTTGGTATTTTCATCAGCAGCCTTTGCAATTCCTTTAATGGCAATTCAGAATGTTATATTTTTTACATTTACTGTGTTAATAATAGAGTTAACAAGTCAAAACAATAAATTGGCTAATAATACTAAATTTAACAGCTATACATTTATTTTAAAGCGTATTATTAAGGTAATTACAACAAATCCTATCATTGTATCTTCAATTTTAGGGTTTGTGCTTGGGGCAACAAAAGTTCCTTTGGAAAAACATTTAATTGATGTATTTGGTTTTTTAGGGAAAACTTCAGCACCTGTAGCACTTTTTTCATTGGGGTTGTCATGTTCCTTTAGTTTTTCGCATATAAAAAACTTTGATGAGAGTATAACAGTCATAATTCTATCTATTATGAAGTTAGTATTATTTCCAATAGTTGCTGTAATAATTGGCCTTTTATTTGGCTTAAATCATCAATTACTGCTTGCTCTAGCTTTATTAACGGCAAGTCCTACGGCCACTCATAACTATATTATTGCTAATCAGTACAACTTAAAAGCTGAAATTCAGACATTTACTGTTGTATTAACGACAGTTCTAAGTTTTATCACAATTAATATTTGGTTATTTTTATTCTAGTAACTGGTTGTATTTTTAATATTTTTTTGCAGCAAAATCGGTGATATAATACATTAAAGTAAATACATAGAAAAAATATGGCGTATTTGATTATTGGCTGATAATCAAAGGGGGTGGCATGTCATTTACCGATGATTTTGTAGAATACTTAACAAAAGTTATAGAATACTTAGCAAAAGTTCCAGATGGTGATTATATTGCTGGTACAGCTGTATCGACTGCAGCTAGAAATAATGGTTTATTCAAATCAACGACCCATATAGGTTCTCAAACAGTAACAAAAGTTGGTAATGGTTGGAATTATTTGGATGCAGCTACTATACCTTTTTTAATTGCTCATTTATATTATCAAAATGCTGCAGACCAAGTAGATGATAAAGTTAAACAGGAAAATAAAGCTAAAATAGCACTTTTATCAGCTTCATTTATCGTAGCAATTACATTAACAGCAACTGGATTTGGTTCGATTGGCTTTGCAATAGGTACCGGCATTGATTTTTTATCAGCAAGTTATGATTTTTATGATAGTGCAAAGAAGTATTGGGATTATGAGTATTGGTTAGAGTGTCAGTTATTTAGTCTAGATCATATCAATAGAAAGATAGATAACCTTACTCTTGAAATAGATAATTTAACTTATGAAATAGATAATAAAACAAAGGATGTAGATAATGAAATTTCTGAACTTAAAAAATATAAAGAAAAATTAGAAAGTTATAAATCTGAATTAAATGATAAAAAAAATGATATCATAAATAATATTAAAAATTATTCAACTAATCATTATTATAATAAGTTTCAAGACTCACAATTAATTTGTCAATTGTATGAGAATCCATATAAATATGATTTTGAGACAATGATAGATAAGATATATAATAAAAATAATTTTGAATCAATAAATATTAATGATTACCATGAACTAAAAAAAGACACTGCGAAGCAATTAGTTTTTAACCAAAAAAGTGCTCATTCAGAAGAAATAGCTAAAGCCAGAGAGTCTACTCAAAAAATTAAATCATCTTTAAAAGCGGATTTAAATGATAAAGGTGTAAATCTAACATTAAAAACAGCAAGTATGGTAGGAATGACCTTGCTAGCTGTTGGTACTGCATCGGCAGTTGTAGCACTTCATACAAATCCAGTTGGTTTAGCGATTAGTTTATCCGTTGCAGCGGGTTATCTAATTTATAGTTTTGGTTTGCCTGCAGCTAAAAAGGTCTGGAACCATTATTGTGATAAACAAACAATACAACGTGAGATGACTGAAAAACCATCACAACAGCCACCTTCATTATTTCAAACGTTTGGTAATAGTATCAGTAACGCTTTGAAAAGTACCACTAGTTGTATTCTTCCTCAAGATGAGATCATTACACCATCAACTTAATTGAACTTTAATAGTCCATAACAAACATTTCCTGAAACTTTATGTTTTGTCAGTTGCAACTTTTTATTTTCTAGAATTAAATCAAGTTTGGTTTTTGCATCCATTTCAAAATAAATTAGGCCATTTTGTTTAAGTAATTGATTTTGTAGTATCAGAGTTACTAATTCAGGTAAAAGTTCAGCTGAAAAGGGAGGGTCAAGAAAAATAAGATCATAACGATGATCAAGCTTACTTAATAATTTTAATGCATCACCAGATAAGCAAGTTGAATTTTCAGCATCAAGCATTGTTAGATTTTTTTTAAGTTGTATATACGCTAATTTAGCTTTTTCTATAAATGTACAACTAGATGCTCCTCTAGATAAGGCTTCAATGCCCAGAGCTCCACTGCCAGCAAATACATCTAAACAGTCACTGTCTATAATATCATGACTTAGCCAGTTAAATACGGTTTCTCGAATACGATCAGAAGTTGGACGTAACTGTTGAATATTAGACGGGAATGATAATTTTCGGCTACGCCACTTACCACCAATAATACGTAAAATTTGATTTTTCATTTTATATCGTTATGTTTTTGCTTCAGTTGCATTACCCACGGTTACAGTTACCATATGATTCAAATTAATAATACGATCAAAGGTATCTTTGACTTGAGATCGATCGATTACTTCAACTTTATGCATGTAGGTATCAAGATAATTAAGAGGTAGGTTATAAAATCCAATAATACTTAATAAATTAAGCTTGCTACGATTCGTTGCCATTGATAGCGGAAAGCTGCCGATAAGATATTTTTTTGCTAACGTTAAGTTTTCTTCTGTTGGACCATTTTTATTAAAATTTGAAAGAACTTCGTTAATTGTATCAATACTTTCGTATGCTTTATCATTACGTGTTTTTGCTTCAACTAAAAAGACGCCTTTAACTTGCATAGTACGAAGCATGCTATGGACACCATATGCTAAACCTTTATCTTTTCGAACACGTTGAAATAACAGTGAACTCATGCCATCACCACCAAGAATTTGATTGGCAACCATTAGTGCAAAAAATTCATCGCTACCTTTTTTAATGCTTAAAGTACCTTTAACAATGGTTGTTTGATTAGATGGAAACGGTATATGAATTGTTTGAGATTTAGATAAGGGTTTTGGCTCTTTAATGGGCTGAGCTCTTTCACCTTTAGGCATATTTTTAATAATTTGATTAGAAATTTCTCGGGCAGTTTTTTCACTGATATCACCAATAATTGCAATAGAAGCATTGCTGGCAAGATAGTATCGATTATAAAAGTCTTTAGCATCTTTTAGAGAAATGCTCATGACAGACTCGCTTGTTCCATCAATGGCATGGCCATAAGGGTGATCTGGATATAGTGCATGCATTAGTGCTTTATAAGCAACATCGTCTGGATATTGTTCATCCATTGCTATGGAGGTTAGTTGTTGTTTTTTTGCACGTTCGAACTGTAACTCAGGAAAGGTTGGTGTGGTTAATATTCGTTGGAATATAGTAACAGAAGGTGTTAAATATTCTGGCATAGACATAGATCGTAACGTAAATGTTGCAGCATCACGTGATGAATGTTCACTATAATGTGCTCCCTGTAATGTTAATTGGTTGATAAGCTCATCTTCATCCATGCCTTTAACGCCAGTCTCAAGTAGACTAGCAGTTAGTGAGGCTAGGCCGAATAAGTTAGCATCATATGCAGAGCCGGCTTGAAAACTAACTTGAATATCAACGATTGGTACTTCATTACTTTGAATGAAGAGGACTTTTGCTCCATTTTCTGTTTGCCAACTAATAATTTCAGGCTTATCTGAATTATTGAGTGGTTTTTCTAATTTATTTTCAGATGCAATTGCGTTTATGGTCATGCTAACTCCAGTAATGATCATTAAAGTTTTTAGAAGATTTTTAAATTTTAAATACATCATTAAGTCCTTAAGATGATTCTTTCTGCCTTAAATAAGTAATGGTCATATTATCTTCTACTAAGTATTTATTTGCGACTTGTTGTATTTGTTCTGGGGTAACTTCTAATAAATATTTAAGATATTCTTGAGCCTGTTCAGGGCTTAGGCCAATTGATGCAAACGAGCCAAGTAAGTATGCTTGTGAATTTAAGGAGTCCATTGAGTAAACTTTACTAGCCAGAACGTTGACTTTAACGCGTTGTAATTCAGTTTCGCTGATAAGGTCATGTTTTAAGCTTTCGATTTGAGCAATAATGCCTTTTTCAAGTAATTCTAATGTAAAATTAGGCGTTGGTAGCGCAAATACAATTAGTTGTGTGCCATTTATTGCAAATGGTTCATATTCAGAGCTAATTGATGTGGCGACTTCTTTTTTTCTTATCAAATTAGTTTGTAATCTTGACGATGCGTTTCCGCCTAAAATAGAGTCTAATACCATCAGAGCATAAGGTTCCCAAGCATTTTCTGCTGTTTTTATACTTGGCGTATTATAACCAATTATAATAGTGGGAACTTCCACTTTAGGGCGTTTGACATCAACACGTTGAATACCGGATGCAGGTTGTACATAATGAACTTTTTGTATAGGCAACGTTGCCTTTGGAATAGCATTAAAATAATGCTTGGCTTCTTCATAGACTGCTTTTGGATCAACATCACCAACGACAACTAGTGTGGCATTATTAGGTGCATACCATTGTTTATACCATTGATTTAGATCATCTAGTTGGTATTGTTCGATGTCACCTCGCCAGCCAATGATTGGATGATGTCTTGGGTTGGATAAATTTGCAGCTGCCATATGACGTTCGAAAGCATAACCAATTGGGTTATCTTCAGTACGCATATTTCTTTCTTCTAGAACAACTTGCTTTTCTTTATCAAATAAATGTTGCTCTAGTTGTAGTTGATGCATACGATCAGATTCAATTTCAAAACTTAGCTTTAAATTATCTTTACCCCAATACTGATAGTATGCAGTATAGTCATAGGATGTAAATGCATTTTGTTGGCCGCCATTTTCTTCTACTAATTGATCAATATCGCCAGGTTTGAACTGTTTTGTTCCTTTGAACATCATATGCTCTAACATGTGAGAAATGCCGGTAATGCCATTAGGTTCGTAGGTTGATCCAACACGATACCAAATTTGTGACAAAACGACAGGTGCTCTATGATCCGGTTTTATAATAATTTTAAGCCCATTATCTAGTGTGTACTCATAGATTGGATTACTCTCTGGTAAGCTAATTTCTTTAGCTGATTCGGCATATGAGCTGCTCATTGTCAACAAACTTAAAGTTAATGCTGAAGAAAGCGTTGATTTGAAAGTCATTGAGTTAAATGCTCCTTTGTTTAAAGAATATTTTTAAATTTAATTTTATTCTCTCATTTTTATAAATAAAAAGATAAGTACAATCATGAAAATAACACTGGGCGAAGACGCACCAATTAGAGCGGGTAGATTATAAACTTCTGAAAAAGGCCCAAAAAATTGGTTAATAATGAAAAAGATAAATCCTAATAATAAGCCAGCTAATATTTTCAAACCCATTGCAGATGAACGCATAGGACCAAATACAAAAGGTACGGCCATGAGCATTAAAATAATAACTGATATGGGCTGAAAGATTTTTTGCCAAAATTGTAATTCAAGTAAATTCGTATCTTCCAAATTTTGTTTTTTAAACTCAATATATTCCCACAGCGAGAATAGATTTAAATAATCAGGATTGACACCGATAACATTAACAAGTTTTGGTGGAATTAAGTTTTTCCAAACTGCTTGTTCATCTTTATTTGTCTCAACCTGCTTAAAGGTTAAGTCAGTTGTTGTTATATGGTTGACTGTCCATTGATCATTTTTAAATTCAGCATTATCAGCTAATGTAATTGATTTTAGTTGGTTATCTTCAATTTTGTAACGAGTAATATTAACTAATTCATGTTGAGCAAAAGATCCATTGACATGAATAAAATCCTTACCACTTTTAAACCATAATGACTGACTACCTGAAAGAGTAGCGCTACTGTCACCTGAAGCAATTGCTTTATAGATGTCAGCTTCTTTATTATAACGAGGCCCAAACCAAGCACCTAGGGCAAAGCAAAGTATCATTAGTAGAACACTGGCAACAATCACACCTTTTGAAATTTGAAATATTGAGCAGCCAGCAGCACGCATAACAATTAACTCACTATTGTTTGCAAGGATACCAAGCCCCATTAAAGAGCCAAGTAAACAACCCATAGGTAGAATTAGATAGAGGTTATAAGGAATTTCATAGATCACATAAATAAAGGCACTAATTGTTGTATAGTTTCCTGTTCCCACATCACCCATTTGAGCGATGAATGTAAAAATGATGAAAATAGCAATAATGCTTAAAGTAACAATCATGGTTGTCATTAGAACCGTTTTAGCTACATAGCGTGTGAGTCTAAGCATTTTTATTTCCTGTTATCTTTTTTTTCTTAGCCATAGGTTGGTAACTAAATATTGGACCATTAAGTTTTAAAATAACCATTAAAGCGACTAAACCAAATAAGAGATGCACCCACCATAAACCGATCCAAGGTGGAATATAGCCACTATCTAACCAGGATTTTGCAATGGATAATAAATTAAAATAGGCGACAAAAACGATGACAGCTGGAAGGATACGTCCATATCTGCCTTGTCTTGGGTTAACTTTACATAGAGCAACCGCAATCATGGTAGTAACAAAAAGTGCAATTGGAAAACTAAATCGCCACTGAAACTCTGAAGAAGCTTCTATAGAATGATCTTCCATTAATTGAATTAGCGGCATGCTTTCATAGGATTGATATCGTGAAGAATTTTGGTTACCAGTATCTATAAATTGTGATGCAGTTTTAAACTTGGCTTGCTGGTAATTATCTTCACCTGGGATGCCTTGGTAGAAGTAGCCATTTTCTAATACAACGTATTTATTACCTTTAGCATCTGTTTGTTGATGACCTGAAGGCGCTACAATGGTAACAGCTTTTTGGGCTTTACCATCAGATGGTTTATCATTTTGTTGATAAATAAAAACATTATGTAGTGTGTTGTCTGTTGTATCTATTCTTTCAACATAGATCACTTGTTTTCCATCGTTAAATGTCATAATTTTTCCAGGCTGTAGAAAATTAAGTACATTTTCACTACTTACATTATTTTGTACTGAATTTTTAAAACTCAGCATATAAGGTATTAATGATAAGCTCAGATAGCATTCAACAATAAAAATAAATAGAATGGGAAAAAATGTAATAGCAAGTAGTCTTAGCCAGCTCATTCCACAAGCGAACGCAACAGTTAATTCATTATTACTGAATAAACGACCATAAACTAATAAGATTGAGAAAAAATAGCTAACAGGTAATAAATAAGCAATATATTTTGGCAGCATAATACCTAATAGTTGAATGACTGCAGAACCAGTTAAGCCGCCACTTGCCGCTATGTTTAAATATCGAATAAACATATTACTAATAACAAGGACTAATAAAATTGTGACAACTGCAAGCATTGCATGAACAACTTCGCGGTTTAGGTATCTTAAAATTTGCAAATTGCTTTACTCCGATAAGCTATCAATTCTTTCCCTTGCTTATCATAATTGAAACTTAAGACTTAGCCAAATAAATTGCAAAAAAAATACTTATTTACTTGAAAAAAATAATAAACGCTGCAAAATTGAGTTTAATCTTAAATTATCCTATGGCATACGATGAGGTGAATAATGGAGTATGTTGTTAAAAGTGGAAATCCTGAAAAACAGAGAACTGCTGCACTGGTTTTGGGTGTTTTTGAGGGAAGAAAACTTTCACATGATGGCGAATCAGTAGATAAAGCGTCAAATGGGGCATTAAGTAAAATTTTGCGCCGAGGCGATATTGAAGGTAGTCTTGGTCAAACTTTGATGTTATTTAATATAGAAGGAACCTTGGCAGATCGAGTGCTTTTGGTTGGTTGCGGAAAAGAAAAGGATTTAGATGCGACTAAGTTTCGTCAGATTATAAAAAAAATGGTTAATACGTTGAATGAAACCGGTGCAATGGATGCAGTATGTTATTTGACGCAATTAAACATTAAAGGCGTTGAAAACTCGTTTAGGGTTCGTCATGCGATTGAGTCAACGATAGAGACCTTGTATCGTTTTGATCAGTTTAAATCGAAAAAGAAAGAGATTAGAAGACCATTACGTAAATTAACATTAACTGTTCCATCTAGGGCAGAGCTTAATGTTGCAGAGAAGGCTCTAAAAGAAGGAAAGGCCATTGCTGAAGGTGTATCTTTTACGAAAGATTTACAGAATATGCCGCCAAATGTTTGTTCACCAGAGTATTTAAAAAACCAAGCAGAAACCTTATCTAAATCATATCAAAAACTGGATTTAGAAGTGCTAGATAAAGCGAAGATGCAGCAGTTGAATATGGGAGCACTTTTAGCTGTCTCAGATGGTAGCGACTTTGATCCATTTTTGATCTCTTTAAACTATAGAGGTGCAAAATCAAATCAAAAACCTGTTGTTCTAGTCGGTAAAGGATTAACTTATGATACCGGTGGGCTATGCTTAAAGCCTTGGACTGGGATGCCCGCGATGAAAATGGACATGTCAGGTGGTGCTGCTGTTATGGGCATTATTAAAACAGTTGCAGAACTTAAGCTACCAATTAATATTATTGGCGTTGTTGCAGCAGTTGAAAATGCGATTGATGGTAAATCATTTAGGCCAGGTGATGTATTAACAAGTATGTCAGGACAGACGATAGAAGTAATTAATACAGATGCTGAAGGTCGTTTGGCATTATGTGATGCGCTAACGTATGTCGAGAAGTATGATCCAGATGTTATTATCGATATTGCAACGTTAACTGGAGCAATGATTGTGGCATTAGGTAATGATTTAACGGGGGTTTTTGGTAATCATAGCCCGCTTATTAATGATTTATTGAATGCAGGTCGTCAAACAGGAGATGTCGGTTGGCATATGCCGCTTCATGAGCCGTATCAAGCACAACTTAAAAGTGACATTGCGGATATGAAAAATTTAGGCTTAGGTGGAGCTGGTAGTTCAGTAGCTGGACTATTCCTTAAACGTTTTGTTAAAAAATCTCGTTGGGCACATTTAGATATTGCTGGTTCTTCAATGGGTGATTTTAGTAAAGCAGCTGCAACCGGGCGTCCTGTTCCAATGATTATGCAGTACTTATTAAATCGCTTGGGCGAACAATACTAATAAAATCTTTAGTAAAGGATTACTTTTTTATTTCCAAAATTTATAAATATTGGTAGAATACCGCTGTAATTATTTCAACAAGCAAAATAATTACAAGGTTGATTTCTATGTTAAGAATAATCGAAAAAGCAATTACATTTGATGATGTATTATTAGTTCCTTCTTTTTCTAAAGTTTTACCGAGTGACGTTAAGTTAGCAAGTCGTTTAACAAGAAACCTCCATATTAATATTCCTTTAGCTTCATCAGCAATGGATACAGTGACAGAGGCACGCCTTGCAATTGCTATGGCTCAAGAAGGTGGTGTAGGTATTATTCATAAAAGCATGTCAATAGAAGATCAGGCCTATCATGTTCGAAAAGTTAAAAAATATGAAAGCGGCATGGTTAGAGACCCGATTACGGCAACACCAACAACGAGTATTCGCAAATTGCTAGAAATTACTCAAGAACATCATTTTTCAGGAGTGCCTGTTGTTGAAGGGAAGCAACTGGTTGGTTTGGTTACCAGTCGTGATATGCGATTTGCTGAAGATTTAAGTCAGCCAATTTCAAGTATTATGACAACAAAAGAGAATTTAGTTACAGTAAAAGAAAATGCTTCAAGAGAAGAAATCGAACGTAAACTTCATGAATATCGTATTGAAAAAGTTCTTGTAATTAATGATAATTTTGAATTATTAGGTTTGGTGACGGTTCGTGATATAGAAAAAGCGATTGAAAAACCACTTGCTTGTAAAGATAAAGATGGCAGATTAAGAGTAGGTGCTGCTGTTGGTACTTCAAGTAATACACAAGAGCGTGTTCATGCACTTGTTGATGCAGGCGTTGATGTAATTGTAGTTGATACCGCACATGGGCATTCTCAAGGTGTAATTGAGCGCGTTAAGTGGATTAAAGAAAATTACCCTGAAGTTGAAGTTATTGGTGGTAATATTGCAACTGCAGATGCGGCTAAAGCATTAGTTGATGCCGGTGCTGATGCTGTAAAAGTAGGCATTGGTCCTGGTTCTATTTGTACAACTCGCGTTGTTGCCGGTGTCGGCGTTCCTCAGTTAACGGCTATTGCAAATGTTGCTGATGCATTAAAAGAGACAAATGTACCATTGATTGCCGATGGTGGTATTCGCTATTCGGGTGATATTTGTAAAGCAATTGCAGCTGGTGCTACTTGTGTGATGATTGGTGGTTTATTTGCCGGAACTGAAGAGTCTCCAGGAGAGGTGGAGTTATACCAGGGGCGTTCATATAAATCTTACCGAGGTATGGGTTCATTAGGGGCAATGTCAAAAGGGTCGTCAGATCGTTATTTTCAAGATTCAATAGATGCGAAGAAGTTAGTTCCTGAAGGTATTGAAGGGCGTGTGCCATATAAAGGTACTTTAAATGCAGTTATTCATCAACTATTGGGTGGCTTGCGTTCTGGAATGGGCTATACAGGCTGTGATACGATTACTAAAATGAATACAGAAGCTCAATTTGTACAAATATCTTCGGCAGGCATTAATGAAAGTCATGTCCATAATGTAATGATTACGAAAGAACCCCCTAATTATCAAGTTAGATAACCATCGGTTAAATTTGGACTACGAATTTTTAAAATCTTAAGGTAAAATACATAAAAGCTAAAAAGTGAGGTATAAAAGAACAATGACTTCAACGGCAACGCCATCTGTGAATAGTGAATTTATTGAAGAAGTATTACGTGATGCAACAGAAATTGTTTCAGAAGCAAGTTTAATGAAAGCTTTTGATAAAATGGCTGAAGCAATTACTGTATCATTAAAAGATAAAGAGCCATTATTTTTATGTGTAATGAATGGCGGATTTATGATGGCAGCTGAAGTTTTAAAACGTTTAAAATTTCCACTGAAGATGCATTATATTCATGCAACACGTTATAATGATACCTGTTTTGGCTCTCAAATCGAATGGATTCAGAGACCACCAAAAGAAATACAGGGACGAGAAGTTGTTTTATTAGATGACATTTTAGACGGTGGTATTACCTTGGCTGAAATTAAAAAACATTGCCTTGAACTTGGGGCTAAAAAAGTGCACACAGCTGTGATGCTAGATAAAAAAGCCAATAGAGAGCATGAAGGATTAAAATCAGCTGATTTTATAGGGCTTGAAATTCCGGATGAATATGTATTTGGCTTTGGGTTAGATTACCATGGGTATTTGCGTAATGTTCCAAGTATTTTTGCTGCAGCTAAACATCATTATGTTTAATGGAATTAAATAAATGTTAATTGATTCTCATTGCCACCTAAATCGACTTAAAGCTGAAATTGAATTAGATCAAGTTATTAAGAACGCACAATCTAGGGGCATAGATAAAATTATCTCAATTGCTGTTGATTTGGAAGAAATTGATGAGATAAGATCAATAGCAGAGCGCTATGAAGGTGTTTATTTTACGGTAGGTAAGCATCCAAGCGAATTTGATGGGCAGAATGTTACTTTTGAGCAGTTAGTTCATTTGTCAGCGCATCCTAAATGTGTTGGTATCGGTGAAACTGGATTAGATTATCATTATAATACCGAAGAGACTTATGAGGATCAAAAGTCACGTTTTATTACACATCTTAAAGTTGCAAAGGCAGTAAATAAACCAGTCATTGTGCATACAAGAGCAGCGAATAAAGACACAATTGAAATTTTAAATACCTATGCTAAAGATTCTGTAAAAGGTGTTTTACATTGTTTTACCGAGTCTTATGAGTTAGCAAAAGCAGCACTTGATTTAGGCTTTTATATTTCATTTTCAGGTATTGTAACCTTTAAAAATGCCCAAGATATAAGAGAAGTGGCTAAAAAAATACCTTTGGAGCGGATTCTAATTGAAACGGATGCACCTTATCTTACCCCTGTACCATTTAGAGGTAAGCCAAACTATCCAGAGTATGTTTATTATGTTGCAACGTCTCTAGCAGAGTATTTAAATATTCCATTTGAAGAGTTTTCTCAAATTACAAAGTCAAATACTGAATCTTTATTTTCCATATAATAATAAAAACCTCCTGATTCAATTCGATAAATAAGCCAATTTTATCACCAATAATCTTATAAATTTAATGATAAATAAGTAGATCATTATCATAGGAGGTGGTAATTATGTTTGAAAATGATATTAAAAATAAATTTTACGACATTGATAGCATTTGTGATTATTTTAATGTAGATAACTCAATTGCTTATAGTTCTATAATAGATAAAAATAAGCCAATTGAAACGACAATTATATCAGTATTAGGTTTAGATAAAGAAAATATACGAAAAAAATATCAGCATATTGCGGCTTTAGATAAATTTTTATATCAATATCATTTTGACAATTTGGAGGTTATGTAATGGGAAATATGCACTATAAGATGTTAAGAAATGTTGTTGGTGAAACATATACAAAAAATATCTGTGATTATTTACAAGAAAAGGGAACAGATCGAATATTAATTCCAGCTAAATATAAAATGAGATCAAACCTATCTGACATATTACCAGAATCTATCTTTAAAAAACTAGTAACTGAATTAGGTGGTATGCGTTTAAGGCCAGTAGAAATAACAGAAAGTGATCGTTTAAGGATCACTCAAAGAGCAGTCAGTATTTTAGAAAAAGAATTAACGGAAGATGAAATAGCTTTAGTTTTACAGCGCTCAGTTCGTACGATTCGTTATGCTTATCGGTATAACAAAAGCGAAGATATCCATCAATCTCAACAACAAGTAAAGCAGATGAGTTTATTTGATTAGCTAGATTAAAAGGAAAAGGTAATGACTGAGTTAGAACGTTTATTGGAGCTCGAGAGGCGATTAGCAAATTTGATTCGTATTGGAAAGATAAAATCAGTTGATGAACGTCATTTGCGAGCAAAAGTAGTTGTTGGGAAATTAGAAAGTGATTGGCTAAAGTGGCTGACACAAAGAGCTGGAGACTGTCAAAGCTTATGGTCGCCTTCTCAAGATGAGCAGGTTTTAATCCTTTCTCCCTGTGGGGAGTTAAACAATGGTATTATTTTACCGGCATTATTTGCTAATAATGAACCTCATAAGAATACACAACTACATTCGATCTATTACAAAGATGGTACTCAATTAAGCTATGATTATAAAATGCATAAACTAACGGTAAACTGTATTGGCGAAGTTGAAATTGTTGCAGCTGATAAAATTATTGTTAATGCAAATGCTGCACAAATTAAACTCAAGCAGTTAGCTATTAATTCTCCTAAAATCTCAGTCAATGGTAATTTATCTATAACTGGAAATATCAATGTAATTGAAGGTGACGTTATTGCTGATGGTCGAAGTTTAAAAATGCATACACATATAGGTGATAGTGGAGGAATAACTTCAATTGCAAAATAATACATTAAATTAGCCAAAAAAATAATATTAGATGTTTTAGAGTTAAAGAAAGTTAAATAGAAAGATAAATAATCATGAATGGAATCTCAAAATATGGATACAAAATGCTGGATGATTTTGAGCATGTTAAACAAAGCATCGAAGATATCTTAACAACACCTATTGGTTCAAGAGTAATGAATAGACGTTATGGTTCAAGAATCTATAAGTATATTGATAAACCACTTAATCAATTAACACTGGCAAAAATACTCAATGCTATTTTAGAAGCGATTAGCATTTGGGAAAAACGAATTCGTATTAATGAAATTAAACTATCAAGAAGTCAACTTCATCATATTTTATTAGATATTGAATTTCTCTATTTAATTAATGGGAAGAAAGCAAACATAAGAGGTATCATGATTTGAAACGTAATGATTTATCAAAACTACCTTTGCCTGAAGTGATCCAGAACGTTGATTATGAAAAAAACTATCAGCTGTTACTGAATGATTTTAAGGTGCGTTTACCAGAATATAATGCAGATATCGATTCTGATCCAGCCGTTAAATTACTTCAGTCTTGTGCTTATGGTTTAACGATTTATCAGATGAGAATAAATGATGCAGTAAAATCAGTACTTATTACTTCTGCAGAAGGTTCTAATTTAGATAATTTAGGTGCTTTATTAGCCATATTTAGAGAAAAAGATGAGGTAGATGAGCGTTATAGATTGCGAATATTAACAGCACTAGAGAAAGCATCAAGTGCTGGAAGTCGTTATGCATATGAAGCATTGGCAATGGAGTCTGATTCCAGAGTAATCGATGTGATTGCATATGATGATCCTACTCAGCCAGGGGTAGCATTTGTTTTAATACAAAGCTGTGAGTATCTCTGTGGTCGAGCATCTACTGAATTGATAAGTGGAGTAAAACACTATTTATCAGCACCTGAGAGAAAACCTTTAGGGTGTCAGGTTGTTGTTATGAGTATAAAGCCTGTTGAATATTCAATTGATGCAAAGATTATACTTGATGAAGATTCAGATGAGGCGTTGGTATTAAAAACGATTAAAAATACGATTAAATCCTTTACGAAAGCACGTCATCGAATTGGTCAATGCATACCGTTATCAGAAATATATGCGCGTTTAAATATAGAAGGTGTTAGTTTTGTTGATCAGTTAATTCAACCGACAGCATCCATTATTACATCAAATAAAGAAGCGCCCTATTGTAAAGAGATTAAAATTGAGGTATCTCGATGAATGATAAGACAATGCTACCACCTAATGCAACAAAATTAGAGCAGTCAATCGTTGCAGCATTTTTAAACCAATTATCCCAAAAAGAAATTTTTATAGGTAATTTATTTAATGCCGATAACTGTTCAGAGTTATTTTTAGTGTATTTGGCACAATTTTTATCGGTAGACTTTCAACTATATCATCAATTGTTGGATAAACAAAAACGAATAATGATTAAACAATCAATTGAAACACATCGTAAGAAAGGTACAACTGAAGCATTAGTTGATGCGTTATCGCACTTAAAATACCAATTTAAAGTTAGAGAATGGTATGAGCAAAAATATGCTAGAGCACACACATTCTTATTAGAGATTGATTTAAAAAATAATCAAGATAGTCAACAGATTGATTTGGATGAGATTAATGCAATTGTAAAAAAAAATAAGAATTTACAAAGTAGCTATGCTTTAAAACTAAATAGGCAATTACAAATGGCTATTTATATCTGTGGTTCAATTAGTTCTAAGCACACTTTTGTATTTTATGGAGGTTAGTCAAATATGTATGAGATTAATATAACAGATTACGGTCGAGAAAAATTAGCATTAAGTACAATTGATGTAAATAAAATAGTACTTTCTAGATTTATAATTAGTGATCAAAACGATGATTTAAATTTATCATCAGTTGTGTATTCTCAGTTAATTAATCAAGTTAATGTTTATCAAAATGAGATTATAATTCAATGCGTAATACCAGAAAGTGTCGGTGATGTTTGGCTTAGGTATATCGCTATATTTGATGATGAAAATGGGATGATTGCTTGCGGTAATTTAGCAGAGTTTTATAAACCTAACTTTGACGTATCACCCTCTATTTGTGAGTATCAAGTTAAACTTAACTATGCTCATTCAGATCAGCTAAGGATTGAATTTGAGTCAGAGGCTTATGCAAGTAAAAAAGACCATTATCAATCTTCAGAAGCACTTATTAAATTGATGGATCATCACCTAAAACATATATGGCCTTTAATAGATTAAACCTCAACAATAAGGAGATAAGTTGTGTCAACGATTAATGATGTTATATCAGCAGCATCAAACCTAACAGAGACTGTAGCCAATCAGTGCCAAACGATTGATCGAAAATTAGCTGAGTTAGATCAGATTAAATTAGAGTTATTACAAAGAGAAAAGCAAGCCTATTTCCCTTATTGGCGACTATCTCGGAACCAACTGGGTTCTATTACAGACGGCAGATTAGATTATTTTAATACAATCATTGAGGATATCGATGTTAAGTTTGAAGTTTATCGAAGATTTAAATCTGGAATTCCATGGGAAGAAAGAGATCAAGAAGAACAACAAATTTTAACGGCAATGGGTAAAGAAGAGATTATGCATACAATGCCAGAATTTAATATTGTTAGAATGCAGTGGCATAAAAAAAATGACTTTAAACCAGCAAGGTTATTCTTCCAATATGTTAATTATCATAATTGGGTAACCTATGGCTGTTATGCCAAGCTGATTAGTGGAAAATTAAAAGATGATGGTGTTGGTTATTTTAATAATCTATCAGATCAATGGGGTTTATGTGGTAACTCACTATTACTTAATAAAACTTCTTATTTTCACCCACACTCATATGTCGAAAGTAAAACGGGAGAAATACTTTTCTGTCTATTAACTGCAGTTGCTGGTCGTTTATTGCTAGATAGAAATAAACCAAGATGGGGCTATTTCCCTTATGTACAAACGCTAGAAGATTAATTCTATAGGATAGTTTATATGTTATAGATTAATGAAAATACTAAGTAACGCTTAACCAGCCATGATAAGTGAAGATAAATGTTAAAGTCAGTTATTGTTATGGTGTTGTCATTTGTATTTTTATCATTGTGTATTATTGGCTTTGCTGTTGTGTGGTATCAGTTAGACTTAGCCAATACACAAATTAAAGAAATGGAAAAAAGTTGGCGTGACTCAGTTAATAGCGCCATGTTAGCTTTGAAGTATAGACGAGATTTAAATGAACGCTTTATTAAAGACGAAAAACAAATTGCTGAAATGGACAATCATTGTCTTACTCAGTCTATACCTGATGATATTAAACGCTTGCTCGTTGTTTATGAACAAACCGATGATTATTAAAAAGGATTATATTCCACCTTCTTTAATGGCAATTAACAAGATTAATTGTAATGTTGATAATTATCGAGATTTAGTTATTTGTTTAAGGCGTCTACAGGATAATTTAAGTCAGTGTAATTTTGATAAAAAATTAATCGCTCAATTGGTATTTTCAGCCTAAAGTTTTTGTTTTTTTAGCCAAATTTAATTGTGTCAATGTGATAGTGTGAAATGATAAATTAAAAGGAGATTGATAAATGTCAGATAGTTTTTTTCATGGGGTTGAAATTATTGAGTCAAATGATGGCATACGCCCAATTCAAACAATAAGAAGTTCTGTTATAGGGCTTGTTGGTATAGCGGATGATGCAGATCCTGAGTTATTTCCAGTAAATGAACCCACTTTAATAACTAACCGCAAAGATGCAGCAAAATTAGGGAGTAATGGTACTTTAGTCGATGCGGTTAACTTAATTTATGATCAAGTAGGTGCACTTATCGTAATCATACGTGTTAAAAAAGAAGAGGATGATAATCAACAAATTGCAACGATATTAGGTGGTGTTGATGAAAATGAGAAACGTACGGGTATACATGCATTATTAGATGCTGAAAGTAAACTAGGTGTTAAACCAAAGCTATTGATTGTGCCTGGGTTTAGCTCTGAAGCTGGAGTGGTTAATCAATTGGTTGCAGTTGCTGAAAAGCTAAAGGCTATTATTATTGCTGAGACACCATCAACAACAGATACACAAGCGATTGAGTACTTAAAAAATTTCGATCATGCAAGAATTTATGCAGTTGATCCAGATGTCTATATTTTAAAGCAAGGGGAAAAAGTAATCGTGCCTTGTAGTGGGCTTATTGCAGGATTAATAGCAAAAGTTGACCACAGGTTTGGTTGGCATGTTTCTCCTTCGAATCATACATTAAACGGAATTACAGGTACACAACGGGCAATTGAATATAGTTATGCTGAAGAATCTAGAGCTAATGTATTAAATGAAAACCGTATCAATGTAATTATTCGACAAAATGGTTGGCGTTTATGGGGAAATCGCACAACTACATCCGACTCAAAATGGCAGTTTTTATGTATTAGGCGTACAGCTGATATGATTAATGAATCATTACTTTATGCTCATCAATGGGCAGTTGATCGGGGTATTACCAAAACGTTTATTGATGATGTCACAATGAGTGTCAATAGTTATTTAAGAACATTAACAGCACAAGGTCGAATTATAGGAGGTAAATGTTGGGTTGATCAGACAATAAATTCTAATTCACAAATTTTAAATGGGCATATTATATTTGATTTCGATTTTACACCAGTATATCCAGCTGAACGTATTACATTTCGTTCAAAATTAACAGATGAATATTTAGAAGAAATTTTTTAATGGAGGTAAATAAATGATAGGTGATCGAGTGTTATTAAATTTTGGCGTTTACTTAGATGGTTATGGCTATTTAGGCGAAGCATCAGAAGTACAGTTACCTAAAATAACTTTAAAAACAGCAGATTGGTCAGCAGCTGGAATCTCTGGTGTGGTAGAGGTTGATTTAGGTAAAGTAGAAAAAATGGAATCAAGTTTTAAATTAAAAGGTATTCATACCAGACCAATTGCCACTTTAGGAGTGGGTAATACGATACCACTAATTTTAAGAGCAGCAATTAAAAATGCAGATGGTTCAATTAAACAAATGAATATAGAAATGCGAGGGCTAATCAAAGAAATTGATTATGGAACACTCAATGGTGAAGATATGGGAGAGAGCACTATATTGTTAAACGTTCACTATTATCGATTAAGTGAAAATAATGAAGATATTATTGAAATTGATCCATTAAATAATATTCGTAAAATAAATGGCGAAAATACGTTAGCAGATAGCATTAAAGCAATTAGTTAGTTTATAAAAAAGAGGATGACTGAATATGGAAATTATTTTAAATCAGGAAGTTAATTTAGTGAATGGTATTAGAACAAATATGATTGAATTAAGAGAGCCAACACCAAGAGATTTATTAAATCTTAGTAATATTAATCAATTAGAGTTTAAAGAGATTACCCTAATTTCTAATTTGACAACCATTGATATTGAGAGCATTAAAGATATGCCGATGAAAGATTACAAAAAAATACAAAATGCGCTAGAAACCTATTATAAAGATGAAGCTATTTCCCCAAAGTAATTACTGAAAAACTATTTATTATTGCAACACAAACCTCATGGCCATTATCTGAATTATCTCAACTTAGAATTTCAGAGGTTAACTATTATTTTAATTTAGCAAAACAATGGATTAATAAAGGGATAGCATCATGTTAGAGCAAAAAAAATGGCTAGATCAACTAGGTTTAACGCTATCATTACTCACTCAAACTTCTAATAGAGAAGATGGTTTACTTTCTAGAGTCACTACGCTTGGAAATATATTTGATCAACTAGGGTCAACGATTAAATCCGTTAAGTCTGATCTAATTCAATCACCTCTTGAAACGTTTAATAATAACAAAAAACAATACCATTTAAATCAGTTAGGTAGTGGCATAGAAAAAATAGTGACGCAAACTCAATCTAATTTTATGAAAGCATTCTCAAATATTAAATTAAATATAACGCAACCAAATCTAACTGAATTGATGATTAATAATCCAGTTACTGAGTCTTATAATGTTTTGTTAAATCAGTTGAATCAAATTAAATCAAATGCATTTTTGTCATTATTTTCTAAAGTAATGCCATATTTATCAAGTGTATTAGAGGCTGTCAATACATGGGTTATTAATCATAGTCAGATGATAGATAGTTGGATTGGTAACTTGATTGATCAATTACCAGAAGCCGAGAATTTAATTAATACAGTAGGGTATGCAATTACAAGTTTAGTTGGAATTGTTAATCAGTTCGTTTCAGTAATCGGTGGTTGGAATACTGTTATTGCAGCATTTATTGGCTTTAAAATTGCTTCTTCAGTCTCAGCAATTGTTGCAACATTTCATAGTTTAGGTGCTGTTATTCCTATAGTCACTAGCGCATTTAATGCCTTAGTTGTTGCTTTTCAAGCAAGTCCAATTGGTATGACTATAACGGCAATTGCATTCGGTGCTATGTTAATAATGCAATATTGGCAACCGCTTTTAGGTTTTTTCAATCAGTTGTTATCTAAGATAAAATTGGTATTTATTGAGACGATTAATTGGATAAAACCCATGTTTTTATGGATAGCCAATGCAATTTCATATGCCTATAAAGGTATTGAGTTAGTTAGTGGTTTTTTTGGATGGAATACCCAGTCAAGCACATCTGATTTAAATAGTGTTAATGTTGATGTAAAAAAGATTCAAACGAATAAAACAGAGGATATAACCGCATTAACGAAAGTGAGAAAGGTAAAGGATGATAATCTATTTCCAGTTGATGAAATTATACAGAGTAATTATAAGCATTATGCTCAAACTAGTAACTTTAATCATCACTTAAAAAGTGCAGATAATAGTAAAACTACCAAGAAAATTGAAGTAAAAAATTATATTACACTGGATGCTAATAGTAATAACAGTAGAGATTTTATTGAGTCTGCAGCTTATTTAGGGACAGAAAAAGCATTGGCATTATTTGATATTGATGGAGGTTATTAATGAAGACATTAACATTTGGAGAAATTGTATTTGATATTAATCACATTACGTATCAAAAATTGAATAAAACACTCAAGATTAATTGGGTAAAGCAAGCAAGGATTAATCAGGCACCTATTCTAGAAAATACAGGTCTTGAATCAGAAACGTTAACTATTAGTGGAATTGTTTTTACGAATTATCACAATACGTTGGATGCATTGGAGCAACTAAACGATATTGCTATTAGTGCAAAACCACAGTTTTTAATCGGATTGAATGGTTTAGTTTATGGGAGGTGGGTATTAGAGAATATTACACAAGAAATTACAGATAATATTAACGTTAGTTATACATTATCGTTGATTCGTTACGACTCAGATTATAAGGAGGAAATGTAGTGATAACCTATATTACAAAACAAGGGGATATGTTAGATGCAATTTGTTATCAATACTATCAGAGTGAGTTTTATTTAGTTAAAGTTTTAGAAGCTAATAGAAATTTAAGTAATGCTAATTTATCGCTAGATGCCAATGAAGTAATTCAGTTGCCTGATATTACCTTAGATGAAATTATACCGCTGAGATTATGGTAATGATTGACTATCAAATAAAAGCAGATAACAAAGATATAACGCAGCAAATTAAGCCATACCTTCTTTCAATTGAAGTCATTGACGCAATTGGTGATAAAGCAGATATGCTAAACTTATCACTGTCAGATAGTCACGATGCTTTCGCATTGCCAACAACATCTGTAACACTTAGTTTTTCGGTGTTTGATGATAATAAATTAATTTCTTTTGGTCATTTTATGGTTGATGAAGTGACGTATCAAAAAGCACCAACAACCATACAAGTTAATGCAAAAAGTATTCCATTTGATCAAACATTTAACTACCAATCAATGCATGATCAAAAAATGCGTTCATTTATGCATACGACTTTAGAAGAGGTTGTTGCAACTATAGCTAAAGAGCACGGTCTGAAACACTGTGTTAGTCATCAATTAGCTGATAATCATATTCAGCACATAGATCAAGTTAATGAAAGTAATTTATCATTTTTGAAACGCTTAACGAGGATGTATAAATGTAGCTTAAAAATAACCTATCAACGAATTATTCTACTTGATAAAGAAGCTAGTAGCGCTTCTGGTAAAGCTATTAAAGAAATTCAGCTTTCCATAAAACAGATGAGTTCCTTTTATTATAAAACACAAAAGCGTAATCAATATCGTTGTGCTATTGTTCCTTATTATCAACTGGATCAAGCAGATTTAAAAGAAGTTAAAGTCGGTGATAAACAACCTGTTTATCGAGCAACGTATGTTTATGAATCTGAACAGAAAGCATTAGCTGTTGCCCATAAGATACTACTAGAGCAACAACAAAAACAAGATATGCTCACATTTAGTTTATCAGGTCACTTCAGATTAAGAGCTGGCCAGCCGATAGCAATAAAAGGACTACAACAGGCTATTCCAAACAATTGGTTAATTGTAGAAGCAAGGCATAAATTTGATAGAAATGGTTATAAAACAGATATAAAAGCTAAACTTCGGAATTAAGGTCCAACCATTTTTGAATTGCTTGCTTTTCATTATCACTAAGCCATAACCCTAACTTACTACGAATCCAAATTAAACCATGAAGGTCAAATGCCCATTCGTTATCAATCATGTATTGTAATTCTTTTTCGTAGAGGTTATAGCCAAAATGCTGTCCTAGATCTTCCATTCGATGGCAATTTTTTAGAAAGTCAAAACTAGACATACCATAACTTGTTGCATAACGGTAAGCTTGCTGTTTATCAATCCATGGGAAATGGGCATAAATTTTAGCAAATATATCCATTTCTGATTTGGCACCTCCACCAGGTGACTTTGCTTTATCAGTCCAAGGATCATTCATGTCAGGAAAATAAGGTTTTAATTTTTCAAGTACGGCTTCAGAAAGTGTTCGAAAAGTAGTTATTTTACCACCAAATACGGATAAAAGTGGCAAGCTAGCGTTATCGTCTTCAACCTCAAAATGATACTCACGTGTAACTTTAGAGAGGTTTTGTGAGTGATCATCATATAATGGTCGTACGCCTGAGTATTTCCAAATCACATCCTCAGGTTTAATTGGTGTTTTAAAATACTCATTAATTAAGCTGCATAAATAATTAACTTCATCACCAGTTGCTTCGACTTTACTTGGATCGCCATGATAATCAGTATCTGTTGTACCAATAAGCGTAAAATTATTTTGACCAGGTGCAGTAAAGCCATAGGGTATAGCAAAAACGATTCGATTATCTTCATTCTGAAGGATATAAGCATGCGAGCCATTATATAACTTTGGCACAACAATATGACTTCCTTGAACCAATCGGACACTGCTTTTTGAATGTGATTCAATGGTGTTGCCTAATAGATCAGCTACCCAAGGCCCTGCAGCATTGACGATAGCTTTGCATTTAACAATAAGAGATCCATCGCTGGATTTTAAGGTTGCCTGCCAATGATTATCGATACGTTTAGCTGAGATACATGGCGCATTAACATAAATTTTAGCACCTAATTGTTTTGCTTGGATGGCATTTAAAATTACCATTCGTGAATCATCAATACGACAGTCAGAATAACTAAAAGCATAATTAAATTGATCCTTTAAATTTTCACCTTCTTGAGAGTTTTTCAAAGAAAACCCTTTTGATTTATGTAGGGATTTCAGTTTAGATAGGTGATCATATAGGAATAAACCAGTACGAATCATCCACTTAGGACGTAAGTGCTTTGCATAAGGCAGAACAAAGGTTAATGGATGAATTATATGGGGTGCTTTGTTCAGTAAAACTTCTCGCTCTTTTAATGCTTCTCTAACTAGTTTAAACTCATATTGTTCCAGATAACGTAGGCCACCATGAACTAATTTACTGCTATAAGATGAAGTAGCTGACGCTAAATCGTTTGCTTCACACAATACAACGTTTAGTCCTCGGCCCTGGGCATCACAGGCAATGCCTGTACCATTAATACCACCACCAATAACCAGTAGGTCAGCTTCAACTAGTTTATTATTTTGCATAATAAAGTATACAACCTTGATTAATTAATTTTTCTTTAAGTAAGAATAGCATGAGATAGTTATAATGTATTTATTTAAAGGTTTCAAAAGAAATTTTGATGGAATAACTAAGCTAGATAAAGTAGGTTAAATCGTTATTTTCGATTATAGGTGATGTAGTTCATATAAAAAAATGAATTAGATAGCGCTATAAAATTAATATGGCATGGGGCCTAATTCGTGTTCATCTGGAACAGGTAAGCCTTTATATCGCCCAGGTGGGTTGTGTACCCAGCCTTTAGCAATTCTGGCATAGTTAAGCATTGTTTGCTGTAACCAAGGCAAGTAGTGCGTATCTGCGTTGTTAAGCATATGTGCTCTACTTTCAGTTTCAGATATATCAAAGCCAAGATTCTCTAATACATCGATAGCAGTTTCAATACTATTGGCATCTGGTTTATAATGACCTGATGCATTATCTACCCACTCTATTGTATTTTTAGGTCCTACCTGAAAATAGCCAGCTGCTAATACACGTTCTCCACCAGCAAGCTGAGAATGTGAACGATACTGTTCACCTGTTGCTGTATCTACAGGTAAATAACGAAAAGACTCTGTAGGTTGAGATGTTAGGACATACATATATTTTCCAGGTTTTAGCTCTTCATGATTTTCAGATGTAATTTCCCAGTGAGCATAGCTATTAAAATTATAATGACGCCAGCCAATCCAGTCACCGATATAGGCATTCCAGTTAATGTTAAATTCTGTCTTATCAGGTATATTTTTCATTGCAACCTCATTAATGTGTGATTAATTAAAGTTGGATTATTATATATGCCGTTTAAATTGTAAAATAGCAAATGAAACAATATTGATATTGAGATATAGCAATATTAACTAAATTAATAATTAAAAATATTTGTTGTTGTAGCTATAATTCTTTGTTAACTAGTTGACTTTAAAAAAATAATATTTTGTATGCTGGTTTGATGTCAGTGCTATTTTAAATGAAAAAATTACTATTAAAATTGTTATAAATTATTTGATATAATCATGGTGTGAAGTTAATTAGCAAGTTATATAGAAACTATAAACGTAGTTAAGGATTGTTTTATGTCAACTAAATCAAAGAAAGTTGCTGTTGTTTTATCAGGTTGTGGTCATTTAGATGGGGCAGAAGTTCATGAGTCAGTTTTAACTTTATTAGCATTATCAAGAGAGGGAGCACAGTATGAAGGTTTAGCACCAAATAGACTGCAACACCATGTTATTAATCATAGGACTCAAGAGGAAGTGAAAGGTGATAACAGAAATATTCTAGATGAATCAGCACGCATTATGCGGGGTAATATTAAGCCATTGGACGCTGCTAATTTAGATGATTATGATGCAGTTATTTTTCCAGGTGGCTTTGGTGCAGCAAAAAACTTATTTGATTTTGCATTAAAAGGTGATGAAAGCTTTAAAGTAAATGAAGATGTATTAACCTTTGCAAAAAAAGCGTATCAGATGGGTAAGCCAATGGGCTTTATCTGTATTTCACCTATGATGATGGTAGATATCTGCGGTGCTAATGTAAATATGACAATTGGTAATGATCTTGATGTTGCTAAAGCTATTGAAGCTAAGGGTGCGAAGCATCATTTAACTAACGTTGACGGTATTTGTATTGACAAAGACAGAAAGGTTGTTTCTACGCCTGCATACATGTTAGGTGAAAATCCTTACCAGGTTTCACTTGGTATTGATAAATTAGTAAAAGCCGTTCTTGAATTGAGTAATTGATTCTAACGCTTAAAATACTTACACTATGCCACAGATAAATTGGTTAAGATAAGTAATACATAAATGAATGATCAACTAGAGATAATAAAAAGCAAGCACAAAAAACATAAAAATAAAAGGCGTCGAGTAAAGCGTCCACCAGAAGGTATTTTTGAAGCCAAAATAATTTCTTTTAGTCATGAAGGTCGAGGAATAGCACAGGTTGATGGTAAAACTACATTTATCGATTTGGCATTAAAAGATGAGGTTGTGTCTTTTAAATATACATCAACACATAATAAATACGATGAAGCTATCGCTAGTGAAATATTAAAGCCATCTCTCGAGCGTGTTACGCCTAAGTGTAGTGTTTATGGAATATGTGGTGGCTGTTCATTACAGCATTTATCTTCAGAGAGTCAACTTAAGCTGAAATGGGATACCTTAAAGGATCACTTTGATCATTTTGGTAATTTAAAACCATTACACTGGCTTGAGCCTTTGACGAATGAAATACCTTGGAATTATCGAAGTAAAGCGCGTTTAGGTGTGCGCTATGTTCATAAAAAAGAGAAAGTATTAGTTGGTTTTAGAGAACGTGATGGCCGATTTGTTACAGATATGTCAGCATGCCCAATATTGCACCAAAGTGTTGATCACTTGATTTTAGAATTAAAGCACTTAATCCTATCTATGAGTATTTATCGAGAAATACCACAAATTGAAGTTGCAGTTGATGATACTAAAACCGCGTTGATTTTTAGACATTTAGAGATGTTTTCAGAAGATGATTTGAATAAACTTAAAGCATTTGCAGAAGAAAAAAATATATGGCTTTATCTACAATCAAAAGGGCCGGATACGATTAAGCTGTTTTATCCGCAAAAAACACCAGAAGATAGCTACTTAAGTTATACTATTGATGAATTTGATATTGAAATTCGTTTTCAACCGAATGATTTTACACAAGTAAACACGCAAATGAATCAAAAAATGTTGAGTTTGGCGATTAAGTTAATGGAATTAACGCAGAATGAGAGTGTTCTTGATTTATTCTGTGGTTTGGGTAATTTTAGTTTGCCTTTGGCTAAGTGTGCAAAATCTGTTGTTGGTATTGAAGGTGATTTAGAAATGACAGAAAGGGCACTTAAAAATGCACAATTAAATGGCATTGATAACGCGATGTTTTATCCAGCAAATTTATTTGAAACCATTGATAATGCAGCGTGGGCAAATCAACAATACGATAAAATATTATTAGACCCACCACGGGCAGGAGCACTTGAAATAGTCAACCAGATAGAGCGTTTTAATGCTAAAAGAATTGTTTATGTTTCTTGTAATCCTGCAACATTGGCAAGAGATGCTGGTATATTAGTCAATGAAAAAGGTTACACCATGCATAGTGCAGGTATAATGGATATGTTTCCGCATACGACACATATTGAGTCGATTGCTGTATTTGAAAAGTAATTTTTTGGGAAATGAAAGGGTAATTGTCATGGAAAAAAATATATTATTGGTCAAAGAGACAAAAGCCGGCGAAAAAAGAGTTGCTTTAATTCCAAGTGATGTTGCTGAATTGATTCGCTTAGGTTATCAAGTTTTTGTTGAACATGATGCGGGTAAAGCTGCTGGTTTTGAGGATAATGATTATCAGAAAAATGGCGCTGTCATTCGTTACCTTGACAATATAGATGCTAGTGCATATCAAAAACTTTTTGAAACTATTGATATAGTTATTCGTGCTAAACGAGCCGATCGTAATCGTGAAATTCTTGAAAACCGTGTTTTAAGGTCGGGGAGTATTATGATTGGGGCGCTTGATCCACTAGAGCGAAATTCATCGCATATTGATGAATATCATAAGGCAGGTATTTGTGCTTATAGTATTGACCAATTGGAGTTGCCAGCAGAGCATCCAATGAATATTTTATCGGCTATGAGTAAAATAGCAGGTCGTTTGGCATTATTAGATGCAATACAAAAGCATAAGTTAAAGGCTAATAACGTTGTTATCATTGGGGCTGGGACTGTAGGTTTTGCAGCATTGGAAGAGGCAATTAAGCAAAATTTAAATACAACCGTATTAGTGACTAATCCAGATCAAAAAATTAAAGCTCAAAAACTGGGTGCAAAGACAGTTTTTTTTGATAAAGAGGCCAATTTAGCTGATCAGCAAAAACTGATTAAAGAGGTTGTAGCCGATGCAGATATCGTTATAAGTGGAGCAAGAAAAGCCAATCAAAAAGCACCAATTTTGCTACCAAGTACTACTTTAAATGAGATGAAGCAAGGTGCTGTAATTGTAGATATGGCTTTATCAGAAGGGGGAAATGTAGAAGGCAGTGCTCATGATGAAACGATTAAATTGTCCAATGGTGTTATGATTACTAATGTTAGTGGTTATCCAAAAGCGATGCCGCATGAGTCAAGTAAATTATGGAGTAGCGCAACGTTTGAATTTATACTTGCTTTGGCGGATAATCGAATTACCTTAAATGCCCTATAAACATCTAAAAAAGTAATAAAAAATACTTCGCTATAATATTTATATTTTCTTATTAAATTCTGTTATAATCCGCTAAAGTTAAATACAGTTGAAATTAATTTATAAATGGGTTGTGAATGAGCTATCATTTATTATTTGCCGTCTTAGTTGTTATTA
The DNA here is from genome assembly GCA_021713295.1 of Thiotrichales bacterium 19S3-11. Taxonomy (GTDB): domain Bacteria; phylum Pseudomonadota; class Gammaproteobacteria; order Francisellales; family Francisellaceae; genus M0027. Next base: position 85,698 of record JAKJJU010000006.1, read on the forward strand.
GTGCGCTATCAAGTTATATCAATTACAAGTTATTTAAGCTTCCTAAGTCGATTGGTATGACGTTAATGACACTTGTCATCTCTATTATGGTAATGTTGTTCCTTAAGCTATTTCCTTCTATTTTTACACCAATTAATAATCTACTTAGTGGAATTGATTTCAGGCAAACTGTACTTGAAGTCATGCTTAGCTATCTTTTATTTGCAGGAGCATTACATGTAAATACGATCGATTTAAGAAAAAATTTATTTTCAATTGTTTATTTAGCAAGTTTTGGTGTGGTTGTTTCAACCATTGTTACGGGTTTATTAATTTGGTGGGTTAGCGGTTTAATTTCATACCAAATAGCATTGCCTTATTGTTTATTATTTGGTGCTTTAATTTCACCAACGGACCCTATTGCTGTATTAGGTGTTTTTAAGACAACAAAAACAGTACCTAAAAAAATTAAAATGCGTATAACAGGAGAAGCATTATTCAATGATGCTGCAGGGATTTTAATTTTTATTTCCTTGCTAAGCGTGTTTTTTTATGGTGATGAATTTAGTATCACGCATATCTCATTGGGTATTTTACATGAGGCCGTCGGTGGCATTGTTTTTGGTGGTGTTATAGGGTTTTTAGCTGCAAGGTTATTAAAAAATGTTGATGATAAACAAGTAGCTATAACAATTACAATGGCAGTATCAAGTGCGGGCTACATTTGTGCACAGAATCTTGGTGTATCTGCACCAATCTCTATGGTAATTGCCGGCCTTGTTATTGGTCATTATATGAAAAAAGAGCGATTTAAAGCGAGTACTATCATTACGTTAGATAATTTTTGGGAACTAATAGATGAGATGCTTAATTGCTTTTTGTTTGTCTTAATTGGTTTAGAGATGTTAACAATTACATTCCATGTTGAAACGATACTATTGGGCGTTTTAGGGTTTATAGTTATTTTTATTTCTCGTTATATCAGTGTGTCAATTCCAACTATCTTCAGAAATATTAGATTAAGGCGATTTTATTGGCGTGAAAATATACTAATGACATGGGGTGGAATTCGTGGCGGAATCTCAATTGCGTTGGCTTTAACAATACCTCATGATGAAGTGATTTTATCTCTAACCTATGTCGTCGTTATTTTATCAATTGTTTTTCAAGGGGCTAGTTTTAAATGGATCATTAATAAAATGTTTCCAGCCCAACCACCAGAATGTCAAAAAGTACAACCGATTATTTCCAAATAACTAGTTATGTCGTTTTGCAATTATCTTTGTTGCTAACTCTTCAACGGATAGCGTTGTTGAATTTAAAAAAGGTATTTTGTATTGCCGATAGAGTTTTTCAACTGCTTTTACTTCAGCTTGACATTGCTTAAGAGATGCATAGCGACTATTGGGTTTACGCTCATTTCGAATAGTAACTAGGCGTTCGACATCAATGGTTAAACCAAATAGTTTGTGTTTATGTTTAATTAATGATGCAGGCAAGGTGAAATTTTCAATATCCTCTTCAGTTAATGGATAATTAGAAACGGCAACACTATGATGTAATGCAAGATAAAGACTCGTGGGTGTTTTGCCGCAGCGTGAAACGCCAACTAAGATAATTTCAGACTGATCGTATTGATTTGGGCATGCGCCATCATCGGTATTAAGGCTAAAATTTAGCGCATCAATACGTTTTTTATACTTTTCATAATCATGCATACCATAGGCTTTACCAATGGTATGAGAAGATTCAATGCCAAGCGTTTTCTCTAATGGCCCAATAAAGGTTTGAATAAAATCTAGGACAACGCCATTTGTCTGACGGATGCGTGATAATGTATCTGGGCAAACAATGGTTGTAATGACAATAGGTGGATTACCCGTTTGAGCAAAAATTGATTCAATTTCTGTGATTAATTTATTAACTTTAACGTCAGTATTAATAAATGGGTAGTTACATACGTTAAATTGTACTTGGTCAAATTGAGATAGAAGACTTTGTGCTAATGAATTAGCTGTAATACCTGTACCATCTGAGACCAATAAAACATCGCGTTGCATAATCTTTTCTCTATATCTTTAATTAATCTACTTTTTCAAGCTATTGATGCGTGTTAGTATAAAGACACCTGAAATTTTTTAAAGGTTAATCAACAATGGACTACATTTTATCTTTTGATCAAATTAATATGGGCGATATTGAGCGTATCGGTGGTAAAAATGCATCTTTGGGAGAGATGATCAGTCACTTATCTGATCTTGGTATTAGAGTGCCCAATGGTTTTGCAACTACAGCAGATGCTTATCGTGAGTTTTTAGCACAAGATAATTTAGACCGTAAAATTTATGATCTATTAGATCAAACAAATGTAGATGATATAAAAGCATTAGCAGAAACCGGCGCTACTATTCGTCAGTGGATTATGGAAGTGCCTTTTTCGGATGCTTTTATGCAGGCCGTTGAGAATGCATACAATCAATTAAAAACAACGCCAACAAAAGAGCCTTTAGTGGCAGTACGCTCATCAGCAACCGCAGAAGATTTGCCTGATGCATCATTTGCAGGTCAGCAGGAAACGTTTCTTAATATAAGTGGCATTGATCAGGTATTTGATGCTTTGCGTAAAGTATTTGCATCGTTATTTACTGATCGTGCAATTTCATATCGAGCTCACCGCGGATTTGATCATAAAGAAATTGCGCTTTCTGCAGGTATCCAAAAAATGGTTAGAAGTGATCAGGGCGCTAGTGGTGTTATGTTTAGTGTTGATACAGAAAGTGGTTTTAGAGATGTTGTATTTATCACTTCATCTTATGGGCTTGGTGAGATGATTGTCCAAGGTGCAGTGAATCCGGATGAATTTTATGTCCATAAGCCAACGTTAATTAAAGGGTTTGATCCAATTATACGCAAGAATCTTGGACAAAAAGCCAAACAGATGATTTTCTCTGATGAAACAACAGCGGGTAAATCAGTAAAAGTAGTTGATGTAAAAGAAGAGAAGCAGTCCGTTTTCTCAATTTCTAATGAGCAAATTTTAGAATTGGCACGTTTTGCCATTACGATTGAAAATCATTATGGTAGAGCAATGGATATCGAGTGGGGGCTAGATGCAGTAGATGGTCAACTCTATATATTACAAGCAAGACCAGAGACTGTGGTTAGTCGTCAGGCATCTAAGCGTGTCATTGAGCGCTATACAATTAATCAAAAAACGACTCCAATTGTAGAAGGTCGTTCTATTGGTAAAAAAATAGGACATGGTGTTGCTAAAGTTGTGCATTCGGTTGATGAAATTCATCAAGTTCAAGCTGGTGATGTAATTGTAACTGATATGACTGACCCTGATTGGGAGCCTGTAATGAAGATAGCATCAGCTATCGTAACAAATCGAGGTGGTAGAACTTGCCATGCTGCAATTATTGCGAGAGAAATGGGCATTCCTGCTGTGGTTGGCTGTTCAAATGCAACGGATGTGATTCGTGATGGAGATATGATTACTGTTTCCTGTGCTGAAGGTGATACCGGTTATATTTATTCAGGGCAACTTAATTATAAAAAAGAGACCATCGATATTGATCAAATGCCTGAAATTCCATTTAAGATTATGATGAATATTGCCAATCCTGAACGTGCCTTTGATTTTCAATATCTACCAAATAGTGGTGTTGGTTTAGCCCGTTTAGAATTTATTATTAATAATGCTATTGGTATTCATCCCAATGCACTCTTACAAAAAGAAAAAATGCCACAAGCGATTCAAACTGAGATTGAACAAGCAACGAGTGCTTATGAATCACCAAGAGAGTTTTATGTACAGAGACTCGCTGAAGGAATTGCGACTTTAGCTGCAGCATTTTATCCAAAGCCTGTCATTGTTCGTTTATCAGATTTTAAATCTAATGAGTATGCAAATTTAATTGGTGGCTCTGTTTTTGAACCTGATGAAGAAAATCCAATGATTGGATTTAGAGGTGCTTCGCGTTATGTTGCTGATAATTTTAAAGCATGTTTTGAAATGGAGTGTGATGCGGTTAAACGTGTTCGAAATCAAATGGGCTTAAAAAATGTTCAAGTTATGATTCCATTTGTGCGTACGTTAAATGAAGCAGAAAATGTTATTGAAGTATTAAAAGAAAATGAGCTGGAACGTGGTAAAGACGAGTTAAAAATTATTATGATGTGTGAACTACCGTCTAATGCTGTTTTAGCTAACGAATTTCTTCAGTATTTTGATGGCTTTTCAATTGGTTCAAACGATATGACTCAGCTAACCTTAGGCCTTGATAGGGATTCAGCATTAGTTGCAGATCAATTTGATGAACGTGACCCTGCCGTTAAGGCGATGCTATCGATGGCAATAAAAGCATGTAATAAGCAGTCAAAGTATGTTGGGATTTGTGGTCAAGGGCCATCAGATCACGCTGATTTTGCTCAGTGGTTAATTGATGAAGGCATTCATAGTGTTTCTTTAAACCCTGATACAATTATTGAAACGTGGTTATATCTTGCAAAAATGCATCAAAAACAAAGTAGTCATAAGAAAAAACATTACGCTTAAAGGTCGATAAAAACTAAACTATAATAATCAAAATTATTTTTGGTTGATTTTCTAATGTACCGTGATAGAATGACAAACGAAATAACCTAATGTCCAAAATTGAGGGGGGAATGAAAATGGGTGTACTTAATTCAAATTCAAAATTGGCAGATATATTAGCTGAGCTTTTAGAACAATCAAAAAAGTATAAAGAAAATCAAGAGGAATTTAATAAATTTCTTGAGCAATTTAAAAAAGATAATAGTGAAAATAAAGCGCTTAATCGTTACCTTAATAGTAGTCACATAAAAACTCAGCTAACAGAATCTGGACTAGAGTTTATATCACAGGCTAATAATAATCACCGTTTCACATATGCTGGTCCTACAGCTGATGGTAGGGGCCATGATTTTCTGATAGGAGGGCCAGAGTCATATGAGTTTTTTGCTAAAAAAATGTATGAAATGGACCCAAGTCAGACAATGAATATTGGTGAAACTTTGGGAAAGAATGGACTGCAACTGGCAAGGGAGCTAATGAAAGTAGGTTTTAGTGGTGATCAAATTAAGTTTCAAGATGAAAAGCAGCAAGAGATTTTTGATAAAATGAATCAGAAACCATCTGAAAATAATTTACCTAGTCAATCAAAAGCTCAGTCAACAAATCCATCTCCATTATTTTTCTACGAAGGAAAGCCATTATCAAAAGAACAAGAACAAGAACAAAAACGAGAACAAGAACTATTACCAGATCCTTTTGAGTCATCATCACCATCACTAGTATAATCACAGATTATCCAATGGTAATCCTGGATGATCAACAATCCGCTTTAAAACAAAACTTGAATGAACATTTTTAACACCATTAATCTGGGTTAATTTATGAATTAGAAAATCATGATACTCATTTAAGTTAGTTGCAATGACCTTAAGCATATAATCCTGTGCTTGACCAGCAATTAGATCACATTGAATGACTTCAGGAAACTGTGTGATTTTACTTTCAAAATGAGCCATCATCTTTCGATCATGACTAACAAGACCAACAGATACGATAATAGTTAGCTGTAGCCCTACCTTTTCTGGGTTTAATAAAGCAACATATCGACTTATATAGCCATCACTTTCCAGTTGCTTAACACGCCTAAGACAAGGTGATGGAGATAATGAAACCTTTTCAGCTAAATCTTGATTATTAATTTTACAGTTTATTTGCAATAAGTTTAATAGTTGCTTATCAGTTCGATCCATATTGGTATCCTTGTTCAAATATTGTTTATATATTAAAATATTTAACTAATATTATACGTTTTATTAAAATAAAATGCTAATTTATAGTTAAAATTGAGAATATTGGCAATTTTATATCAATGATATTCTGATAAAATAGTAAAAAATAAGATAATCAGAAGGTTAGATGATGAACAAGCAACAAAAAGTCTACATATTTGATACAACCTTAAGGGATGGTCAGCAGTCGCCAGGTGCTGGTATGAGTTTTGAAGATAATATTCGTTATGCTGATTATGCAGATGCGCTCAATATAGATGTTTTAGAAGCAGGCTTTCCTGCAGCAAGTCAACTAGATTTTCAGATTGTTCATACAATTTGTCAGAGAATGAAAGAAAAAAAATCAAATATGATAGTGGCTGGGCTTTGCCAAATGCGTCAGGCTCAGTTAGAGAAAACGATGCAGGCATTAGCACCACTGCAAGCTACAGCTAAAGCACGTGTTCATATTTATTTACCGGTTGATCCCAATCTTGCACAAGTTAGTCTTGGTAGTAAGCATGATGAAGAAAACAATATTGAGGAAGTTTATCGTTTAATTAAAATTGCAGCAGACGAAGGGTTTGAAGTTGAATTTTCTGCCGAAGGGTATTCAAGATTAGGCGATAAATTTGATTATGTTAGTGCATTATTTAAAGCTGCTGTATCAGCTGGTGCAACGATTTTAAATTGTCCTGATACGATTGGTGGTGCATCTAAACATCAGGGAGATGATTATTTTGTTAAGCATATGAATCAACATGCACAAATTATTAAACAAGCATTTCCAGATAAAGAAATTATTTTCTCAGTACATTGTCATAATGATTTTGGTTTGGCGTTGGAGAATTCAGTTAATGGTGTATTTGATGGCCCAGCTAGACAAATTGAGTGTTGTATCAATGGTGTTGGTGAAAGGGCTGGTAATGCGGCTTTAGAACAGTGTGTTATGTATATTGATTCATTTGGCAAGCAGAATGAGGCTCATTATTATACGGATATTCATATTGATGGATTAAAGGAGGTATCCGATTTTATTGCACAAAAAATGTTACCTAAGCAGCCGCATACACCAATTGTTGGTATCAATGCAGCAAGGCATACATCAGGTGGGCACACTAATGCGATTTTAAAAAATCCTTTAGCTTATCAACCATTTGATCCAAAGAGTATTGGCAGCGAAATTTCATTTGTCTTTGGACCGTTATCCGGTGGAAATCATGCAAAAAAAATTATTGAAAAATTTGGTTACGTTTGCGATGACAGTGAAAAAGCTTATATCGCCCAAGAAATTAAAAATCATTATCATCAAAGGCGTAAAGGTATTACTGATTTAGAGCTCATTTCAGCTTATAAATTAATTCGTTCACCGATTGTACCATCAAAAATATATTATGGAAAATCTGAATCTGATATAGGTTATTTTGAGATAGTGGGCAAATTTTTTGATAAAGATAATATTCGTGTTTCTATGCAGGGTGATAACTCCGCTTTAGCTGCATTAGTTAATTCAGTAACCGCGTATATACCAGGAATTGATATTGTCGATTATTATTCGAAATCAATTGCGAATACGGGAACGAATGCAGAGGCTGAAACAACGGTTGTTATCAGTGCAGAGCAACATAAAAGTTATAAAGGTATTGCACAAGATTCTGATATTGAAATCTCCGCATTAAAGGCGTTTATAGCTGCTGTAAATCAGTTGTATGTAGAGAAAAACTTTCTTAAACTAGAATCGGCAGTAGCTTAATAGGGGGCAGCAATGCGTAAAAATATCATTGATAAAATTTGGGATCAGCACGTTGTTTCTAACAAAAAAGGTTTTCCTGATGTGCTCTATATTGATCGAATGTTAATGCATGAAGTTACATCTGCTCAAGCATTTGATCAATTAAAAGAAAATAATATTCAAGTGAGAAATCCAAAATCAATTATGGCAACAATTGACCATAGTATTTCAACTTCCCCGATTGACCGCTTAAATTTTAATGACAAACAAGCTCAGGCACAGGTCAATCAATTACGTCAAAATGTAAAGCTTCATGGTATTGATTTTTATGATTTTGATAGTAGTTATCAAGGTATTGTGCATGTAATGGGCCCTGACTTGGGATTTATCTGGCCTGGAATGACTGTTGTCTGTGGTGATTCGCACACATCAACACATGGCGCTTTTGGTAGTTTAGCATTTGGTGTTGGTACTTCTGAAGTTGCGCATGTATTAGCAACAAATTGTATTTTACAGAAACGACCTAAAACAATGAAAGTAGCATTTAATGGTATACCGTCAAAACATGTTTCATCGAAAGATATTATTATGAAATTGATTGCAACAATAGGTATTGGTGGTGCAAGTGGTCATGTAATTGAATATACAGGTAAAGTTATTGAATCAATGAGCATGGAATCTCGTATGACATTATGTAATATGTCAATTGAATGTGGTGCTCGTGCAGGTTTGATTGCACCTGATGAAAAAACGTTTGCTTATATTAAAGGTAGGAAATATGCGCCAGATGAACGTCGTTTTAGTACATACCTCAATCAATGGCAGGCATTAAAAAGTGATCAAGATGCAACATATGATGAGATTATTACCATTGATATTAGTAAGTTAGAACCAATGGTCACTTGGGGGATTAACCCTCAGCATGCAACTGTCATTGGTGATAAGATTCCTAAATTATCAACGATTAATAAAAATCAACAAAAGCTTGCACAAGAAGCTTATCAATATACAAAGTTTAGTGAAGATGAAGTTATTTCAGATAAGCTAATACAATGGGCTTTTGTTGGTAGCTGTACGAATGGTCGAATTGAAGATCTAAGGGCGGTTGCAGATATTTTAAAAGATAGAAAAATAGCATCGCATGTAACTATGTATATTGTTCCGGGTTCTGAACAGGTAAGAAATCAGGCAATTAGTGAAGGTTTAGATAAAATTTTCATTCAAGCAGGAGCTGAGTTTCGAATGCCTGGTTGTTCGATGTGTTTGGCAATGAATGAAGATAAGGTACCAAAAGGGGAACGTTGTATTAGTACATCAAATCGGAATTTTATTGGTAGACAGGGTAGTGGTAGTATTACCCATTTAGCCTCGCCTCAAACGGTAGCTGCTAGTGCCGTGGCTGGTAAAATTTCAAGTTATCAAATGTTAGTTGAAGCAGAGGTTACGTTATGAAATCATTTACAAAACTTACAACTAAGGCAATTCCAATGTGGTTGAGTGACGTTGATACGGATATGATCATTCCTGCTCAATATTTAACACAAACAACAAAAAGTGGTTATGGGCAGTATTTATTTGCACGTCTAAAAGAGAAAAGTGATTTTGTTTTTAATCAGAAGCGTTATGCGGGTGCTAATCTATTACTATCGGGCGCTAATTTTGGTTGCGGCTCATCAAGGGAACATGCAGTCTGGGCATTGCAGCAGGCAAAAATTGACGTGATTATTGCACCGTCATTTTCTGATATATTTTTTAATAATGCTGCAAAAAATGGTCTATTATTGGTAGAGCTTGATACTCAGATTGTAGAAGGGCTTGCTAAAGAGGCTGAAACAGAATGCTTAGAAGTGACAGTAGATTTAGAAAATTTAGAAGTTAGTGTTAATGGCAATGTTTATCCGTTTGAATATGACCCATTTCGTCGAGAGTGCTTATTAAAAGGTCAAGGCGACTTGGAATATTTACTGGCTCAACATGAAGCTATTTCAACTTATGAAGCTAATATAACAAATTAAAAGGTTACAATCGGATGAAAAGAACAATTGCAATTTTAGCTGGAGATGGCATCGGGGCGGAAGTGATGGATGCTGCTGTAAGCGTTTTAAAAGCGATAGAAACTAAATACAACCATCAATTTAATTTTAAAGAGGCTCTCGTTGGTGGTAGTGCATATGATCAGTTTAAGCACCATTGTCCTGATGAAACACTAACGATTTGTAAAGAAGCTGATGCAATTTTATTTGGCTCAGTCGGTGGCCCAGTTGATGCACAAACTATAGAGAAATGGAGAAATTGTGAAGCCAATAGTATTTTGGCATTAAGGAAGCATTTTAAATTTGCTATTAATATTCGACCTATTGTAATCTTTCCTGCACTTAAAAATAATAGCCCACTAAATCCGAATGCTATTGGAGATGATGTAAATATTGAAATATTTAGGGAGTTATCAGCAGATATTTACTTTGGCGAGCATAAGCGTTTTATAAATGATCAAGGAATACGTTGTGCAACCGATGTTGCCCAGTATGATGAACATACAATTAGAACAATTGTTAGAGCAGCATTCAAGCGAGCACAAGTGCGTAATAAAAAATTAACTTCAGTAGACAAAGCTAATGTTTTAGATACTTCTCGATTGTGGCGTGAAATCGTTGAAGAGGAGGCACTAAACTATCCAGATGTTAAACTGAATCATATGTATGTAGATAATTGCGCTATGCAGATGATATTAAATCCGCGTCAATTTGATGTGATGGTTACCAGTAATCTATTTGGTGATATTTTATCTGATTTAGGTTCTGTTTTACCTGGTTCTATTGGACTTGTACCATCAGTTAGTTTAAATAACGATGGATTTGGATTATACGAGCCTTCAGGTGGTTCAGCATATGATCTATTAGGCAAAAATATTGCTAATCCTACGGCACAAATATTATCTGCAAGTTTAATGCTTGCTTATTCATTTGGATTACATAAAGAAGCAAATGATATCAGTAGGGCGGTTGAATGTGCATTTGAGAAAGGATATAAAACAGCTGATATCAACCATAATGCCCAAACTGATGCTGTAACAACAACTGAGTTTACGAAAAAGGTCATTGAGGAAATTAATGCTATATCGGATAATGTGACTGTAAATAATAAAAACTCAGAGGTTAGTATATAGTTAAACAGCTGGTGTGTTGACCTGTTTGACATTGACTACACAGCCAACGAGTCGTTGCGCTAGTTTTTCTACTAAGCTGTCGGTTGATTCGATTGTTTTGTGGGTATAAGCATCGAATGGATATTTTGACTTTTTACCGTTTATTGTTACATTGATATCACCTAATAATTCCCATCGATTAAGAACAAAGCTATGGTTTAACTCACTAAATGTAATTGAGATAACCGGTAGGTTTTTAGCTTGGTCAAACGATGTGACTTTAGTAATTTTTATGTTATCTTTTTTAAATGCGGCTTCAAGTGATTGATAGAAAAGTTTGCGGTATTTTTTAGCTAGTGGTTTATCAGAATTTTCATCTTTCATGCTCATGTTATCTGGAATTACTAAAGCATATTGACTATAGGTTAGCCCAGGGCAATGTTCAAACTCAACGTCAGTAGGCATTAATTGTCCACCTACTTTACGTGCAGCTGTGATACATCCTGTTAGTGAGATAGCACACAGTGAGATTGCAGCATATTTAAAGATGTTTTTGTAATTCATGATGATTTCCTTTTTCTATTGAAAACAAACTATTATGTTTATGATTATATTAAGCATCTTTAAATTATCAAAGCATAATCTACTTGATTTTTTTTAGAAGTATTGGATAATTCGGAAAAATATATTTAAGAGTTTTAAATGGCAAAAGCGACTTATGTTTTGGTTGATAATAGTAAAGATTGGCAACCATACTACCCATCTGATCATGTGATTTCAGTTAAAAACTATATAGAAAACTCAGTAAAAACCGCTTCAAGATTACAATTAATCAACTTATCAAAACAGTCAGATTATTTAAGCTTGGGCTATTATGCATCATTGTTAGCTGAGGCGCGTGGACACAGGGTTATACCAAGTGTTGAGACAATTAGCTATCTTGTGCGTAAAGATTTAGGTGAACTATTATCCTTAAGTCTATCAAAGTGTGAAAAGAGGTTTTTTAATGAGTTAGATAATGTATCTCAGACTTTTCAGTTTCAGATCTATTTTGGTAAAACACAGATTCGATCGCTTAGAAAATTGGCTCATGCCATTTTTGAACATTTAGTGGCGCCAATTTTGATAGTAAAGTTCGTTAAAGAACAAAGTTATTGGAGATTAGATGAGATTAGTCTAGGAAATCTGGAGGATATTTCTGAAGAATCAGAGCAGTATTTTGCTCAGAGTCTTGAGGAATACAGCCGTAGAATTTGGCGTTTACGCAAACATGATAAACACTATCGATATGATTTAGCAATTTTATATAATCCTGAAGAAAAAACACCACCGAGTGATATACGAGCGTTAAATAAATTTGTTAAAATTGGTGCGCAATTGGGTATTAATGTCGACTTGATAACCTTAGAGCAGGGCACTTCATTATTAGAATATGATGCGTTATTTATACGAGAAACGACTAAAGTTAATCATCATACTTATCGTTTAGCTCAGTTGGCAAAACATGAAGGCTTAGTTGTTATTGATTCTCCTGAAGCAATATTAAAATGTACTAATAAAATATTTCTTGCTGAGCTATTAGCAAAAAGAAAAATCCCTATTCCAAAAACGGAGATAATTTCAGATATCACCGAGGATACAATTGTATCATTGGAGTATTCACTTGGGTATCCAATGGTTATAAAAATTCCTGATGGTTCGTTTTCAATCGGTGTAGAAAAGGTTAATAATCAGAATGAATTAAAGCTATGTGCTCAAAAACTTTTTCAAGATTCTGCTTTATTATTATTACAACAATATTTACCCACTGATTTTGATTGGCGAGTAGGCGTATTAAATGGTAGAGCAATATATTGCTGTAAGTATTATATGGCAAGAAATCATTGGCAAATCTATAAGAAAAAGTCCAATGGTTCGTTAATAGGGGGCGGCGCAGAGACGCTCAGTATAGCTCAAGCACCTAAGACGGTCATTAGTACCGCTATAAAAGCGGCAAAGGCAATTGGTGATGGTTTGTTTGGTGTTGATTTAAAATCAATTGATGATCAAGGTGTCTATGTGATCGAAATTAATGATAATCCTTCCATTGATTCAGGTTTAGAAGATGCTTTTTTAGGTGATGAGTTATATCGTGCGATATTAAATGAGTTTATTAGCCAGATAGAGAAACAAGGGAATTAATAAGTTAATTTAAGACGTTGTATGATTCGTAAAGCAACATTATCTGATTTAGATAGGATATTAGAAATAGAGACAGAGTGTTTTGTCGATGATGCCCAGTCAAAGCGTAGTTTGAAATATTTAATATTATCTAAGCATGCAAACTTTATAGTTTATGTTAAAAATAGAAAAGTTATTGCTATGATGATACTATTTACACGAGTTAATTCACAACGTCTTAGAATTTACTCATTAGCAGTTGATCCAATGTATCAAGGTTTTGGTGTTGGTAAAAAACTACTTCATTATTCAAAGAAATATGCATTAGACTTTGGCTATGATTTAATAACATTGGAAGTAAAAGAATCAAACGTTGCTGCGATTGGACTATATGGTGCGTTTGGCTTTAAAATTTCAGGCATGAAATTTTCTTATTATCATAATAATGAAAATGGGATATCTATGTATTACAAAGTAGATCAGAACAAGAATGAAAATTTTGATGAATAATTATCTGTTTTGAAGTTTTTTTAAGCCTACCCAAATGGGTATGATAGTGATCAATGAGAATAAAGCAATTAAATAAAACCATTGATCTGCAGGTAGTTTAAATGTTTTATCTGATATAAATAAACTTGCATATACAAAAAAAACACCTATACCACTTAGCCCGTTGAAAAATCCCTCTGCTTTACCTTGTAACTCGATATTCGTATTTTTCTGTGCAAGTGTTATGACTAAAGCCCATGAAGAAAGCATTACACCAACTAAAAAGTACAAACAAAATGCGCTATAGACTGACCGGTTCAATGCCATTAATGTAAATAATATTATACACATAATTAATGCAAAAATAGCAATTCTAGCCTCACCATAACGTCCAGCATAAGCGGGAAGAATTAAATTACCAACAATAAATCCAGAGGAAAAGCCAATCTCGATGATGCCGAATTCGAATGATGAAGCATGAAGAATATTTTTTGCATAGGGTGCAATAAACGTTGGTGTTGTCATGAAAATCGCCGTCATTAAAACCTGTGCACCAAAGAAGTACCACAAAAAATTTCGAGTATTTAGGTGTTTTACAACAGCCATCCAACTAGCAAAAAAAGACTCTCTATGTTGTGCTTGAGTGTGTTTTAATGATTTAACAAGTATTAAAAATGTTAATGTACATAACATTAGCATTAATACTAACATCATAATATTAGTAAAGTGTAGCCAAGTAATAAGTAAGCCACCACTACCCATGCCGATTATCATGCCAAACTCAAAAACAGTATCTAGGGTACTATTTGCATATAATAGTTTTTTATCATCATTTAATATTTCACGCATTAATACAATATTTGAGGGCCAACTTAGGCCATAAAGAATACCCCAGCAGAGTGTAAATAAATACACTGAGGTTAAATTATTCATTTTCCCGGGTATTAGAAGAAATATAATGAGTAATAGTATAACAGTTAAGTCACAGATAATGAGCAACTTCTTTTTAGGAAAGTGATCCGCTAAATAGCCACCTATCGGGCCTAATAAAGGCCCAGGCAACCACCAAGTCGCCATTAATGTGACAATAGCAGTAATTGAATTATAGATTGTTAGAATATGCCAACTTAATGAGACATAAATAATACCGATGCTTAGCGCATTGAAAAAAGTCATTAAAATAATGTAATTAAATGAAGGATTTTTAAATAAATCTAGTCTTTTTTGTAGGTAATTCATATAACTAAGCTAAGCGTTGATTAATTTAATAGTTGTGATTTTCATAAGGTACATTAATTATCATATCAGCTTAAGTTGTCAAAAGATAGTTTGGCCTAGTTGGTTATTTAGGTATTAATATCTTATAATTTCTATTTTTCCAAACGGGATATAGTAAATAGTTCTAATAATTAATATTTTTTTTTTTACATAATTTAAGTATTCTATGATTAGTTAAATAAGAGAAGGGGGGAGTCATGACAACTGAAGGATTAACTCAAAAGTTTAAAGAATTGACAACTGAATCAATAAAGGACTTAGATGATAATGCGCGGGAAAAATTAAAAAAAATATATTCAAAACCAGCATGTTATGATGGCGATGTAAATGAAGGTAAGGCTCAATTCAAAAAAATAATAAATGAAATTAGATTACTAGTTCCAATCAAAATTCATCAAAAACTAAAGGACCTAGAAACACAAATTAATAAAATTAATAATGAAACTTCGAATAATCTTAAGAAAAAGTATTTAGGTGTTCTTAAAGAAGAGTTTGAATCCTTATTTATAAATTATGAAGATAAATTAAATGCATTAGATACAAAAACGCTAAGTTCAGTCAATAGGTTGACATTAGATAAGTGTGAAGAAGGTGCTTTTATTAATGCTGAGTCAATGGTTAATCTTATTGTAACTGGGGGTAAAAATTCTGGATTGAAAGCATGGTTATGTGAAGCGAAAGCCGAGGTTATCAAATCGTTAACTTTAGATTTTTTAAAAGATATATATTATGAATATTCATCAGCATATGAAGTTCATATTGTAAATCAATTAGTCAATTATATTTGTGAGGATTATGGCTTAAAGAAATGCAATGAAGACGATGTCTATCAAGAGTCTTTTCGTTCAGATATACCGTCACAGTTTAAAGAGTATATACGTATTAAGTTAATTCCTCAGTTGATTATTGAATATTTAGAAGTTAACTATAACTCAATGATATTTCTAGAAAATATGGAACGTTCTGAAAGGATAACTGCTTTTAATCAGCTATATGAGAGTATATTAAATGATGTAAGTGATAAAGAGTTAAGGGATCTTTTGCACGGAAGTATGGAAACTATATTTCAAGATAAAGATCAATCAGGTGATATAAAAAAGCTATTGCTATGTTGCTTACTTAGTCAAGCTGGATACTTTGATCAATATAAGATACATTGTACAGAAGAAAAAGATCAGCTTATCTTATTCAATAATAAAATCTATAAATTAAGTATTAAAGAAGATGATGCGCTCCTTATAAATAGGTTAAATATCGATTTTTTAGATATAAAACTTGATAATATTGAGAGTATTGAAGAACTAAAAGAACTAAAAGAATTAATTATTAATCAAACTGATTTATCTTACGTTTCGGCTAATGCGCCTGATGATGTATCTAATATAATATTATCTAAAATAGATTTTAAAGGTAGTATTAAAAATGCAAATGATCTTTCTTATTTTTTACAACGGGTTGTTTCAGATGATACTAAAAAGTCTATATTAGAGAACTTAAGTTTATCAGAACTAATTGTTGATGGTAATGGCTTAGTTCGTGTTCTTGAAGGTATAGGATCAGGAAACACTGAATTACAAACTATTCTATTTTCAAAGATTAATATAAGTAATCTCAATATTAATTTAATTGAATATAGTAATGCCATAAATTTAGCAAGTGAAACTACATTATCTAGAATAGATTTTAACGGTATTATTAATAAGGGTATTATTAAAAATGCAGATGATCTCTCTTCTATTTTACACAAGGTTGCTAATGCTAAAAAGTATATATTATTAAAGAACTTAAGTTTATCAGAACTAATTGTTGATGGTAATGGCTTAGTTCGTGTTCTTGAAGGTATAGGATCAGGAAACACTGAATTACAAACTATTCTATTTTCAAAGATTAATATAAGTAATCTCGATATTGGTTTAATTGGATATAGTAATGCTATAAATTTAGCAGGTGAAACTATATTATCTAGAATAGATTTTAACGGTATTATTAATAAGGGTATTATTAAAAATGCAGATGATCTCTCTTCTATTTTACACAAGGTTGCTTCAAATAATGCTAAAAAGTATATATTAGAGAACTTAAGTTTATCAGAACTAATTGTTGATGGTAATGGCTTAGTTCGTGTTCTTGAAGGTATAGGATCAAGAAACACTGAATTACAAACTATTCTATTTTCAAAGATTAATATAAGTAATCTCGATATTGGTTTAATTGGATATAGTAATGCTATAAATTTAGCAGGTGAAACTATATTATCTAGAATAGATTTTAACGGTATTATTAATAAGGGTATTATTAAAAATGCAGATGATCTCTCTTCTATTTTACACAAGGTTGCTAATGCTAAAAAGTATATGTATATATTATTAAAGAACTTAAGTTTATCAGAACTAATTGTTGATGGTAATGGCTTAGTTCGTGTTCTTGAAGGTATAGGATCAGGAAACACTGAATTACAAACTATTCTATTTTCAAAGATTGATATACGTACGCTCGATATTGGTTTAATTGGATATAGTAATGCTATAAATTTAGCAGGTGAAACTATATTATCTAGAATAGATTTTAACGGTATTATTAAAAATGCAAATGATCTCTCTTCTATTTTACACAGGGTTGCTTCAAATAATGCTAAAAAGTATATATTAGAGAAATTAAGTTTATCAGAACTAATTGTTGATGGTAATGGCTTAGTTCGTGTTCTTAAAGGTATAGGATCAAAAAACACTGAATTACAAACTATTCTATTTTCAAAGATTAATATAAGTAATCTCAATATTGGTTTAATTGAATATAGTAATGCCATAAATTTAGCAAGTGATACTACATTATCTAGAATAGATTTTAACGCTATTATTAATAAGGGTATTATTAAAAATGCAAATGATCTCTCTTCTATTTTAGACAAGGTTTCTTATGCTAAAAAGTATATATTATTAAATAAGTTAAGGTTATTAGAACTAATTGTTGATGGTAATGGCTTAGTTCGTGTTCTTGAAGGTATAGGATTAGACAACACTGCGTTACAAGAACGTCTATTTTTAAATATTGATATAGGTACGCTCGATATTGATTTAATTGGATATAGTGATGCTATAAATTTAGCAGGTGAAACTATATTATCTAAAATAGATTTTAACGCTATTATTAAAAATGCAAATGATCTCTCTTCTATTTTACACAGGGTTGTTTCAAATAATGCTAAAAAGTATATATTAGAGAACTTAGATCTAGCAACGCTGATTGAAGATAGCGATTGCTTAGTTAACACTCTTAATAATATAGCTACACAAGAGTCGCAGAGGAATGTTTTAAATAAACTCACCCTGCAAAATATCATTAAGAATAGCGATGCATTAGTAAAGTTAATAGATGCAATAAAAGATGATGGTGATAGTAGCAGCCTTTTCAATGAAATCATTAAGAAAATTTTGAGTGATCTCTCGGATCCAATCAGCGGTACATTAAAAGAGATTTTTAATACTGGTAATAGCCTTCATAAGGTTTTATCGAACGCCAAGATAAAAAATAATAGTGGCTTAAGGTACGACATATTAAGCTACTTTATTGGTTGTAATGCCGATAATGCCGATAACATGTCGACGCTAAAAGAATTTTTAAGTCAACTTCCCCTAGATCAAAGTGATAAGTTAATAAAACTCTTTATTAATCAGAAACAGAAATCAAATATGAATTTATTTCAATTTTGTAATGATGTGTATTCTCCTTTAGATCATGACGGAAGATCAGAACTTGTAGATCTTCTTTTAAAATCTAAAACAACCTTTGATTTACTATATTTAAATGCTAAAAAGGATGATAAATTTATAAAAGTATATTCTGCTTTGGGTGGTAAAGATATTAGTCATGAATCTCCTCAGAAGGATATAGTATACATGGCTATGAAGCTGACTCTTATACATAATGCAGCTATCCATAAGGATAATTTTATGCTGATTAAAGCTATTTCAGATTATGCTTATACTCAAGAAATTAATCCATTTAAAAGAAGAGAAGTAAGGAATGAAGATTTTAATAACCTACCCATTTTTCAGCAATATACTGCACGTCATCCTAACTCAAGAACAGCAAGGATAAGAAATAGCTTGCCCGAAATAACCTTTGCTTTGTACACGACATAACGTATTAGACAGCAGAAAAACCTTTTAGAAATCAATAGGCTCATTGATAATAACAGTTTTCACAATCTTCTTCAGGGATAATGGAAATGAGATTAACCAATGAGCTAACAGGAAGTTTAAACAAATTTTTAAATTGGGACAAGCGAAGAATGGATTGTTTTGTTAATCTCTTAATTGCTTTAATGATGGTGCAAACAGTTAATTTGAAAAAGTTAGCTAATGCAATGCCATTAAAAGCTAAGGTAGATTCAACCTATCGTCGTCTACAACGCTTTTTT
>JAKJJU010000060.1 GCA_021713295.1 Thiotrichales bacterium 19S3-11
GCATAAATCTGTAATCAAAATTGGCATGGAAGTTCTTGGTAAAGCTATTGTTAGAATGCATCTTGATATGAATCAATTGATTGAGCTAATTGGCCATATAGGTAGGCCAATCAATACAATCAATAGAATTACTAAGACACGGAGTGTCCTGTAGTGTGATATTAATTTAAAATAAAATTTAGCCTATTTATTAATCTAAAATTATTTGCTATAACATTAGTGATTATTTTAAAAAAACCTGATTATAATCGCACCAAATATGGTAAGAGCGGTCAACATCCTTGTTGATTGTATCCTTATCCTTTAAGAATTTCCGCCCTTCCGATAGGGGGTTGCATTGTTATTCTTACATACCCATCTAAATGGGTATATAGAATAACTCATATTCTTTTGTGAGATAATAACCACACCAAGTATATCATTAAGAGTTAAAATAACTCTTCACTATACAAATTGGAGTTTACACTATATCTCAATGAGAGCATTCCTAATATAGTTTTTATGCTTCGCAGGAGCGCTAATATGGCTCAGATAATTTTTTGTTCACGAGGCCTACTTAAATTATATTAATTTTTTGCAACTTCAAGTAGTTGCTGCTTTATCTGCTCGGGAATAGCAATCGATGATTTGGTTAAAAGACTATAAGCAACTAATTTTGCATATGCTTTGGCATAACTTGAACAATAGTCAGAAACCAAATTCAAACTATAATCTAGTTCGACACTACTTCGACCAATGCGTTTAAGTAATTGAACAACTTCAATGTCACCAGGAAAAGTAAATGGTTTAATATATTCAATGGTTTGCTTCACCATAACAAATTGTATTTGATCTTTTTTAATCCAATCTTTTAAACAGCTAAGTTGATTAAACCAATGAAAACGCGCTTCGACCATAAAATCACAATAACGACCATTATTAACATGTCCATAGGCATCCATATCCATCCATCGAATGGGTGTTTTAAATGAATATTCTCGCATTTAACATCCTTCTATCGTTTCATATAACGTTTAATCTTTTAAAAAAACCAAGAACTATTCCTTTTTGGAATATCGCAGCGCTTAAGTTGACTTGCATATTGCCAAGCCCAACTTTGGACTTTTTTTGCCTTATTGATAACAGCCTGGCTTGATTTATAACTACCATTACTATAGTTTCCCGGTCCTAGCCAATAAGCAATATACAAATGATATGCATCTGTTTTTTTGATCCCTGTCACCTTAGATATATAATTGCCATACCAACCAATAAAGTCAACAGAGTCTCTAAAG
This sequence comes from Thiotrichales bacterium 19S3-11, assembly GCA_021713295.1. Classification (GTDB taxonomy): domain Bacteria; phylum Pseudomonadota; class Gammaproteobacteria; order Francisellales; family Francisellaceae; genus M0027. The sequence continues at coordinate 1,275 of JAKJJU010000060.1, forward strand.
TCACTTCGTGATGCACCGCTATTACCCGTTGATTTTTTATACCAGCTCCAAGTCCCATCAACGGCTTGTGCATAGCCATAAGCCGTTGTTACTCTGCCCCAAGGAATAAACCCCAAAGCATAATCTCTTGGTGGTTGCGCATCTGACCTAAAGTCTGATTCAGCTCTAACAATTGCATATTGAACACTAATTGGCACCCCCCACTTTTTATATGAATCTAATGCATCATAATACCAATCAGGATATTCATTAATAATTGCACAAGCATTTTTAACCGTTTTAGGCGGTGCTGTGGCACAGCCTGCAATGAAAATAACGAAATAGCTAATAAGGCCAACATAGCCCAAACGCTTAATCATTTTTCTTCTTCCAATAGTTCTATCTTATATTATTCTAAGATTAGCATTTGTCTGATAGTATTACCATAAAAGCATGTCTGAGTATTTTTTATTCATAGCTTCTCTTGAAAAATTAATTTTATACCCGCATATAGTATTTGTACGCCAATTAATGGGTACAAACACTAAGGCTTTATAAGCTTAACAATAAATACTCGCTATAAATAGGAGAAGTAATATGACAAATTTTAATTTATCACCGCTTTTTAAAAGCACCGTTGGTTTTGATCGTCTATTTGATTTGATTAATTCTGACTTTCAAAGTAATAATACAGGTTACCCACCGTATAATATCGAAGTCCTTGGGGAAAATGATTACTTAATTAGCATGGCTATTGCCGGTTTTAAAGAAGATGAAATTGATATTACCTGGCATGATGGCAAATTAATTGTAAAAGGCACACGCAACGAACCAAATAAGCAACCCGATCGTAAATTTTTACATCGCGGCATTGCTGAACGCTCATTCAGCCAAACATTTGAATTAGCCGATCATGTAAAAGTCACTGACGCAAAGCTAGAAAACGGCATCTTAAATATTACGCTAATGCGTGAAGTGCCTGAGACAATGAAGCCTAAAAAAATTAAAGTTGCTTCATAACTGGTTTTACACAATTAACTAGGTATTCCGCTGTGAAAGCGGAACCTATCATCCTTTGAAAGAATTAACTCTTTTTCTTTATCTGCAAAATAGTCTATTCGCTGACAAATATCACAATCCGAATAGGTTTGAGCAAAGTCCAAATAAATACTAAAATGCCGTCGTTCTGATGCTAGTAAACCTTGATAAAATTTTTCCAATACCTCATCTAGATATGGAGCAATCCGACTAAATCGCTCACAGGAACGTGCTTCAATAAATGCGCCAACAATTAAGGTATCAACAAGTTTCTGTGGTTCATTTTTATCAACTAATTCCCTAAGTGCTTGTGCATAGCGTGATGAACTTAAATATCGATAGGTAATATTTCGTTCGTTTAAGATAGCAACTACTTGCTCAAAATGCACGAGTTCCTCTCTAGCAATTTTACTCATTCTTAGTGAAAGTTCAGACTGATCTTGATAGCGATACATTAAGCTTAATGCGCTCGATGCTGCCTTTTTTTCGCAGTTCGCATGATCAATTAACATAATTTGCTGATTATTAAGTGCTGCCTCAATCCAACTATCAGGCGTCTGACAGGGTAAAAAGGTTGCAATGTCATCGAATTGTTTATAACTGACTTTTTTCATTATTCTTAGTCTTCATTATGAATATCAAGTAAACTACGAGAAGATTGACGTGTGCCATCATGGCGAAGTTGTGCCAACTGCTCAAAGTAGACATCATCTATATCACCGGTTGTATATTGGCCATTAAATACTGATGTTTCAAATTGTTTTAATTGGACACTTTCTTCAGAAACAGAGTCAATCAAATCATCTAAATCCTGATAAATCACAAAGTCAGCACCGATTAAATCGGCAATTTCTTCATCTTTCTTATCATAGGCAATCAACTCATGATGCGTTGGCATATCGATACCATACACATTAGGATAACGAATAGGTGGCGCAGCTGAAATCATAGTTACTTTCCTAGCTCCTGCCTTACGTGCCATCTCAATAATTTTACGAGACGTATTACCTCTTACAATTGAGTCATCAACAAGTAAAACATGTCGATTTTGAAACTCACAAGCCATTGTATTTAGCTTTTTACGAATTGATTTCGTCCGCTCCCCCTGTCCTGGCATGATAAAAGTACGTCCAACATAGCGATTTTTAACAAAGCCTTCACGGTAAGGCAAGTTAAGTGTATCAGCAATACTTAATGCCGCATGACGCCCAGAATCAGGTACAGGAATAACTACATCGATATCATGATTAGGCATTGTACGTAACAATTTTTCTGCCACTTTTTGTCCCATACGTAAACGAGCATGATAAACTGAAGCTCCATCTATAACTGAATCTGGCCTTGCTAAATAAACATATTCAAAAATACAAGGTATAAGCTGATGACTTTTCGAACAAATTTTTCGATGTATGTGGCCTTGCAAATCGACAAAAATAGCCTCTCCTGGCTGAACATCACCCAAACTATCGTAACCATCACAATCAAGTGCAACACTTTCTGAGGCAAACATAACCTCTCTGTCTTGGTTATGGCGTTTCATACCTAATACCAATGGTCGGATACCATTTGGGTCACGAAAAGCAAATAAACCAACGCCTGCAATAACGCCACAAACTGCATAGCCACCATGTGCTCGTTGAAAAACTTTTTCCATTGCATGAAAAAAATGCTCTGCTTTTAAATCGGTAATGGATACTTCTTCCTTAGACAACTCAGCAGCTAAAACATTAAGCAATACTTCAGAATCTGAAGTCGTATTAATATGACGCTTATCAACCAAACATAGCGCTTCTTTTAAACTTGCTGAATTGGTTAAATTACCATTATGAGCCAGAGCAATACCATAGGGTGAATTAACATAAAATGGCTGTGATTCAGCTTCACTATCCGATCCAGCTGTTGGATATCGAACATGACCAATACCCATATTTCCTTTCAATCTAGCCATATGGCGCGTTCGAATTGCTTCTACAACCAAGCCACGTGCTTTTCTTAATGCCATTACTTGATTATCACAAGTTAAGATTCCTGCAGCATCCTGCCCTCTATGTTGTAATACGGTTAATGCATCAAAGATTGCCTGATTAACGTTTTGATAAGATAAAACTCCAACAATTCCACACATATCTGTTTCAACTTAATACTTCAGTAATATCTCAGAAAGTCCTATTGTATCAAAAAATTTCTAAGAGACGAAATGCTAAAATGAATTTGATTGCTACAGGGTTGATCATTGTGTTAATTTTTGCGCATAATACAAACAATACATACGTTCAAAAGGAGTTTTAAGCATATGGCAACAACAGATGCAACCGTTAATACCACAGTGCTAACTAAAGAATATTTGTTGGATTTAGGGCTTAATATTGCAAGTAACCTCATTTATGCACTGGTCATTTTTATTGCAGGTATCATCGTTGCTAAAATCATTCGTTATCTCATCAAGAAAGTTATGATTAAAGCCAAAGTTGAACCTATATTAACTAATTTCATTGCAAGAATCCTATTTTATACCATTATTGTATTAGCCTTAATTGCTGCATTATCAAAATTAGGTGTGCCAACAGCCAGTATGATTGGGGTATTTACCGCCTCTGTTTTTGCTATCGCTTTTGCGCTTAGGAATTCATTAAATCACTTTGCATCTGGAATGATTTTAGCAGCAACAAGACCCTTTCATATTGGTGATTTTATCGATATCAATAAAAATGCATCGGGCACAGTACAACGTATTACCCTTTTTTTTACTGAAATAATGACCACTGAAAATCAGAAAGTTACCATCCCTAATGGTAATGTTTTATCAAGTGTTATCACCAACTTCTCAACTGAAGATAAACGTCGCACAGACCTAATTATTGGTATTGGTTACGATGATGATATTGAAAAAGCCAAAAGCATTTTAAGCACATTACTTAACCATACAGAGCAAGTCTTGAATGCCCCAGAACCAATTATTGTTGTTAATGCATTATCTACTAGCAGTGTTGATCTCTTATTGCGCTATTGGACAATGAGAACTGATACCATTGCTACTAAATGGCAATTATTAGAAACCGCTAAAAATTTACTTGATGAGCACAATATCAATATTCCATACCCACAAACAGATGTTCATCTATACCGACATAAAGAAAATAGTTAAAGCTACTATCGTACTGACATATAAATCGTTGATAAGATAGCCGTCGTTGTTGCTGCAATTGCTCCATAAAACAAAAAAGTTGATGCTTTATGATAATGACTATCATCACTATCGGTTAACTTATCGCATTGTCTTCTATTTTGTAGCTCAACTAAACATAGCGAAACGATATCATGGTTATCCTGATACGCATCACAGATGCTGCGCAACCTATCATCTGACCAGCGTTTTACTAGTTCTTTTGCTATTTCCTCATTATAACGAACTAATAAATGTAAGGGGGTATTATTAGCATTATCTTTATTATCAAGTATATGCTGATCAAATAACCTATCTAATACATCTAAATCACTCAACACCATTGCTGCAATATGTGTTGCAGTTTGACCATTACTATTTTTTATTGCTAGCTTTGCTTGTTTATCTATTAATGCTGTCACTATCCTTGTATCGTTATTCATAACAGCGAAATGTAGCGGTGAATTTCCATAATTATTTTGAGCATTTAGATCGGTATAACTTCTTTCTAATAATAAGTTAATCAACGCGTAATCATCTAAAGCAATTGCCTGATGCAATAAGGTATTACTACAGCCATCTGTTATTTCTACCTCTTTAGCTAATAAAAAATCAATCAAACGTACATCATTGAAATGCCCCCTTACAGTCCTACATATCATACCTTTTTCATAGGTAATTTATTAAGACCTTTATATACCTCATATGGAACATAGTTTCCCAATGCTTGATGAGGCCTTTTATGATTATAATGCTC
>JAKJJU010000061.1 GCA_021713295.1 Thiotrichales bacterium 19S3-11
CTTAAGTGACTGTTGTAATTCATTGATGTGTTTCATGATATCGCTCTTTTTTGTTTTTTGGCGATTATAAGAATGAATGATAACAATGAAAAATCAATGGGTTACAGCGTTACTGTCGTGTAGTGTGTATTACTTTAGTTTTTAAATCTATTTTAAACCAAAACAATCAACTAGTTTATTTTTTAGTAAACTACGGTAGTAATGTTTCGACTATAGGAAAAAATTTAAACTACTTCTAATTAAACAATTAGTGGTAATAAAGAAGTACCCCCAAACCAAAATCTGGTGGGGGTGATTGGTTTTAAGCTAGTTGCATTGTTTTATACAGTTAAGTTTAATTGTATAATTTGATGCAGTTTAATCAAATATCATGGTTGATAAAAATGGCGATAGCTAAATCAAAGAATAGCGAAAGAGCATTAATTAAAAAATCTCTTAATAACAAGATGAAAGAAGAGTTAATAAATATTGTTTTAGATTTATATTCAATCTCTAAAGAAAATAAAGATTTTCTTGGTGTAAAGTTATTACAAAGTAGCGATGCATTAGAAAGTTATAGGGAAGAAATTAAAACTTATCTTGCACCTGATAGGCCTTGGGATAATGAAATAAGTATCAGTAAAGCTAAGAAAGCTATTAGTAATTTTAGAAAAGCTTCAAATAATCCAATCGGTTTAATTGACCTTATGGTTTATTACGTTGAGTGTGGTACTGAATTTCTTTGTGAATATGGCGATATGTATGAGCAGTATTACATGAGTTTAGAATCAGTGTTTGAAAATGTTTTGAAAAAACTGAAAGTATATGAAGTTGACCAGATTGCAGATTTTATAGCTAGATTAGAAAAAGTTGTTCGCAAAGCTTATGATATGGGCTGGGGTTATTATGATAATATTTCATATATGCTGAATAACGCCTATGGTGATGTAACAGTTTAGTGCTTATTTCCGTTTAGTTAGGAGTTTTCTTCCATTGAAGTAAAACTATCTTGGTTGAGATTTAACCGCTCAATTTGAGCCGTTAGAAATATTAAAATTTGTATTCAATAATACTTAAAGCTAAACCACCCCATAGGCCACCCCGTGGAGAACTACGTATATTTTATTATGATTTGTAGTTTTGTAATTCATTGAAATATAAAGAAAAAATGGTAGTCGCGATTGGGTTCGAACCAACGACCCCCACCATGTCAAGGTGGTGCTCTAACCAACTGAGCTACGCGACTGTAAACTCTGAGGATTATCTTATCGTTTTTTATTGTGAAATCAAGTGAATTTTTAGAATAATTAAGAAATTGCTGCAATTGAACTTGTCTTTTGCGGATAAGCCACAATATATGGATTTACAATTCGAGATTTTATTGGAGAAAGAGTAATGCAGATGCGTGGAACAACGATTTTGTGTGTAAGACGAGGCGATGAAGTTGTTGTTGGTGGTGATGGTCAGGCAACGATGGGAGATATGGTTGCAAAAGATAATATTGTTAAGGTAAGAAGGCTTTATGGTGATCGTGTATTGACTGGGTTTGCTGGGGCAACAGCCGATGCTTTTACCTTGTTTGAGAAATTTGAAGGTAAGCTTGATATGTATCAAGGCCAACTTGAAAGAGCTGCTGTTGAAATGGTGCGTGAGTGGCGTATGGATAAAATGCTACAAAAACTTGAGGCTATGATTATTGTTGCTGATAAAAAAACATCGCTTTTGATCTCCGGCGTTGGGGATGTAATGGCCTGTGATGATGATGGTATCTTATCAATTGGTTCAGGTTCAGCCTATGCAAAAGCTGCAGCAAGAGCATTAGTTAAAAATACTAAATTAACTGCAAAAGAGATTGTTGAGAAAAGTTTAACTATTGCAGCAGATATTTGTATTTATACAAACCATAACTTTATAATTGAATCGTTAAAAGGAAAAAACTAATTCGATCTGTTGTTTGGTCAAATTTATAAATTAAAAATAACGAAGGTGAATGAATATGTCTCAGATGACACCCAAAGAAATTGTACACGAGTTGGATCGTTTTATTATTGGGCAAGATGACGCTAAAAAAGCGGTTGCAATAGCGTTGCGTAACCGTTGGAGAAGAATGCAGCTAGATGACCAATTGCGTCCTGAAGTAACGCCAAAAAATATATTAATGATTGGGCCAACTGGGGTTGGTAAAACAGAAATAGCTCGTCGTTTGGCTAAATTAGCAAAAGCGCCTTTTATTAAAGTTGAAGCCACTAAATTTACTGAGGTAGGTTATGTTGGCCGTGATGTTGACTCAATTGTTAGAGATTTAGCGGATGTTGCCGTTAAAATGGAAAGAGAGCAAGCAAAAGAGAAGGTTAAATTAAAGGCTCAAGAAGCAGCAGAAAATCGTGTTTTAGATATATTGTTGCCGCAGCCGACTAAAGAGTCTCGTGTTGGTTTTGCTAATGAGCCAGTTGATGTGGATGAGACGCAATCAGAAGAGAAGGAGTCATCCGCTCGCAGTATGTTTCGAAAAAAATTAAGAAATGGCGAGTTAGATGATAAGGAAATTGAAATTGAAGTCTCTCAAGCAGCTGTAAATATGGAAATTATGGGGCCTCCTGGGATGGAAGAAATGACAAGTCAGCTGCAAGATATGTTTTCTTCAATGTCGGGCAAAAAAACGAAAGCACGTAAGACGAAAGTCAAACATGCACTTAAATTACTCGAAGAAGATGAAGCCTCACGCTTAGTTAATGAAGATGAGATCAAAGCAAAAGCAGTTGAATCGGTTGAACAAAACGGTATTGTATTTTTAGATGAAATTGACAAAGTCTGTAAGCGCTCTGATACGCGTGGTGGTGGTGATGTTTCTCGAGAGGGTGTTCAAAGAGATTTGTTGCCTTTGGTTGAAGGTAGTACGGTTTCAACAAAGTATGGTATGATTAAAACAGATCATATGCTATTTATTGCCTCTGGCGCGTTTCATGTTGCAAAACCATCAGATTTAATACCAGAGCTGCAAGGTCGATTACCCATTCGTGTAGAGCTTCAGTCATTATCAATAAAAGATTTTGTCAGTATTTTAACAGAGCCTGATGCATCACTCGTTAAGCAATATCAAGCATTGTTAAAGACAGAAGGAGTTGAGGTGGTATTTGAGAAATCCGCAATTGAGCGTATCGCTGAAATGTCATGGCAAATTAATGAAGAAGTTGAAAATATTGGTGCACGACGTTTGCATACGGTTATGGAACGTCTTTTAGAAGAAGTTTCGTTTAATGCGCCAGATATCGCTGAAAGTCCAATTAAAGTCAATAAAGCTTATGTCAATAAACAGCTAAGTGATTTAGTCAAAGACCAAGATTTAAGCCGATATATTTTGTAGTGGCTTAAATCAGCAAAAATAGTTAATCAGATTATTTTTTTGAAGTTATTAAATGGTATACTTATTTGAAATTATACTTAGCATTAGTTATTTGCTAAATTAAATGGTTAAGTGAACTAAAATGAATTTTAAAAAAATAAGTAGATGTATAAGCGTTTGTTTGCTACTTGGCGTTAGTGCAAGTTTTGCTTTAGCAGATACCTCTTCAACTTCAATGAAACATAAACAGGCTTTACAAAAGGTCTATACAACTCAGCAAAGTAATGTCATGTGTACCTCAGGGGCAGGTAATATTGAAGGCTGTGATATTTTTTCAAAGCAATTAGGTGATGCTGTAACAGAGGCTGATAATGCAGGTGTTCCAAGAGATGAAACCATTAAAACAGAATTAAAGGCTGTATCGGATGGTTTGAAAACAACTCAGCCACAACGCGTGACTCCTGGTATTGCTCAATAGATGTTAAAAGTAATAAAGTAGACTATTGTTAAGGTAAATAGGTATGTTACATAAAGCATATAATTATTGCGCTGGGCCAAGTGTTTTGCCTGATGAGGTAACGCATCAATTATTTCAGGCAATGGATAATTTTGAAAATACTGGAGTTTCTTTACTAGCATTAAGCCATCGTGATGATCGTTTTCAAGAGATTGCCTATCAAGCAAAGGAATTACTGAGAGCTATACTCGCAATTCCAGATCATTATCATATATTGTTTTTTCATGGGGGAGCAACGACACAGTTTTATAGTCTTGCACAAAATTTGCAGCGGCAAAATAAAGCGGCTTATTTGGATTGTGGTTATTGGTCTAAGCTTGCAATTAAAGAGGCGCAAAAGGTTACAAAAGTTGATGTGATTGAAAAACCATATAACGATTTGTTTTTAGAGCAGTGTTATACTGTTGCTAAGGACTATGATTACTTACATTATATCGATAATGAGACCATTGATGGGAGAGAGTTTCAATATATACCAGAAGTCGCTACGCCTTTAGTGTGTGATATGTCATCTAACTTATTATCGAGATGGTTTGATATTAATCGCTATGGAATGGTATATGCTGGAGCTCAAAAAAATCTTGGTATTCCTGGGTTAGCTATTGTAATTATTCGTGATGATTTCGTGCAAAAGCATAAGCATATTGCGATTGTGCAGTCGTATGATCAAGCCATAGCAAAAAAATCGTTAGCGAATACCCCTGTAGTAATGGCATGGTATGCAACTTATTTAGTGCTTAAGTGGATTAAGGCCCAAGGTGGTGTTAAAGCATTAGAAACGCTTAATCAGATTAAGTCATCAATTTTGTATGATTATCTAGATCAAAGTGCATTATTTAAGCCTATGGTGGCTCAAACTATTCGTTCGAGAATGAATGCTGTTTTTAACAGAAAAGATAAAGACGCCAAGAAAGTAGATCAATTTATTGAGCAAGCTGAAAAAGATGGCTTCTATGGAATCAATGGTCATAGAAGTGTTGGTGGGTTTAGAGTTAGTCTTTATAATGCCATTGAGGTACAAGCAGTTAACGCGCTAGTTGGCTATTTGAAGGAATTTGAACGTAATGACAGATAAAATTATAACAATAGATGGGCCTAGTGGCGTTGGTAAGGGAACATTAGCTAGATATTTGGCAGCTTATCTTAATTGGTGTTTATTGGATAGTGGCGCTATATATAGAGCCTTAGCATATTTTAGTAATGTTTGTGGCATTGATAGTAATAATGTTAATGCGTTATCGGAAGCTGCATTAAATTTACCCGTATCTTTCCTATCAAAGGGTGGTGAAACAAGGGTTATTATTGATAAAAAAGATGTAACTGATTTTATACGTGCTGAATCAGTTGGCATGCTGGCTTCTAAAATCAGTGCCTATCAACCCGTAAGAGATAGTTTAATGAAATTACAGCAATCATTTAATCGAGGAGATGGTCTGATTGCCGATGGTAGAGATATGGGGACGATTGTTTTTCCAAATGCTCAAGTTAAGTTATTTTTGGATGCGGCAAGTGAATTAAGAGCCAAAAGGCGCTATCAGCAATTAACTAGACAAGGTGTAGTAGTGGATGAAAAAGCTATACTAGAACAGGTTATACAGCGAGATCATCAGGATCGCAATCGCCAGGTTGCGCCATTGATTCCAGCAACAGATGCGGTTATAATTGATACCTCAAGTTTGAATATTGACCAAGTGCAACAGAAAGCATTAGAAATCTTAAAAAAAAATGCCATTTGTTGTTGACGAGACTAATGAATTCCAGTAATATTCACACCACGCCGCAAGAGAGTGATCTTGCAGTGAAAGAAGCTTAAAAATAGATTGATATGTAGACACTTACGTTCTTGTTTTAAAAAATTTGAGATTCAAACTGAAGAGTTTGATCCTGGCTCAGATTGAACGCTGGTGGCATGCTTAACACATGCAAGT
>JAKJJU010000062.1 GCA_021713295.1 Thiotrichales bacterium 19S3-11
GTTACTCTGTCTTTTTTATGATTGCAGTATGCTTTATTAAGAAAAAAATAAACAGATTAAATTTCCTTTTAAGCAAAGCTACAATCATACTATTAAACTAAACTGACACACTTAAGTGAACACTACCAGTGAATTAGTTAGAAGATAGTGTTTTTAAAGTGATATTGCCCCCTTCTTCAATAAATCGACTAACTGCCTTATCAGGTTTTCCTCTAATGATTAAGACTTTATCACCTAATGAGCTAGTATCAAGCAGTTGCCCTGTAACGTACTTATGTACAAGCGATCTTAGAAATGGTTGATAATCTAAGCCTTCTAGCTCTGCAATTTTTTTCAATAGAAGTACATCATCTGCATAAGCTTTAAAGTTTACTGAGGCGGTCTGCTTTTTATGACTAAGTGCAGCAGATTGTAGTTTTTTAATTTCTTCATCTTTATTTTTAGTTACATGGTATTCGCCTTGCTCAAGCAAATCCATTAACTCTTTTTCCTCTTGATCAAGAGGTTTAAATATATCTTTTTTTTGTTTAGTCATTTTATTTCACCTCTTTAATTTTTGTTTTGTAAGTTTTCTTGTTGGAAAAATGGTTTTCAAAAAAATATGCTGTTTGTCTTCAACATAGGGTACGGCATAGATATAGTCATCAAAATTTATTAGTAGTATTTTTTGATGTGAATAATCTTTTTGGTTGGGATGATCAATCACATCAACAATATCACCATTTATAATTTTTTCTCTAACTTGTTCAAAGCCAATGCCTCTTTCTTTTATTAATACTTCATTTTTCTCATCGCTCCAAGCTAATGGTTTATTTAAGCTAAACATAATGTCTGTTATATTAGGTTACTTTATTTATAAGTATACCTAATAAGTAGCTAATAGCAATATAATAGCTACATTAATGCTGAGATTGAATTTAATTTTCAGAAAGTTAATTAATAATGACTCCCTAAATTTTTGGAGTACTAAATTAGTTTTACCGCAACGCGGCTAAACCCTTATTGGTAAGGTTTTTATTAACGTTTCTTAATTTTCAGGAGCGTTAGAGTTATTTTTTATTTTCATGTTGAAAAATTATGCCACATTGTTGTATACTACTTGGTAGTATATATATTATTATAAAATTTATATGAAACATTTTAAAATTAAACCTTTTGTCAAAGAAGCAAAAAAAGAGAAAATTAGCGACCAAAAATTATTAGATACAATTGAAGAATTTGAGCAGTTAGATGTTGATGGTAAAAATCGTTATTCATTAGGTGGTACATTATATAAATTAAGGCTGGCAAGTAATACTGGTTCTGGTAAAAGTGGTGGAAGTCGAAGTATTTTAGCCTACAAGAAAAATGATATTATATACTGGCTACATCTTTTTGCTAAAAATGATAAAGGTAATGTGACAACAAAAGAATTAGCCGATTTAAAGAAGATTGCTAAACTTTTGTTTAACTATAGTGATAAAGAGTTAGCTAAATTAATAAAAGATGGTGTTATTGTGGAGGTAAAATCATGACTGTTAGAAATACAATAAATGAGTTTGCCAATGATCTTTATGATAGTGGCATGATTGATAAAAAAACATTACGTGATCTGTCAGATCATGCATTACCAGATTTATATGAATTTACTGGTGATGAAATTAAGGCTTTAAGAGAAAGAGAAAAAGTAAGCCAAGCTGTATTTGCAAAGTATCTTAATATAAGTGCAGGTATGGTTAGGAGTTTAGAACAAGGTAGTCGCCATGCTAAAGGCGCTATTTTAAAATTACTTAACATAGTTAAACAAAATGGCATTAAAGCATTAGGTTAAAAAGGTACTTTTAACCCAAAACTTAGTGGGGGTGATTCACCCGCCGAAAGCCTATTCTGCGTCACAAAAAAAATTGATTTCGTTTCGCTTTTTTATTCTAAAAATATGAGTCCATAAATAATCATTAAAGAATATGAGTGATCATAACGTCTTAAAATTTTAGCTGTAATATGATCAAAAAAACGAAATGGATTAAGTGGTGATTTCGGTTTTTCTAAATTATGGCATTATTAATTGCAATTGTACGCCTTTTTGGCGTATAATTAATGTAAAGCAGTGCTGATTAGGTATTTTTTGTTGAAAAATATTGTTGAATTAACGCCAGAGGCTCAAAAGAAAATTAAAAAACTACCACATCAAGTGGTTTTTAAATTAAAAGGATGGGTAGAACAGGTAGAGCTTTTAGGTGTTCGGAGGGTAATGCAAATTAAGGGCTACCATGATGAACCTTTAAAAGGTAAAAGAAAAGGGCAGCGTTCAATTAGATTAAATAAAGCTTATAGGGCGTTTTATAGAAAATTACCTAATGGTGAAATTGAAATTATTGAAGTATTTGATGTTAATAAACATGAGTATTAAGGAGAGTTAATATGAATGTAAAAGCTGCTAAGTTTTTAGATGACTTAGTATCAGAGCCAATCACTTTTGGTGCTTTGATTAAAAATATACGTGCAACTGAGTATGAAAATATGACACAACAAGAATTTGCTGAAGATGTACTTAAAATTAGCAAGTCTCGCTTGTCTGATATTGAGAATAATCGCAAACCGACTAGCATTAAAAAAGCTGTGGAAATAGCAAATACTCTGGGACATAGTAAAAGGTATTTTGTATTAATTGTTATGCAGGATATGTTACGCAATAATCATCTTAACTATAAAATCTCATTAGATAATGCTGCAGCATAGGTTAAGTGCCAGTTTTCCTTAATTTAAGTAAAATTATATTGAACGAAATTTAACCGCTCAATTTGAGCCGTTAAAATAGCTTCATTGAATAATTTATAAACTCTTAGTTCTCAGAGCATGATTTTTCATCATCCTTATTTTCGTTTTTAGCGATTTTCGCTAATAAGGCAAATTTTAATTAGCGGGGGTGAAAATAAGAAAACGCCTTATTTTCGATTTTTGCCATTTTCGAAAATAAGAGCGATCATAATTTAGAATTTCGTTCTTAAAATAATAATGTTTTCTAATTATAACTATATGATTTTAAAATATATACTTAATTAAAGTAGCTTGATTTTTGATTCTGATAATAGCATCATGATTTTGGATCAAAAAGGTATATTTGAAAAGGATTGAGAATGTCTACTATCATAGCTTTTATAAGTTTTTATGTGCCAGTGATTTTATTTTTTATTAAAAAATTATTTTTTAAGCCAAACATAAGCTTTCAAGAGTTAAATAGAATTCGTTTGCAACTGTTAGATAACGATGTAGATGATTTGACAAAAAAGTATTTGCTAGAAGATGTATTTTCAGTTTTTCGTCAGCCTTTTAAACAGCCCAATGAAGATACATATAAAATGTTGGCACATATTTTTTTAGCGTATCAACCTCCACGAAGTCTCAAGTTATTCTTATCAAATTTACAATGTTTCAAATATCATGATGGCAAGTTATATGTTTTACCATATTTTTTTATAAAAGGAATATTTAAAATTTTCTATCAAACTATGCCATATGTCGGTATAATAATATTTCTAATTTTTGGATTTGCTATTCAAGGTTTATTTTCTATTGAACAAGTTTTTTCCATTGAAAAGATTGACCCAATAAAGGGAATAATCTCAATAGTCTTTATTGTATTGGCCACTGTATTTATACTGTTTCTGATTAGTGAAATACGGAATGAAATTCGCTCAACTTTTGCTATAAGAAAGATAATTAAAGAATTTGATCTTAAACAAAGCCCTTGTGGTAAGGGGCAACTACTTTTTAAAAAAGTTTATCACTGGTGTTTAAAAAATATAAAACGTATTTATCAGTTTGTGACTTAAAACGAACTAATTTCGCACTAGCAAAAAACTTTCTTTAACCCTTAAGTAAAAAAATTAATGTGGGGTAACTGTGGGGGTAACATAAAAATTTTAATTTAAAAATATATTATAAATTAATTAGTTAAATATAAGTTGGTTTCCCTCTCTCACAAAATGTTATCTAAAAATTTAATAAATATCTATAACTTAATTGTCGTATTTTTGTTTGAAAAATTGTCGTATTTTTGCTAATGTTGTTATATATGATAATTAATTTGTAAAACATGGGTATTAACTGTTATGAAAAATACAATAAAAACAGCTATTTTTAAAAAAATAAAAATATCAAAAAAAGAAGTTTTTATCCGCTCTGATTTTAAAAAAATAGCAGATTATGATCAAGTAGGCAGAGCACTTAAAGAATTAGCAAGTGATGGTGAATTAATTCGTGTTGGTTACGGTCTTTATGCAAAAGCCAGAAAAAATAGAATTTCAGGTAAGCCTATGGTTGCTGCTGCTGGTGGATTTAGGCAAGTTGCAGAAGAGTCATTAAAGCGCTTAAAGGTTAAATGGGGTTATGATAATGCAACTAAGTCATATCAAAAGGGTTCAAACCAGATTCCAACTAAAAATATTGAAATAGCAACCACGGATAGATTTAACAGAAAAATATCACTTGGTAATAATCGAGTTATTGCTAAGATAGTAACGACTTTATGATAGATACAAGTTACTTTAGTGATGTAGCTGATAACTTAGGAATCAATGACCCTGCAATTGTTGAAAAAGACTATTGGGTTACTCAGTTATTACTTAAAATAAGTACTATAAAGTCAGAAGATTATGAATTTGTCTTTTCAGGTGGTACTTGTCTTTCAAAAGCCCATGCCAATACTTCAAGAATGTCAGAAGATATCGATATCAAGTTGGTTGCTTCACCAGCAATCTTAAAAGCATCAAGTAATATGCAAAAAAATGCCAGAAAAAATCTATTTAACCAATTAACATTTGTTATCAATGATTCAAAAGATTTTTCTATAATAACTGATGAAATGAAAATATACAGTGAGTATAAACATCAATACATATTAGTAAGGTATCCTAAAGCATATGAAGGCAGTGACGTTTTAAGAGATCATATACAGTTAGAAATAACAGAAAGTGAATTATTAGAACCATATAATCTTTTACCTTTAAAATCACTTTACTCAGAAGCATTAAGCCTTGATGCTGAAGTAAGTAGTATGAAATGTGTATCGGTTTACAACACAGCAAGTGAAAAACTGGTAGCATTATTAAGAAGAACAGCATTAGTGTGTAGAGATAATACGGAGAAAGATGATGAAGCACTGATCAGACATGCTTATGATCTTTACATGATTTCATCAATGCTTAATGATTTTGATAAGCTCCAAATGATGATACGCAAAGTGATAGATATTGATATTGAACAATTTTCAAATAAACATGGTCAATTTAAAGATCATCCTATTAATGAATTACAGTTTGGTTTAGAACAGTTAAAAACTAATGAGAAATATAAAAGTAGATATGAAAACTTTATCAATCCTTTGGTCTACAGTGAACTTCCGCCAAATTGGAATAACGTTTTGGAATCATTATCTACTCTAGTTAGCAAAGTGTTAAAAAAATAATCCTTAGAATATACGTCTATTTTAAACTAAAGGCGATTTAGGGTAGTGTTCACTTAAGTGTGTCAGTTTAGTTTAATAGTATGATTGTAGCTTTGCTTAAAAGGAAATTTAATCTGTTTATTTTTTTCTTAATAAAGCATACTGCAATCATAAAAAAGACAGAGTAAC
>JAKJJU010000063.1 GCA_021713295.1 Thiotrichales bacterium 19S3-11
TGTTAGCTCATTGGTTAATCTCATTTCCATTATCCCTGAAGAAGATTGTGAAAACTGTTATTATCAATGAGCCTATTGATTTCTAAAAGGTTTTTCTGCTGTCTAATACGTTATGTCGTGTACAAAGATAAAAAATGTACTTTTATGACATTTGATATAATACAACTTCTAGAAATAAAGCAGCAAATTTTGGAAGCAAAAGACATAATTAGTTATATTCTAGAGGGAATTAGTCGAAGCTTTCAACTATCCAGTTTACTTAGTGAACTTAAGGAATTAACTATTAATTCGTTCTCTAGCTATTCTGAATTTTTTCAACGTTTACTTAATGATATTTCTTCCTCATTATTTAAGGTAGGTATCTATAGCGATTTAATAGAGCTCCATCAAAACAAAAAACAAGCTATTCCCAATATACTGAGGGAAAAAGCGATTGATTACCTTAGAAATCCTAATAAGGGTGACACTGAGTTAAACAATTTATTAACTGTTTTAGCTAATGCTAATTGTATTACTTCTAAAGAACATACTCAGCTAAAAAAAGAAATATTAAATTATCATCTTGAGCAATCCTTTGGAAATACGCCTTTAAGGTCATACAGTCAGTTAGATATGTCCTATATCAATGCGCTATCGAATAGTTATAAGGCCATTGATATCCTTGCTAGCCTAACTGATAGTAAACCGCTTGATGCTGGATTAGAAAAGAAAATTACTAATATGCTAGAAGCTATCTTTCCGATACCCAATATAGAGTTTATTACCAAATTGGAGATTTATAATGAGGTCCATAGCCAATTACAACCAAAGACGAATACTGACCTTTTATCAAAATTAAACTCCCTTATTATTGAACGATTAACTTATTCCTTTAACTATGCTGAGCAATACAATAAGTATGACGGTGTTTTTAATACTTTATTTGCTCTAGAACGATCAAATCTATCTTTTATAGAAGCAATTAAAGAAGCCCTACAAAAAGATGGCGGCCTCAACCGGAGTTATAATACAATGTTTGATCAGGTTAAAAATAACACATTGGTTTTAAATACAACCCAAATCGAAATTGCTCAGTCATACTTAAAATCGACAACGCCTGAGCAATCTAACTTTCCATTTCAACAACAAGCAACCATTGGAGTTAATGAAAGCTGCACTGGCTGCACTATTTTATAATCTATTATCTAAAGAAGTTTTGTAATTTCTGATAAATGGATAGTAAATTTTAAAGATACTTAACTTCAGAAATCTCATACTCTGTCACACCGCCAGGTGTCGTTACTTCAACCACATCTCCTTCAAATTTACCAATTAAAGCTCTAGCAATTGGCGAAGATACGGAAATTTTACTTAATTTTAGATCAGCTTCATCTTCGCCGACAATTTGATAAACCTTTTCTTCATCAGTTTCACAATTTAATAAGGTTATCGTTGAACCAAATACTACCTTATCACTCGATGGTAGCTTAGCAATATCAATAATTTGAGCATTAGCAAGTTTAAACTCAATATCTCGAATACGCCCTTCTACGAATCCCTGTTGCTCACGAGCAGCATGATATTCTGCATTTTCTTTTAAATCACCATGTGCACGTGCTTCAGCAATAGCTTCAACAACTTTTGGGCGAACTTCAAATTTTAATTTATCTAATTCATCTTTTAATTGTTTTTCGCCACTTACGGTCATAGGAATGCGTTGCATCTCCAATTAACTCCTTCATTTTTGAGTCTTTTACTCTAGTTACAAACAAAAAAGCAGCTATGGATAAAGCCGCTTTTATTAGATATCCATCATACTCGTTTTATCCTATAAAAGCAATTCCCTCATAAACAGCTAATTTCTTAACTTAAATGATAAAAGTAAGGGTTATTTCATCAAAAAACCAACTTACTTACAAAATAATAAAGATAGATTACTTGACCTTGAAGATACACTTTCATATGCTGTAAGCAATCTATTTAAGTTAATGTTGATACTAAAGAAATGACACTTGAAACAATAAAATCTTTATTAACTGATGATATTCAACAAAATAACCGTGAAATCATCAAGCACTTAGAATCCGATGTAGTTTTAATAAACCAAATTGGCCATCACATTATTCGAAGCGGTGGCAAACGACTACGCCCTTTAATTACAATGCTTAGTGCTAAAGCTTTAGGCTATTCTGGCAACCAGCATATACTTGCCGCAACAATTATTGAGTTTATTCATACAGCAACCTTACTACATGATGATGTTGTTGATAATTCATTTAAGCGTAGAGGCAAAGATACTGCTAATGCATTATTTGGTAATTCTGCTAGCGTATTAACTGGCGATTTCTTATATTCCCGAGCATTTGAATTAATGGTAAAACTTAACTCAATGGACATTATGGAAATATTATCTTCTGCAACCAATAAAATTGCTGAAGGTGAAGTGCTTCAGCTGATGAACTGCCATAATCCAGAAGTTACTGAGACTAATTACTTTGATGTGATTTATTGCAAAACCGCCAAGCTATTTGAAGCAGCTTGCCATATTGCTTCAGTTATTAGCGATTACCCTGATCATCAAATTATGATTGACTATGGAAAAAATTTAGGCATTGCATTTCAACTGGCTGATGATGTCCTTGACTATACGGCATCTGCAGATGAACTTGGCAAAAATCTTGGCGATGACCTTGCTGAAGGTAAACCAACCTTACCATTAATCTACACAAAAACTAGAGCGGATAATCATGCTGTCGCATTAATAGATTCTGCAATTGAAACGGGCGCAATTGATCAAATTAATGCCATAACGGATCTAATAAAACAATATCAGGGTGTTGACTACACACTCAATCATGCAATGGTATATGCACAAAAAGCTAAAGATGCCCTTCAACCATTACAACCTTCACCCTATAAGGAAGCTTTAATTTCATTAACTGAACTAGCCGTTAACCGATCAAGTTAATATTTAAGACTTCTAACTTAGTTGGAAACTATTACAAAGAGAGGTAAGAGTGAGTTCAGCATCCTTGCTAAATTTCCTTATCTTCCCAATGAGGCTCACTCTTGCCTTTTATTTTTAGGGGGTTGCAAGTTTATTTTGACATAGCCTATATTTTAATCAAATAGATAATCTCTCTTATTGCTTTGAGATATTCTCCCTATATGCATTAAGCTTAAGATTAAATAACAACTAATTCACTCACTTGAAAATAGTATAAGATATTTTGAAAAATCTTTGATATAATTAAATACACAACTGGTGTGTTGAGGGAACATTACCAATATAAGGAAATCTATATTATTACACTGGCGTGCAAGCTCATAGTATCATTGAGAAGCCCAACGTGTTTTTGCGATTTGCCGACTTAGCACAACTATCCTCTTCAACCAGTTGTTTTCTTTATTAAGCAACTGATATCTAAATTTCATACTGCAAATTAAACTACTTGTCAAGTTAAAAAATCAAAAATTATATCAATGGTTGGCATACCCAATATGTCTAATAATTATACCACTTATTTTAATTGCTAAAACTAAGGGGATAATTGTGAGCTTAACGACTAATAGAATAATACCAAAAGCACTATTTGATACAAAACAACATTTATTTCAATCAACGGATTGCCAACAATTGGCTATTAAAAATCAAGCTGACTTCGAACAAGCTAAGTTATTTTTACAACTGAACTCTAGAAGTGAAGGCACATACACCTCCTATCGAAGAGAAATTGAAAGGCTCTTACACTGGTCGTGGCTTATTGTCGATAAATCATTGCAAAGCTTATCGTTAGATGATTTATGCAATTATGTTGAATTCTGTAAAAACCCTCCAACATCATGGATTGCAACTAAAAAAGTGAATAAATTTATTACTATTAACAATACTAGAGTTCCTAATCCAAACTGGAGACCCTTTGTTAGTATCTTATCAAAAAGTGAACATAAAGAAGGCAAAACGTCTACTATTGATACATTTAAAATTGCTCAAAATTCATTGAAAGAAATTATAATGATCTTAAGCACCTTTTTTAATTATTTAATAAAAAATAAATACATTAATCAGAATCCAAGTTTCCTTCTACGACAAAAGTTTAATTTAGCTACAGTTACTAAAACCAACGATATTAAACTAACTAAAAATGAAATTCAGCAAATTCTACAAACTGCAAAGCAATTGGCAGATGCAGACCCTTCACTCTATGAAAGAACGCACTTCATTTTAAATATAATCATTTATATGGGTATCAAACCGTCAGAATTAATCACCCGAAATTATCATACCCCTTTAATGAGCGATATTAGCCTAGATAGACATGGTAACTGGTATATTACTACCAATAAAAAATATAAAAAGCAACTTGATAAAAACTCACTCAATGCCTTAAAGCGCTGGCGCAGCTACTTATCACTAACACCACTTCCATACCAAGCAGAAACTATTCCGTTAATCCCAAAACAAAAAGGCTCTGGTGCAGTTGAAACAACGGCTCATATCCGACGGATGATTCAAGTAATATTTGATCAGTTAGCCAAGCAATTCAAAAATGCTAATAAATTCGCCTTAGCTAGACGATACCAACAAATGACAGTTAGCCACCTTAGTAATTTTAATCATGCAAAGTATAGCCATCGAAAAGCAATTTATTAATTTATACTAGGTTCCGTGAACAAATTTTAATTTAGAGTTGAAAAAGGCAGTACCAGTTGTAAAAATAAATCTGCAAATTAACATTTCAACACATGAAACTGCCCGATATGGATTGTCACATTACTTCTACTTGTTGGTCAAGTATTTCTCTCTTTTTAAGTACACAAAAAGGTCTGCATACCAATAACAAAGAAAAACTAAGACAGTTTATTGAAGGTTGTTGGTATACTTTAAGAACTGGTTGTCAATGGCGCTTGTTACCTAAGTGTTATGGTAATTTTAGAGCTGTGCATAGGCGTTTTAAACGTTGGTCTGATAAAGGGGCTCTGTTGCAACTTTGACAAAATCTCTCATTTGGGTATATCCTAACGACTTTTTGTAATAAGGCTAGCTTTATGAATCCATTTAAATATCGTCAATTTGAAAGCATCTTTATTCTTCAATGTGTTCGTTGGTATTTAAAATATGGTATAAGTTACCGTGATTTGTCTGAAATGATGAAAGAGCGCGGTATTGAAGTGTGTCATACAACCATCTACCGGTCGGTTATCCATTATTCTCATGAACTAAAGAAGCGCAGCAACTGGTATCGTATGGGTAGAATTGGTTCATGGCGCGTTGATGAGACCTATATTAAAGTTAAAGGCAAATGGAAATACTTATACCGTGCAGTTACAAGGGATGGTAAAACCATCGAATTTTATTTGTCACACACCCGAAATACCAAAGCTGCTAAACGCTTCTTATCCAAAGCGTTAAAGAATA
>JAKJJU010000064.1 GCA_021713295.1 Thiotrichales bacterium 19S3-11
CCATTTGACTTGTTGGAACATAACTAAGATTGTAGCTATTTCACTAACTGTTAGAATAGGCTTTCTACCTTTGGTTGATTTTTCTTTGCCTATTAGATTGGCTTTTAAATGTTTTTCAAGGATAATGCAGAAGTCGTCTAGGCGACAAAATGTTGTGATGAGTAAATCTTCCATAATTAGTGATGTAGTTTGTGAATTTTCATCTCATCATAACACCTTAAATATCAAATAGTTAAATTACTTTCTATTTTCGAACTCAGGTTATTAATATACCAACAACGATAAAATTTATTAACACTGCTGGAGCACCCCAAATACGTATATCATAATATTGATGCATCAAATCATTGATTTGGTGATTTGGGTGTACCCATAATAAAAAAAAGCAAAATTATCTAATCATGCTGATGCATTCACCCGATTAAGCCCTAGCGATTTGAAAGAAATTATTTTAATCAACCACAATATCCCATAGCCAAGTGTCTAGTAAAAGGTTGACAGATCACGGAACAGAAAGCCTATATAACTAGCAAAAATTCATTTAGAATAGTATTAAGTTAACAGTGGGGGATGTTCAGATGAAAACTAACTTATATAAACAATTATTAAATCGGTTGATTGAATTAAAAAAAACACCCGATGAAATTATAATAGAGACTGATAAGCAACAATATTCTGCAGGTAAGTTTTACTATGACATCTCTTTATTAAGCCAATATTTTTCAAGATATGCGACAAATAAAATAGTTCTTATATCGTTATCAAACTGCTATGAATTAAGTGTTTGCTATATTGCTGCAATCATCTCAAAAACTAGACTTGTTATCGGCCAATACGGTATGCCATTACCCCAATTAAATAATCTAGCAATAACAAATAACTGTGATTTTATTATTGTGAACGACAAAAGTGAGTACTCTAGAACTAATATCAATATAATCACTGATATGAAAACAATGACTAAGACATTAAAAGTCAAAAATGAATTAGATATAAATAGCCTTGTATTTGAAGATAAATTAGATCAGTTTATTTTATTATCTTCTGGGACAACCGGTGTACCTAAATGTATTAATTATAGCCTTAATAAGGCTACAAAAATGTTTTTAACTTATAAAGAAGTATTTCAATTTAATAGCAAAGATAAGATTCTCATTATACGACCAATGTCTTATATTTCAGGTTTTGCAGAATTTTTTGCAGGTTTTCTTTCAAACTCTTATTTAATATTACAAGATCAACTTACTACCGAAGCAACTTTAAATCATGTTTTAAAATTTAAGCCAACCTATACATCATTACCAATACAGATACTATATGAATTGATTGAAAAATCAGCAAAAAATGTCGATATTATTAGAGATTTTAGCTGTCTACGTATTTTAAGAAGTGGTGGTAGTTATATTCCAGAAAAGCTAATAACAAACTTAAAGAATATATTTAATATAAAGCTTATAACACTCTATGGTGCAACAGAATGCTCACCAATTATGATTAATGATATGACAAATTCTAATAAATTAACAGCCATGGGAAAGCCACTTACTGATATTCAAACAAAGTTAGTAATCGATAAGAAATTAACTCAACAAGAGTCCGTTTCTATCGGAGAATTATATATAAAATCACCATGGCAGTTTGATGGATACTTAGACCAAGACAATCATTTGAAAAAAACTAATAGTTGGCATGCTACAGGTGATTTAGTTTATCAGGACAGTGATGGCTATTACTGGTTTTATGCACGAAATAATCATATGATTCAAAAAGGGATTGATAATATTTCACCAGTTGAACTTGAAAATGCTTTAGCCCAACATTCTAATATTTCATCGGTTGTTGTTTGTAAACGTAAAGATAAAATATATAACTACGTACCCGTTGTTTGGTATACAACATTTAACAAAAAGGTAATTTCTAAAGAAGAATTTAGGAAATTTCTTAAATCTTATATCAAAGAAAGTTTTATTCCTGAAGATTATATCTATACTGAGGAACTTCCCAAACTTGTTAGTGGTAAAGTAAATATAAAATTAATACAATCAATGACTGATCAATATTTTTCTGAATTGGGAGTAACTAAAAGTGACTCATCAATTTGATGACTAACTAACCATTGATCGTGTAACCACATAGGTGTTAGACGCTGATGTTTATCAAAATCCCAATGTATGTCTCTTTCAAATGTAATCACATTACCTTGATAATCTACCACAACCCAAGCCCAACGATCAGCATTTGGAATATAAAATTTTACTTTCATACCATTAACTACATGTTTTGCATTGTTGATTATGATTAGTTCAATATGTTGATCTATCCATTGTAATTGTAACTTATCAATATTAATAACAGGGTTAAATTCTAAACGTAGATTATTATCACACTCAGGCAAATCCAAGCTGTGTTGATCGAATATTAGATCACTAGCATGTTGATTTAGAAACTCAATTGATTTCTGATAAGCTAGACTATGAGAGGGTAAAGCGTTTTTAGTTTGCTTTGTTTGTTTGGTCAAACCCAATAGTTTATTGGTAGATTTATCTATTAATAAGCTAATATGTTCGCCATTTATATGGCCTATTGTTTTAGTATATCTAAGCAAAATAGCTGTTAACGCTTGACTGTACGTATCAAAAGAAACTTGATGAATATTTGATAATTTAAATGTGCCATCATCAACGAATTTATTCGCAAAATTTAGCAAATTTTCTGAAACATTATCTAATAGTTGACAGTTAGGCTTTGTTAATAGTTTACCTAGCCCCCAGATAGTATATTCAGGTAAAACAGTAGGGTGTGTTGTTGTTATTTTAATATTATTCATGATTTTACTCCTCAACTTAGTGATTTGACTGTAGTATATCTTTTAAATGGATTAAACAAATCAGTGAAAATCACCGATGGCAATTAACTCAATTGATTTACACTTAAGTGCACAAAATAGTGAAGTGATTATCAAAGCGACGGAGTTACTCAAGTTAATTGGTGTTGATTTTTTTCTTTATTACGTCCGTTATGATAATGGTAGTGAATTAAAATGTAGTAATCGATCTGATTGGATAAATTACTACACAAAGCATAAATTATATAAAGACAGCATTATCTATACAACAAAGTGGGAGAAAATTAAAAGTAATTCATTCTATTTATTTGACTATTTTGAAGCTAAAAAAATTAATGAATTACGATCAGCTGAATTCAATATAGATCATATTATAGCGTGGATTAATTCAAATAATAATTATCTTGAAATGTTTCAGTTTGGAGTTGAAGCAGATCAATGCCATAGGATGAATTATTATATCAATCACTTAAAATTACTTAGACGTTTTATTACTTATTTTAAAAATGAATTAATTCCAAATCTTAACTTAGAAAAGGAAAAATTACTTATTACGCCTTATTTAATTCAAGAAAATGCTTTATACCCACTAGGTAATACAAATGAGAATTTAGACCAATTTTTACATCAGACAAAAATTAAATTATTTAATTTAGAAGGGCAGTATAATAATGTTAGTTTAACATCAAGAGAATTAGACTGTTTGTATGAGCTTGCTAAAGGGTTAATGATAAAAGAAATAGCAAAAAATCTTAGTATTTCACCTAGGACGGTAGAAACTCACCTTAATCATATAAAAAACAAATTGACGTTAACTAGTAAGTCAGATTTAATATGTTTTGCTCGTAATCATTTGGATGATTTTTTATAATAAACTGCGCTCAAAGCTGAACAAACGTTACTAAATTTCTCGCCAAATTATACAAATTGTATTACACTACTTGTATGATACAAAAAGGGTAATAATATATGGTTCAATGGTTTCCACAAGGAATTGCAACAGGAAAAGCATTCTGCAATAGACTGAACGAGCGTTCAATGTTGAAAAAAAATATTGAAGCTCATGAAAATATAGTTTTGGTTGCACCAAGAAGATATGGAAAAACTTCTTTAGTAACTCAAGTATTACATGAGTCTAAAATTGCCGGCGCTCATTTGGATTTTTTCTTTGTATTAAGTCAAGAAGATGTAACAAAAGTTATTAGTGAAGGCGTTTCTAAAATCGCATCAGAACTTGTGTCATCTGCTGAAAATAAATTAATCAAAATTGTTAATAAGCTCAGAGAATACCAGCCAAAATTGATGTTTAATGTATTTGGTACAAAAATTGAAATCAATTCCAAACAAGTTAGCGATAAAAGTATTTCTGAAATGCTTTTATCACTTGATCATTTAGCACAAGAGACGGAAAAGTCCTGCGTCCTAATTTTTGATGAATTTCAACAAATTGGCCAATTAACTGAAAATCATGCTGTAGAAGCTGCAATTCGTCATGCTGTAGAGCGTAGTAATCATGTTAGTTATATTTTCTGTGGCAGTATAAGACACTTACTCAATGAGATGTTTAGCAGTAAAAATAGACCGTTATATCATTTATGCGATTTAATGGAAATCTATCGAATTTCAAAAGATTCTTATTTCCAGTTC
Organism: Thiotrichales bacterium 19S3-11; assembly: GCA_021713295.1. Lineage (GTDB taxonomy): Bacteria > Pseudomonadota > Gammaproteobacteria > Francisellales > Francisellaceae > M0027. Next base: position 4,493 of record JAKJJU010000064.1, read on the forward strand.
TTACAAAATGCCGCAATTTCAGAATGGGGTATAACTTTAGCGAATGATGTTATTGATGAAATACTAGAGCTAACAGAACATCATCCATATTATGTTAATGCATTATGTAGAAAAGTCTGGTGTGAGGATAAAGCACCAACACTTTCATCAATTCAAAGAGCCTGGATTGATTTCACTGACAAACAAAGTTCATGGATTGCACAAGATCTAAGTCAATTATCTTTAACTCGTCGTAAGTTATTATTTGCATTAGCTTTAAATCCAACTTCAGAGCCACTAGGTCAGAGCTTTGTACAAAAAACCAAACTAGGCACATCAACGGTGCAAAAATCATTAGATGCGTTAATGAAACTAGATTTGATTTACCGAGATGAAAAGCAACAATATCGAGTTTTAGATCCGTGTGTTGCATATTTTATACGTGAGAACTCTTAAAGGTAGCTAGTCAGACTGCCATAAGGATAAATCTATTATATACAAAAAGAATAAGATAACAATAAAACTGCAGGGTCACCTCACTAAAAACTAGGTGACAAATCAATTTTTTTGTGACATATCAATAAATAAACGGCTTTTGATATGGACAAAGACAACTTAGGATTTTTAGATTTTTTCAATGAAGTTCCAGACCACCGAATAGATAGACAAAA
>JAKJJU010000065.1 GCA_021713295.1 Thiotrichales bacterium 19S3-11
TTGAGCATTACTGGCATAAAGTTAAAACAGCAATTAGAAAAAAAATGAGATATATTAAAACAACCTTAGCTGATGCTATGGAAATAGTGCTAGATAAATTAACTATTTATTAGTGGGTGGTGCTATAAATTCAACATCAATTGAAACTTGCCCTCCAGTACTACGATTGACATCAATAAACTTTACTTCGACTCGGTATTCCCATTGATCAATTGCACTAACTGTTTCATTTAGTATTTTTGCTAAGGTAAGCTGATCAACCAATTCAAATAATTTTGAACCATACTCCCTAAGCATGACTCGACTACCAACATGTGTTGTCAAAATATCATCGATACTTTGTTTAACATGCTCAATATCTGTTATTTTTTGACCTGTAGTTCGAGATATACCTTGCATTGATCATCTAACTAATTGTTACCATTACAGTCAGTATAAAATGATCAAAACAAATGCTCTGGATAAGCTAATAACGCCTAACTTAAAAGCAACATTTAAAATTAACAAACTAAATTAAATATATTATAAAAGCCTTAATATTTTTTATGATATAAATTAATGAAACATTATATTGACTTTCAAATTACAATAAAATATTATATGACTCAGTGCTTCATATATAATAAAAAAAGAGAAAGTATTATGCCAAATAAAACCAAATATAATATCGTGAATAATAAAAAAAATACTGTCATATCTATGTTTAGCATTAGTAGAACAGCAGTAGATAGTGAAGAATTAATTGCTGTTAGAAATAGTGATCGCCTTAAGACATATCAAGACTCATATAAAAATATAAAAAATGATACCACTACTCTTATGGATAATTTTGAAAAATTAGATCAAGAAACTCTGGATATAACAGAGAGATCAAGAAATATGGATGACTATCAGAAAGATATGTCTACATTAGGTTATGGTAATTGTACGACTCAGTCTATTTGCTTAGTAAATGAATTAGATAAATGCGAAATTGAAGCGCGATTGTTAAAAGTTACTAATCACCACCATGTTGTAATTGCAAAAGGCATTGATAACTTTAATTTGATTATTTCTGACCCATGGGCAGATATTCAATTTGAAGTAAACTTAGAAGATGGCATTGAATGCTTAGATAGTGGATTATCTAGAAAAGATTTATTTTGTATTATCAAAGAAATAGCTAATCACTATCCTGAATTAAAAGAGTTTCCTGATAGAAATAAACATTTAATTTTTAATCCAAAAAATACTATTATTGAAAGTACTTTTGGAATTGAACATCCAAATGAATATTTAACTAAAATTACTACTCCAGTTAAACATTATGGCCACAAAAGCAAACAACCCATGTCCATAATGTTTGACAATTATTCATATAACTCTGAAAATGAGAGTGGATGTGTAATTTGTTAAAAATAATAGATATATAAGCTATAACAATATAATATTCAAACAAAATAGACATTTAGATAGCTTTTGATGTAGTACCATCACTATCACCTTGGTGGGTGTGACCTTTAAGTGAAATAGTATCTGCTGTTATATCACCGCTAATAACCTTCAGAGAGCCTTCAATTAATGCACTTGAACCGCTTTTAGCATTTGAACCATAGAGACCACTTTGATAAGTTAAGCTGCCTTTAACTAAAACATTTCGATTTTTCTGCCGATATACTTTCATAAAGTGCAACCTTATATTCACAAAAAGATATGTGCTTTCTAAGTGATTCAAGGGAGTTATACTGCATTGATGCACCATTTTGACTAAAGCTATCAACATGACCATTATTCAATCGATTTGATAAACTAGTTTGTGCCTCTTTTAATTCAGCACGCCAGTACCCCAACCTTTCTGTATTATTCAAAGGGGTAGTATATAATTATCAAAGTAAGTTAGATGGTTAAAGTAATGAATATATAAACTGTTTTACCAAAATCCTAGACAATGGCTTAAATTAAAGTAAATGTTGATTTTTATTATTTAGGATAATAAGTGAAAGTTTATTCCTTATCTTATAATGTTATTATAACAAAAGTATGATATATTAGAATAACAAACGGGGGGGGGGGAGAAAAAATACTATGCCACAATATTTATCAGACTATTTATCTGAATTACCTCATAAACATTTTCTGACGGTACTATTTTTTAAAATTTTATTTTTTGATTGATTTTCAGATATTTAGAAGATTAAATGGCGGAGAGGAAGGGATTCGAACCCTTGATACGTTGCCGTATACACACTTTCCAGGCGTGCGCCTTCGACCACTCGGCCACCTCTCCACAGAACCAGTGCACATCTTATCAAAATCTTGTTTTTAAAACAACAAATCCAAAGCACTTTAATCAGCAAATTACCTTAATTTTTTGTGTGTTATCGATATAACTAACAGGCTTTGTAAGAGTTAGTGATAACGATATAATGAGTTAAGCTTATATATCAAAGGAACAACAGAATGAATGATCAGCTAAAATGCCCAGTAATGCATGGTGGTGTCACTATCACAGGACAATCAAATATAAACTGGTGGCCAAATACTCTTAATCTGAATATTCTTAGTCAGCATAATACAAAAACCAACCCCATGGGTAAAGACTATAGTTATCGACAAGCTGTCAAAGAGCTTAATGTTGAAGCTTTAAAACACGATTTGCACCATTTAATGACTGATTCACAAGATTGGTGGCCCGCTGACTGGGGACATTATGGCGCTTTGATGATACGTATGTCATGGCATGCTGCAGGAACTTATCGCATTAGTGATGGCCGTGGCGGCGCTGGCACAGGTAATCAGAGATTTGCTCCCATTAATTCTTGGCCTGATAATGCTAATCTTGATAAAGCACGTCGCCTACTTTGGCCAATTAAGAAAAAATACGGTAATCAACTTAGTTGGGCTGATTTATTCGTATTAGCTGGCACAATTGCATATGAAAGCATGGGACTTAAAACATATGGATTTGCCTTTGGCAGAGAAGATATTTGGCATCCAGAATATGATGCTTACTGGGGATCAGAAGAGCAGTGGTTAGCTTCAAGCAATGAACGTTATACTGATGTTGAAAATCCATCAACGATGGAAAATCCATTAGCAGCTGTACAGATGGGGCTAATTTATGTAAACCCTGAAGGCGTCAATGGTCAACCAGACCCGTTAAAAACAGCGGCACACGTTCGAGAAACATTTGCACGCATGGCAATGAATGATGAAGAGACTGTTGCCCTAACAGCAGGCGGACATACCGTTGGTAAATGCCATGGCAATGGCAATGCAGCAAATCTAGGCCCAGATCCTGAAGCGGCTGATATTACTGAACAAGGCCTAGGTTGGATAAATCATGTTGATAAAGGCACTGGAAATAAAACCGTTACAAGCGGAATTGAAGGCGCTTGGACAACCCATGCAACTCAATGGGATAATGGCTATTTCCATATGCTTTTTAGCTATGACTGGCAACTTAAAAAATCACCAGCTGGTGCATGGCAGTGGGAACCCATTGACATCAAAGAAGAAGATAAACCCATTGATGTTGAAAATCCAACCATTCGTCATAACCCAATTATGACTGATGCTGATATGGCAATGATCAAAGATCCAATATACCGCAAAATTTCTGAGCGTTTTTATCATGATCCTGAATATTTTTCAGAGACTTTTGCTAAGGCATGGTTTAAGTTAACGCATAGAGATATGGGCCCAAAAAGTCGTTATATTGGCCCTGATATTCCTCTTGATGACCTCATATGGCAAGACCCTATTCCTGAAGGTAATAAAAACTATGATATTAATGCAGTTAAAGCAAAAATTTTAGCATCTGATCTTTCAATCTCAGATATGGTAACCACTGCATGGGATAGCGCTAGAACGTTTCGTCACTCAGATAACCGTGGTGGTGCCAATGGAGCACGCATTGCCCTTAAACCACAAAGACAATGGCAAGGTAATGAACCTCAAAAATTAGAACGCGTACTGACAACTTTAGAAGCAATTGCGAAAGAATTTCAAGCAAGCATTGCGGATATGATAGTGCTTGCTGGTAACGTTGGCATCGAAAAAGCAATAAAAAACGCAGGCTTTGATATTAGCATTCCTTTTATCACTGGCCGTGGTGATGCAACAGATAAAATGACTGATCATGAGTCTTTTACACCGCTAGAACCAATAGCAGATGGCTATCGTAATTGGATAAAAGAAGAATGTACTGAACTAAACCCTGAAGAACAATTACTTAACCATACACAACTTCTAGGCCTAACTGCACCAGAGATGACCGTTTTAATTGGTGGCATGCGAGTCCTAGGAGCAAATTTTGGTAATACAAAACATGGAGTATTCACTGAACATGAGGGCCGATTAACAAATGATTTTTTTGTCAATCTTACAGATATGAGTTTCATATGGAAAGAAATTAAACATAATCTCTATGCCATCTGTAATCGTCAAACAGGTGAAGTTAAATGGACTGCAACTCGAATTGATCTTATTTTTGGCTCAAACTCAATACTACGCTCCTATGCAGAACTATATGCTCAAGATGATAATAAAGACACACTACAGGACACTCCGTGTCTTAGTAATTCTATTGATTGTATTGATTGGCCTACCTATATGGCCAATTAGCTCAATCAATTGATTCATATCAAGATGCATTCTAACAATAGCTTTACCAAGAACTTCCATGCCAATTTTGATTACAGATTTATGC
>JAKJJU010000066.1 GCA_021713295.1 Thiotrichales bacterium 19S3-11
GCATAAATCTGTAATCAAAATTGGCATGGAAGTTCTTGGTAAAGCTATTGTTAGAATGCATCTTGATATGAATCAATTGATTGAGCTAATTGGCCATATAGGTAGGCCAATCAATACAATCAATAGAATTACTAAGACACGGAGTGTCCTGTAGTGTGAATGTAAATATAAATAAATTCCGAAAATTAATGGTACCCATACGGTACCCAAAAAAGAGATCAGTAATTTCATTAAGTTTAAATATTATTATTTTTTAGGATTATTTCTTGATATTAAAAGGGTTTCTCGTGGTGGGTGCTGAGGGGTTCGAACCCCCGACCCTCGCCTTGTAAGATAATATTCAATAAATTTTGCTATTTATCTATTTCATTTTCAAAAAATAAAAAACAATATATATCATTTACTTAATATATAAAATCAATTTCCGAAACAGAAATAATGCCTTTCTCTTTTCAAATAAATTGTTACCTATATGTTACCTGTTAATGCTATAATCAAAATTAAGTTGTAAACCAAAAATCAAGAGCTTCATAATGTTATGCCAAAAATCAAACTAACTAAAACAACAATATCTGAACTTCAAAGTACTGATAATATTATAGATTACTTTGATACTGAAGTTAAAGGCTTAGCATTAAGAGTATTTGCTAACGGTACTAAAACATTTTCAATTATTTACCGAAATAATGATAAAAAACTAAAACGCTATACAATAGGAAAATACCCCACCATCCCTTTGCAAATGGCAAAAAAAGAAGCTCAACGCTTACTACTTCTTGTCTCACAAGGTGAGGACATTCAAAAACAAAAAAAGGCAAATCAAGAAGCAACTAACCAACTAACATTTAAAAATTATTTAGATCAGTTCTATTTAGATTGGAGTAAAAAAAATCACCGCAGTCCTAGCCCAACTCGATATTTACTCTTAAATAGACTCAAACCACTTCATGATATACCACTAGATGAAATTGATATAAAAGTTTTAAGTAACTTTCTATTTAAATATAAATCTGAAGCCAATGTGACAGAATCAACACTCAATAAAGTAGCATCCGTTGTTAAAGGTTCAATTAGTCGTGCTGTTGAGTTTGGCTATTTAGAGCAAAATAAACTAATTGGTTTTAAAAAATTTAAAGAATCATCTGGGAAAGTGCGCTATCTATCTACTGAAGAAACTTCAAATTTCATGGCAGCATTAAATGAAACTGATGATTTAACCCGAAATATTGTTTTAGTCGCTTACTACACTGGCATGAGACGTGGTGAAATATTTTCATTAGGTTGGAATGACATAGACTTTAAAACTAATCAAATTACGCTTGATAATAACAACACAAAATCAGGTAAAACACGAAGCATTCCTATGCATAAAACAATCAGAAAGATACTCCTTGATATGTATAGTAATTCAGAACCTGTTGGCTTAGTTTTTAAATCTCCTATCACTGGTAAAAAATTAGATAACATCAAACGTTCGTGGACTACTTTAATGAAAAAATCTCAAATAGAAAATTTTCGCTTCCATGACCTACGTCACAATTTTGCAAGCCAACTTATTATGAGAGGTGAAAACTTATCTGTAGTTAGGGAATTATTAGGCCATAGTGACTTCAAAATGACACTTAGATATGCGCACCTAGCACCTGAGCATAAGCAGAAAGCGATTGATTTACTTTGAAATTTTAAAAAGCAAACATAGGGATATAATGATAGAAATAAAAGACAAGCCTTGGACGAGCTACATCGACCAGATTAAACTTCTAGAATCAAGAGGAATGATTATTACCGATTTTGATAAAGCTATTACATACTTAGAACGTATTGGATATTACCGTTTAAGTGGTTATTGGGATGTTTTTCTTGAAGATGAGAGTGATAATTTTATAGATAAAACATCATTTAAGGATGTTATTTCGATCTATATTTTTGACAAAAAATTAAGACTATTAATACTTGATGCACTTGAGCGAATTGAAATTTCACTTCGTTCAGAAGTTAGTTACATGTTGGGGGAATTTTCACCTTATGCCCATTTAGAAGAAGAATACTTAACTGACGACTTTACAATAAAAAATTTGGATAAAACAAACTCATTAAAACCTGTTAAAAAAGAGAATATATCCAAAAAAAATCCTGAATATCTTACTTCTAAATATGAAATATGGTGCATTAAACAAAAAAAGTTAATAGAACGCTCAAAGGAAGAATATATTAAGCACAACCTTAATAATTATGGCAAAGATTTAAAAATTTGGGTTGCTTGCCAAGTTTGGGACTTTGGCCTAATGTCAAAATTTTATGAAGGTATGCTACCATGCTATAAAAATAGAATAGCTGAAAAATACCAAATAGATAAAGGAGTAACTCTTCAAAGTTGGCTTCATGTTATGAACATAGTACGAAATATTTGTGCACACCATGGTAGACTATGGAATAGAAGTTTACGAAAGCCACAACTTCCAAATGAAAATATTATTCCTTGGGTTAAATTCTTTCCAAGTCATAATCGTAAAAGAAAATCGAGAGTATTTCTAACACTTTGCATAATAAAGCATATGATTGATACAATAAATCCAGATAGTACGTGGTGGAATAGAGTAATAAACTTAATAAGTTCATTTCCTAAATTTGATTACTGCGATCTTGATACACTAAGAATGGGTATTCCTGAGGAATCAAACTTTTTAATACCCTATAAACGAAAGACCCCCAAGCAGTAATAAACTGAAGGGGGACATGTTAATGTTAATACTAACTAATTTGTCCATAAATAGCAAGTTTTATGCAAAACCCGATGTAAACTGCATATCATTTTAAAATATATTGAAATTATTAGATAATGATAGCTATTTGATATTCAAAGCTTATATTTAAAGTTTAGACAAACATGGCGTTCCACCCGTGGCATTTCTCTCTTAAAATGTCCATATCTGCTTTATTGGCAGATTATCCCATTAGCTATATTATTAAAACACTATCGTATATTTATTTTTCAAAATATCTAATTAATGGCCATCTATTATGTATTGCATCTTTAGGTGGCTCTATAGTAACTACATAAACACGTGTTTCTGATTCACATCTTGCGATAATACCTTGAATATATTTACCTTTAACAACAGAAAACCAATGACTAGTGCGATCATTATCTTTTTCCATGAACTCATTAATTAATAAAGGTACAGGCTTTGGAAACCATTTATCCCATATTCCCCTATCTAAAGATTCTTGTCTAGCCCAACCTCCAAGCGGTAAAAATCCTTGCTGTTCTTTACGTCGCCCCCAAGTAAATTGCTCTACTTCACCATTATCTAATAGTACTGGTAATGTACTTTTAGGGTTTGGAAAATAAGTTTTAACAATCTCACCCTCAAACTGATATATTACACCACCACACATACGCTAACCTCTATTTTAATAACTAATTGATTTTCTTTATTTTGCATATTACTTAATAAATTTATTATATTTTGGTCTACATTTTTCATTTCATTTTTTACTATTTTACAATTATAGTTAATATTAAGGTTTACAAAAAGTTTACTCAAGTAAAATTTATAGTTAGATAATGAAATTATTTTTAAAAATGTGGCCAACTTGCGTAGCTCATATTGATATGCAAAGCTTTTTTGCCTCTATTGAACAGTTAGATTTCCCTTACCTGCATGGTCAACCAATTGTTGTCACCAATGGAGAGATTGGCACAACAATTATTACCAGTAGCTATGAAGCACGCGAATATGGCATTAAAACAGGTTATAAACTAAAAGATGCGTTAGCTTCCTGCCCTCATTTGATACGCAGAGGTTCAAGGCCAGAAAGATATGCTGAAATATCTTCAAAAATTATGTCATCACTTTATACCATTACCCCAATAGTTGAAGTATTTTCTATTGATGAGGCTTTTCTCGATTTAAAACCAATTCTGCATTTACACCACTCTATTGAAGATATAGCAAACTTTATCAGAAAAACAGTTTTTAAAGCAAGCGGTGGCCTAAGATGTAGTATTGGTATTTCAGAAGGCAAACTAACTGCTAAATTTTGTGCAAAATTAAACAAAGGGTATACGACCATTATTAAACCATCTGAGATCAAACAAGCAATGGCATTAACACCTGTAAAAGATATTTGTGGTATTGGCAGACGTATTACTAACTATTTAAATAATCGAGGAGTTGTCTATTGTCAAGATATGCAAAGATTTCCTCAGGCGATTCTCGCATCTCGATTTGGAGATATTGGCCGACGGCTATATATAGCTAACTCAGTATAATATGGTCTTATTTAAACAGTTCATCAATTGTACATTGTAACCTTCTTCTTAGTTTTTTCTTTTTTGCCCACTGTCTTTCAATAGAATTTAAATCAGGTGAGTATGGCGGTAGGTATTCAATAACATGGCCAGATTGCTCTATCAGAAGCTGTGTATC
>JAKJJU010000067.1 GCA_021713295.1 Thiotrichales bacterium 19S3-11
ATTTTTGGTTAAGAAACAAGCGACAAACTGAAACTCAATTTATCAATGAATTATTTGGTGTTTATGCAGCCTAATTGTATCTGAATGAAGGCATTTTATAACTTTCGGAAATAGTTGCAACAGAGCCTTAAATAGTAAGAAAAAACTTGATAGTATTAGGAAGATTATTTTTTTCATTTAGGTATTTTCCATGGTTTGTAAATTCAAATTGATTTTACCTGATTAGCTTAAAATGGATAATATTTTTTATTGGAAAAATATGAATTTAATATGGAAACTAATTAAATAGAATATGGTAAAATTATACCAGTATTGTTAGGAAGGGTGAATCAGATATAAGCCTTAATTAAAACATAGACAGAGAATTAAATCATCATTTTCAAGTATCCATTAGATAAAGCATAAAAGTACAATCACAATTATAAAGGATAAGTATAAATGAAATTAAAGAGCATTCATGTATTAAGAAATATATATGAGTCATTAGAAGCTTCAGTCGTTGCATTATTTTGTTTTATTTTAGGTAACTACTTAAGTTCTATTGCCCATGATGGAAAAGGTTATATAGATGGAATCTGGTGTATGATAAGTGCATTAGTTGTCCTTCAATCTTTTGTGGCAGAAACATTAGATTCAAGTAAAGCAAGAATAGCTGGAACCATCATGGCTTCAATTATTTCAGGATTATGCTGTATTATTTTTGGGTATGGTTATCTGTCAATTTTTCTATCGATTACTTTGTCAGTATTGGTAATGAAGCTATTTAAATATTCCGGAGGTGTCAGGATTGCAACAGCAACGGCAGCAGTTATAACAGGTTATGGGTTTGTTAAGCCTGAATATTCACCAGTACTGAATGCGACAATGAGATCACTTGATACATTAATAGGTGTAGGAGTGAGTATTTTAGTTGTTTATATTAGCTACCTTGTGCATTTTCGAAAGAAAGATGCCATTGAAATTTGATTAGGAGGAAAGTAGTAAAATGAATCACATGCGTACATTTATTTTGTTGGCAGCATTAACAGCATTATTATTTTTTATAGGTGGTCTTTTGGGTGGTCGAGGTGGCTTAATAATAGCTTTAACCTTTGCGGCTATTATGAATTTAGGAGCATATTGGTTTTCAGACAAAATTGTTTTGAGTATTTATCGTGCTAAAGAAGTAGGGCAGGGTAATACGTTATATAGAGTAGTTTTTGAGTTATCTAGTCGAGCAAATTTACCAATGCCAAAGGTATATATAATTGATAGTCAAAACCCGAATGCTTTTGCAACAGGAAGAAATCCAAACCATGCAAGTGTTGCTGCAACGACAGGTTTAATAAATATTTTGACTGAACATGAATTAAAGGGTGTAATGGCTCATGAACTAGGCCATGTGCTACACCGTGATACGCTTACTATGGCAATTACAGCAACAATTGCTGGTGCCATTAGTGGTATTGCTAATATGTTTATGTGGTTATCAATTTTTAGATCAGATAGTGAAAATAATATTAATCCAATTGTTGGCATACTTTTAATGATACTAGCACCTCTTGCTGCGTCATTAATTCAATTTGCTATTTCAAGATCAAGAGAATATGTGGCAGATGAAACAGGTGCAAGATTATGTGGTAATCCAGAGTGGTTAGCTTCAGCATTGCTTAAACTAGAATCTAAAAACCAATTTACGGTGCTTAATCAAGCAGAAACTCATCCATCAACTGCTCATTTATTCATTGTAAATCCTCTTAAAGGCAAACAATTAATGCATCTTTTTTCAACACATCCACCAATAGAAGATAGAGTGCAGCGATTAAGATCACTGACATATTAATATTGAGATATAGTGTAAATTCTAATTTGTATAGTGAAAATCTGTTTCAATGATTAACAATATATTTGGTGTGGTTATTATCTCACAAAAGAATATGAGTTATTCTATATACCCATTTAGATGGGTATGTAAGAATAACAATGCAACCCCCTATCGGAAGGGCGGAAATTCTTAAAGGATAAGGATACAATCAACAAGGATGTTGACCGCTCTTACCATATTTGGTGCGATTATAATCAGGTTTATTTAAAATAATCACTAATGTTATAGCAAATAATTTTAGATTAATAAATAGGCTAAAGTTTATTTTAAATTAATATATTTATAACTGGTTGAAGAGGATAGATAATTTAAGTCGGCAAATCGCAAAAACACATGGGCTTCTCAATCTAAATTGAGCTTGCTCGCTAGTGCAATGATATAGATTCCCTTTAATTGGTAATGTTCCCTCAACGAACCAGCTATATTGTAAATTATAACAGGATTAGATAGCATGTACAAAAATAATACAACGATTGTAGGTTAGCAAGTTTAGATAATTGACATTTTTTTAAGTTCAGATAGAGGAATTTGTTTTGTTTCTTTATGAATTTTACCATCTTTACCAAGCCATTCTTTAGTTATTGTTGCCGTTTTTCGATCTTTATTAGTTTGAATGTTAATTGCATGAATCTGTTGATAAACTTGAGTTTTGTTAGGCGTAGATTTTGGTTGTTGCTGCATATTATTTATTCTATTGTGTAGGGCGTTTACTTGGTATTTTAATTGTTCCATTTTTAACTGATAAGCATTATCAAAGGCTTCTTTTTGTGCTTGTAACTGTTGATATTGTGCATTAAGTGATCCAAGCATTTTTTGATATTGGAGTTGCTTTTGATTATAGATGAATTCTTCAATGTTAACCCACCCAACATCCCCTGTATTAGTATTGGCTATTTCGATCCAATTATTTTTTTGATAAATTTTCACATACTGTTGATTGCTCTGATCATTAAGATGTCCAATAACAGGTGCTTTTTTATTTGGTTGGCTATATATTTGATATGAATTTGCAAAAGTAGGGCCAGTTGTAGCAATTAGACTTAAAATTATAAATGTTTTTTTCATCATTGATTAATCCTCCTTTCTAATCTTTACTACGTTAACAATCAGGAGGTTTGATTTCAAGTATCGTGTTTAGTTACTTTTCTCTCAAGCTAACCATATGAATAATCTCAAGATACTTTCCTCTTTAAGCTCTATGTTATTCATATGCATATTTGTAAAAATGAGAGTATGTGTATTTTGAATAAATAATTGGAGGATTAAATCATGGCTAAATCAGAGCTGAATAATTGTGAGAACTCTGAGTCAGTTGATAGTTTTAATCATGATTTTAATCAAGATGTATCTGATTTTGAGGTTGTATCAACTATAGAAATTACATCAAATGAGAATGAAGACTTCTCCGATAGTTATGTAGATGCAACCCAGCTTTATCTAAAAGAATTAGGTCATTTGCCATTATTAACAAAAGAAGAAGAGTTCTATCATGCAAAGAGAGTTAAGCAGGGTTGTTTGGAAAGTAAAAAAATCATGATTCAGAGTAATTTGCGTTTAGTCGTTCAAATGGCCAAACGTTATAAACCAAGGGGTGGTTTAACGTTTCTTGATCTAATAGCTGAAGGTAATTTAGGCTTAATACGAGCTGTAGAAAAATTTAATCCTGATTTAGGTTGGCGTTTTTCAACCTATGCTACATGGTGGATACGTCAGAATATAGATCGAGCACTTTTAAATTTACAAAGAACAATTAGAGTACCAGTCCATGTCTTAAAAGAACTTAATATATATTTGCGTGCTGCTCATGAGTTAACCAAACAATTAGATCATGATCCCAGCGCAGAAGAAATAGCTGAGTTTTTGGATCGTCCAGTAGAAGATATTCGAAAGATACTATCTTCAACAAAGGATGTTGAGTCATTAGATAAAGTTCATGATAGCTTTAATAGAACAACAATGGAAACATTGGCTGATGATACATTAGACACACCAGAAGCAGAATATAATACTCAGGCAACAGATGACTTAATTAACGATTGGCTTAATCAATTAACAGATAAGGAATGTAAAGTTATTTCAATGCGTTTTGGTTTGAGGGGGGATGACCCGCATACACTGAATGAGACAGGAATATCGATAGGGCTTACCCGTGAGCGTATTAGGCAAATTCAAATTGGGGCGTTAAAAAAGTTACATAGTTTAGCAAGGGATTTAAATTTAGATTTACAATCATTGTTAGATAGATAGGAATTTATCATGTTGATTTGAAAGGTATTATTGGAAATTTGGTAAATCTAGTAATTGAAATGCCTCCTGTAAATTAATCAAATGTGATATATTGATTATCGGAGGAAATATCATGAGTAAAAAACAGTATAGTGCCAACGTTAAATTTAGGGTGGCTTTGGATGCTTGTAAAGGCGAGTTAA
>JAKJJU010000068.1 GCA_021713295.1 Thiotrichales bacterium 19S3-11
AGCAGAATGATCGAGTTCAATTAGATGTGTTTTATTTTTTTCATCGGAAATAACTGCTTGGATAAGTTTTAGCGTATCGATCGATTTATCAGTAACCGATTTACTCGCAAAGTAGGCGGATGCTTTTATATAGGTAGATTTATGCTTGATTGAGTGATGAATTCTTTTGGGGTGTTTTGGTGCATGTCTTTTTCCTTTTGCACTTTTAGTGGAGTGACGACTAGGTGTATGAGTTTCTTTAAAAGTTTGACTGTCAAATAATGAATGATTTTCTTCAAGCTTTGTCACATAGCCACCTAAGTCAATCTTTCTCCATACTTTGTTATGGCATACCTCAATATAGGCGTGCACATCATTATGAACGATACGAGTTGGAATTTCAGGATGCTTTTGCTCCATAAAATCTTTAAATAAAACAGCTCGATGACGGCAGGCGCCTAGTTTTTGTTGACTCATTAGATCTAGGTAATCTCGACCTGTCGGTTGTTTAATTGATGATTTACTTGGCCAAGCCTTCCCAAAGAGATGTCCTGGCTTTTTTTTGACCATTTTTAAACTGCGTCCTTCAGGTGCAGAATCAAATGAAGATAAATATTGGCAGTATTTGATTACATCTTTTGGTAATTTACTAGTATTACTAGGTTGAGGATCTTTTTTTAAGATGAAATTAAGTTGTATCGATTTAGGTTTACCTTTTGACCTTATATAATATAAATTGTTAGCTTTAGAATACTTTATTTCAATATCTTTATAGTTAGCATTACTAATAAAAATATCAGTAATTTGTTCATGGGTACTTAAAGATGCAATGGGTATAAATTCATCCGTTAAATTTAATTTTTGTCGACCAAGATAAAATGACTTGTGATGTCTACTTTTGAATAATTGCATGTATTTTTGTTTGAACTTTGCTCTAGAAGTGTGCTTTTTTATTGCTGTTGTATTAATTAATTGCAGATTGGTTGCATCCATTAATTTAAATGCATTATCTATTTTAGTTGCTTTATCTGAGACTTCTAAGCTTTGATAGATAGCTAAACGATAAGTACTATAATGGGGTTCATCGTAAGGTGATGAAAAGATTTTTGTTGCGTTTAATGCCTTATTTTTATTGAAGGTAACATTAGCATCTGTTGTTGTTTGTTTGAACGTTTTATTTTGCTGATTAAATTGTCTTTTTATCGGATTATAAAATTTATCTAAAATTGCATTTTTATCCAAGTTAGGCGCTCTTTCAAGTAGCGCTAATAAATTATCTTCGGTTAATGCAGTGTGCTCGTCAAATTCAAAGGTCGTCAAATAACTCAAATCAATGCCAGTAAAACAATCACCAGTAATTTTCGTACAACCTTGAATATTTAATGATGTAAGTTTATTTGTATTTTTAAGTATTAAATTTAAGCTTTGATCATTTAACTTAGTATTTTTAATAGAAAGACTTTTCAAATTAGTTAGTTTTAATTTTCTAAATAACGTGGAATTTTTAATACTAAGACAGTCGGATAGGTCAAGTGCCTCAAGTTTGCTGGTTCTGGTTAATATACTTAATAGGTCATTATTTGAAAGCTTAGAACTTGAAAAGCAAATTTCTACTAAATTGGTTAAGTTTAATCTTTTTGAGATAGGTTTCTCAGGGTCAGATTCAAGCTTATTTATCCGTAGCTTTTTTAAGTTTACAGCATACTTAAGTAAATAATTTAAGTTTGCAGCTTGAAAGGGTTTATGAGCGTCAATATCGAGTACTTCCAGTTTGGGTAAGCGAAGTGTTTTGGTTAATACTCCTGAAAGGTCATCTATCGATAAAGTTTGCAGTTTTTTAAGATTGGGTGCAGCAGATAATAACTTAGCAAGCGTTTTAAGATTTATTTTAGTACTTATTAAATCAAGTGATTCAAGTTTTGTTAATGATATATCCTCAGCTAAGTAAGTTTCTGAAATTTCACACTTGATTGTATTTATTGTTTCAACATTGGTTAATTTTTTTAATATATTTGCTATATCCGCCTTTCCCGTTAGCGTGATTTTTTTAATATGACTAAAATTTGTAGTATGAAGGTATTTATCATTAAAGCCTTTATATGAATATAAAGATAACTCAACTAGTTGCCTACTTTTTCTGAGTATATTTTCAATATGATCTATCCTAAGCCCATTTCCACTTGTCCTAAATATTTTTAATTTAGATAATTTAATTGAATGGGTAAAGTATTTAGTCAATGGACTAGATGGATAGAGTGTTATGGATTGGAGATTGACAGATGAACAAAGCAAATTGTTTATAAAGGCTTCATTGACATCACATAGTTGAATTTCAAGTTCACTAAGCTTAGATAGTCTTAGATTAGTGGGTAATATTAGGTTATTGACTGCACAGTTTTTCAATTTTAGGTAGTTTAGATTTGGTGTTCCTTTTAAGATATTATAAATACCTAGGCCAGCAAGTTTAGTATTACTTATATCTAAGGTTTGGAGTTTTTTCAAACGTATTGTTTTTTTTAAATTAAGTGTTAAATTTTGGCAGTTATGAATTTTTAAGCTTACTAGATTAGGCATTTTTTTTAGAATAAGTTCAAGTTCATCATTTGTAAGGTCGTTGCAATATATTAGTTCTAAATGTTTTACTTTAGATAAATCATTAGCCAGGAATGCTTTAATGTCAAAATTAGTTTTAATGCTAACAAGTGTCTTTTTTGGAATATTTTTGGTGGTGCTTATAGTACTAATGCCCTGAGTTAGGTTAATTGATGAGCCGTAAATAATTACATCATCAATTAATTTTATCGGTAGATTAGCTTTTTTAATAGCTTTTCTAGATACAGGTCTTAATGCTTCATTTGTTATGAGACGGTAAAGAGTACTTTTATGTAATGGGTATTCGTTGATTTGATAGTTTTTATTTAAAAGTCTTTGAAATTCAATAGGACTTAAAATATGCAGTTGATCTTTAGGAATTTTTTTATCACTGAATGCTTGATTTTCTATAGTTTCAGCAGAGACTTGTGATATTTGACTTAAATAAGCTTCATCAATACCAGCAATGATGGTTGAGTTAAGTAATTTTAGTTGATTTTCATGCCAAATATAAATGCTAAATCCATCTAATAACAGTTGGTTGAGTTGTTTTTTAATTTGTTGAATATTTTTAGTAGTAAATGCTAGCCAGTCAGAAAAAATAAGTGTTTTTTTATGCTGTGATAATTCTGAGTTAGGGTCAACCCAGTAATTAGACTTTCCTTGGATAAGCCGGTTAACATCAATAGTCCCAGGAGGGGAGTCTTTAAACGCTTGACTACTTTGTTCAAGCTGAAAATACAATGAATGATGATAAAAGGGCATAATGGCTATCCTATTGTTATTTTCACTGCTATATTTAGACTGTTAATAAATAATATCATGGATTATTACTATATAAAATAATCAAATATAGCAATCTGAAATGTAATAAGCTTATAATAGTGTAAGTTATACTATTTAAATGATGTGAATCAGAAAATTAGATAAAGAATTTGTAGTCAATCAGCAGTAATATAAATTATTGTCATTTGATAAAATATAATTTGTTTTTAGCATTTTACAGCAACTTAATAATCGCTTGAAAGCGAATTTGCTTTAGAATTCTTGTTTAAATAATAACTAGTTGAAAATTTAATACTATATTTCTGATATCCCATAAAGTTGTAATTATCATTACAGATTGCTTATCACCTCATTTTTAGGCTTAGTACTTTTAGAAACAGCAAGTTCTGCAAATGGTTGTAACACTTGAGAGTTATTAACCGTACGATCACTAAGAAATTGACCATCTTCTAGCATTAATAAGGGAGCATCAATTAGTAATGGTAAATCAAGCTCAGAACTATCTATTATTGTATCTACACCAGGTTGAGCTGGTTTAATAATTTCTAAACTTTTTTCTCGTGATTCAATCAATGCTTTAGTAAATTTCATTACATCACGAAAGACAAGTTTTGGATTGTCTTGTTTTGCTTTTTCATAGGCAGTAATAAGTTGGGTTGCTTCAGCTTCTTTAAAGCCACTGGCTTTTAATATCATCTGCATTTCAGTAGCAGTATAAGGTGAAATGCCTCCTGTAAATTAATCAAATGTGATATATTGATTATCGGAGGAAATATCATGAGTAAAAAACAGTATAGTGCCAACGTTAAATTTAGGGTGGCTTTGGATGCTTGTAAAGGCGAGTTAA
>JAKJJU010000069.1 GCA_021713295.1 Thiotrichales bacterium 19S3-11
AGAAAATGCTCCAAGGAATATGGGGATTATAAAGAAAACTGTATTGAATTTATTTCAATCAGTTAAGAGGGCCAATCCTAGAATGAGTCTAAAGCGCATAAGAAAGCTGGCAGGCTGGGATTCTGAATTTATGGATAAAATTTAGCTGCTAAATTTTAGTGAGGTGACCCTGCTAAATCCTGTGATACTCAGTGAAAAATATTTATGCTATGCTAATTTTTAGTTATAAAACTGAAAGTCAAAACTATACAGATGAATTGGAAAAAACATGCAAGCAGGCAATAAAGTTTTAGGTTTTAAAGATGTTACGATAATGGCAGTTACTGCTAATTTTGGTATTCGCTGGATACCAGTTGCAGCAGGTTTGGGCGCATCAGCAATATTCTTTTGGATATTAGGCGCTATTGTATTTTTTGCTCCTTTAGTTGTTATTGCCGTTCAGTTATCAAGATCACATCCTGATGAGGGTGGAATGTATGCTTGGACTAAAAGAGCGCTAGGAGATAAGGCTGGGTTTATGGTAGCTTGGCTATATTGGATTAATACTATTTTTTACTATCCTGCCGTCCTTATATTTTTGGCAACTAACTTTGCCTACTTTATTGGCAGGCCGGATTTGATTGGTAATCATTATTATATATCTTTCACAGTACTGGGGGCATTTTGGCTAATTACTATTATTAGTTTTTATGGTATAAGAGCGAATAAGTATTTAGTTGATATTGGTGGTATTATTGGATCATTTATACCTGCTATTGCAATCATTATATTAGGGTTTGCTGCTTATTTTATTAGTGGAAAAAGTGCGACAGATTTTTCAGCAGTTAATCTTATCCCTCAAGGCCATATTTTAGATAATTTATCGACGTTGACTATAATTATGTTTGCTATGGCGGGGATTGAGATTATTCCAACGTTTGCTAATTCCGTAAAAGATGCAAAAAGAACATTATATTATGGGCTAACGTTATCTGCTTTCATCTTATTTGGTTTATATATTTTAGGTACGATAGCATTAAATTTAGTTGCATCACCTTCACATATAGAAAGTGCAGCTGGGTTAATGCAAGCATTTGACATTGTTGGCCAAGAATTTGAGATCGGTTGGTTTGCAAAATTAATGTCTTTTTTATTAACATTTGCTGAGTTTGCAGCGGTTAGTATTTGGCTTTTAGCACCAGTTATTATGTTTTTCAAATGCACACCTAAAGGGATTTTACCTGATTGGTTGCATAGAACGAATAAATATCAGGCTCCAAGGAATGCACTCATTTTTATGGGAATATTAGTGACACTTATTGTCTTATTAACTAATTTTTTACCGACAGTGAATACGATGTATCATGCATTAATTCTTATGGCGACAGTGTTATATTTTATTCCATATTTATATTTAGTAGTAGCATATATTAAATTAAATAGGGGAGCATTAAGGTATATTTACGGTGTATTAGTTTTCTTATCAACGTCACTTGGCATTCTTTTTAGTTTTCAACCACCAGGTGACCTTGCATCTACGTATGATATAGCTATTTATGAATTAGAATTAATACTAGGGCCGTTAATATTTCTAGTTATTGGATGGTTAATTTATAAACTTAGGGCAAAATAAGAGTGATTTATTTAAATAACAAGTTATATATAAACCATAAAATAATAACATTATCCTTTCTTATATAAAGCCTCTCACACTACACGACAGTAACGCTGTAACCCATTAATTTTTCATTGTTATCGTTCATTCTTATAATCGCCAAAAAACAAAAAAGAGCGATATCATGAAACACATCAATATGGTCTTATCGAGTAGGTGAAATGTTAGAAAGCATTAAACCTATTAGAGTTAAAAAGCATGGATTTAAAGCTAAGTCTTTGATTAAAATTGGAACCGAAACTATTGCTAAAAATCGTTAGCTAGGGCCATTAATTCTTCAGAATATATCTGTAATATTATCAAAGCTACGTTTAAACCTAAAATATCAAGCAGTCAAAGAATAGCTCTGATAGGTGTCGTGTAGTGTGATGGAAAATACCTAAATGAAAAAAATAATCTTCCTAATACTATCAAGTTTTTTCTTACTATTTAATATCACGCTTGCCGATACAAAGCCTGTAACTACCCTACCCCTTGTGACTAATTACTGTCATGATTTTCTAAAGTATGGCAATCCTGCTCATGCTAATCTTTATTTATGCAGACTAGGATATGTTGTCGGATATAACTTTGAAACAAAGCAGCCTCGTTGGGTAGTCTATAAATTAACTAGTAAATCAGTTAATAATAAGATCAAACGACATGATGGTTTTCAACCTGACCCTGCTGTTCCTGCTAAATATAGAGCACAGCTCTCTGATTATCGTAAATCAGGCTATGATCGTGGTCACCTTGCCCCTTATGCTGCCATGGACTTCTCTAAAGAATCCGCTGAACAATCTTTCTACCTTTCAAATATGTCTCCTCAGAAAGCTGGGCTTAATCGACAAGGATGGGAGCAATTAGAAAAAGATGTTCGATTCTGGGCTGGTTATAAAAAAGAAAATGACATTAGGTACCTATAAACTGAGCCACAATAGCTTTCATCTAAACTTCTAAGGCACTTATCATATATTAATATGATACCTAATAAATTGACCTAATGAACTATTTTAAAATACTACTATACTTTGCTAAAAATGAATTAATTTAAAGGAATTTGATAAATGAATACTACCTTAAAAAAAGCAGAAACAAGTACTCCTGTTCATGAGCTATTAGAAAACCGTTGGAGCCCTTACGTTTTCTCAAATAAACCAATCACAAATGATGACTTAAAAGCAATCTTTGAAGCTGCTCGTTGGGCTCCTTCATCATATAACGACCAACCTTGGCGATATCTTCTTGCAACACAAGATCAGATTGAAACCTATCAGAATATCTTTTCATGCTTAGTTGAAGGCAACCAAGCTTGGGCTAAAAATGCTTACGCTCTAGCCATTGGAATTATTGTAAAAAATTTATCAGTTAACGATCAACCTAATCGTGCCGCGTTACATGATTTAGGCGCTGCTTCAATGAGTTTAACTATTGAGGCTGCTAGACGAGGCATTTCTGTTCATCAAATGATTGGCATTATTCCAGATAAGGTAAGGACTACTTTTAATCTACCGGATACAGTTGAGGCTTATACTGCTCTTGCAGTTGGGTATTTAGGGAATGAAAGCGATTATCAAAATGCTGAAACATTTTTGAAAGATAGGGATCAAACTGAACGAAATAGAAAATCAATAGAGCAAATTGTATTTCATAATAATCTAGATAATCCCTTTAAATTCTAACTAATTCTATCATTCCAAAGTTGACTCAATAGTCTTTTTATTTGAAAATACATCATAAAAATATACTCTTAGTTTTCATAATGAACATATTCGAACCCATATTGCTAGGAATCGTTCTAAGTGCTGATTCATTTTCAGCTGCAATTGCCATGGGCTTTAGAAAACATACTTTTAAAGATACCCTAAAATTTGCAATTGCTTCTGGAGGGACTGAGGCTATTGCAACTCTAATTGGTGCAATAACTGGCGAAAAAATTATTTCTCAATTTAGCTCTATCGATCATTGGATCGCTTTTAGTTTACTATTCTGTGTTGCATTACATATGTTATACGAAGGAATAATAGATCTAAAAAACAGAAATCATCTTAGCGAGCATATAAAATTTCATGGCTTTTTCAAAGTATTTATTGTATCTCTTGCAACAAGTATCGATGCCTTAGCAATTGGCGTCAGTTTAGGAATATCTAATAAAATATTAACTCCGTACATATTTTTTATCGGAATGTTTGCTTTTCTTTCTACCATTATTGGTATGACAATAGCTAAAAAAGTACCCAAACGCTTTTCATCCAGTTTTAATATAATAGGGGCTTTAATTATCCTATTTATCGCTTTTGATATGTTATCAATCTAAATCAAACCCGAGTTCGATAATTAATTTTTCACATAAGCAATCTTCTTTTGGGCTGAAATTTTAATTGGGCTAATTACCCATGCAGCTAATGCAGAAAGTAAATGAGTCATGGCATTTCTAACCGAACGATG
>JAKJJU010000007.1 GCA_021713295.1 Thiotrichales bacterium 19S3-11
AGAAAATGCTCCAAGGAATATGGGGATTATAAAGAAAACTGTATTGAATTTATTTCAATCAGTTAAGAGGGCCAATCCTAGAATGAGTCTAAAGCGCATAAGAAAGCTGGCAGGCTGGGATTCTGAATTTATGGATAAAATTTTAGCTGCTAAATTTTAGTGAGGTGACCCTGGAATTAAGTTCCGGTACTATTATTGGATTTGAGGTGTTATCTAGGTGGATTAACTCTAACGAAGGAATTATTACTCCAGATAAGTACATGAAAGATGTTGAAAGTGGTATGGAAATTTATTGGTTAACAGAACAATTAATTCGTGATGGGGTTCAAGTTTTAAAAGAAATTCAAGCAACTGATAAATCATGTGGTTTGTCTTTTAATCTTTCTTCAAAAATTGTAGCTGATACTCGAATAATAAACAAAATTACAGAATATTTTAATAATGCTTCAATTAATCACTCTACTGTTACGTTCGAAATTACAGAGTCAGCCTATATGTACTACCCTAATATCGCGCTCAAAAACATACAAAAGCTTTTTAGTTTAGGGTTTAATATATCTTTAGATGATTTTGGCACAGGTTATACGTCATATTCTTATATAAAAAATATGAAATTAAATGAGATAAAAATCGACAAATCATTCATTCATGGAATTCGTGATAGCAAGGTAAATCAGACTATTGTAAAGAATATATTACATCTTAGTAAAGAGCTAGGTTTACAATCATGTGCTGAAGGAATAGAAACGGAAGATGATTATTTGTTTCTAAAAAAAATGGGTTGTGATATTGGTCAGGGCTTTTTTTGGTCTAAACCTATTCCTTATAAAGAGGCATTAAAACTAATATAATTAAGAGGACACAATTGTGAAAATTTAAGTTTTAGCTGCTTGTAAAATTGAGCGAATTCATGTACGACGGTGCCTTTGTTTAATTTAATTCTGTTTAAAAAATCGCTCTTATCTTGATGTGAATCAAATTCAACTATTATTTAATAAAAGATATCTTTTTGTGCGAACTAATTTTATGTTACAAATGAAGAAATTAGTTAATGAATAAGTAAATAGGGGGAGGTAAGCGCGTGTATACACTGTCTAATTATTTTAAAAACTATGATAATACGAAGTATAGTAAGTCACTAAAGAAATATATTGTTAATGAAGGGATTAGATTAAAATTACAATTATCTAGTAATAATAATGCAAGCATAGACTTATTAAATGATATAGCTATAAGGATACAAAAGCGTATTAATAAAGGAACTTTAGATCAAGATTCTATTGATCGTTATTCTCGCGAGATATCTAAAGAGGCTAATATACAAATTGATGATGTTAATAAGTATATTAAAACATGCATTATTTTGTCTAAGCATCATAGTAGTCAAAGTACAAAAATTAACTGGCTTAATTTTACTAATAGAACAGATTCAATCTCTCATCTTATAAATAATGAATATTGTTTAGTTGAAAAAAATGAATTAGATGAATTATTAGCAAAAATATTTCTAAATGCTAGCGATGTTAATGCAAGAATGAAACAAGAAGATTATAAAGCCTATCATATACTTAAAGCGCTAAAAACAGAGTCAGTCGTTAATGAAATTGCAAACCAGTTTGTCGAGTTAATAAGGAATAAGTTTAATTTTCAAGGATTTAAAGACATGGTTATGGTAGGTTTAATCCAAAAAAACTCTGAAAAAAAGACATATTATCCAACAGTCAAGTTAGACGAGTTAGGCCTTAATGATATAGAGAAACTACTAAATTTTCTTAGTGATAACAATAAAGACTATATTGTAAAACTTTCTATTTTATGGATGCTGCCTTCTAAATTTCCCAGTGAGTATGCTCGGTTAATAGATCGTATTTATACGAATAATATTCAACCAACTAAAAATATTAAGAATAATGATCAGAAACTTCAATTAGTTACTCCATGTTTAGATAAAATAGGAAATTCAAATAGTATTGTTGATGAAACTCTTTTTAAAGAAGCTTATTTCTATCCATGGTATCGTGATTCTGATTATATTGATATTGATGAAAGTAGTCTTAGTGTGTTTACTAAAAATTGCATTCAATATGGTATTCCTTATGTTTCAGGTGGTTCAGGAATGGCAAACATGTATTGTAAGGTCATGGATATATTAAAAATACCTTCGGACTCTGAGCTTGGTAAAGAGTTTATGCAAGCTGCAAGTGCATATATTGTAGCTTCAGGTATGCATTCTTATTATGAAGTAGAGTATGCATTTAATTTATACATTAAAAAGTGTCATGATATGGTATGTTGGCCATCTATAGGGTTATTAGAAAATACTACACGAGATAAGCCCCCATCTCCTGTAACCCTTATAAGTAATTCCAATCTAGAGGAAGTGAAGCCTGTCTTATCTTTTTAGGTGGTGTGGTAACCAGATCAGGAGAATTAGGTGTAAAATACTTAAGTAAGTATCAATATAGCAGCCTACAATTGATTCTGAAAAAAAGCCATCATGGGTTTTGGTAGGGCAAAATTAGTTAGTTCATCAATTGTAATTAATTGATCAGTATCATTAATCTCTAGCATGGCGGTTTCAATAAATATAAAATTATAAATTAATTTAAAATGGCTAAACAGATGCGTATAGTTTTTCGTTGTTTTATGGGGCTTAATTTTAGCTAGCATCGGGTAGTCATTTATTTCAGGTAGTGACCAAAGTCCACCCCAGATACCTTCAGAAGGGCGTTTTTTTAAAATAAATTTATTGCTATTTTCAATAACTAAAAAGCTAGTTGTTTTTGTTGGTCTATGTTTTTTCAATGCTTTGACAGGGTAGTTCATTTGATTATTATTTTGATAAGCTTGGCAGAATTGATTAACAGGGCATAACAAGCAGCTTGGGTTAGTTTTAGTGCAGAGCATAGCTCCAAGATCCATTAAGCCTTGGTTATAGGCTCTTGTATTATTTTCGGGCATTAATTCTTCAGCATGCTGCCATAGCTGGTTTAATGCCTTTGTTTTATTTATCGGAGTTGCTAATTGATGAACTCTTGCAAAAATGCGCTTAACATTACCATCTAATATGGGAAAATTTTGGTTAAGTCCTAAGGATAATATTGCACCTGCTGTCGATCGACCAATGCCAGGTAGTTTTATGATTTCTTCATAGCTGTGTGGAAAAATTCCATTGTATTGATTGGCTATTATATTGGCTGTTTTATATAAATTTCTAGCTCTTGAGTAATAACCTAAGCCTGCCCAGAGTTTCATAATTGCTTCTTCAGGGGCAGAGGCTAAATCTATAATATTAGGAAATTGGCGAATAAATTCATTGAAATAGGGGATAACTGTTTTAACTTGTGTTTGTTGTAGCATGGTTTCAGATAGCCAAACACGGTAGGCATTGATATTTTTTTGCCAAGGTAGATGATGGCGGCCTTCTTGTTTTTGCCAATGAATAATACACTGGCTGAAAGAGCGTTGTCTATTTGACATGATAGTTAATTGGTAAGTGTATGTAGTTTAGACGCGGCATAAAGTGTGTTATCCAAAAGTGATGCAATGGTCATTGGTCCAACACCACCGGGTACAGGTGTAATCCAAGAAGCTCTTTCTTTAGCTGCTTCAAAATCAATATCACCTACTAAATGGCCATCAGCATCTCGATTAATCCCAACATCAATAACAATAGCGCCTTTTTTAATCCAGTCACCTTGTACAAATCTGGGCTTACCAATGGCTGTGACTAAGATATCCGCCTGCAACGTATGAAACGGTAAATTTTCAGTGAATCGATGACAATCAGTTACAGTACAACCAGATTGCAATAACTCCATTACCATGGGGCGGCCAACAATATTTGAAGCACCGATGACAACAGCATGAAGACCTCTAATATCATGGACGGTTCGATCTAATAGTGTCATGATTCCTTTGGGTGTGCAGGGCCTTAGTAGAGGATTTCTTGTCATCAACCGACCAATATTATAAGGATGAAAACCATCGACATCTTTATCAGGACGAATGGCTTCAATTATTTTTGTATTATCAATGTGCTCTGGCAGAGGCAATTGAACTAAAATACCATCAACAGATGAGTCATTATTTAGTTGCTCAATTAATTCAAGTAATTCAGTTTCTGAAGTATTCTCACTCAAATCATGATTAATTGATTTGAATCCAACATCATGACATGCTTTGCGCTTATTTTTAACATATATTTCGCTAGCAGGGTTATTACCAACAATAATAACCGCTAAACCCGGTGGGCGTTTATTGTGCCCAATGCGAAGATCAACCGCATTTTTAATTTCATTTCTAAGCTGAGTGGCTATTAATCTACCATCAATAATTTTGGCGCTCATAATATATATTTATCAATTTATTTTCCCAATTTGTTTTGAATTTTAGCGCTAAGCATGCCATTTGGAAAGCTTATTTTATGACAAAGTATCATAGTGATTATTAATGCTATAATTAATAGATGTAGTAAAAAGTATCTATTGAGCATAATTTTGTTGGGGTCAAAATGAGTAATATAAGACTGGTGAGCCCGTTTATTGTAGCAGTGTTATTTAGTGGGTTTTCTCTTTTCTTGCAGGTGTCACCGATATCAACATCGGGCTATTACTCAGAAATAATCGGTGAGCCATTAGAAGATATTGTTCATTATACAAGCTTATATTTTGTTGCCTATGCAATATTACAAATACCGGTTGGAATAAGTTTAGATAAGTTAGGTGTTTATTTATTATTACCGTTAGGATTATTTATTACCTTTGTTAGCTGTATACTTCACTGGATTTCTCAAGATGTGACGATGTTAGCTATTTCAAGACTTTTAACAGGTACAGGTTGTGCTGTAGCTTATATCTCAGCAGTGTTTATTGCAGCGAATACATTTCAAAAAAAATACCTTGCTATTTGTATTGCTATTATAGAGATAGCATCAACTATTGGCGCACTAATAGCTGGTAGCGTCTTGGATGATGCAATCTATCATATGGGCTGGAATGCTTCTAATATCATCATCATTAGTTTCGCGTTTGTTTTATTTTTACTTTCGATACAGTTTGTCTATAAGCAGAGAAGAAATTTGAATACATACAAACCAAGTTCATCAGAAAGTGTATTACAGTCAATTATTAATTGTTTTATTTTACTAAGATATAAAAAGGTTTTAGCAATTGTTTGTTATTGTTTTTTAACTTGGATGATTATTATGTCATTTGCAGGTTTTTGGATTAAAAACTATTTTATGGTAACGCATGAATATTCAACTTACAGAGCATTATGGCTTTCTCAAATTTATTGGGTTAGTTTTTTATTGGGTAGTTTAGTTGTAGGGAAATTTGCCAAAAATATTAAAAGTTCTATATTGCTTGTAATGTTTCTTGCTTTATTAAATACGTTATCATTGGGCTATTTTATAGTACCTTGGATGTCAAATTTTTATACATTGTGTTTATTGTTTTTGTGCTCTGGTATTGCGGCCTCGGGTATTGTCGTTGCATTATCTGTTTTAGTGATGATCGTTCCTGAAGAAGCTAAAGGCTCGGCTATTGCTTTAACGAATACATTTATTGTCTTAGGTGGCTTTATTGGACAAATCGTATTTGGCTATATGATTAGAAGTGATTTTCTAAATACTGTAGTTGATAAGTTAAACCCCGAGATATCTGTTAACTACTATAGCGCAATTTTTATGTTGCCGTGCATAGCACTTATTTCCTTAATTATCTTTGTATTGGCTTTTTATAGATCACTGGTTAGGCATTATTAGTATCATACTTAAATTGGTTAGCTTAAAATGAAAAAGTGTAATCTATTTTTGCTATTTAATTAAAATTTTAATAGAATTACAAAATTGCCCAAGTAAAAAGTGCTTAAAAATTCAATTAAATAGGTATTAGAAGAGTTAAAATATGAGCTGGTTTGAAAAGATAATTCCTCAAAAAATATTAACTGATACAAAGAAAAAAGAACTACCTGAAGGAGTTTGGGATAAATGTAAATCATGTGATAATGTGCTATATACGCCTGAGCTTCTTAGTAATTTATTTGTATGCCCTCAGTGTGATTATCATATGCGCATTTCAGCAAGAGACCGTTTAGGCTATTTTCTAGATAAAGATTTAATGGTTGAAATTGGTTCAGATATCCATCCTAAGGATATGCTGAAATTTAAAGATACTAAAGCCTATAAGGATCGTATTACGCAAGCCCAGAAAAAAACGGGTGAAAAAGATGCATTAGTCGTAATGGAAGGAAAACTAGAGGGAAGAGTTGTTGTTGCAAGTGCATTTGACTTTTCCTTTTTAGGTGGCTCAATGGGGTCGGTCATTGGAGAGCGTTTTCGTTTAGGTGTTGAGCGAGCAATAGAATTAGAATGCCCATTTATTTGTTTTACGGCTAGTGGTGGTGCGAGAATGCAAGAGTCTTTATTTTCATTAATGCAAATGACGAAAGTTTCTGCTGTTCTAGCAAAGTTATCGGAAAAATCATTACCGTATATTGTCGTATTGACAGATCCAACAACTGGTGGCGTTTCTGCATCATTGGCTATGCTTGGTGATATTCAAATCGCTGAGCCTAAAGCGTTAATAGGATTTGCTGGGCCAAGAGTGATTGAGCAAACGGTTCGAGAGAAGTTACCAGAAGGCTTTCAACGCAGTGAATTTTTAGTTGAGAAAGGAATGGTTGATTTAATTGTTGATCGTCGAAAGATGCGTCAAAAAGTTGCATATATATTAAATCAGTTAATGTATAACAAGGATCAAAAAGCAAATTCAGATGCTGACACTACAAAAGCATAGTAATTTATCTAATTGGTTAAATAGACTTGAAGCAATAGGTTTTGTTGAGCGTTTAGATATAGTCCAAGTAAAAAGAATAGTCTCACAGTTGGGTGTTAGCAAAGATTTTTTCTTAATAACCGTAACAGGTACTAATGGTAAAGGATCAACTTGTCACTTGTTAGATAGCGTATTGAGAAAGTCAGGCTATAAGGTTGGTTTATTTACTTCACCACATTTATTTAAATACAACGAAAGAATCAGTATTAATGGCCATTTAGCTAGCGATGAACAAATTGTCCTAGCGCTTGAGCAAGTGGACCTTATTGCTAATAAATTAGATCTTACTTTGGGCTATTTTAGCTATACCTTCTTGGCTGCTTGTGTCATTTTTTCACAAGCTGAGCTTGATTTTCTTATTTTGGAAGTTGGTTGTGGTGGGCGCTTAGATCCAAGCAATGCATTTGATGCCGATATTGTTGCGATTACTTCAATTGGGCTTGATCATCAAGATTTATTAGGTGATACAAGAGAGAAAATTGCTCTTGAAAAAGCAGCTTTAGCAAGAGCTAATAAGCCAGTTGTTATTGGAGAGGCTGAGTTTCCAAAAACTGCCTTGACCTACTTGAATAAACTAAATGCAAATTGCTTTAGCTATGATGCTTTAACCTTAGAAACACAATATGCCCAATCATCGCCAAAATTTCTGCATGTTAATAACTTGAAAGTTGTGATTAAAATTTTAATGCTGTTGAAGTCTCAAGGTTTCAATATCAATGAAGAAATGATTCTGTCATCGTTGGCAAGCTTTTCTTTATTGGGGCGTACCCAAGTATTGACAGTTAAACAGAAAACTGTAATTTTTGATGTAGGGCATAATGAGCAGTGTTTTAGTTATTTAGTTAAGTATTTAAAGAAAAATTATCCTAAAAATAAAGTTAAGGTTCTATATACAGCTTTTGCTAATAAATCTGTTGGAAACGTGATCACAGCGTGTGGGAACTATTTTGATCAATGGATAGTAACATCACTTAAATCACTTGATAATAGAGCAATGCCTTTAGATGATCTAGTTTCTTATTTTGCTTATCAATCATATACGTCATTTGAGCAACCAGAAGTAGCGTTTGAATCAATGCTAAATAATGAAAATGATCAGAGCATTTATGTTGTATCAGGATCGTTTGTGTTAGTTTCGTATTTATTAAGCTATTGTAATAAAAAGGGTTATATTTAATGATAAAAACGCTTGATGAGCAAGCAATGATTGCTTACGGTATGACGTTTGCCAAGCAATTAAAAAAAGGTGATAAAATCTATTTATATGGTGATTTAGGTGCAGGTAAGACAACTCTCGTCAAAGGTATTCTAAGAGGGCTTGGTTACAAAGGTTTGGTTAAAAGCCCAACTTATGCTTTAGTAGAATCTTATGAGCTTGAGCATGTTACAGCTTATCATTTTGATTTATATCGTTTAGGTGAACCTGAGGAGCTTGAATGGCTTGGTATTCGTGACTATTTTAATGAAGAGTCTATCTGCTTGATTGAATGGCCGCAAAAAGGAGGGGATTTCCTTCCTAAAGCTAATTATACGGTTAATATTGAGTATCTAGGAGAAGATGCTAGAGAGGTCAAAATTATTAGTTGATATGAGGTGAAATAAGTCCTCTATTTTATCAACATTTTTATTTTGTCTGATTCTAATTTATCTTTTAATAGCTTAAGTGCTTCCAGTTGGATTTGACGGATACGTTCTCTTGTTAAACCAACTTGATAAGCAACTTCTTCTAGTGTATGTCGAGAATAACCCATTAACCCATAACGCATTGTTAATACTTGTTTTTGTTGGGGGGTAAGTTCATCAAGAATACGGTAGACGAATCGTTGTACATCGGTTTCTTGCATTTGATGTTCAGGCTCATCATTGCGTTCTGCTTTTAGGCGATGAGCTTGTTGGACATAATATTGATCCATTAGTTCATCAAGAGAGTCTATGGGATTAATCAAAGCTTGGTGTTTTTCTAGCTCATCAGGTCTCATATTCATTAGTTCGGCTAATTCTTCCGTCGTAGGAGCGCGTAAATGTTTTTTACTGAATTTCCTATGATGCTTTTTTATATGGTATAGATGATTGAGAACATTGCTTGGAATACGAATTAAGCGACCTTTATTACTAATAGCGCGCTCAATGGTTTGCCTTATCCACCAAGTTGCATACGTTGAGAAGCGGTAACCTAGTTTCGGTTCGAATTTTTCAACCGCACGCATTAAGCCAATATTACCCTCAGATATCAGATCAAGTAATGTTAAACCTCGATTTAAATACCTAAGTGATGCTTTAACAACAAGCCTTAAATTAGATTCAATCATTTTTCTTTTAGCTTCTTGTGAACCCTTTTTAGCTGCAAGTGCATATTTTTTTTCTTCTTTTGCAGTTAAAATTTGGTACTCACTAACGTCATTGAAGTATGCTCTAACAATAGAGTATTCTTCATAGCTGTTGTGCGGAATTGAGATTTTCTTAGTAGTCATTGTATATCAAACACCTATATTATCTGTATTTGAGGTAATTTTAAGTATAGTTTGCATGTTTGAATTAAGCAAATTATTATTTATTACTAATTATATCTCTTAGTGCTTGTATATTTTTGCGTCCAGAGGCTTTTCGTTGTGATTCGCTTTGGTCTGTTTTACCTTGCCATATAAGGTCATCTTGAGGCAATTCATCAAGAAAACGGCTTGATTTACTTGGAGTTAGCTCACCAAAGCGCTTTCTGTGTTTTGTCAGTATGAATGTCAATGTTTCTTTAGCGCGAGTAATACCAACGTAGGCTAGGCGGCGCTCTTCTTCAATATTATCACTATCAATATTTTGTTGATGAGGCAAAATTCCATCTTCCATCCCAGTTAGATAGACATGAGGGTATTCTAGCCCCTTTGCTGCATGAAGAGTAAGTAACTGAACTTGATTGTTATTTTCTGATTGTTTTTGGTTATCGATCATATCTAAAATGAGTAATTGATTAATAACATCTAACAGACTACGTTCAGTATTTATTTCTTGATGATCCTCAGTATTTTTGCTCATTGATTTTGTAATCCAATTGATTAATTCAATGATGTTTTCATAACGTTTTTCAGCTTGATTAGGTGTTGAGGTGCTATCAATCAGCCATTGTTTATATTGTATGGCCTCTACAAAATGAGTAAGTGATTCAGTTATTTGGTCAGTTGATGCAGTAATTAGTTTTTGACTGTATTTTTTGATAAATGTCGAAAATTGAATAAGTTTTTCAGCCATCGTTGGTTTTAATTGACTCTGTAGGCCAAGTTCTTCAATGGCATAAAAGTAAGGTATTTGGCGCTCAGTCGCATAAGTTCCTAATATTTCTAGAGTTTTAGGGCCAATTTCACGTTTAGGTGTATTAATGATTCTTAAAAAAGATCGGTCATCTACAAAATTGGTTAATAGCCTTAAATAGGCTGTGATATCTTTAATTTCGGTTTTGGAAAAAAAAGACATGCCGCCATTAATAAAATATGGAATGTTATACTCTCTTAAATATTTCTCTAGTAAAAAAGATTGATGGTTACTTCGATAGAGTATTGCATAGTCAGAGTATTCTGTGTTGTTTTTAAATTTGTGAGATAGTATTTCAGTAATGGTTCTATGTGCTTCATCATCTTCATTTTTAGTGATAATTGCTCTAATTGGGTCGCCAAAATGAAGTTGACTCCATAATTTCTTCTCAAATAAATGAGGATTGTATTTAATTAATTCATTAGCTGCTTTTAATATTCGTCCAGTGGATCGATAATTTTGTTCTAATTTAACAACTTCTAAGTTTGAAAAGTCATCTTTTAACGTTTTTAAGTTTTCTGGTTGAGCTCCACGCCATGCATAAATTGATTGATCATCATCACCAACAACAGTAAATTGACATCTTGGTCGAATTAATTGAAGAAGTAATTGGTATTGGCTTAAGTTAGTATCTTGGTATTCATCAACTAGTAGGTAGTGAATTTTATTTCGCCAGCGTTGTAGTACGGTTTCGTTTTGTTGAAATAATAGGGTAGGCAATAAGATTAAGTCATCAAAATCTACAGCATTATAGGATTTTAAGTAATGTTGATACTGTTTATAGATTTCAAAGGCCATTTGATCCTGATTATTTTCAAATACAATCGTTGTATTATCAGGCAGTATCATGGCATTTTTCCATAAAGAAATCCGATGTGCAATTTGTTGTGTCATTTCTTTAGTCACTTGGTATTGTTCGTAGGCAATTTCATGTATTAGAATTTGACTATCGCGGTCATCGAGTAAAGAAAAATTAGTTTTATAGTTTAAATGAGCTATTTCTCGTTTTAAAATGTTCAAGCCTAAGGTATGAAACGTTGAAATACTCATCCCATAAGTTAAGGATTTATCGAGACGTTTGTTGATCCGCTCTTTCATTTCCCTAGCCGCTTTATTAGTAAATGTGACGGCTAAAATTTGCTTGGCTTTATAAGCACCAGATTCGATCAAATGTGCTATTTTTTCGGTAATAACACTGGTTTTACCACTGCCAGCACCAGCTAGAACTAATAGTGGACCATTAATATAGTTAACAGCATATTGTTGTTGTGGGTTTAATGTTTTCATAATTTATATATAAACCATAAAAATTAGCACTGCATAGGAGTACTGGATTAATGAATTAGTGTAATTGGGTTATCATTTAAGGTAAATGTGTTATTAGTTTCATCAGCAATAGCGGATTGATTCATCAAAACTAAAAGCTCAGTTTGTGATTTATCTTCATTGAACGCATAGTTAACAACTTCTCCAACAGCTTTTTGCTTTTGGTTAAAAATTTTCGCCTTTAGTTGGATACCATCTAATTTAGTTGTGGTAACTGCATAATATAATGTTTTTTTAGTTTGGCCTAAATAGTGCATTCGAGCAATCACCTCTTGACCAACATAACAGCCCTTAGATAGAGAAATTGCATCAAGTTGATTTAATTTTAGTTCTGCTGGTAGAAAATGTTCACTGTTTTCAGCTAGTATGACGGGATATTTAGAGCTAATTAAAAATGCTTGCCATTGACTTTCTGAGAGATAGTTTACATCTGTATTATCAGTTGCAATAGGGGATTTAGTAAATAGTTTATAGCTGGTTTTTGACGTTTTTATTCTTAGATTAATACTACTTGTGTTCTGACTAATAAAATGCTCAATGGCTTCACCCCAAGCTGCATAAGTATAGTAATCATCAGAAACAGAGAGTGTTACTTTTGAAAAGAGTGCATATTTTTGAATGATCTCAAGCATACTATTTGCAGTAGATTTTGCAAGTGATAAGTAAATGGCTTCGTTGGTTTTGAACACTTGAAATAGGCTGATAATGCGACCTTTAGCATTACAGTAGGCACTAAATAAATTAGTTTGCTGAGTTAAAAGCTGAATATCTTGTGTTAGTTGACCTTGGAGGAATTTTTCACTATCAATGCCTTGAACTTTGATTAAGGTTTCTGAAGTCAAATGAGATATATTGGTCATAGGTTTTATCTTGTCTTATTGGTTTTAGCTGTTTAAAATTTCCTTGAGATACTATAATAGAGACTTTCAACAACTGAGTCTACGTTTAGTGCTCGAATATTCTCTGACATTTATTGGTTACTATGCTATGATATTGCAAGTTTATTTAGCTTTATAGAAAGTGTAGTTATATACGGTGAACTAAAGGATATATGATGACGGATTTTGCAAATGAAATATTACCGGTTCAGATTGAACAGGAATTAAAGCAATCTTATCTTGATTATGCCATGAGTGTAATTGTTGGGCGGGCATTACCGGATGTTAGAGATGGCTTAAAGCCAGTCCATCGTCGCGTATTATTCGCGATGAAAGAATTAGGTAATGATTGGAATAAACCCTATAAAAAATCAGCTCGTGTTGTTGGTGATGTAATCGGTAAATACCACCCACATGGTGATACAGCGGTTTATGATACAATTGTTAGGATGGCGCAACCATTTTCAATGCGTTATATGTTAGTTGATGGTCAGGGTAACTTTGGCTCGATTGATGGTGATTCACCTGCGGCAATGCGTTATACCGAAGTTAGAATGTCTAAATTTGCTCATACGTTATTAGCAGATATTGATAAAGAAACGGTTGATTATTCACCAAACTACGATGAATCTGAATATATTCCAGATGTATTACCAACACGTGTGCCTAATTTACTGGTTAATGGATCATCTGGTATTGCCGTTGGTATGGCAACTAATATACCACCTCATAATTTAAATGAAGTAATTGATGCGGTGGTAGCATTAATTCATAATCCTGAATTAACTATTATGGATTTAATGGATTATTTACCAGGGCCTGACTTTCCAACTGGTGCTTATATTATGGGTAAGGCGGGTATAATTGATGCTTATAAAACAGGTCGTGGCCGTGTGGTTATGCGAGCTAAAGCAGAGATTGAGGCCTATGATAGAGAGACACGTGAGCGTATTATCGTTTCAGAATTGCCTTATCAAGTAAACAAAGCCCGATTAATTGAAAAAATAGCTGATTTGGTAAAAGAGCGTAAGTTAGAAGGTATTTCAGAGTTAAGGGATGAGTCTGATAAAGATGGTATGCGCGTTGTTATTGAGTTAAAGCGTGGTGAAAATGCAGAAGTAATTTTAAATAACTTATATACCCAAACACAAATGCAGTTAAGCTTTGGTGTTAATATGGTTGCATTGGTTAACGGTGAACCAAAGCTATTAAATTTAAAAGAAGTTATTGATGCATTTATCAGACATCGTAAAGAAGTGGTTACGCGTAGAACGATTTTTGAATTAAGAAAAGCTAGAGCGAGAGCACATCTTTTAGAAGGGTTGGCAATTGCATTAGTTAATATTGACGAAGTGATTGCAACGATTAAAGCATCTAAAACACCTCAAGAAGCTAAAGAAGCATTATTGAACCGTTCTTGGACTGCAGGTATGGTTGAAGGGTTACTTGAAAAATTGGATCCGAAGTTGTACCGACCTGAAGATTTAGTTTCGCATTACGGGCTTCATGCTAAAGAGTATAATTTATCTCAAGCACAGGTTGATGCTATTTTAGAATTGAGATTGCACCGTTTAACTGGTTTAGAGCAAGACAAAATAATTTCTGAATTTAAAGAGTTAATTGTCACTATCGAAGAATTAATTCATATTCTAAGAGATGTAAAAAGGTTATTGGAAGTTATTTGTGAAGAATTAGAAGACGTAAAAAATCAGTTTGGTGATGCTCGTCGTTCTCAAATTATGGCTGCAACCGATGATATTGATTATGAAGATTTAATTGCTGAAGAAAATATGGTAGTAACTTTGTCTTATGATGGATATGTCAAATCACAACCTTTAAGTGAATATCAAGCCCAACGTCGGGGTGGTAAGGGTAAATCAGCAACTTCGATGAAATCGGAAGACTTTATCGATAAGCTTGCGATTGCTTCAACGCATGACACAATGCTCTGTTTTTCAACAGCGGGTAAAATTTATTGGTCTAAAGTTTATAAATTTCCAGTTGGTAGCCGCCAATCAAAAGGCCGACCAATTAATAACTTTTTCCCATTGGAAAAAAATGAACGAATTACAACATTACTTCCTGTATCTGAGTATCGTGATGATCAGTTTGTATTTATGGCAACTAAGAAAGCTACGGTGAAAAAAGTTGAGTTAAGTGCATTTTCGAGACCGCGTCAGATGGGTATTTATGCTTTGACGCTTGAAGAGGGTGATCAGTTAATGGATGTTGTTTTAACCGATGGCACAAAAGAAATAATGATGTTTTCAGATGCGGGTAAAGCAGTAAGGTACAATGAGAATGATGTCCGTTCTATGGGGCGTACTGCTCGAGGCGTTAGGGGAATGAAAATTGCCGATGACAGTGAAATTGTTGGTTTATTGGCAACACAACCGGATCAAGGCATGGTATTAACTGCTACGGAGCATGGCTACGGTAAACGCACACCAGTTAGTGATTATCGTAAAACAGCAAGAGGCTCACAAGGTGTTATTGCTATTGCAACAACAGAACGTAATGGTCAAGTCATTGGTGCCGTACTTGTCAATGATGATGATGATATTATGCTAATGACAGATCAAGGGACGTTAGTTAGAACAAAAGTGGATCAGGTTCGAGAAACTGGTCGCTCAGCTCAGGGTGTTAAACTGATTAACCTAAAAAGTTCTGAAAGTTTAGTTGCTTTACAATTAGTTGAAGCTGCTATGGATGTGGAAGATATAGCAGAAGAAACTGCAGCAAGTGAAGCTACTGAAATCAATGATGTTATCTCAGATGAGCCAGATAAGGATGATTCGTGAGACAAACGATAACGATATTAGGCTCAACTGGTTCAATTGGAAAAAATACGTTAAATGTCATTCAACAACATCAAGATTTATTTGAGGTCTTTGCTATTACGGCATATCGTCAAATTGATGTTTTGTTTGAGCAAATTCAAGCAGTTAAACCAAAATATGCAGTGGTGGTTGATTCAGCTAAAGCTAAAATTTTAGAAGATAAGTTAAAAAGCTTAGCCTATACAACAGAAGTATTATCTGGAGAACAAGCGGTTATTGATGTTGCAAAAGATGATGCAGTTGATACGGTCATGGCAGCTATTGTCGGTATTGCTGGATTAAAGCCAACCTATGAAGCAGCAAAAAAAGGTAAACGAATTCTTTTAGCAAATAAAGAAACGTTAGTTGCATCAGGGCATTTATTTATGGAACAAATTCTAGCTTCTGGTGCACAGTTGATTCCAGTTGATAGCGAACATAATGCCATTTATCAATGTTTGCCAGATAATAATAAACGTTTTGATCCCGAGATTATGCATTCGGTTATTTTAACTGCCTCAGGCGGTCCTTTCCGTAATCGAGATATTAGTCAGTTAAACCATATTACACCAGCGCAAGCAATTAAGCATCCAAACTGGTCAATGGGCGCAAAAATTTCTATTGATTCAGCAACGATGGTTAACAAAGCATTGGAAATGACTGAAGCTTACTGGCTATTTGATGTGCCTCACTCTAAATTGAACGTTGTCATACACCCACAAAGTATTGTGCACTCTATGGTGCATTATAAAGATGGTAGTTACCTTGCTCAAATTGGTTCACAAGATATGAAAACACCAATTGCGTATAGTTTATTTCATCCTAAGCGTTATTCAATCGATGTTGCACCACTGAATTTATTTGACAATGCTTTAACGTTTGAACCGGTTAATTATGAGCGCTTTCCATCGGTTAAACTAATGTATCAAATCATGTCATCAAGTGACTTTCCTTTTTATTCGATTGTGTATAATGCAGTTAATGAGCAGTTAGTTGCAGACTTTATAGAAGAAAAAATTGCTTTTAGCGATATTGTTATTGGAATCGAGAAAGCACTTAATGAAATCAAACCTTACAAGATTACTCAGATTGATGATGTCTTTCAAATTGATTCAAATGCCCGTCAATGGGCTCAAAGTGAAATTTTTACCTTGATTCAATCCAAAGAATAATGATTAAATGGGTGACTAAATTGACTCAGGAATAATTCAGAGACTTTTATGCTAGAAAAGGGTTCGATGTGAAAATAAGTTTATTACCTAAAGCATGTTTAATGGCTTTAATGTTGCCGTTATCAACTTATGCTTATAATACCAATGATTTTGTTGTAAAAAAAATTCAGTTAGAGGGGCTAAATAGAATATCAGAAGGTGCACTATACAGCGATTTGCCTATCCATGTTGGTCAAACACTTAATTCTGATAGTAGTAATGAAGCGATTAAATCTTTATTTAAAACAGGTTATTTTGAAGATGTTCAGTTATTAAGATCAGGTGACGCTTTGATTGTAAAAGTTAAAGAACGCCCGGCGATTAGTGCAGTTAACATCTCAGGAAACTCTACGATCAAAACAGAAGACTTAAAGAAAGGTTTGACAACAGCTGGACTAGAAGTGGGTAATATATATGACCCAACACTCGTTAAACAAATTAAGCAGTCACTGGAAGCTGAATACTTTAATTTAGGTAAATATTCAGTAGAAATAGACATTAAAACTGTAGCAGAAACGCGTAATCGAGTTGCAGTTAATATTCATATTGCTGAAGGGGTAACAGCTAAAATTAGACGAATTGATATCGTTGGAAATACAAAGTACTCTCAAAGTACCTTATTGGATAATATTCCTTTAACAACACCGTCTATTTGGAATTTTTGGGGTTGGTTTACTTCAAGTGATGAATATTCAAAAGAAAGGCTAAATGCAACAGAAGAGGCTTTACGCTCGTATTATATGGATAGGGGTTATTTGAATTTTCAGGTTGACTCATCTCAGGCCTCATTAACACCAAATAAGGAAAATACCTACGTTACATTTAATATCTCAGAAGGCAAAATTTATCATGTTGATAAAGTTGTGGTTGAGGGTAAGACAGAATTACCAAGGGATGAAATTAAAAAGTTATTACAAGTTAAACCTAATGAGGTATTCTCACGTCAAAAAGTAATGGATACAGCTAAAGCTATTACAGAAGCATTAGGGGATAAAGGCTACGCATTTGCACAAGTAAATCCAGTGCCAACTGTCCAAGAAGATACCAGAAAAGTAACGATTACCTTTTATGTTAATCCGGGTAAAAAAGTCTATGTTAATAAAATTAACTTTCTAGGCAACAATGTGACCAACGATGTTGTATTTAGACGTGAAATGTTATTTTCAGAAGATAGCCTTTATAGCCAAACAAACCTAGATAATTCAAAAATTCGTCTACAGCGTTTACCTTATGTTAAAGAAGTTAATCTTAAAAAAGTACCCGTACCGAATGCAGATGATTTAATTGACTTAGATTATGATATTAAAGAGCGTAGTGCAAACTCAGTTTCAGCATCACTTGGGTATTCACAACTTTATGGCTTTATTATTGGTGGTAACTTTAATATGCCGAATATTTTTGGAACCGGTAATAAGTTCTCTATTGGGGCTCAAGTTTCTAAACCATATAAATCGTTATCTTTCTCATATACAGATCCATACTTTACTAAATCAGGCATTTCTCAGACAATTAGTGCCTATGGTACGCAGTTTGATACGGATACGACAGATGTAGTTAACTATACAACTAATTCCTATGGCTTTAGTATTATGTATGGTATTCCAATGTCAAATTATGATACGTTTAAAATCGGTGGTGGTTATGACTATACTAAATTAATTCAGCCATCAGATAGTCAATCTTGGACAGTTACTGATTTTGTTGATGAGTATGGTAATGACTTTAATTCATATTTATTAAATTTAGGTTGGGTTAGAAATACAACGAATCGAGCCTTCTTCCCAGATGAGGGATATATTTATAATTTAGGTGCATCAATTGCTGTACCAGGCAGCTCATTAGACTATTATACGGTTAATGGTACGGCACAATTCTTCCAGCAGATATTTACTAAGAAAGTTGTTGCTTCATTAAGAAGTGGTGTTGGCTATGGTGATGGTTATGGTAATACGGATCATTTACCATTTTTCAAAAACTACTATGGTGGAGGCTGGGGATCAGTGCGTGGTTATGGCGGTGGTACGCTAGGACCAATTGATACTAATTGTGAGAGTATTTCAGGTGGAGGAAGCACCTGTAATGGTCCATCAGAAGGCGCAAACCTAGGTGGTAACTTAAATCTATTTGCAAATTTAGATATTCTATTTCCAGTGCCGGGGATTAAAGATAGCAGTAATATGCGTTTAGGTGTGTTTGCTGATGCTGGTAATGTTTATGATACTTATACACTCACTACAGCTTATACAGAAGGTGGTGAAACACAACCAACAAGTCCTAATTTTAGTAATTTGCGTTATTCTGTTGGTGTTGAATTTAGATGGTTATCACCAATTGGTATGATGGCATTTTCATTCCAGAAACCACTGAATAGTCAACCAGGTGATGACACTAGAATATTTGACTTTAGCATTGGCCAGGTGTTCTAATACATAATTAAAATCATATAAAGGTGAATGTATTATGACGCTAGAAAGCAAAATGATGCTTGAAAAACTATTGATAATTGGTGTGCCAACAATCATTTTGATAGTTAATATTCTCTTTACACTAAGTGTTTATCGTTTGTTAAAACTAGTTCGAGTGCATCAGCGTGTTTTTCCTTTGTGGATGTTAATTCCGACAATGCTACCTTTTGCTATGTATTTTATATTAATGTTATTAGTTGTCATTGGTATAAAGGTTAATTATGCATTATTAATAACAGCCTCAACGATTGGCTTTTTTGGCTATATCTTTATGTGGATTGTATACCCATTTGCAATTAGTCGTACATTGAAAAAACATATTGATACACAAGTTCAGTTTAAAGGAGTTTTATTATTCAGGTTGGGTATTTTAATGGTTTTATTGCCATTGGGTTGTAGTATTCCATCAATTGATGTTGCCTTTTTTATTGCAGTTTTGATTGTTTGGATTAGTTATTGGGTTATCATAGCAAGAACAAAAAGATTAATTAGATTAAAATGGAAAAACTACTAAATAGAGGCCACTTTATATTATTAAATGGTGGCTCAAGTGCTGGTAAAACAACGTTAGTTGAGCAGTTTCAAAACTATGCATTTGAGCATCATAAGCTTTTATATTTAACCTTAGGAATTGATAGTGCATTCCATATATTTCCTAAAAATATTTTTTCACCCTATTTACGAGACATTCGAAAAGAAATGATGTTTGACTTAGTAAACCAAGGGGATGATCAAAAGCCTTATCCTGTATTTGAACACACTGAAAAAGCACATCAGTATGTAGCAGCAAGATATAAAGCAGTTGGGCAATTTTTAGATGCTGGATTCTCAGTGATTTCAGATGAACAGTTTTGGCATAAACCTTGGGTTGAATCATTAAAAGATGTTTTTCAAAATCATGTCGTTTATTTGGTGAAAGTAGATGCAGATGAAAACACGTTATTGCAAAGAGAAGCAAATCGTGGTGATCGAGCAGAGAATTTATATATTTCTTCAAAAGATATTTGCCATCGCTATATGCAGTATGATCTAGAAATTGATACTAGCAATAATGATGTACAAAAAAATGTTCTTAACTTATGGGAATTTATTCAAACGAATCAAAATCCTAGCGCAATAAAGCGATTATAATAAAAAATTTTGACTAACCTGCTTTTATTTAAATGGCATTTTATACTAAATTATAACAGTGTTATTAGTTCTAAACTGCAGGGAATTGCTTATGAAGTCATTTAAAAAGATGCTTAAAATTGTTTTTGGTCAGGCAACACCATTCCAACTATTTTTAGGGTGTTTGTTTGGGTTTATACTTGGGTTTATTCCAGGGTTTTCCTATGCACCATTTCTAGTGCTTTTATTTATATTTTTAGTATTAATCTTTAATGTTAATATTGGCTTTGTTGTTATTGCTTATATTATCAGTAAAATTTTGTCATTTATTATAGAGGGCTTGTCATTTCATGTAGGTCAATGGCTATTAGATGGCGCTTTAGCCCCTATATTTAAATGGATGATTAATACGCCTGTGCTTGCCTATGCGGGTTTTGATTACTATCTAGTAACTGGTGGTTTTATTGTGGCAATTATACTTGGCATTATTGTCGGTTTAATTGTTGTTAAGTTATTTACAAGTGTCAGAAACAAAATGGCATCTGTGCAAACAAACTCTGAAATGTATCAAAAAATTGTTAATAAATTTTCAGTTAAGTTAATTACTTGGATTTTATTGGGTAAGGCTGCTCA
This sequence comes from Thiotrichales bacterium 19S3-11, assembly GCA_021713295.1. Lineage (GTDB taxonomy): Bacteria > Pseudomonadota > Gammaproteobacteria > Francisellales > Francisellaceae > M0027. The sequence goes on from JAKJJU010000007.1 coordinate 20,582, forward strand.
TAAAGTTGATTGGGTAAAATTAAAAGATAAACGCCTAAAGCATCCTTTTAGAATCAGTGGTGTTGTTTTAGTGGTAATTTTAATTATTTTACTTTTTGTCTTTCAATCGTTTTTACAAGGACAAATGGTTAGTAATATTATTAAAAGCCAATTAACAAAAGTGAATGGTGCAACCGTTGATTTTAAAACATTAGATATCAATTTGACCGATGCCAAGCTATCCATAACAGGATTGGGTTTTGCCAATCCAGATGATTTAGCGAACGATCGTTTTTATGCAGAAGATTTAACGGCTAAATTAAATATTTCACATTTGTTGACAAAACGTCTATCACTAGCACAAGTTGTTATCAATACTATTTCGTTTAATCATCAGCGCACATCTAAGGGTGTTTTATATGTTTCAACAGATAGTTCAGTTGATGCGGACGATAAAAAAGCACAAGCTAAACCAGTTGAAAAATCACATGATGTTGAGATGAAATCATATCCAATTGATCAATACATTAAAAATGCCAAGCAATATAAAGGTTATTTAGATGATGTTAATCGTCTGTTAAATATGATTAGTAGTGATGAAACACAAGAAGATAAAAAGGCAGAAACTGAGTCAGTTGATCAGCAAGTCAAAGTTTATGGCTATGCAAATGTTAGAGCTGTTAATTTAGTTGAAAAAGTACCAACGTTAACCATTGAGTCATTAACAACAAATAACATTAAAAGTAATTATGAAAATAAGGTATTTAATTTAAACGCTAAGAATTTGGCAACTGAGCCTTATTTGCTTGATCAACCAACAACGATTAATCTCGTCTCAACAGATGAATCAATTAAAGTGAAGTTGTTTAATGCCAATCAAAAAGGAAAAGTGAATACGGTTAATCTAGTGCTAAATAAACTGCCTGCAAAAGCCTTATTTGATACGATTAAATTTAATAAAAACTTTTCTCTTACAGCAGATAAGTACTCATTAAATACAAATGGTCAATGGCATATTGCAAATCATCGTGTATATCTTAATTTGCCTGTGGATTTAGACTTATATAAAGCCAATCTTAAGATAAATAATACCAGTAAAGCATTAGACTCACTGAAATTGAAGTTTAAAGTGACCGGTAGTTTAGATAATCCTTCGCTAGAGATCGATCAAGATCAAATTAAGAATATATTATTACAAGCAGGGACATCGGAAATTAAAGATAAAATAAATAACCAACTCAAAGATAAAATGCCATCATTTGGCTTTTAATTTCGTTCTTTTACTATCGTTAAAATTCAATAAATTATATGATATCAAGTCACAGCTAGTTTATTTTAGCAAAATTATTGATATAGTATATCAAGGGGTAATCTTATGTCTATTTTATATAAAAATATTGCTTTAGTTAAAGAAGTTGAATCACCTGAAAATCCACAAGCGTTGGAAAAACGTGTAGCATTAACACCTAACGATGTGGCTAAATTAATTGATTTTGGTGTGAATGTTTATGTTGAAGCTGGAGCTGGTGAGCGTGTGGGCTTTTCTGATGATGCTTATAAGCAATTTGGTGCAGTTATTGAAAATCATCATAAAATTTATCAAAACAAAGATATGATTGTGAAGTTTAAAGGACCATCACTTGAAAGTATCGATAGAATGAAAGCAGGTTGTACTTTATTTTGTATGGCACATTTTCATTCCTATCCAGAAAGAGCAAATAAATTACGTGAAAATAAAATTAACGTTATTGCAATGGAAGAAATCTTACAGTCGCCTAAAGCAGAATCGAATGATGAAACACTAAGTCGTGTGGCAATGAATACTTTTTTAATGCCTTATATTGAATCTAATTCTATGCATGAAGTTGATTTATATGTCATTCAATGGACTAAGCGCTTAAAAGGAGCAATTCGTAGAGCCAGTAATCGTAATCCAAAAAGCCTAGCAATCTTATCAGATAATTTTAAGATATCACAGATTCCATCGATTAATACTAATAACTTAGTTTTTTATGATTCTCAAACGTTTAATCAACCTCAGCAACGAGAACTGATTGATCAACTAAAGCATACACAAGCAAAATTATTCGATTTATCTGAGTTTGAGATCAATGAGGGTGCAGCAAAAGTTTCAGAGTACCGTCAATCGCATCAACCGTTTTTATTAGGTAAACGAAGAATTGAATGTTTGCATCAAACCGGTCAAGCAGGTGCTAGGTATGGTTTAACCTTATTAAAACAACATAGAGCTAAATCGATTGACTCGGTTAAAGCGATTGTCTTAGGTTATGGTAATGTTGCACAAGGTGCTATCGATGAACTGTATCAAAATGGGGTGAAAACTATTCATGTTTTAGGGAAAGTCCATACCCAAAAAGATCATATAGAAAAATGGTTGCAAGATGCTGATTTAATTATTAATGGAGCAGAACAGGCTTATGAGTTAAGAGGCAAAAATTATTTAATTAGTAATCAGCATATCAAACAGAGCATTAAAAATGATGCGGTTATTATTGATTTAATTGGTGGTAGTTCAACCAATCGATCACCAGTAGAAGCAGTGATTAATTGTAATTTTTTAACCGACCCTTATTTTCAACAAGATAATGTCAAAATTTCATCAATTTGGGGTTGGCCAATGATGGGGTTAGAGAAAGAGTCAACGATTCAATATTCGCATCAGATTGTCGATGTTTTATTAGGTAAAGAAAAATTAATTTATGGTATTAATAACAATGAAAAAGGTCTTTCACGAGCGCTAATATGTGGCCCATTTACTATGGCTAAAGAAAATGCATACAGCTAAGTTAATTACTTCTAAATAAACAATTTATAAAAAAAATACTAATAATTTTTAATTAATGCGATATAATAATCTTCTAAAGATAGAAAATGGAAATAAGTGAATTAAATATGACTAAAGATCGTCCGATATTAACGATTAATCGTAAACCAAAAAGGAAACTTGACTCTCCAAATTCAGATTCAGATAAACCAGAAGCAAAAAAACCAGAAAAACCTATTTTTAATAAACCAAATAGACCAAAGTTTAATAAACCAAGATCTAGGCCTCAACCAAACCCTGAGACATTGGAATTGAAAAAAAGTATTAATACGCTGTGTCGCATGTTTCCAAGATTATTTAATTATCAAAGCCCTAAACCATTAAAGGTTGGTATATTAGAGGATATATTTATTGTCGTTGGTGATCGTCTACCTCAATCTAAATCCCATTATAAACGAGTATTATCTTACTATACAGGTACGAAACGTTATCTTAATAGTGTATTGGATTCAAGACACCGATATGACTTAATGGGTAAGCCAGTTGCTGAAATTACTCAAGAACATAAACAAGCAGCTAGAGATCGTCTTGAGCGATTACAAGTAAAAAAGAAAAAAAGATAATATCTTTTAGCTTATTTAATCATGATTTAAATTTCTAGAGTATTTTAAATAAAAAGATTGAAGTTTTTATTAATTTAAATTATGTTAATAATTAAGGGGGGTAGTAACATGAATCAATGCGATATTACATATTTTATAAATTTGCCATTTAAGCTTTTTTCGGTCAATCAGGAAGTGGTTGATTTTTCGATTAAAGACACCGATGAAGGAAATCACCATTTTCATATATTAGCTAAACTAGGTAGTGGTGCAATTGGGCATACTTTTTTGGTTAAAGATTTAGAAAATAACAAGCAATATGCCTTAAAAATAGCAGAGTATAACTCGGAAAATGTAGCTAACTATTCTCCGCGCTCTTATGCTGAAAATGAGAGAAAAAACCTCAAGTTAATGAAGCTAACTGATTTTGATTCAATTACATTTAAACAATTTCGAATAGAATATTCAATTTCGTTGTATCCATATTATGGTCAGTCACTAGAAAAGTATCTCAGTGAAGCTAAGTTAGATGATAATGCAAGGATTGATTTATCGATAAAGGTTGCTCAAGCGGTTGCTAACTTTCATAAGAAAGGCTATATTCATTTTGACTTAAAACCTGCGAATATGGGGATTAATAAACAAGGTGAGGTTAACTTATTTGACTTTGATCGCGCACAAAGTCAAAACCTAGAAGGGGTTAACTTTCCAGATTGTGGTAACTATAAGTATTATTCTGTTCCTAGTGAAATTATAAAGAAGAAAGAATTATGGGCAGTATATGATATTTGTGCATTATTAAAAATAATAGAGGAAATTAACTCTAAAAGTGCCGTAAAGGAAAATCAAATATTTAACAATCTATTACATGCTACGGGTGATAAGAGGCTTGAGTTATCAGCACAAGTTATTGTTGATAAATTAACTCAGATTAAAGCGGCAATGCCAAAAGAGTCACAAACTACGTATCAGTCATCTGCTGAATCATTGGAGGTTAAAGCTAGAACAACACCACAACTAGATTTACAAACTACGTATCAATCATCTTCTTCATCATTTGAGGTTGAAGTTAGAACACCACAACAAGAGTCACAAACTATGTATCAGTCATCTTCTGCATCACGCGAAGGAGCTCCAAAAGCTAGTAACCCCCTTAAGATTTTTTGTTGTTGCTTTGAAGAGCCGTCTGATTCAACATTAAATCGAAGTATTCAATAAACTCATTACATCATAAATTATAGTATATGAAATACGCTATACTAAACGTATGTGCTATATAATTTAGGGTGAAAAATTATGAATATAATGAAATCATTAACCGTATTAACGGTATCTAGTACGGTGTTGATGGGATGTGTTTTTGCAGAAGATATTAATTTAACGATTATAAATAATTTAGAAAATCCACAGCAGAATAACCAAAAACCGTGTATGGCTTGGGCTGATGGCGGTGGCAACTCTGCAACTATATTTACGCCAAAAAGTGACCAAGTTTTAGTATTACCAACGGGTAAATCAGGAGAGAAAATTATCAGTGGTGACTTTTCTATAGGGAGTGGGCTTGGTATTCAAATTAACAATTGGTATTGGCTAATAGGCGATAATAGTACGAAATACCCAGTAGGAAAAGCAAGTGCGCAAAACCCACAAAATCCAGATAATTCTGGCGCACAATTTTACATAAATGCCAGTTGTCAATTAACAAATAAAGTTCCTGCTTGGTCAGGAAAGGGTATTGAAACCTATCTGATAGCAGACATAGCCGTTACGGGATCTAGTGGAAACTGCACATTAACAATTTCAAAAAATAGTTATACGAATGCAGTGACACCATCATGTTGTGCACCTTTTGGCGATACTATATGTAAAGAGAGTCAAAGAGGTATAACTGATACAGGTCAGTCTTGGCCACCAAAATAGGAGTGTTAAATAAATTAGATTTGGACTATCTTGCATAAATATCAAAGCGATTCGATTTACCGACAAGGCTTGAAGAAGGTTTTTTTTCATTTAAATAAGGGCCTGATGCAGGTCGTTTAACAACGACTTTATTGGCATTTTGTGTGGCAATATTAAATAACTGCTCATCATTCCACTGATTATCATGATCATCTTGATGAAGGGTTTGTAGAATTTGCATTTCTTTTTGTACTTTAGCTGACTTTTTAGTTTGTGGAAACATAGGATCTAAATAGATAATATCGCTATTTTCACCATATCGTGAAATAAGATCGACGGCATTACCATATAACAGGGTAATATGTTGTGTAATAGGGTGCGTTTGTGGATTATCTTCGGCTCTAAATAATGCATCTTTTAATAATAAATAAACAATTAAATTACGCTCTATGGCAATAACATCATGCCCGCGAGATGCTAATTGAAATAAATCACTACCAAAACCTGCAGTTGCATCGATAATATTTAATTTTTCTTTTGATCGGCCTTCAATTGCTTTGATGAGCATCGTTTTAGTTGGATCAAAAAAGACGCGATGAAATACTTTTCCACGATTAAAATTAACGGAGAAAGACTGTCCTGTAGGTTGATGATGTAGCGTTAAATTATCATTAATAAATTCTAATAAAAATGGTGCTTCAGTTCTAACTTGACCAATAAAAATTTCATTGGTTAGTAAGCTTTGATTTAATCCATCGGTAACATCATCAAAAAAATCTAAATCATCCTTTTCATGAGGAATAAACTGTATTTGGCTTTCCATAAAGTTATCCTTATTTTTTTTTCGCGCGTGGGTGAGCATTATCATATACACTAGCAAGATGCTGAAAATCTAAATGTGTATAAATTTGAGTTGTTGAAATATCCGCGTGCCCCAGCAATTCTTGCACTGCGCGTAAATTAGAACTTGATTCAAGCATGTGACTTGCAAATGCATGTCTGAGCATGTGAGGGTGAATGTGCTTATCTCCAAATCGCTTAGCCCAAAGTGCAAAGCGTTTCTGTATATTACGTTGTGATATTGCTTGGCCACTTACTGAAATAAATAAAGCAGTTGTTGTTGGCGTTTTATATTGATCTCGTATGCTTAGCCAGCGCTTTAGTGCACCAATTGCTTGATTACCAATTGGAATTATACGCTCTTTATTGCCTTTGCCAATAACGCGAACCAATTTTTGTGAAAAATCAATTTGTGTGGGAGTTAAATGGGTTAATTCACTAAGGCGCAGACCACAAGCATAAGTTAATTCAAGCATGGCTAAATCACGGATATCCAATGGGTCATTAATCGCTTGATTTAATAAGGCTTGCGTTTGATCAACTTCAACTGATTTTGGTAATCTTTGAGCAGCTTTAGGCGCTCGAATCACTTTGGCAGGATTATTCTCAATTAGCTTAATATCAATTAAATAGTTAAAAAACACTCTCAACGCACTTAATAGGCGTTGCAGCGATTTAGATTTAATACCAGCTTTATGTTCTTCGGTAATTAAATTTTGAATTAGGTGTCGATCAATCATTGCTGGTGAGGTAACATTCGTCTTAGAACAAAAACTAACGAATTTATTTAAGTCACGTTTATAAGCATTAAGCGTGTGTTCACTATACCGATTTTGCGAAGCACAAATTAGAAGGAAGTCTTGAATCAATTTTTTAATCATTATTTGGTCATTTTCCTAATAATTGGTTGAATTTTTACTTATTTATATTGTAGTTTGCATTTGTTGATTTGTTAATCCTTGCAAGTGATTAAAATTCACGATATAAGGCTACATAGTAAAGTACTTTTGATGGCTGTGGGGAATTTAAGATATTGAGTGCAGAGAAAGTAGTCGAAGCAATACTAATATTAGATGGTGAAATTGACACTCAGTTTCTTGATAGTCAATTAACTCACTGTGCTACAGATCTTCTGATATGTACAGATGGTGCATATCTGCACCTAAAATCTTTAGTTGAAATTCATAATAAATTAGATGTAGTTATTGGTGATTTTGACTCGATTGGACAGCAGCAAATTACAGATGAGCGTATTAAAGTAATTCATGATCCAGATCAGGATACGACTGACTTTGACAAAGCATTGGCCTATTTGTACGCCAATGGCGTTAGTAAAGTAATAATTTATGGCGCAAGCGGTTTAAGTTCTGATCATTTCTTAGGAAATCTATCAACCGCACTTTATTGGAAAGAAAAGCTTAAGCTTGAATTTAGAGATCATTATGGAATTTACTTTTTTATTGATTCAAACATTCATTTAAAAGGAATTAAAGGGCAAAAAGTTTCGGTTATTCCATTTTTTGAGGTTAAAAATATTTATTATGAAGGTCTTAAGTATCCACTAAATGGTGAATCATTAACATTTGGCAAGCGTATAGGAACTCGTAATTTAGCTATATCGGATACTGTGATTATTCGTTATGATAGTGGCAATGTTCTAATTTATATCGAAAACAAGCACTATGTTAAGGAGCGTTTATAGATGATTAATCCTAATAACACAAAAATAATAAATCATTTAAAGTCTTTAAAAGAAACGCTTTTTAAAAAAAAATTAGTTAGTTTTTTTCAGTCGCCAGATCATTTTGATGCTTATCATCTATCGGCATGTGATATTTTATTAGATTATTCAAAAAATCACATCAATCATCAAGTCATGGCGCTTTTGTTTGAGTTGGCTGAATCTGCTCAACTTAGTCTTAAGCGTGACCAAATGTTTGCTGGGGAAAAAATTAATTTTACTGAAGATCGTGCTGTGTTACATACAGCCTTAAGAAGGCCAATCTCTGATAAGGTTATGCTCGATGGTGTTAATATTGTTAATTTAGTCCATCAGTCCTTAGAAAAAATGAAACACTTAGTTGAGTCGGTTCATAACGGTCAATGGAAAGGTTATAATGGCGATAATATAACCGATATCGTTAATATTGGTATTGGTGGGTCAGATCTAGGACCTAAAATGGTTGTAGAGGCTTTAACACCTTATCACACAGGCCAATTAAAATGCCATTTTATTTCTAATGTTGATGGCTTTTCAATTAATAGGACATTAAAAGAGTTAAATCCTAAAACAACGTTATTCATTGTTGCATCTAAGTCATTTTCTACAGAAGAAACGTTAATGAATGCCAAAACAGCCAGAGAGTGGTTGGTTCAGCATTCAGGCGATATTGATGCAGTTAAATCACATTTTGTTGCTATTTCAAGTCAACCAGAAAAAGTTAAAGCTTTCGGTATTGATGATCATCATCGTTTTGATATGTGGGATTGGGTTGGTGGTCGTTATTCGCTGTGGTCTGTTATTGGATTATCAATTGCCCTTATGGTCGGTATGGATAATTTTTATGCCTTATTAGAGGGTGCTTATGAGATGGATCAGCATTTTTTAAATGCACCGCTTCAAGCCAATATGCCTGTAATTTTGGCTTTAATCGAAATCTGGTATAGTAATTTTTCTAAAACAAGAAGTAAGGCAATTTTACCTTATGATGACCGTTTAACATTTCTTGCTGACTATCTGCAGCAGGCTGATATGGAAAGTAATGGAAAATCATGTAATATTGCTAACCAAAAACCAGATTACACAACTGGTGTAGTATTGTGGGGAGGCGTTGGTACCAATGGTCAACATGCATTTCATCAGTTACTGCATCAGGGCACATTATTAATACCAGTTGATTTTATTATTGCTAGAAAACCACATCATCACTTAGTTGAACATCATCAAGCCTTAATTGCGAATGCTTTGGCTCAAGCTCAGGCGTTAATGATTGGTAAAACTGAAGATGATGCCTATCAGGAGCTGATTGATTCAGGGTTATCTCACAATGATGCTGAAAAGTTAGCACCACATAAGGCAATTCCTGGCTCAAGGCCATCAAATATGATTGTATTATCGCAATTAACACCTAAAACACTTGGTAGTTTAATTGCTTTATATGAGCATAAAATTTTCACTCAAGGTATTATTTGGCAGATTAATAGTTTTGATCAGTGGGGTGTGGAATTAGGAAAAGCATTAGGTAAGCCAATACTAAATGCTTTGGCAGCAGATGAATCACCTCTAGGAAACTATGATGAGTCAACCCAGTACTTAATTAATTATTTTAAAGACGTTTATCAAGGATAACTATATACGAGCATAACTTAAGGAGTATACATAATGGGACAGGATACGAATCATCCGTTGAAAACACCACTCTATGACTGGCATGTTGAACATGGTGCAAAAATGGTGCCGTTTGCAGGTTGGCAGATGCCAATTGATTATGGTTCACAAATTGAAGAGCATCATGCTGTTAGAAAAGATAAGGGCATTTTTGATGTCTCTCATATGTTGGCAGTTGATTTATCAGGTGAGCGTGTATGTGATTTCTTAAGTTATTTAGTAGCTAATGATGTTAGAAAAATTGCCTCGGGTAAGGCGTTGTACACTTGTATGCTAAATGAAAAAGGTGGCGTAATTGATGATTTAATTATTTATCATATTAGTGAAAGCCAATACCGTTTAGTTGTTAATGCTGGTAATCGTCAGAAAGATGTTAACTGGATTAAGACTCAAGCAGCATTATTTAACGTATCTGTTCAAACAAGAGAAGACTTAAGTATTATTGCAGTCCAAGGCCCAAATGCGAGAGAAGCCGTTATTAGTGCATTGGATGATGATATGGTATTTAATGTAGCTGAATTAAAACCATTTAGGTTGTTTAAATCAGATGAAATGCTAATTGCTAGAACAGGTTATACCGGTGAAGATGGTTTTGAGATTATGCTCGAACAAGAGAAAGTTGTAGAGTTCTGGCAAAAATTAATTGATCAAGGTGTTAAAGCTTGTGGCTTAGGTGCAAGAGATACATTAAGACTAGAAGCAGGTCTTAATCTGTATGGCAATGATATGCTCGATGATATTACACCATTTGAATGCGGGCTAGATTGGACTGTTTCACTGACAGATGATCGTGATTTTATTGGTAAGTCTGCATTAGTAACACAAAAAAATAACGGTATTACGTCTAAATTTATCGGCTTAATTTTATTGGATAGAGGTGTTTTAAGAGCAGGGCAAAAGGTAGTTTCTGAACAGGGCGAGGGTATTATAACCAGTGGTAGTTTTTCACCGACACTGAATCAATCAATAGCCCTAGCACGTATACCTATCGATGCAACTGAGTGCCAAGTAGAAATTAGAAATAGAAAATTAGCGCTTAAGATGGTTTCTTACCCGTTTGTACGTAAAGGTAACGTGGTTTTTAAGTCACTTAATCACGAATTAGAGCTAGTTGAATAGTAGAGTTTGTTATTTGTTAAATTAACCTTAAAGGAGTAAATAATTATGAGTAAAGTAGTTAATGGTCTTAAGTATTCTGATACGCATGAGTGGGTTCGCTTAGAAGAGGGCAATATTGCTACAATTGGAATTACTGACCATGCGCAAGCATTATTAGGTGAGCTTGTTTATGTTGAATTACCACAGGTAGGTGATGAAGTTAATTCTGGTAGCGAAGTTGGTGTTGTTGAATCGGTAAAAGCTGCTTCTGATTTTTATACGCCAGTTTCAGGGCGAGTAGTTGAAGTCAATGAAGCATTGGTAGATAACCCGAATGAAGTCAATGATAATCCATATGAAAATGGTTGGTTATTTAAAATAGAACTATCAAATATGTCTGAAGTTGAAAACTTGTTAGATGCAGAGAACTACGAAACTGCATTAGAAGATTAAGTTTAGAGATTAGACATCAGATTATAACTAAGGATAATTTTATGCCATTTATTCCACATTTAGATTCTGATATTAGAGATATGTTAGATACAATTGGTGTCTCTAATGTTGAATCATTATTTGATGAAATACCCAGTGCTTTGCGTATTGATGGGTTTGATCAAATACCTTCGGGGTTAAACGAGATGTCGATGGCTCGTTTAATGAACCAAAGAGCTAATAGTGATCAACAGCAATTGAATTTTGTAGGTGCTGGTGCTTATCAACACCATATTCCAGCGGTTGTATGGGATTTAGTTTCTAGAGGGGAGTATATGACAGCGTATACCCCTTATCAGGCAGAAGCATCTCAAGGTAATTTACAGTTGATTTATGAATTTCAAAGCATGATTGCTTCATTAACACAAATGGATGTTGCTAATGCTTCAATGTATGATGGCGCATCTGCCTTAGCAGAAGCAGTATTAATGGCGGTACGCGCAAATCGTAAATCAAAGTCAGGAAAAATTTTAATTGCAGATCGTATTCACCCCCACTATATGCAAGTTCTAGAGTCCATTACGAGCTATCAAAATATTACATTTGAGCAAGTAGCACTTAATCTAGAGAGTGGCGTTACAACGATAGATGCACTCGATGCTTATCGAGGAGATGATTATGCTGCTGTAATTATTCCGCAACCAAACTTCCTAGGACAATTAACTCAAGCAGATGATATAACGAATTGGGCTCATAGTGAAAATGCGCTAGTTATTGCAACGGTTAACCCAACGGCGTTAGCTTTAATTAAAGCACCAGGTAGTTGGGGTGAAAAAGGTGCAGATATTGTTTGCGGTGAGGGGCAACCTTTGGGTATTCCATTAGCTTCTGGTGGACCTTATGTTGGTTTTATGAGTTGTAAAAATGCGATTGTTCGTCAAATGCCAGGGAGAATTGTTGGTCGTACAACGGATGTAGATGGTAAAGAAGGCTTTTGTTTAACGCTTCAGGCACGTGAACAGCACATTCGTCGTTCAAAAGCAACTTCAAATATATGTACAAATCAAGGCCTCTTAATGACAGCTGCAACAATTTACTTGTCATTATTAGGTGTTGATGGATTAAAACAAGTTGCTAAGGCATCACATCATAATGCGTTATATTTAAGAGACAAGTTATCTGAAATATCAGGCATTACTACTAAATTTAGCAATAATTTCTTTCATGAAATTGTTGTTCAGCTTCCGATTAAAGTTTCCATCGTTTTAGACGGACTTGCTAAGGTTAATATTCAGGGTGGCTATGATCTAGGGCAATTAGATCCAAATCTTGATCATATGCTGTTAATTTGCTCTACAGAAATTCATACTAAAGAAGACCATGAGCATTTCCTAGCGGCTTTAGATGCTGTTGTAAATGAACAAAAAGAAATACAAGGAGCAGAAGCATGATTATTTTTGAAAAATCAAAACCAGGACGCTATGCAACTGCTCAAGCACCTTATGGAGAATTCAATGCTTCAATTGATGATAGTTACTTACGTAAAGATCGTCCTTTATTACCTGAAATTTCTGAATTAGAAACAGTACGCCACTTTACTCGTTTATCTAGGAAAAATTTTTCAATTGATACGCATTTTTATCCGTTGGGTTCATGTACAATGAAATATAACCCAAGAGCGGCTCACAAACTTGCATCAATTCCTAACTTTCTAAATCAACATCCATTAGCATCTGATGAGTCTAAACAAGGTTTCTATGCCTGTCTTTATGACTTGCAAGAATATATTATGGAAATTACAGGCATGAAAGGCGTTTCATTAGCACCAATGGCAGGCGCTCAAGGTGAGTTTGCTGGAGTTGCAATGATTAGGCGTTATCATGAGGATCGTGGTGATTATGACAGAAATGAAATTATTGTTCCTGATGCGGCGCATGGCACAAATCCAGCAACAGCTATAATGTGTGGCTATAAGGTCAGAGAAGTCAAAACGCTAAAAGAGTCAGGTGATGTTGATATTGAAGCGTTAAAAGCTGCATTAGGCCCTAATACGGCAGGAATTATGTTAACAAACCCATCAACCTTGGGTGTTTTTGAGCGTCGTATTAAAGAAATTGCAGAGCTTGTTCATGAGGCTGGTGGCTTGTTATATTATGATGGTGCAAACCTAAACGCCATTATGGGTAAAACACGCCCTGGTGATATGGGATTTGATGTGATGCACTTAAATTTGCATAAAACATTTGCAACGCCACATGGTGGTGGGGGGCCAGGTGCTGGCCCTGTTGCTTGTGCTGATCGTTTAAAGCCTTACTTACCTGTGCCATATGTTGTGAAAACCACAGCAGGGAGTTATAAGCTTGCTCTAGCAGATGACAAACCACAGACAATTGGCCGTTTATCAACTTTTCATGGTAATGCAGGAATATTATTACGTGCATATATCTACATTCGTATGTTGGGTGCTGAAGGCTTAAAGCGTGTTTCAGAAATGGCAACACTTAATGCAAACTATATGTTAAAACGATTACAAGAAGCAGGGTTTAATGCGGCTTTTTCTAGTCGATATGCAACGCATGAGTTTATCATTACATTGGAACAAGAGAAAAAAGATTATGCTGTCACTGCAACTGATTTTGCAAAATGTCTAATTGATAAAGGGATTCATGCGCCTACGATGTATTTTCCATTACTAGTGCCTGAGTGTCTATTAATTGAGCCAACAGAGACAGAAACTAAAGAAGAGATGGATAACTTTATTGATGCATTAATTGAAATTAGGGAGTTGTGTAAAACAAATCCTGAAAAAGTAAAAAATGCACCTTATAATCTTCCAGTTCGTCGACTAGATGACGTCAAAGCAGCGCGTCAGTTAGATGTGGTTTATAAGCCAAAGGATCAAATTTAGTTTCTAAAAAAATAGTTTTCAGATATTAAATGAAAGGCTACAAAGTAAGTAGCCTTATTTTTACAGAGGACTAGAGATTATTTATTGACCGCATCTTTTAGTTTTTTACCAACATTGAAGCGAACAACTTTTGATGCTTTGATTTTCATTGGTTCACCTGTTTTAGGGTTTCTACCAGTACGAGCTTTACGCTTGGTAATTTTGAATGAACCAAATCCAGTTAAGCTAATTTCTTTATTTTTTTTCAGTGCAGACTCAACAGCGCATTGGAATGATTTAATGACACGGTCAGCTTCTGCTTTCGTTTCAACACACTTATTTTTGACCATAAATTCGATTAGTTCAGTCTTATTCATCGTGCTCTCTCCAAGTTATTAGATGCAATGTAAAAGATAGATGGGAATTCTGAATTGTCAAATTTTATGATTATCTAGTTGTTATATGTTTTTTATAATTGATTAATAGCATTACTTTTAAAATTGCAACCAGCATAAAAGTAACCCATAAAGCAAGTAGTATAAAATTAAAATAGGATAGGGTTAAATGCGCTTGAATAAAGCTCCAGATAGACATTACAACGGATGTAGTAAACGTTAATGTTGCAGCAGCTGCACCATGTCCTTTAAAAATTGATGCCATTGCTGAACCAGTAGATAATGGCACAATAAACCCCATTACGAAGCATAGAAATAATAATGCAATTGCAGCATTTATTTGGCTGTGATTTGTAAATGTTATATAAATGACAGCTAATATACATAAGATAAGGCTTAAAATACGATAGCGTTTTTTTGAAGCAACATGAGCATATTTTCTATATAGAAAAATACCTAATAGATAGCAAACTGAAGTCAAAAGGAAAATAATATTATATAACTTTAAATCCATATGCATTTCTTTGGTAAATAGCGGGTGCAAGTTTTCCATCATTACACCTAAATATACAGAAAAGATAAGTGCAACTAATAATACATTAATATTAAATTGCCACTTAGAAAAAATATGTTTGAAACCTGAAAACACTTCTTTTTTAGCTAGTTTCGTTGCATTAAGCGCATCAAATTTTAATATTGGTAGCATATATAAAAAAAGCATAATTTCAATAAATGCAGTAAGGTAAAAAACATCACGCCAAGATATAATTGCAACGGCTTGTGCTAAAAATGAAGCAATAATTGGCGCAAGAATAACACAAGCAGAAAGAATTGCAAATGAACGTTTCATATGATTTTCATCGTTGGCATAACGCGAGAGGATTGCTCTAGAGATTGACGAGTAACAGCCAGTGCCTAAGCCAACTAAAACGAAACCTATTAATAATGAAAGATAGTTATATGAGCTACCAGCAATGATTAATCCAATAATAGAAATTAATTGTGCATATTTAAGTACTGTTTTTGTACCAAATATATCTGAGGCACTTGCTAAGGATATCGCTGAAATGCTAAAGGTTAAAAATAATAAACTAATACCAAGTTGTATCTGGTTTATCGACAAATTTAAAGATTCAGCAATATCAGAAATAATTGGCATAGTGATTGTAAGTGTCATATAGCCAACTAAGGTCAATACGTAGGATCTTGGGTTTATTTTTAAATTAGTAGTCATCGTGTGCATACCCCGATCATTTAAATTTAAGTGTTATCGCATTACAAAATATTAATAATTTCTAAAAAAGAAATAAATAAGCTAAAATGAAAATATAATTTTCTTTATAGGAAAATATAATGAACTTATACCAATGCTTAACAAACTATAAAATAGTAATTGAACAGAAAAGCTTTAGTAAAGCAGCACTAATAATTGATATTAATATTTCAGCATTAAGCAAGCAGATTAAATGGCTTGAAAATTATTTTGGTGAACGTTTATTAAATAGGACAACAAGGGATCAACATTTGACTGCTTCTGGTGAAAAAGTTTATCAATTAGCTAATCGATGGCTAAAGGATATTACAGAATTAAAAGATGAGTTAATGACATCAAAATTAGAACCGAAAGGGCAGTTAAGATTATCAATTCCTTCAAGCTTAGGCAGGGCTTTTTTCTTGGATTGCATTAATCAGTTTTTAAAAAAATACCCTAGAATTGATATTTATATTGAATCCGAAAATTCACCTTACTTATTATTTGATCAAAGAGCTGATTTAACGATTTCTTCCATTAACATTAAGCATGAAAAACTAATTCAGTATCATATGGTTAATTTAACAAAAGGTGTCTTTGCCTCACATAAGTATATAAACGATTATGGTAAGCCAAAGTCTCCTAGTGAGTTAGTTAATTTTCAATGTTTAGTTAATTCAAGAGTAAATAAAGATTTACAATGGAAGTTTATGACTAAAGGCAATAAAGTAGAAAGTTTTAGATTAAACCCTAGGATGATTTCTTCAACGGGTGTAGACCTTGTTGAAGCAGCAATATTTGGTATGGGGCTATGTTGTGTAACGCATATTGTTGCAAAGTCTTATATTGAAGAGGGGTTATTGCTTGAAATAGATTTAGGCCAAGCGGTTGAACCAGCCGATATTTATTTATACCATCTACCAAGCTATGCCAATTCCTTAACTAGAATTTTTGCAGACTTTATTATTAAGTATTTTCAATCAAAAAATAAAATTTTAAAAAATAAGCTTTAGTATTGACAAGTCATTAATATAATTGTTAGTTTATAAATTAAGCAATCAAAAATTGTAAAACTAATGTAAGCTGGAGCCAAATTAACCATGAATCTTCGCACTAACCTAATCAACAGTATTATTGTGATTATTCTGCTCGTGATTAGACGATCGGAAGGTGCGCGGCTGTGAATTAGAAATTAGAAGGCCTGAAGAAAAACCCGCATCTTCCAAGTTGAAGAAGCGGGTTTTTTTTTGCCTAAAGAAAAGAGAACGAGAGAGTAATTCTTAGGAGTTTAATATGAAAATGCGTGGTGCCCAAGCAATTGTTAACTCACTGATCGATGAAGATGTTGATACGATATTTGGTTATCCAGGGGGTGCAATTATGCCAACCTATGATGCACTATTTGACCATCAAGAAAAGCTTAGGCATGTGCTGGTTCGTCATGAGCAAGCTGCAATCCATGGCGCAGTTGGGTATGCTCGAGCAACGGCTAAAACTGGAGTAGTTATTGCAACTTCAGGGCCTGGTGCGACTAACTTAATTACAGGCATTACCGATGCTTTAATTGATTCAATACCGGTTGTGTGTATTACTGGACAGATCTTTAGTGATCTCTTAGGTAGTGATGCATTTCAGGAAGCCGATATTATTGGTATGACGGTCACTTCAACTAAATGGAATTATCAAATAACAAATCCGGATGAGATTCCCTATATTTTTAAAAAAGCATTTGAAATAGCAAGAAGCGGTAGGCCAGGGCCTGTATTAATCGATATAACTAAAGATGCGCAAGTTAACCTAACAGAATATAAAAAAGCACAAGCTAATCAACAGGCTAAATGGTTAAAAAAACCATTGATGAATATGAATAGCATTCATAAGGCATCGGAATTATTAAATCAGGCAGAGAGGCCTATTATATTAGCAGGTCATGGAGTTATCATTGCAAAAGCTGAAAAAGAATTACTCCAGTTAGCTGAAAAAGGAGATATACCGATTGCTTGTACTTTATTAGGGCTATCATCAGTTGCTTCTACACATCGGTTATATAAGGGCATGTTAGGCATGCATGGTAATTACGCAGCTAATGTATTATCAAATCAAGCTGATGTTGTGCTTGCCGTAGGTATGCGTTTTGATGATAGAGTTACAGGTAAGCTTAGTGACTATTTGCCGAATGCAAAAGTAATACATATTGAAATTGATTCAGCTGAAATTGATAAAAATATTAAAGCAGATATTGGCATTCATGCTGATGCTAAAGATGCCTTAAGTGCATTAATACCTTATCTAAAATGTAATGTGCATCAAAACTGGCATGATGAATTTAAGCATTACTATCAGAAAGAGTTAGCATGTGTTATTAAGCATGAAACTAACCCAAATAATGGCCCTATTAAAATGGCTGAAGTGATTGATTTGGTTTCAAGGAAAACGCATGGTAATGCGCTAATTGTTAGTGATGTTGGTCAACATCAAATGATTGCAGCACGTTATTATCAATTTGCAGATTTTAATTTACATATTACATCAGGTGGCTTAGGTACAATGGGGTTTGCACTGCCTGCAGCAATTGGTGCGAAAGTAGGTTTAGGCAATCAAAGAGACGTTATTGCAATTGCAGGTGATGGTGGTTTTCAAATGAATATTCAAGAATTGGCCGTATTAAATCAAGAAGGCATTCATCTAAAAATGATTATTTTGAATAATAGTTACCTAGGCATGGTGCGTCAATGGCAAGAATTATTTTTTGAAAAACGGTATTCATTTACCGAAATTTCATCTCCAGATTTTATCAAAGTTGCGCAAGCTTATGGTATAGAGGGAAAATTAGTTAAAAGTAGGGATAATCTTTCACAATCATTGGATGAGTTTTTAAATTATCAAGGTTCTTATTTATTAGAGGTTGTTGTAGAGCAACAAGAAAACGTCTTTCCAATGGTGCCGGCAGGTGCGTCGATTAGTGATACTCAATTAAGTGTAGGAGGCTAACATGGAAAATGATCAAATCTATTTTATATCAATGACGACTGAGAATACGTTATGCGTATTACAGAGAATTGCCTCAGTTTTTTCACGTCATCGTATTAATATTGAGCAGCTCAATGTGTGTGAAACAATTAATCATGGTATTTCACATTTTAATTTAGTGCTTCACGCTTATGATGAAAAAATTCACAAAGTTATTAAACAGTTAGCAAAAGTTATCGAAGTTATTGATATTCACATTGCTAACCAAATGCCAATTGCAACACGAGTACAGAAAGCAACAGTAAATGTTGTATAAATTTTATAGTAATGAACATAACTTAAGGAGTTATTAAAATGGGTAAAATGATGTTTGGTCAAGTAGAAGAAACAGTAGTTACACAAAAAGAATTTTCTTTAGAACAAGCAAAAGAAGTACTAAAGAATGATACGATTGCTGTTATTGGCTATGGTGTTCAGGGGCCAGCTCAAGCCTTAAATTTAAGAGATAATGGTTTTAATGTCATTGTTGGCCAAAGAAAAAATTCGGCATCTTGGCAAAAAGCTTTAGCTGATGGTTGGCAAGAAGGTCAAACATTATTTGATGTTAGTGAGGCATGTCAAAGAGGGAGTATTGTCTGTAACTTGCTTTCAGATGCAGGTCAAATTGCTCAGTGGGATACAGTGAAAAAACACCTGACTAAGGATAAGTTATTGATGTTTTCGCATGGGTTTGCGGTTACTTATAAAGATAAAACCAGTATTGTTCCACCGAGTGATATTGATGTTGCCTTAGTTGCACCAAAAGGTTCGGGCAGAAGTGTGCGTTCATTATTTCTAAAGAAACAAGGTATTAATTCAAGTTATGCTGTTTTTCAGGATGCAACTGGCAATGCACTGGAAAAAACACTAGCTTATGGCATTGGTGTTGGCTCAGGTTATTTATTTGAAACGACGTTCGAAAAAGAGGTTTACAGTGATTTAGCCGGTGAACGTGGTGTTTTAATGGGAGCATTAGCGGGGCTTATTGAAGCACAATATGAAGTATTACGAGCTAATGGTCATTCACCAAGTGAAGCATTTAATGAAACGGTTGAAGAATTAACTCAATCGCTTGTGCCATTAGTTGGTGAAAATGGTATGGATTGGATGTATGCCAATTGTTCGACAACTGCGCAACGAGGTGCATTAGATTGGGCGCCAAAGTTTAAAAAAGCCACTTATAATGTGTTTAATGAGCTTTATTGTGAGGTAAAAAATGGTAATGAGGCACAAAGAACAATTGAGAAAAACTCTCAAGAAAACTACCGTTCTGAATTACAGAAAGAATTGGATGAAATGCACAATAAAGAAATTTGGCAAGCAGGAAGAGCTGTTAGGAGCTTACGTCCAGATACAAAATAAAAATAATCATAAAGGCTAGTTTAGTATGTATCATTTAATTGACTTTAATAGTAAAAAAACAGTAACCACGGATGATTTTGTTTTTGCTGGTGAAAATTCGCCATGGCAAGTGGAAATGGATTTAGAGCGTATAAAGAAGCAAATTAATTTAGATTATTTTATTAATGCGCAGCCATGCTTATCAAAGTACTTGCCTTTAATGCCGATAAAACACCATGCTAACTTTGTTTCTTTAAGAGAAACAGCAACACCATTATTAAAAAGTAAAGTAATTGCTAAAAAATTAGGTATTGACTTGTACTTTAAGGTTGAAGGTAAAAATCCAACGGGTTCGTTTAAAGATCGAGGTTCAGCCGTTGATATTACATTAGCAAAAGAGATGGGAGCAAAAGGGGTTGTATTAGCTTCAACTGGTAATATGGCCGCTTCTTGTTCTTGTTATGCAGCAGCAGCTAATATGCCATGTTTTATTGTTGTTCCTGAAGGTGTTTCTATGTCTAAATTGGCACAAGTAATATCGTTTGGTGGTAAAATTATCCAAGTTAAAGGGACTTATAATGATGCAGCAGAATTGGCTTATAAAATTGCGAAATCTAGAAAATTTTATTTAGCAGGTGATTATGCTTTTCGTGTTGAGGGTCAAAAAACTGCTGCATTTGAAATTATCGATCAATTATTATTTCAGGTGCCAGATGAGGTAATTGTACCTGTTGGTTGTGGTACAAATATTACAGCGTACAAAAAAGGCTTTGATGAATATAATGCGTTAGGCTTAATTGATAAAATGCCGAAAATATCAGGGGTACAGGCAAGTGGTGCAAATTCATTAGTTAGAGCATTTAGGGAAAATAGAAAATCCATTGTTGCACTTGATTATGTTGATACGATTGCAACAGCAATTTCTGTACCTTATCCAATTGATGGGGATAAAGCATTAGATGCGATTTATCAAACGAAAGGTCAGGCAATAGAAGTAACCGATACGGATATGCTTAAAGCGCAGTATGAACTTTCAACATTGGAAGGTTTGTTTGTAGAAAGTGCTTCAGCTGCAACGGTTGCTTATTTATACAAACAGTTTGAAAATGGGACCTTAGAAGCCGGTAAAAAGATGATTTGTATTTTATCAGGTGATGGTTTGAAAGATCCAAATGTGGTTTTAAAATCAGCAATTCAGCCACCGGTTATTTATCCGAATGAATCAGATTTTGATCAGCTCTATGATAATCAATTTTTTGACAATAAAAGCATGCTATTTGTTGAGAAAGACTTGGTTGTTTTTAGTCAATTGCCAACGCTTCTAGAAGTAAAGCAAACGTTATCAGAATTATTAGATGCTAAATATAATGATCAATTTGTAGAGAAAATATTAAAGCATGTTAGTGATTTTTTAACCAAAGGAAAAGCAATTACAATTTCTGATTTACAAGATATTGTTCAAGATGCTAGAGAAATGGCAAATGATACGCTTAATAATAATCAGTTAACGATACAGTCATTTAATGTTACTACGGCTCAAAATAAACTATCAAAAGCAGAAGTAACCGTTAAAGTAAAAGAGCAATTATACTATGCCTCACATGAAGGCGTTGGCCCTGTTGATGCAACGATTCAAGCATTAGCAAGAGCCTGTCCTGGTGATGTTTCTTATAAGCTAACCGATTATAAAGTACAAATAAGAGGAGAAGGTAGTGATGCAGTTGTTTTTGTTGAGCTAAAAATGCTGAAAGATGGGCATCATGTTATGGGGAAAGCCATTTCACCTGATATTATTCAAGCATCGGTTGAAGCATTTATTGATGCTTATAATAGTTATTAAATAGAGAGTGATAAAATGAGTCAAACGTTAAATAAATATAGCCAAACACTAACACAAGATAAAACACAAGGTGCATCCCAGGCAATGTTATATGGTACGGGGTTATCGGAGTCGGATATGCAAAAACCTCAAATTGGTATTGCAAGTGTTTGGTATGAAGGTAACACCTGTAATATGCATTTGAATCATTTGGCACAGTATGCCAAAGATGCCGTTCAAAAAAGTGATCTCGTTGGTATGCGTTTTAATACCATTGGTGTAAGTGATGGTATTTCAATGGGTACTGACGGTATGA
Organism: Thiotrichales bacterium 19S3-11; assembly: GCA_021713295.1. Taxonomy (GTDB): domain Bacteria; phylum Pseudomonadota; class Gammaproteobacteria; order Francisellales; family Francisellaceae; genus M0027. The sequence goes on from JAKJJU010000007.1 coordinate 42,624, forward strand.
GTTATTCATTACAATCAAGAGACTTAATAGCGGACTCCATTGAAACAGTGATGGCTGCACATTGGTATGATGGTTTAATTGCTATACCGGGTTGTGATAAGAATATGCCGGGTTGTATGATTGCTTTAGGACGGCTGAATCGACCAGGATTTGTTATTTATGGAGGGACGATAAAGGCAGGGGTCGTTAGAGGAAAACCAGTTGATATTGTTAATGCATTTCAAAGTTATGGTGCCTGTTTAAGTGGCAGTATTTCAGAAGGGGAGCGTAGAGAAACCATTAAAAAAGCCTGCCCTGGAGCAGGTGCATGTGGTGGGATGTATACCGCTAATACAATGGCCTGCGCTATCGAAGCAATGGGAATGAGTTTACCATTTAGTTCTTCAACGCCGGCAGTTGATTCAAAAAAACTAGAAGAATGTCAAAATGCAGGTGCAGTTATTGAAAATTTATTAGCTTTAGATTTAAAACCCAGCGATATCATGACCAAAAAAGCATTCGAAAATGCAATTGTTGTTATTATGGCAATGGGTGGTTCAACAAACGCCGTTTTGCATTTAATTGCTATTGCTCATTCAGTTGGCGTCAAATTAAATTTAGCTGATTTCCAAAAAATTAGCGATCGAGTCCCATTATTAGCTGATTTTAAACCAAGTGGGCAGTTTGTAATGGCTGATTTGCATGCAATTGGTGGGACGCCTGCTGTTATGAACTATTTATTTAAAGAAGGCCTATTACATGGCGATTGTTTAACAGTAACGGGTAAAACGTTAGCTGAAAACTTAATTAATGTTGCTGATTTGCCTAAAGACAATCCAATTATTCGTCCATTAGATAATCCGTTAAAGAAAACTGGACATTTGCAAATTCTAACCGGAAATCTTGCCAGCGAAGGCTCAGTTGCCAAAATTACAGGTAAAGAAGGTGAGGTTTTTATAGGAACAGCTAGAGCATTTGATTGTGAGGAGAAAATGGTTGAAGCTGTAATGCAGGGCAAAATTCAAAAAGGTGATGTTATCGTTATTCGTTATGAAGGTCCCAAAGGTGGCCCTGGTATGCCTGAGATGTTAAAACCAACGTCACTGATTATGGGAGCTGGATTAGGTAAAGATGTTGCATTAATTACCGATGGTCGTTTCTCTGGTGGCTCACATGGTTTTATTGTGGGACATATTGCACCTGAAGCGCAAGTAGGGGGTGTTATTGCCTTAATTAAAGATGGTGATCAAATTACTATTGATGCAATTAATAATCGTATCGATGTTGATGTAACTAAAGCAGAGTTAAATGCCCGTCGAGCAAAATGGCAGCCACCAGCATTAAAAGCAGAAAAAGGTGCTCTAAAAAAATATATTAACCTTGTTTCTTCTGCTTCTAAAGGTTGTGTGACGGATAACTAGGACAAACTAACGATAATCAATTCGCTCATCAATTAGTTTTTGTATACATTGATTATCCGCTAATGTAGTGGTATCACCGAGTTGATCTTCTTCAAAATGTGCAATTTTACGTAAGATACGTCTCATGATTTTTCCAGAGCGTGTTTTGGGTAGGTTAGCAGTAAATTGAATATGTGAGATAACGGCAATTGGGCCATAAGTATGGCGTACCCACTGTCTTATATTACCTGCTAAATTATCGGATTGATTTGTATCTTCAGTAAGCGTAATAAAGGCATAAATAGTTTGACCTTTAATCGAATCTGGAATACCAATAATAGCCGCTTCAGCCACATTTTCATGTGCAACTAGAGCACTTTCAATTTCAGCGGTACCAAGACGATGCCCGGCAATGCTAATGACATCATCTAAGCGTCCTGTAATCCAAATATTATTATGATCATCTCGCCAAGCACCATCAGAAGGAAAATAAAAATTAGGGTAAGGTTTAAGGTAGGTTTCGATAAAGCGCTTGTGATCACCGTAAATGGTACGCATCATGCCAGGCCATGGTTTTTTAATTGCAAGTGCGCCGTAGTCATGTGCTTGCATAGCGCCTTGAATTTCTTTGCCTGTATGTTTATCTAGAATAACAGCTTCAATGCCTAAAAAAGGATGCATTGCAGAGCCTGGAACCTGTGGGTAATCTGAGCAAGGTGTGATCATAATGCCGCCGGTTTCCGTTTGCCACCAAGTATCAACTATAGGACAGTTTTTATTGCCAATATGTTGATAATACCATTCCCAAGCTTCTGGATTAATTGGTTCGCCAACTGTGCCTAAAATACGTAGAGATGTGCGTTTGCTATTACCAAGTGCGCTTTCAACACCTTGCGCCATAAAACTTCTAACGGCCGTTGGGGCAGTATAGAAAATAGTAACTTGATATTGGTCAATGATATCAAACCAGCGGCTAACACTTGGATAAGCTGGAGTACCTTCAAACATCAAAGTTGTTGCACCATTAGCTAATGGCCCATAGACAACATATGAGTGACCAGTAATCCAACCAACATCAGCACTACACCAATAAATATCATCTTCTTTTAAGTCAAAAATTTTTCGATGGGTTAAGGATGCATATAGAAGGTATCCTGCGCTTGTATGTAAAACGCCTTTAGGTTTTCCAGTAGAACCAGAAGTATAAAGTATAAATAGTGGATCTTCAGCTTTCATGATTTCAGGCTCAAATGTTGACTCAGTTATTGAGTCTTTTAGCGCATGATAGTCATAATCACGATGATCAAACCATTGAATAGTATTTTGTGCATGACGGATAACGAGCACTTTATCAACATTAGTATCATGATCGATTGCTTGATCAATATTCTCTTTTAAATTGAGAGTTTTTCCACCACGAAAAGTACCATCAGCCGTGAGAATTAAACGACAGTCACAGTCAATTAGTCTTTGTTTAATCGATTCAGGGGAGAAACCTGCAAATATGACCGTATGTATTGCGCCAATGCGATTACAGGCAAGCATAGCAAAGCAAGCTTCAGGTATCATCGGCAAGTAGATACAAATTCGATCACCTTTTTTAACGCCTAATTTTTTTAGTATATGACTAAACTGACAAACTTCTTTATGTAATTCTCGATACGTAATGATACGTTGATCATTTGGATTATCACCTTGCCAAATAATAGCCGTTTTATCAGCTTGTTTTTCAAGGTGACGATCAATGCAATTATAGCTAACATTCAATGTGCCTTCTTCAAACCATTTGATATCAGCATTTTCAAAGCTACCAGAAGTTACTGTATGAAATGGACTAAACCAGTCTAACTTTTCAGCCTCATTACGCCAAAAAGAGTCACTATCTGAAATGGAATTTTGGTAATTTGTTAACCAATCCATAGTTGTATTCTCCATAGAAAATCAATAATACTTATGGTTATAGCATATTTTGAAGGTGGATGGTATTCTAGGTTGATAGATAAAGCGACTTGTTATGACTTTAATTCTAAGAGTAAGCTTATGAACCAATCAAATAAACCAATCTTAAACTAAGCGTTGTAAGCTTACTACCTTCTGTACTCTTATGTGGAATATATGAATAGGAATACGATGGGATTAAAAGAAAACCACCGTATTGGCTGCGATAAGAAAATGCCATGCTTAACAAAACATAGTAACCTCGGTGATTTATATAGTTAGTAATACTTCTATGGGATTGGGAGAATGCTGAGTAATTGATATCATTAGTTAATTTGTGAAAATAAATATAACCTAAAAGAGAGTGTAAAGAGATGGCTGTTTGTTGATTAAAATTCCAGGTGCTTATTTGTGATAATCCAACGTAAGCTTGACTAATATCTTGCTGTATGCTGTTGATCGTTGCAAATGGCCCAAATCCTATCCCTTGTTCAGTAGTAGTTTTTGAGTATGAAAATGTATTGTTGATTCCTGGCATAAAAGAAAAATTACCACTTTTGATTCTATAGCCCCCACCGACACTCCAACTAAACATACGGTGTAATAGATCAGAGTATTCATTTATTGGTAATATTTGATCGTTAATTGTAAAATCTAAATTGGATTTGCCTATTGTTGAATCAAGATAGCTATGAAAAACCCAATTATTATAACGTGCTAAGCCACCGATAATGGCGCCTATATATCGCTCTTGGGCGGTTGATTTAGCCTGTGTTCCATATAAAAACGGATTTGATTGATCATAGGTTCTTATGCCTATGCTTGGGCCTATATACCAGTGGAAATGCCAATTATTATCATCTTTTGCTTCATTAGCTATGGTAATGGAATCAAATAGTATGCTGAAAAGAAAGAGAATGAATAATTTGTTAGTTTTTCCAAGCATATAAACTTCATAAAAATAAGCGTGATTGTTTTAATTTTTATTATATATTTTAATATTGAGATAGCAACTTTTTAAACATTTCTCTGAAAGTTAAATGGCATTAATTAGTCTTGTTCAAGTATATAATGACGAAAGAAACGTAGTGTCAAAGTAATAATCAAATAGTTAGTTGATGTGCTCTGTTTCATCATGATTGATTTATTCAATTACAGTGGATATAGTATGAGCTAAGTTTTTTCAATAGAGTAAATGACAATATTTAAAGGGAGTTCATTGTGAATAACGAGATCATTAGAAATGATGAAGTAGCTACGAAAGAAAAGTCGCCTGAGCAAGATAAATTTAATGTAAAAGAGAAATTATTTGAGAGCAGGCAATTATTAATCTGCGGTGAAATCAATCAAAAACTTGCTGCAAAAATCACTGAAGAATTGTTAGCGCTAGAAGCAGAAGACAATAAAAGCGATATTACACTTTTTATCAACTCACAAGGTGGGCATGTTGAAGCAGGTGATACGATCCACGATATGATTCGATTTATTAAACCCACGGTTAAAGTCATTGGTACAGGTTGGGTTGCTAGTGCTGGTACGCATATCTATTTGGCGGCAGATAAAGAAAATCGCTATTGTTTACCCAATACGCGTTTTTTAATTCATCAACCATTAGGTGGGACACGAGGTAGTGCTTCTGATATCCACATTCAGGCTGAGCAAATTGTTAAAATGCGCGAGCGTTTGGCAAAAGTAATTTCGAAAAGCACAGGCCAAGAAATTAAAAAAGTACGTCTAGATATTGATCGTGACTATTGGATGAATACAGATGAAGCAACTGAATATGGCATTGTCCATAAAGTAATTAAAAAACGTCAATTTTAATTAATCTTGAAAGCACGATACTAGATTATATTTAAGGTTAATTTCTACTATGAATAATCCTGTTGATTTAGATTCAACTAAAAAGCTCGTTTTAGTTGATGGTTCATCTTATTTGTTTAGAGCATTCCATGCGATGCCATATTTAATGACATCAAAAGGCCAACACACAGGCGCTATTTATGGTGTTATTAATATGCTAAAAAAACTCCCTCAACAAATGGGTACAGAGCATATTGGTATTATTTTTGACGCCAAGGGTAAAAATTTTAGACATCAGCTTTATCCAGAGTATAAGGCCAATCGTAAGAAAATGGCTGATGAGCTCAGTGAGCAAATCAAACCGTTACACCAATTAATTAAAGCGATGGGCTTTCCATTAGTAAGTATTGAAGGGGTTGAAGCAGATGATGTTATTGGAACACTAGCTAAAGAGGCATCAAATAATGGCTGGGATGTCCTAATCTCTACAAGTGATAAGGATATGGCTCAGCTAGTTAATGAGCATGTTACATTAGTTGATACCATGAAAAATGAAATTACTAAACGCGAAAAAGTAATTGAAAAGTTTGGTGTTACGCCTGAACAAATTATAGATTTTCTAGCTTTAGTTGGTGATAGCTCTGATAATATCCCTGGAGTGCCGAAAGTTGGCCCTAAGAGCGCTTCAAAATGGTTAAATGAATATGGTAATTTAGATAATATCATTAAACATGCTGATCAGATTAATGGAAAAATTGGTGAAAATTTACGTAATAGTTTAGAGGTGCTTCCTTTATCTTATAAGTTAGCAACGATTGTTACAGATGTGCCATTAGAAATTAAATATGATCAATTAAAATGTCAGTTACCGGATACGAGTCAGTTAAAAATACTCTATAAAGAGCTGGAATTTCATAAACTTTTAAAAGAAGTTGAACTGTTAGCAGGCGATGAAAGTGAGCCGTTAGTTAATCAACCCAGTTATGAATGTATTTTAACACAAAATGCTCTGGAAGAATGGATTAGAAAAATTAAACAAGCTAAATTAGTTGCGATAGATACAGAGACAACCGCTCTTGATCCGATGCGAGCTAATTTGGTTGGTATTTCTCTAGCTGTAGAAGAAGGAAAGGCTTGTTATATTCCGCTGGCACATGATTATTTAGGCGTGCCAATGCAGCTACCGTTTCAGAAAACGTTAGATGCTTTAAAAGTTGTATTAGAAGATAAGGCGATTAAAAAAGTCGGTCATCATATTAAATATGATTTGAAAATCTTAAGAAGAGCAGGAATTGAGCTTGAAGGTGTTAGTTATGATACAATGCTTGAATCTTATGTTTTCAACAGTACTGCGTCACGTCATGACATGGATTCACTGGCAGAGTATTATTTAGACATTAAAACAACCTCTTTTGAAGAAGTAGCTGGAAAAGGCAAAAATCAGTTAACGTTTAACCAAGTTGATTTGGAAAAAGCAACTCCTTATGCTGCGGAAGATGCTGATATTACCCTAAGGCTTCACCATTATTTTTGGCCAAAAATAGAGAAAGAAGAAAAACTAAACGCATTATTTCTCGATGAAGAGATGCCTGTAATGTTTGTCTTAAATGAGATTGAAATGACAGGGGTTAAGTTAGATATTAGTCAACTACAAGCGCAATCGAATCAATTAGCGATGAATATAAATGATCTTGAAGCTAAAGCCTATAAGTTAGCAGATAAAACCTTTAATTTAGCATCGACAAAGCAATTAAGAGAAATATTATTTGATGACTTAAAAATTCCAGTTGTTAAAAAAACACCTGGCGGTCAGCCATCGACTTCAGAAGAGGTAATGCAAGAGTTATCACAAGCCTATGAGTTGCCGGCTATCATTTTAGAGCATCGTCATCTTAGTAAGCTTAAATCAACCTATACGGATAAATTGCCGCTACAAATTAATCCTCAAACTAATCGTGTGCATACCTCTTACCATCAAGCTGTTGCGATTACAGGTAGGCTATCTTCATCTGATCCAAATTTGCAAAATATTCCAATCCGTACAGAAACAGGACGTAAAATACGTCAAGCATTTATTGCTGCTAAGGATCATCTATTAGTTGCTGCAGATTATTCTCAAATTGAATTAAGAATTATGGCGCATTTATCAAATGATAAAGGATTGGTAAAGGCATTTAATGAGGGCGCAGATATTCATAGAGCAACAGCAGCTGAAGTGCTTAACTTGTCATTAGCTGATGTTACTTCGGAGGATCGCAGAAAGGCGAAAGCAGTTAACTTTGGATTAATCTACGGTATGAGTGCGTTTGGTTTAGCAAGACAGTTACATATAAGTCAAGGTGAAGCACAAGATTATGTCGATCTTTATTTTTCACGTTATCCAGGTGTAAAAGCCTATATGCAACAGACGCGAGAATATGCTCTAGATCAGGGGTATGTTGAAACACTTTTTGGTAGGCGCTTATATTTATCTGATATTAAATCACGTAATGTACAGCGTCGTAAACAAGCTGAGCGTGCAGCAATTAATGCGCCAATGCAAGGAACGGCTGCTGATATTATCAAACGGGCAATGATCCAATTAAATAAATGGTTACAGAATCACTACCCAAATGCCAAAATGATTATGCAAGTTCATGATGAACTTGTTTTAGAAGTACCAAAAGCAGATGCAGAAGTAGTCAAAGAAGGTGTCATTGAAATTATGGAATCTGCAGCAAGCTTGACTGTTCCACTTGCAGTTGATGCAGCAATTGGGCAAAATTGGGATCAAGCACATTAGCTTATTAATAGTTAGTTTAAGGATGGACACAAAGCATAAGGAGGGTTTTATGCGGATATCTAAATTACTATCATTGTCAATCGCATTAGGAATATTTAGCGTATCACATAATGGGTTAGCTTCAACTGACCAACTTAATTCTGCACAGGCACAGAATACCAAAGCGCATGCACAAAAAACCAATATTTTATCTCCAATTGGTTATTGGCTGCAATACAGTGATAAAACAGATAAGGCACAATCGGTTTTTCAAGTCTATCAAGATTCTAAATCAGGAAAAATTGAAGGTAAAATTTTAGTGCCATTTTTTAAAGTAGTTGATGGTGAGGTAACGCCACCAGATATTAATTGTCAGAAGTGTGGAAAAGGTTCTGATAATGGTTATACCTATGACTACACTAAAACTCCAGATAGTCGAGTCCAAGGTATGAAAATACTATGGGGCTTTACTAAAACAGATGATGAACCCTCAAAAGGTGATGGCGTAGAATGGGATGATGGTTCCTTGCTTGATCCTGAAAGTGGTCATGTTTATAGTGGTTATCTTTATACGCAAAACTGGGGTAGAGAGCTTTATTTGAGAGGTTATTGGGGAATAAGTTTGATTGGTCGTACTCAAGTCTGGAGACGTATTACTAAACAAGATGCGGACCGTTTGGTAAAACAATGTGGTTTAGTTAGTGATGGTACACATTATACTTATACGAATAAAGGTGGCAAAGTTGACAATGAAAAGCTTTGGCAAAGTTGTAAAAATATTAAGCTGTGAATTTGATATAAACCCTCTTAAAGGCAAATAATTAATGCATTTATTTTCAACGCAACCCCCTATCGGAAGGGCGGAAATTCTTAAAGGATAAGGATACAATTAACAAGGATGTTGACCACAAATGATAAATGTTGTTTGGTGATGTATAAGGGTGATTAAGTTTATTGTTAGCTTGAATTAACTATCTAATGCCACTGCAATTTTAGCTGAACGACTCTCTGGATGTTGTCTAGCATAGGTTGCAAAAATAAAGCCAACATTGTTTTGAGTATTTGTTTTACTGAATAGTTTAGAACTTTCATAAGCGTATTGGTGAATTTCTCTAAATAAATTATTATTATTTTTACTAATACCATTGCTTGAGCCTTTATATTTATTTAATAATGCTAGGGCTTTGGCAGCTCGGCTTGTTGGACAATTAACAATATGTTGATTGATAGCATCAATAGAGCTAGTACTCGTTATATTTTGTTTTTTAAATATTGTGGTCGCTCCATTATAAAGTGCATTATATATTCTAAAGAAACTATTTCGATTAGATACATTAATATAATTATTGTGATAAGCATGACCAATAACATGATCTATAAAAGTATGACAATTATATTTAGGGTAACCTTCGCCATTAAATTTTTCAGTAGTTGCTGCATGATCAATCATTTCAGCCGTTAATTCAGGATAGGCAATAACCTTATATTTATGACTTTCAGCTTGATGGCAATATTTGTCGTGATAATGTTCTTTATAAAGGTCTGTGCTAACATGTTGCTTTCTTAGAATAAAATCCCTTCTTCCATATACCTCGTCATCATATATATCTTTATGCTTTGAAGTATCAATTACAGTCATTCCTCTAGCTATGCGAAATTGATTTGCCCAAAATAAACCTTCATAAACAATTCCACAACCATCATTGCCTACTTTTGGTACATAAATTTGTCCATGAACATTTAATGGGTCTTGAGTGTTTGAATGTGTAATAACAAGTGGAATACCTTTCTGTATTGCCTCAATTACACCTGCTTGAGAATTAATTTCATAGCTCATTTTGCAACCTTTAAAATCAAATATTAAATAATCAATCTTTATTTTATCATTTGCTAAGGAGGTTTGTAAGTTGTGAGTTATTTCAAAAATAAAATCTATAAGCAGTTATAGAGTAATAAGATATAAATTAATTTATCAGGTTAGTATTACAAATTTAGAAAAGTAGAGATATTATTAAACAATTAGATTCGTTGTAAGTTTGACAAAATCTTCCATTTAAATATATTCTAACGACTTTTTGTAACAGGACTAGCTTCATAAATTCCTTTAAATATCGTGAATTTAAAAGTAGCATGGGTAGAATTGGCTCATGGAAAGGATCGTTTAATTTTTGATTGAAAAATAAATTACTTAGCAATGTTATGGTATTGTTCGGTAGCGCCAGCATTTTGTGATAGAGCAATGATTGTCTTTGTATTTTTAAAATAGGCATAAGTTGTGGCATAACCTAAGTAGTTACCGGTATACATCCAAATTTGATCATGAATTTTATTATACATAACACCAACTCCTAGACCATAGTAGCCCTTAACGCTTGATAAACATTTACTATCAATATCTTTAGCATCAACTTTTTCACCTTTTTTAGAAGGTAAAAGTAAGTCAACTTTTTGAATTTTGTCATAGCCTGGGAATAAATTTGTATCGAACCATGCACGAGTTGTACCAGTTAGGCCACCTGCAGGGCCAATATAATCAAGTGGTATAACAGTTACATCCTGGTTTGGGGAAAATAATGGTGAATCCAACTCTTTCGCTGTTTCTTCAGGCAAGTAACCCTGCAGCATATTACGGTAAAGATAAGTGTTATATTACATAGCATAGTGAATTGGAACGCCATATTGTTTTTTTAATGGTTTAATAATTAATGTTTCTAACATGCTGCCATAAGATTTTTTAAAATATTTTTCAATAATATAGTTCGTATTTGAATAACCCCAGTCAGTGCCGGGTTTAAAGCATAAATCATCTCGATTACAACCATTTTTTATTTGATATTTTGCAGCTAAAGAAACTAGTCGATTAAGCGAGTACAAATTAATATAGAAATTCTGATTCTATTGTTTGCTTGGGAGGTTCATAGGATTGAAAAATTGGCTCTGGATTGCGGTATAAATTGACTGCCCAATCAGATTCTAGATGTGTATTATAAAAACTTTCATTGCCTTCAAAGCAGGATAAATGCTCCCTTAATGCATCTCTGTATGCTTTATAATCTGATGGTTTATGATATTTAGCTTGATAGGTTGCTTCTATAGCTCTTAAGCTTTCTATTGCATTTACAATTGGCCCTGGGATATTTTTAAATAAGTTGCCTTCATGTTCAATATCTTTTCTATTATGAGCAAAAAAACAATGAGTTTTGAATTGAGCGTCTATTAATAGTTGCATTACTAATACAGATTTTTTTGATTCGTTATTTAACCGAGGAAAAATACTTTTTAATTGTAATTGTAAACATTCAGCATTAGATTGTATTATTTGTTGAACTGGAGATGACTTTGAATTATCTAGTAAGCAGGTTGATATTGCTCCTGATAAAGTAATTTCATAACGATATTGAGCGCTTTCTAAGTTATTAAATAAATGTTGGCGGAATAAAAGATAGGAGGTATACTGCCCATTTTTCTTATAGTGTTGTTTATCTTCCCTTATTTCAAGTTCAATTTGCTCAATTACATAGTTAGGTATGTTTTCATAGCGCTTGTTACCAAAAATTACATTGTTCTGATTTAGGTAAAATAGACTTTCACTTTTGTTTTGATATTTATCTAATATTTCATGAATTAATTTTTGTTTTAACTGCTGAGACATTAAAATATTTCCTGTTATTACATTAAGTAATATTGTAATAAAATCATAACCAAAAATTAATAAAAGAAATATTTCAAAAAACAGATACGATGTAACAGATACGATGCCGATGTGAATATATTATTTTTCAATAAGTTAATAGCTATGATTTTTGCGGGTTTTAATGATTTTTGCAATAAGGCTTTTACCTAATATTTCATTGTCTAATAGATGGATTTGTTGATTACCTAATTTTGGTAGTTTAGAGCCTCATATACAAACAACATACCATTAATTAATTAAATCCTTCTATATTTAATCTTTTTTTCTTATAAACTATTTGTATTAGTTATTGATAAATAGAAAAATATTTGCCATTTATGAGAATTATTTCTACTATAGTATTTTTGTGATAGGAATAAATGATATGGATATTAATAAATGAAAAGTTATATATCGCCATCGACTAATTTGCCAGAGATCACCATAAGAGCTTGTATTTTGGCTGCAATACTAACCATTGTGTTAATGGCTGCAAATATGTATTTAGCATTAAGAGTTGGTATGACATTTGCAACAACATTACCAGCAGCTGTAATATCCATGGCGGTTTTAAGTCGATTTAAAGGTTCAAATATACTAGAGAATACGGTTGTTCAGACTTTTGCCTCAACAGGTGGTACGTTATCAGCTATTGTATTTGCCTTACCTGCGTTAATTATAGTCGGTACTTGGAATGAATTACCTTATTGGCAAACAACGTTAATTGCCGTATTAGGTGGATTGCTAGGTGTATTATTTACAATCCCACTAAGGCGAGCATTAATTGTTGAAAGTCAAAGTCATTTACCATTTCCTGAAGGGCAAGCTGCCGCAGAAGTTTTAAAAGTAGGGGAAAGGATTAAACAAAAAAGTAATTCAAGTGAAAAAAAGATAGAAACAGGCATACGTTTTATTGTAATCGGTGCACTTGTTTCAGCTGTATTATCACTATTAATAAGTGGCTTTAAGGTGGTTGCAGGCTCAATAAGCTATGCTAGTAAAGTGGGTAATGTTGTTGTTGGTGCAAGCTTTAGTTATGGTTTGGCTTTAGTGGGGGCGGGTTATCTAATTGGCGTAAGATTATGTGTTTATATGTTAGTCGGCTCAATATTTGCCTATTTAATATTGACGCCTTATTTTTCACTAAATCCAATTTATCAAGGGCTTTCTGTAGATGTTGTATTGGATAAAATTTATAATACTAACATTCGATATATTGGTGTCGGTTGTATTGCTGTAGCGGCGATTTGGTCAGTTATCAATCTAATTAAACCGCTGATTGCGGGTGTTAAGGCCTCATTGGAAGATCATGCTAAATATAAGCAAACAGGTGAAGGCCTCATAATTAGAACCGAAAGGGATCTGCCAATTAAATATCTCTCTAGTATGACTTTGTTATTATCATTACCTCTAATTGCAGTATTTGCTTATTATATTGGTATACAACCTATTGATTTATCCGTTGGTAAGTTACTTTCTTTACTCTTAGTTTGTATCTTTTTGATTCTAATTATTGGCTTTTTATTAGCTGCTGTTGCAGGTTATATGGCAGGCATTATTGGGTCTTCAAATAGCCCAGTTTCAGGTTTAGTTTACTTAGCTGCGATTATTATTGCATTTATATTAGCTTATATAGCGACAGCATTTTTTGGTCATGATATTAAACATGTTGAAACTCAGAAATTTTTAGTAGGCTTAATTTTATTTATCACATCAACCATTCTTGCAATTGCCTGTATCGCCAATGATAATTTGCAGGATTTAAAAACAGGTCAGGTTGTAGGGGCTACACCATGGAAACAGCAAGTTGCATTGATGATGGGGGTAATTGCGGCAGCAGTTATTATAGCACCGGTATTTAATCTTTTATATAATGCCTATGGGTTGGTTGGAGCGCCTTTTCCGAATCCAGGCATGACAATTGATAATGCCTTAACTTCGCCACAAGCGAATTTAGCAGCCGCCTTAGTGCAAGGAATTGTTACCCATAAAATGAATTGGTCAATGCTATTATTTGGTGCATTGGTAGGTATCGTTTTAATTATTGTGGATCAGATGGTATTTAAACCAATGAAATGGCCAAGAATTAGTCTATTTTCATTTGCAATTGCAATTTATTTGCCTATGTCGATGATTTTACCAATTGTTGTTGGGGGTTTTCTTTCACTTTTTACGCATAGAAATCTAAAAAAACGCTATCAATCTAAAAAAGCATTTGAAAATGCGAAAACTTCAGGCATATTGGTCGCCTCAGGTATGATTGTCGGTGAAGCGTTAATGAGTATATTTATTGCTGGTGTTATTGGCTATACAGGCAGTCAAGATGCGCTTAGTCTGGTTGGAGCATCATTTGAGATGGCTGCGAATGTATTGGGTGTTGTCTGTTTTATTATTAGTTTATTGATACTTTATCGCTATAAAATAGCTAAGATCAATCAATAAATTCATATTGCACTTATTTTTTATATCTGATTATTTTGCCATAAATAATTGTTTATTGATCCTAAATATGATTGAATAGCCTTGCTATAAAGGTTAGCTATTTCAAAATAAAAGGAGATTTAAGTGATAAAATTAAATTTTAAATCTATTGGCATTCTATTTTTATCTATGGGTATTTCAATATCCGCTAATGCAAATCAAGCTGATTCGATCATGTTAACAGTTAAAGCAACTGCATCAACTAATCAGAGTATTCATGCAGTTGATATGGCTAAAATACTATCTGCATATGATACTTGGTGGAGTCAAAACACTAGAGCTATTAACTTTCAAGGGCAAAGTTATAATTTGATCGCAAATGATGGTTCAGGCCAAGGTTCAGGTTCTGTATATACATCTGAAGGTATTGGTATGGGAATGTTAACATCAGCTATGATGATGTATTTATATCAGACTCAACCTTCATTAGGGATTACTAATGATGAGTATAATTTAGCAAAACAGCGGTTTTTTGATGGCTATAATTATTGGGTTAGTGCTGAAAACTCTCAAGCTGAGAAAAATAATAAAAGCCAATGGGGGTGCTATGATGATAAATTATTAGTATGGACTCGTGATGCTGAAGGTAATCCAAATGGTACAGGTAGTGCGACAGATGGTGACTTTTATATGACAGGAGCTGTATATTTAGCAGTATTAGCACTAGAAAAAGCAAATGATACGACCGATGCTAATCAATTACTCGCGTGGGCTCAAGCAAGAGCAGCTGAAATTTCAGCAAGAGATTTCAATGATGGTTTAAGTTATCCATATACAGGCGTGGCAAATCCAACCTTACCAGGCACAGGTGATAGCACGTGTGATAAAGAGCTATCCGCGGCTCAAAATGTACAGCCAGATAAAGCTGTATTACCTGTTATGTATCTTTTTGCAAAAAACAAGCAAATGGATCAAAAAACGTGGAATCTATTGATTGATAATACATTAAAATTTATACAGACAGCACAGCAATGGTCTAATGAAAATCGACCACAAAATGGCTATTTAATGTATTGGCCTTATACAGCCAAACAAAGTGGAAATGATTATATTATTACCGCTGCTGGTGATAGTTATGATTATGATGCTGGGCGTAATCCAGAGAATCTAGGTGGTTATTTAGCGTTAGCTCATTCTGATTATAATTCAACAGCAGTATTAGTTGATAATCAGTTGTTAGGCGCAATTTATAATAATGTTGGAAATTATGACTCATTTTATGCAGGCACAACAGCCTTAGGTTTATATGGGTTATCAACGAAACAAGCATTAACTGATCAGCAGGCAGGATTCTATAATACATTAATTGCTAAACCAGTTGATAATAAATACTATAATACAGGACACTGGTTAATGTCTGCTTTATGGATGCATATTCAACTGCAGTGATGTTTTAAAGACATTATTAAGGACGATGATCAGGGCATAAACTGACTATACTATTTGTATTCTCATATATCATTCTAGCAGAATTTGTATATTCATAAAAAGGGGTATGATCTGATATTCTTGTAGTAACAGGATCAACTACTGAATGCATGAAACTCCTTCTAAACTTACTAGTGAGTGATCTATCTTCAGATAAACCAGTATTATTTAAAAATTCTGTTTGAAGATTAGTCAATTTTGTACTTAAGGTTGTGTGCTTGTTTTTATCCGTAGAAAATAAATACTCCACCACAGCCTCCATTACACTCTCTTGATATTGAGGCCTACATCTTGTAAATTTTTGATATCTATCTGCTCCAAGACCTTTTTCCCCTTTACCTTCTATAGCATCTAAAACTTTTTTAAGAGATTTAAAAATTTCTATGAATTTATCTGTATTACTATCTGTAAAACTATTGGAATTATTGATAATAAGATCAATGTTTTTTTTACATAACATATCAGAATTATTTAATTTTTCAAATATCGTTAAATATTTTTCAACATTTTTATTGTCGTAATTAGTTGATATGGCTGCAACAAAAAGTGCTCGTACTATTTGTACACTTATTGGTTTATGTCCTTGACGTTGGGCTTCTTGTATCGCAATAATACTATCATAATTGCTAATGAAGTTTTTCAAGTCACAGGAAATCAATTGTTTAAGCACCTCATCAGGGGTGGTTTTTAACGAATTAGCGGCATTTCTATATGTCGTAATAATAGTACCCCATCGAATTGCATTTTCTAGTATATCTTGAAACTTCTTTTCATCCATCACTATCTCATATTGTTCAAACATACTAAATAAGTTAGAAATAGCTTCTAAACTATTATTCGGTATTTGTGATTGCCTTGTTTGATTAAGCGTATTAAATAAAAAGAGCAAATTATCTCTAGTGGATAATCCATTCTTTTTTAGAACATTATAAATATAATTATCATTTAATTGATTATAATCAAGATTTTCTAAAATATATTTTTTATCCTCATCAAGTTTTAGATTTAAGGTGCCAATAAGATCTTTAATACAATTTATGCGTATAATTTCATCATGAAATTGTTTATGCTTTGGATTAATATAGTCATTAAGAATAGTTAGAGCATTTCCATCTATGTTTTCCAGAATTTTTTCTATATTATATGGTGTTACTAAATTTGCAATTTTTTTACAGGGATCTTCGTTTATTGTCTGATCTGAATTCATCAAGTCGTTTTGATTTAAGTTTCGTACCTTCAGTGTTTTCATATCATATTCGTCTTCAATGGTTTCGAGCACGGATAATCTCTTATCATACATATATAAATTCTTATTAGCACTAATAGAGATTTTAATCGTGCAGTTTTCGAAGTAGCCTGAGTTTTCTAATAAATAGACTAGCATTAATTTTTTATCTTCATCATTATCTTTATTACTACTAAATATCTCTCTTAGACTCATATTTAAACGATTTTTAGTTTGTGTATCAGTGACATCATTCAGTATGTCAGAATATATTTGATTAAATGCTTCAGTCCCATCAGCTTTGTTTATCTGTAATATGTCTGAGTGCTCTGATACTAAATAGTCAACAACTAGTTCCGGTGATAAATGTTGAGAAACATAGGTATTAAATCCTGAAAGTTGTGATTCTGTTAACCCCCCACCATATCTATCATCTTTATTTATCTGTGCTAATCCATATGCTTCACAAACAGCATTGTATAGTCTATTGGTAAGATGAATTTCGTTCGCAAGATCAGATGGATAATTAAGATACTTTAAATAGCCAGTTGCTAATTGCTTTATGACGGTCTCTTTAGCACTTATGAGGTGTGTATTTAATCCTGTATTTTTACCACCATTAATTATAATATTAACCATTGATTTAGCATTAATCAATGCACCCTCTTCACATAGATTAAGCGTCAAACTATTTATTGAGTTTATAGCATTAGCATTTAGTTCATTTAATTTATTTAAATGCTTTATAAACAAGCATTCAAATTCCTGTTTTAGTGTTTTCATAAATCCGATTATTAAATGATCTGTGGTATTATTATCTGATGCCTTATGCTTAATATTACCAATTGTTGTCTTTAGATCTTCTAATTTTTGATGAATCGTAACTGGCGCAGTCTTTTTAAGTTCATCGATTAATTGAATAAATTGTTGTTTACTTTTTTGTAAATTATTATTATATTCAGCATCCGCACGATACAGATTATTTTTTAAATCTTCTTTCTCATTCTCATCCAAATCGGTTACTGATTGTATCGATTTTGTTTTAAGCTTATCAGTTAATTGACCCGACGGCATAATACCCAACCCCTTTAATATATAACAATCAAAATAGTTAATAATAATAAAACAAAAATAATGAACTATATATTATATTATTTCAAATGATTTTAGATTAATTGTTTAATAAAGTAGAAGTATGGTGTTTTCTTAAATCTAGATATACGATTTTTATAAATTTTTTATATCAATAATTCCTATAAATATTATAATTACGTCATTGATTGATTATTATATTGTCTGTGATTTATCTGTGTAATTTTAAAAGGAATTAGAATAATGATTAAACATCAGATGCTTTTATCTACTTTAGCTAAAGGTGAAATACAATATGGTTCTGTAGAGTATAAGCAACAAGTTGCAAGCTATAGATGTCTATTAGATGACTTAGTAAAATATCGATATCAACAGTATGATTTTTCTGATGCTAAAATGTCTGATAGTGACTACCTTAAACAACTTAAGGCAAATCTTGCTGAAACGTTTAATCAATTAGCTTCTCGCATTGTGTGTGATGTCTTAAGTTATTCATCAGACCCACATCAAGCAGCAGCTATTTTTACATTTTGGGTAGATGTTGCGATAAATACAGTTAATAACTTTGAATTACAACGTGCTATCGTAGCAGGGTTAAATCATGTAAACCTTAGCCGGATATATGAACCAGGAAAACCTGGCTATCAGCAGTTAAATTCTGAAACACGAAAAAATTTAGAATTACTGCTTCAGCATAAACGTTTTACAAAAGAGTTAATCTATCAAGATGAAAGTTTACCACCGTGTTCATTGTTTTTTGGTGCATTAGAGTTCGCTGAGCAATTGGCTGATCAACAACCAGCCAAGGATAAAGTTTTACAGCGAATGCGGTATTTTCAAAATCAACAGAAAATAAATGCTGAGGATGTAACTGAAACTAATATTTTAAATGATATGGCAGTGGATGTTAAAATTGGCATAAAAAAAATTAATGATATAGGAAATTTAGATGATGATGAAGTATGGGAAGTAAGTAGCGAATTACGTGAAAATTGTGAAAAAATTAACAATGAAAGGCAACAAGCTAAATCTCGTCGAGCAAATACTAAAAGACTTTCTTCTAGTGGTCGATTTTTATTTACGCCTCGTAGTCATCAACAAGTTAAAAAGCATGATGATGCCCAAGTCGAAGCTGGTAGCTCTCAAAGTTTTCAATCAAAAAAAGTAACGATCTCAAAAAAAGAGCCTGATGTGGTGGCGTCGACTGCAACAATAAACAAGCCTAAATCTACACCGCAGTTACCGCAACAAATCTATATTTTCGCTTTAACAATTCGAGGTTGTATTGATGTGCTTATGACTATTTTAGCTGAAAAGCAGCAAAAATTTGACCAAATAGAATGTCTTGAAGCATTACAAGGAACGCTATCACAACTCTATAAAGATAAGGTATTTAAAAAGCTATCTAAAGCGGATAAACAACATTTTCGAGAGCTAGCGAAAATACCTGATATGGTAGTTATATTTGATGTCTCACAAGATGTTACAAAAGTCGCTAATGCAATTTTTATTAACCTATTTCAGAATAGGTCTCATATTAAAGATACGCCAGAGGCTGTAAAACAAGAAGAAAAAGAGCAAGAAAAACCATCTATATCACAGTTGAAGTTTTCCCCAGACAAATTAGATAAGTTACATAGAGTGCAACAATCCGAGTTGGAAAAAGAAGCGTCTGTTAGTGTTACAAGAAGAGCAAGTTTAGATTTAAGTGATCTGCCCAGTGCGCGTGGTGATGATATAGCGCAAGTTGAAGCAAGCAAAGATGCCAGTAAGCGCCATAGTGATATGTCTCCTACACCAAAATATGGTAAGGAAGTTGAACCAAAAATTCAGTTTTTTGAGAATATCGTTGAAAATCAAAAGGCGAGTGTTTCGGATAGAAAAAATAAATCGAGAGAACCATCAGTAATAGAAAGCCCCTCAGCTGCAAAAGGTACTCACCATAAGAAAAGGCGAGGGTTTTCATTTTTACCCATAAAAAGCACAAAAAATAAAAAACCTCCGAAACAGGCGGAGCATTCTATGTTATTTCATGATACCAAGCCAACTAAAGAGCCATCGCTGATTAATGAGTTTTAACTAATTTGTTATTAATAATTTAGTAGTAATAACCATGATTGACTAAAGCGTTAGATCAAGCTATGGTTTAATTTTCTATTGATATGGAGAGTGGTAGAAATGAAGTATAAACTATCTTTAACAGCAGGCTTGGTATTATCTGTTATTATGAGTTCAAATGCGTTAGCGCTTCAAGATACGGTTAGATTGAAGAAACCATTACCTTCAAATGACCAGTTAACTTACATTGGGTATTGGAATAATCTAAATACAAATAATGCCGGAACAAAGGCAAATCCAACGCTGCTACAAACAGCACAGGCAGGTTATACAATTATTCCTGTGGCATTTGGTGTTATCCAAGGCACGGACGTGTCGCTATATAATAATCAATATAATAACAATGGCTATGGTGTTGATGTTAATTATGATG
The DNA here is from genome assembly GCA_021713295.1 of Thiotrichales bacterium 19S3-11. Classification (GTDB taxonomy): domain Bacteria; phylum Pseudomonadota; class Gammaproteobacteria; order Francisellales; family Francisellaceae; genus M0027. The sequence continues at coordinate 62,895 of JAKJJU010000007.1, forward strand.
AATTTATAAAAGATGTACAAAATGCTCAAGCACAAGGTGCCAAAATTTTATTAACGTTTGGTGGTGGGTCAAATTCAAAGTTTAGTTGGAATCCAGATCCAAATAATCCGCAAGCAGCGGCTGATAGTGTTATTGATTTTTTAGCAAAAAATAAACTTGATGGCGTAGATTTTGATCTAGAAGCAGGGATGAATACAGATCAAAGTTATTTAAAAAGTTTTATAACAGAATTAAGAAAACAAGCTCAATTGCGAGAAGCAGATTTTGCGCATGGTTTTACAATAACTGGAGCACCTCAGCTTGTTTCAAGTCACGAATTTATGTGGAATGGTAATACGAGTTTAAATGAGTTACTAGCAAGTGATGCTTGTGGTGGTGTTCATTGTTTTGATTATTTATCAATTCAGGATTATAACAATAATCCGCAGCCATCACTTTCGGATGCTTACGATGCCGTCTATAGTCAGATGGACAGTAACAATAATGATGGTACAACCAAAATTATACTTGGCGTTCCTGCAACAACAAGCGATGGTCAAGGTTATATGACACCGGAAGTTATAAAAGAAGAAATCAATACTATTGAAAATAAATCTACAGCGGGGCAATTTGCAGGTATAATGGTTTGGACTGCTAGCAGTGATTATACTGAAGGAAACTGGAGCTTTATAAGTCAGATTAAATAAATGGTTATAGTTTGGATACGACAAGATTTAAGATTATCGGATAACCCAGCATTATCAAATGCCATGAAACATGACGAAGTTTTACCGATTTATATTGATGATACGGTTCATGCAAATGAGTTCAGACTAGGTGAAGCTTCAAAAGTTTGGCTTTATTATTCATTAAAAAAATTTAACCAAGTATTGGATAATAAAATTTCATTTTATCAAGGGGATCCACTTCGTATTCTTACGCAGTTAATAACGGCGTATCCGATAAAAAAGATACTTTGGAATCGCTGCTATGAACCTTGGCAGATAAAACGCGATCAGTTGATTAAATCAAAATTAACTGCGTTAGGGTGTGAAGTTTATACGTATAATGGTTTTTTATTGTGGGAACCTTGGTGTGTTTTGAAAAAAGATCATACACCGTATCATGTCTTTACGGCCTATTATCAAAAAGGCGCTCTTAATGCTAAAAGTCCTCGTTTATTAATTGATAAACCTAATCTAGAGACATCGAAACTGATTAAAGATAACAAATACTCGCAATCCTTAGATCAGTTGAAATTTTTGCCGAAAATAAAGTGGTATGCTGATGTGATAAAACACTGGAAGGTTGGTGAAGATCATGCACTTTCACAGTTAAATGACTTTTTATCGGATAAGCTTAAATCCTATAAGCAGAGTCGTGATTTTCCATCATTAGATGCAACTTCTAAATTGTCAGCAGCATTACACTTTGGTGAAATATCAGTACATACCTTATGGCATCGTGCTAAAGATTGTGAGGAATCAGATGGTAAAGCTCACTTTCTTAAAGAGTTAGCTTGGCGTGAATTTGCTTATCATTTATTATTTTATTTTAATGAATTACCCAAACAGAACTGGCAGAAAAAGTTTAACGAGTTTCCATGGTCAAAAGATGCCGAGCGTTTGAATGCCTGGCAGAGAGGGCAAACGGGTATTCCTATTGTTGATGCAGGAATGCGCCAATTGTGGCATACGGGGCACATGCATAATCGCGTGCGTATGATTTGTGCCTCATTTTTAATTAAAAACTGTATGATTGATTGGCGAGAAGGCCAGCACTGGTTTTGGCAGTGCTTGTTTGATGCGGATTTGGCAAACAATAGTGCTAGCTGGCAATGGGTTGCTGGGTGTGGTTTTGATGCAGCGCCTTATTTTAGAATATTTAACCCCGTGTTACAGGCAGAGAAATTTGACCCAAAAGGGCAGTACCTTAAAAAATACCTGCCAGAATTAAACCTAATGCCAATTAAATATATTTATGCACCGTGGCTTGCACCAAAAGAGATATTAACTCAAGCTAATGTTGAGCTTGGAAAAACCTATCCCTATCCGATTGTTGATTTAAAGTTATCGAGAGAAATGGCATTAGAAGCTTATAAGCAATTAGGCTGATGGTGCTTGTTGTGGGTTATCTTCATCAGCTCTTGGGTTTAATTCACTGACTATAGGTGTTGTCGTTGGTGCTGCTGTAAAGTCTTGTTTTTCTGCATCGGTTGGTGCTTCAACTTGGCTCTTACGCCATATTAGAAAGACAGATAGTGGTAATGAGCAGATGATAAAAAAGATTAATAGTCCGGTTGTATTAAAGGCATAGATGAAAAATGGTGCAATTACTGGGCCAACCATTGCACCAGCACCATAGGCTAGTAATAATCCTTGTGTTGCTCCAATAATATCTTTTGGTTCTAAGCGGTCACAAGTATGACTGATACTTACAGGATAAAGTGTAAACGTAGCACCACCTAAGATAAATAAGGAAAAGCAGAAGAAGTAGAATGAGTACATGGAGGTTAAAGCAATAATTAGTGAAATACAGGCAGTAACGATACCTAAAGCACTCATAACTGTGCGTCTACTAATTTTATCGGATAGTTTACCAATTGGGTATTGGAGTGCCATACCACCTAGAATCGTAATTCCCATTAACCAAGCTAAAGAATTAACACTATAGTCTTGATCAGCAATATAAATAGGTAATAAGCCATAAACATTACCCAAAATTAAGCCACTGATAAAGCAGGTAATAATACCACTTGGGCTACTTTTAAATAATGATTTAATATTTAATGTTGATGGTTCTTCAAATTTTGGTGAGTCTGTTTTTGTCATTGCTAAGGGGATCACAGATAACGATGCGAGTATTGTAGCAATGGCATAAGGAATAAAACTTTCAATATGACCAATATTTAACAGAAATTGACCACCAGCTTGAGCTAAATAAAGTGCAACCATATAAACAGCTAAGATTTGGCCTCTGTTTTCTTTGTTGCTGCTTGTTAAAATCCAGCTTTCAATGACAACATATAAACCACCAATTGCTAATCCATCAACTAATCTTAAGATAATCCAGAAGATATCATTAATATAAATACCATGTAGCATGGTTGTCACTGCTAAGAGAGAGGCAAATGCAGCATAGGCTCTAATATGTCCAACACGAAAGATAAATTTTTCGGTTTTAAAGGCGGCAAGTGTCATACCGGCATAATAGAATGTTGTCAGTGCTCCAATAGATAAACTACTACTACCTAGGTCATGCAATCGTAAAGATAAGTAAGTTGTAATTAAGCCATTACCTAAGGTTAGAATTACCAAGCATAATAGGGGGGTGATTAATAATCTAAGTGTTGAAAACATAGAGGCTACCCTTATTTTTATCACTGTTTATTTAGTAGTTTCGGATAGTTGTAATTGTATGCCAAGTGTTAGAGGAAGGGTAGATTTAATGTAATAAATATTCTAGTATCACTATCTAACATAGTGTGGTGTTCTAACTGAGCCCATGAAATCATTATAAGCCTCTTCTGCTTCACTCTTACGTAGAGCTTCTTCAATTCCTTGGACTAGGGTAGGTGGTTGAGTTGCAGTTGCTTTAGTTATTGCTTCTTCGAGGATATCTGATTGCCTTGCAAATATAGTATCTACTACATTTTTAATATCGAAACTTTTATGTGCTATAACCCAAGAGGTTGGTGATGTTTGTACAATATTATGCTGTTTCTCTGTTTCTACTTGGTCAACTAGTGATTTATTGAATAACTCAACTTTAGTTGGCTCAATGCATTTATCTAATTTAAGTAAAACACCAAGATTGTTGTGGGGTTGTATGAACTCTTTAAACGTATGTTCAGCAGCATTTATTGTATCTTCTTCAGTATTACCAGCGTTTTTGACATAAACCAATGCAGTGTTAGTTAGATTTGCCGGCGCTGGTTGAACAGCAGTATTTGTATTACCATTATTAGTAGCATTACTTTGATTTGCAGGCGCTGGTTGTGTGGTTCCAGCAACAGTAGTTTGATTAATAATTGGTTGATTGAGAGCTTGATTGGCTGGAGGATAAGTAGCCGTTATGTTAATACCTTGGTTTTGATTTATTGCATTAACAATCGTCTGACCTTGCTGATTAACTTGCTTAGATACAGTATAACCTAATGCGGTTAAATTTTTAATTGATAGGTCAATTAGTTTATCTTGTGCTAGTTGATCTTGCTTTTCAACGATGTTTTCATTACGTTTATCTTGGATAAGGGTTAATAGACTTTCATCTTCTATTTTTTCAAAAATCTTATCGTTTGCTTTTTTTAACTCATCAAGTTTTTCGAAGCTTTTATCGATTGATTTTAATAATTCTTCATCTTTTCTATCATCTTCCTCATCAGCAGCCTCATGTCTCGCACTCGCTGATTTTGCTTGCTCTATTTCAGAGCGAAGCTTTAATAAAAGGGCTTCGGTTTGTTGTTCTTCAATAATGTGTTCTAAAACTTGTTCACGTTCTTTACGATGTTCTAATACGCGTGCATTTTTGATATTATTATCAATATCATCTTCAAGTTGTTTAAGAATCTTTTTTATTTGATCATTACTTAGATTTAATCGAGACATATGTTCCCCCCCCTTTAGTATTAATAATAAATAAATTTTAACATTCTAGATGGATAGTATCAGATTTATTGCTGTAAGGCTATCGTTGATTTGTTACAAATTCGATCATTTTTTGTACACTAAAATACCTAGCTAATTTTGAATTGAAAAACCAAATTGCGCTAGTATTTCCTCAACCACTTTTTTACTATCTTCGAATCTCACAATGTTTGATTCCTCAGGTTCTGATTGATCTTTCACTGTAACGAGAGTATCTGTAATATTTAAATAATTATCAATTTGTGAGATAAAATCGTGATGTACTTTATCTAGCATTGCTAATTTTTCAGCTTTGACATCATCGGTAAGGTAACTATCGTTAGTATATTGACTTTCAGAATCAGCGATTGCATTTTTTATTCGAAATCGAAGTTCTGTTAAGAATGCTTCAGCTTGTTGTTGATTATTAATTGAATTTAACTGTTTCATGCTGCCCCCCCAATGGTTATATGATTTTAATTAATTTCATTTGCATGATAACAGATTAGTTGCAATAAAATCTAATTTTATTGTAATTAATTAAAGATGTTATTTGTAAAATTAATGCGTGGTTAGGTCTAATGGTAATGGATCTAAACCTCTAGCTTTACCATTTTCTTCAGCATGTTGTACTCCTGTAGCATGAAATAATGCTAGGCCATCAGTTTCAGATGATTTACTAAACGAAGCTTCTCTAATAGTAAGGTCCCTATCCCTAAATAACATTGGAGGAATGCCTGACTGGGCTAAAACCTGATCTAATGATCTGGTTGTAAATGTTACTGTGTAGGTATTTGACGGTTTGTTATCCTGTTGAACACGCTCCCAGAAAGCGCCGCTATAAAATTGTGATTGTTCTTGAGAGACTGAGATCAATTTATCAAGCAACTTGCCAACATCATCATGATTTAAGCCTTCTTTACCTTCAATTGTTATTTCTTTTGGCTTATCAGTTTCTGGTGGCTTAGTGTCAATAAAGTCAGCTAAAGCATTAGCAGATGCATCGATATCTTCATCTGTATTACCAATATCATTTAACTCAACAGTATCAGTTTCAAAGTCTAAATCAAAATCAACGTGCTGATCTTCTTTTTGAACATGTACGGAATTTACAGTACCAGTTGTTGGGTCAACAGTAGGTGTTACAGTATAGCCAAGGTCAGTATATTTAGCACTAGTTGCAGCAAAATTGTATTTAAATAATTCTTTCAAAAGATTTGTATCTGTATTGGATTTTTGAAGGTCTTCATTCTGAAGTTTACCGAATTGATTGACTACGTAGTCTTGATCGGTTTCTTTCAATGAGTCAAAAGCATTCTTATTTTTTTCGTTTAAACGACGTAACTCTGCTATTTGTGCTTCAATTGATTTTAATAGTTTCTCGTCAAGTTCTTTATTTTTCTGATTGTATGTATTATTTCTCGTTTCACTAATTTGGTTTCGAATTAATTGGACTTGTTCCCTTTGGAGTTCTTCTTGTAGAACTTGAATTTGCTTAAATTGAACTGCAATCTCATCTAAGTTTCTATTTTGATTAATAAGAATTGCTCTTATTACGCTCCTGTCAATAGCTGCTTTAGATTGTTCAAGTCTAGTTTGAATCTCATCTCTTTCTTTTTGAGTCAACGCCATTTTAATTCTCCTCAACACAAATTTAATAAAAGCTTTATATGTTGCATAGAATATCAAATAATCAGATTTGAATAAAGTCTTGTTTTGTTACAGTGTTGATTAAAAAATAATCAGCATGATAAAATAACCACACCAATAAAAAAATATATAAACCAGTTAGATAGTCGTAAATAAAAATTTGAAGTATCAGTATATAAGCCAAAAAGCTGGGTGTATAATAATCAATTGTTACGAAATCACAAATTAAAATGATATAATTAAGTATTATTATATTTCTGTGAAATTCATAAGACATTATGTAAAGCTATTAAAAAAACAACAAAACGAAATTCTATTATTTGTAACAAAATGAAATGAATGAAGACAGAAATGACATGTAACTAGTAAATAAAACTAGGATATGAACTCTTTAGTTATTTTCTTTACAGAGAATTACATTTGAGCACTCTGTTCAATTCTTTGTCGTTTATCTGGGGGAGTCACGCTATCAGGATCGCTAAATAGGCTAGGGGGCCATGAACTGCTATTAGCAGAGCGTTTTTGTTGATTCTTTCCTGGCTTAGGTGGCTCAGGTCTTAGCGTATCTGTTTGATCTAAATCTGGTGTATCAACAACGGTTGGTTCTTGTTTTTTATCCATATCTTGTGATGAATTAAGTTTTGACTTTGATGTCGTTACATCTGATGTTGGTTCTGTTTCAGTCTCTAATCCCAAAGAACTTTCAACTTCATCAAGGCCACTCAAAACTTTTTCCATGCCTTTTTCAAATTTTTGTTGATCAACTTTATCATAATTATGCTTAGCTTGATTAATTGCTTCTCTTAAACGACTATAAATAGGTGCTCTATCTGGCATTGTATTTTCAAAATGATTAAGTCGTTGTTCAAACGTTTGAATAAAGGTACTAAAATGTTGTTGAGCATCAGGTGTGAATTTTAAAGTACATTCTAAATTATGTTCAGGCCCAGAATTTCGACTGGACTCTAAATTAATGATGTTATCGGCAGCATGATGCATAGATTCTTCATGGCCGCTTAATCGTTCCATAACGTATTCATGTGAATTACGATCATGTGTCATCTGAGTACGAACATTGCCTTCTTCATCTCTATCGGTGATACGAGTTCTACCCTCAACACCATCAGCATCTCGCTCAACTTCAAAACCTCTTTTTTCAAGCTCACTTAGTGTGCTTTCATAATGCAGATCATCATATTCATTATTGAGTTGATCAATCTCATTTTGAAGATCTTCTGGAAACTCATCTTCAGGATCATAATCTGATAATGTTTCATAGTAATGGCGACTTTTTTCACTTAAATTGTCATAGCGTTCTTGAATTGATTTAAGCAACTCATCATCCATTTCATCTGCGCTTTCGTCATTTTCTTGTTTCTGCTTTATTCTCGCCATAGCAGCTGCAGCTGCAGCTTTAAATGCTATTTGATATTCAAGTAGTTGCTGCTGTAATTGAATTTTTTTCCTTTCATTTTCAAGCTCGCGTACAGCAACAATTCTAATTTGATTATCAAGATTTTCAGTTTCTTTGAGTTTTTTCTGATTGGCTTCTAGATTCAATAGATGCTGATTTATTTCTGCGTTACGTTCATTAATAATAGAGCTATATTCAATTAAATAATTATCCATATATCTGCTATCATATTTACCAGAATTTATATAGCCTTGAATAATGCTTGTTTGCTGCCCTGTCAAGACGGTAGATGGTTCTGCCATAATTTACGCAACCTTATAAATCAACTAATTAATTATAACTATAAAACACTCAAGTTACATCATAACAAATTTCATCAAAATAATCAATCAATTAATAAATAACAACACATTGTAAAAAATTAACTCATTGTAATATAGTTTAATAAATTAATTTAATAGAATAGATTAAAGTTTGATAATAGTGATTTATCAAATAGTTATCTGATTTTTTATGATTGCGTTGTACCGTTTGAGAAGTATTTAAAGCTTGCATCGATATTACTAATATGTTATTTCTATTTACTAAGTCTGATTATTTGTGTAGATTTAAGGGTTGCGATAATTATGCCAAAATACCATCATTCATTTTATTTTAGTCAAGAACAGAGTACTCAAGCATTTAAAGACTCACCACCTGGAAATATTTCATTTAATCGACTAGTACAAGGCAAGAGAAATTATTGGGTTGATCCTTATTCTGAAATGACTAAAGCTAAAAAAACGCTAATTCTAACTGATTCATTGGCTTATTTAGCAAAGGATATTAACAAACTTAAATTAAAGCTAGCACAGCTAGTAGATGATGGGTTTAATTTGTATATTTGGCATGAAAATGCAATGAAACTGCTTAATCTGGAAATGATAAATAGGATTGATCAACAGTTTTTAGAGGGTATTTCATTTGTTGATAACGATGACGTTGTCAATCATGCATTTAAATATAAAAAAATTCCTAAAGATCAACTGCATATTTTAGATTCAGTTGAGTGTCAACGTTTACTAGAAGATAACTATCAAATCAGTAACTATCCATTGTATTCAAGTGCGTTGCTGGATAGTTCAATCGTTAGTGACTATTCACCTAAAAAATATATTGTTATAAATGATCATAAATCAACGAAACTGCAATTGCTTAAAGCTAAAATAGCAGCACTTCATTCTGCGGTTATCATTATAGATGATACGCTGTTAAGTAGGCCTGTTTTAGCTGATATCTTATCTGACGTGATTGAAGCTATTCCTGATCAGCAACCAAAAAAAACAGCCATTATTGTAGCAGAGGATATTGATCTTCAACAATTATTGGAACAAGATTTATCAGAGGTTACGACAATAGATTTAAGAGATTGTCCTAATATTACAGATGAGCAGCTTGATCAATTACTTGCTGCGACAAATAACCTGAAACAATTAAAACTTTCTAATTGTAGTCAATTAAACTTAAATCTAGAACAGTATGCAAAGTTAGCTAAACTAACGTTATTAAATCTTGATAAGATGAATGTCAATGAGGCATATTTAAGTGAACTATTAAAATCTGCAGTCAATCTAGAGAACTTACATTTAAACTTAAATTCAAAATTAACGAATGAATTGGACGAATCAATACATCTTGAGAACTTGCAACATTTCAGTGTTGCATCAGAATCAATGACCATTGAAAATATAGAGTTAATACTATGGCATAGTCAAGCGCTTAAAACGCTTGATCTAAAAGACTTTGAAGGGTTCTCAAATGAATTTTATCTCAATGCAAACTTAAGTTTATTAGAGAGTATTAAAATAGCGGGTGATATTAGCTTAGAAGAACTTCAGAAGTTACTCTTATCAGCAGCAAATTTAGAAGCGATTAGTTTAGTAAATTGTGACAATTTAGAAGGTGAATTTACGCAAGCCATTTCATTAAATAAACTCAAAAAATTAGAACTTAATACTTCAGAATTAACACCAACTACATTTTTAGAATTGATTTCGACAGCTAGAAGTTTAGAAAAACTGACAGAATATTACAGTATAGAGACTAAAATAGCTAAAGCATTTGATATGGATTTTAGAGAACTTAAACATATTGATGTTGAAGAATCACAGCTTTCTGATGAAGATATGTATCATTTGTTAAAGAATGCACCTAATGTTGAGTATTTGAATTTCTCACTGACAGAGATCACGTTTAAAGGTTTTGAGTTATTAAATTTGAATAAATTAGTAACTTTAAAAGCTGAGAGTTTAGATGAAATATGTTTAGAATCGCTAGCCGGAATGTTGAATAATGCGCAAGCACTTAAATCGATCGATTTAAGTGAGGTAACGTTTATAAGAGATGAATTAATTGAGCTTTCATCAATTCTTACAAACGATAGATATTTAGAAAATTTAGAAGAACTAAATTTATCAGGGACAAATATCACAGATGAAGAATTAAGTGTCTTATTAAAAAATGCTAAAAATTTGAAAGTATTAGATATTCGTAATTGTGAAAATATTACGGGTATTTTTTATCAAGGGTTAGATTTAAGCAGTCTAGAGTATTTACATATTACAGAAGAGTCAGAAGCAATTTTTGGAGAGAAGAATTATTTATTAGAAGAAAATATTTTAGCAATAATTGATCGAGCGCCAAATTTAGATAATGCCAGTGAAGTACTGGATAAGTTTTATCGTTCGCTAAGTAATGCTCAAAAGAAATTAAATAAAGCATCTAAAAAAGTATCCCAAATAGAAGTAGAAGTGAGTCCAAATTTAGTCAATCACTCATCAACTTCTATGGGTTCTGTAGATTTTGTTGAACAATATATAGAATCAACCGATAGTTACGATTCTTATGAAGAGCTAGATGAATTGGAAGCTTACCCTAAAGAAATAGAAGAAGAGTCAAATTTAGAATACGATGAGGAATCACTTCATGCAAAACAAATTTTTGTTGCGATTAATGGAGCTAATCCAGGTTATGGTGTTTATCGAAGAGCAATTTATTCACAGCTTAGTGTCACAGAAGAAGCATGTACGCTAGAAAAAGCATTTAAACTTAAGCAAACCGAAGATCTAGCATTATTACCTTTAGATCGTTGTAATCGGGATATTACCTATTGTAGTGTTAAAAAATCGTTTGATTATCTGGTTAAAAAGGCATTTCAAAGCGGTAAGGATAATTATTATTTTGCTAAGCAAAAAATGCATTTAACAAATGAGTTTGTGCCAATTGCATCATTAAGTCATCATGAGTTAATTACGCAGATGTATATCGATGGAGCAGATCAACGTAATATAGAAATAAACTATTCAGCATCTGATAATTTATATTATATTAGAGCGCTTGATGACTCTGTGACCGTTGAACTTAATTATTTACTTGAAACCTATCCGCAACAACACCAGAGTGTTGATGTTTTACCAATTAAACTACAAGAGTATTATAAAGCCCTTAGCTCTTTTGATTCAAAACCCATTGGCAGAAAGCTTGATTTAGGTAATTTAGATTCCCCCACAGGATATGATTACCTTAGCCTTATGTATGAGCAAGAACTAGCTGGTTGTGCACATCGTTCAATACTATTAAAAGCGTTTATTGATAAAAAATTTCCATTGATGAATGCACGTATTGTTCATAATGATGTTCATGCATTTGTTGAAGTAGAATATCAAGATCAATGGATAAAGCTTGATTTAGGTGGCTATGAATCAGAGATAAAAGCAGATAAATCAGCATTTGATGATAGTGAGTTTGAAGTTGAAAAAATTGACTCTGAATCTAATTTAGGATCACCAAATCTATTATTTATAGAGCCAATGCAAATGCAAAAATATCAAAAGTTGCAGCAAAATGCTTCCAAATATTTTATACATAAATCATCACAAAAATCGACACTGGATACGTTTGTCTTAATTCAAGGTATTCTGTCAGATGATCAATCTAAGCATTTAGTTGAGTTTGATGAGGAGAGTGAATTAGCTTTTTATAATCAAATTAGTCACTATGCTCAACATACTTCAAAAGACATAATTTATATTCATTCGGCTGAGGATTTGAGTTTATTGATACCAACGGTTAAACACAATATAAATAACACTGGGGTAATTCAACAGCCACCAGGTGGTGCATTATATGATTATTTAACTCAAGATCATAAGCATCCGCCTATTATTGTGATTAATTATTCTAATTTTAGTGCCGCTGAAATTGTTCGTTTTAATAGTATTTTAGATGACCTTAAAAAAATTGATGGCATCGAAATTCCTCAAAATACAAAAATTATCGGTATTAGAAATCAAAATGATCCGAATGTTTATCAGGGGGCTGATTTTTTAAGCCGATTTGATCAGCGACATCATGTTTCTGAGGTAGCGCCTATAGCATCACCTATCAGAGATTTAGAACAGGATGAGATCGTAGATGGCCCTATAATCGATTTATTTCATGCACAAGATTGGAAAGAGATTTTATTAGGGCGTTGGATTATCAATGGGGATGAGCTTTATTATCAAGATGGTCTTCTAAAGGAAGCACTAACCCATGGTAACTCACTTATTTTAAAGAATATTCCAAAATCAAAAGAGTTTGAGGAGTTTTTTAGTTTAGCCAAAATTCATGGAAAAATTTGTCATAATGGTATAGAAATTAAATTGCCTAAAGAGTTTAAAGTTATAGATGCACAAGAGGGCTATGACTTTGAAGAACTAAAGGATAATGTAGTTGCGCTTGATAATCAATTTAATGCTAATGCCATTACACTTAACCCAACACTATTGAGTCAATTTTTTAATAGGTATCGTATCGACAATCTTGATAAAAAATTAACAATGGCTGACGGTTATTTAAAAGCATATCAAGATGGAACACTTGAAGTTAATCTAACAAGAAATTTAACGGATGACCAATGGGCTCGATTATTAACTGAATGTAAGCACTTAAATATTAAAGTAGTTATTCATACAAATGAAGCGGTAGAATTACCATTTGATGTCGAAATCAATAAAGTTAAAAAGGCAGCATTTTTATTAGAAAATATTTCAGCAATACAAACGAATGATCCTGATGTCACTGTTAGTAGCATACTTGATGAGCATGATAGTATCGCTTTTGATGTTATTCATGTGACAGATCTTACGACTAGTGACTTATTGAAAAAGATCAATGGTAACTTAAATGATGTAACGCTAAAGTTTGAATTTAATGAAACCGAACACTATTTAATTAATGCAATTCAACAAAACAAAAACATCCTACTCTATGGAGAATTTAATAATGAATTTTCTGATGCATTAATTGATTTTTTAAATGCACAAGATCAGTATACGGGTAAACTTTATTTAGTTAGCCCAGATATGTCAGCTTTCTCTTCGGTAGCTGTTAATGAAGAGGTCGTTCAACCACAGGCTAAATTGGCATTACTTGAAAAGAAAGGCTATGACGAAAAATATTTTGGATCTTTGAATGATTTTATTGAGATTGAATCATTTGCTCAGCTAGAAACGAGAGTTAAATACCTTCAATTAAGTGATTCAGATAATAGTGATCATGCATGGCACGGTTTAGATGCATTATCCAGTGAAATTGTTTTTGATGAATTTGATCTAGAACATGCTCAAGAGATGGCAGAATTATTCCAACAACAGAGAATACTGAAACTTACCAATCAACTAGCACATAGTCCATATGTATTTATCACTGGGCTTACAGGTGTTGGTAAGACAACAACCGTTTGTAAGTTTTTTCAAGATAATGAGGCTTATCATTTTTATCAAAACCAGTCGTCGATCAAACTTTGGGCAAAAGATACTTCTGATAAGCAGAAAATTCTTTTCTTAGATGAGGCTAATCTAACACATACTAATTGGAGTGAATTTGAAGGATTATTTAACACCCCACCTTCGATCTTCATCGATGGTGAACTAATCGAACTAACGGCCAAACATAAGGTTATCTTTGCAGGAAACCCACTAAGCTATGGCGATGAAAGAACCTTAGCACCGTTATTTAAACGACATGGTAGTGCTGTAGAATTTAGTCCGATGTCATTGGAATTTATTTATGATCGTATTTTAAAGCCTGTTTTTAAAGGTAGCGATTTTGAAGGTGATGAAGCTAAGTTATTACTTCCTATTTTAGATGTTTATCAATACTTATGCTCATTATCAAAAGATGAAGTGCTTATTTCACCTCGAGAATTGCAAATGATGGCATTATTAACCTTAAATGCTTCGATTACTGATCCAATAAATTGTGTTAATTATGCAAAATTTTATAGTTATAGTCTTGGTAGAAATAGTGTGCCAGAAGATAAGCTACTAGAATTTGAAGAAAAATTTAGTGCTGTAAGGCCGGTTAAGATTGAGTTATTAGATTTAAAAGAACGTGATCATTCATTTGTTGTTACAGAATCAAGAAAACCAATTCAACAATTGCTGAATGATAGTTTAGCTTTGAGAGCCTTAAAACAAGCCCAACCGTATTTAAGCCAGTACAGTGGTTTAGGAGGAATGATTCTAGAGGGTGAGCCTGGTGTTGGTAAAAGTGATATTGTTATTAAAACCATGCTATCCAATGGCTTAAAAGAGGGGAAAGATTTTTATCTTCTTCCAATTAGTATGCCATTAGAAGAGAAAAAAAGATTATTACTTAAAGCATTTGATGAGGGGGCGATTGTTGTAGTTGATGAAATTAATAGTGCCCCGATGTTAGAAGAATTACTCAATGCGCTATTAATGGGTAAAAATTTACAAGGTCATATAGCAGAAAAGCCTGGGTTTATGGTAATTGGTACGCAAAATCCTGCTAGCTTCAGTGGTAGAAAGCAGGCATCTCAAGCTCTTGAACGTCGTTTAATTAAAGTTGAATTGCCAGTTTATACTGTGCAAGAAATGTTACAAATTCTAGTTGAAAAAGGTCTAGAGATTGGTGAAGCTAAAGTAATAATAGACGCATTTGAGTTAGAGAAAAAGAAAAATCCTAAACTGACTTTTCGTGATTTAAATAAGTATGTTAAGTGTTTATTAAGGGCAAGATATGAGGAAGCTTTAATAATAGAATTACAAGAAGCGGTATCAATGACTGCTTTAACAAAAGCATTAAATAAAGTAAAACCGTATGCTAAAGCGCTTGCTTATCGCGTTGTTGTAGAAAGCCTTAATACAATTGATGAATTTCTTGAATTAATTGCTTCAGAAGAATTAGATCAGTCGAAAAAAGCTGAATTATTTAAGGTATTTGAAAATAAACTACCTGAGATAGAATTACCTTCTATGAAGGTAGTTATGTTATTTTCATTGATCGATGATGAGATGCAGAAATTTAGATTATTAAATCAGCTATCCGATAGGTTACCAATGATTTTTGGAAGATGTGATAAATCCATTGAGTTTATATTTTTGTTAAATCGACTAGATGATAATAATAAGCTAAAACTTATAGATAGTATGGGGAATCAATTATCAGAGTTATATTTAAATGCAACGCTATTTAAGCTATTAAGTGGTCTCAGTAGTGGTGTACAGGTTGCTATATTAAGTCAAATAAAGGACGATTTGGTTTATCAGATTGGCAATAGAGCCATAAACTTAGAAACATTATTAGCGTGCTGTCGCGAGGATATCAGGCCGATTATTTGTAATTGGGCTTTAGAAAATCAATTTTCAACATTGAAAGAGCAGTTATTAGTATCTTTAAATCATCAAGATCCTAAAGATACTAAAATTGCCCATATTGAGGATTGTTATAATTTACAACAATTGCTGCAAGTTGTTTGCTGGCAATCAGAATCATCTCATGTAACAAAAGAGATGAAACTAGTTAATTCATTACTAAAAAATAATTCACACGCTTATTTTTTGCTTATTGGACAAATAACAGAAGATGGAACTACAAGCTCTCTTAAATATAGAGCAATGCGTTATTATGCAGTTGAAGGGAATTTAGATGGTTTCGATCCAAATAATAAATCACAGATGACACAATATGAGACGCTTTGTCAGTCAAAAGCAGTCATTAAAAATGACGTTAACTTTAGTAGTCCTGCGCCTTTCATGTTTATTAACACAAACCAACAAGCTAATAATCATTTTGATTCTGGGTTGATTTCATAAGCATAGCTAAATTTATATTGTTTGTATTTCATTATATTTTTAAATTTACCAAACGATTTTATTCTAAAAAATAGAATAATTACACTATAAAATTATAATATTAATAAACTGAAAGCTGTGTTATAACTATTCAAAATAAAAATAAGGGGGTGGGTGTTATGTTAACAAATGATCAATTAAAAAGTTATATCGATATAGTTATTTTGTCATATAAAACATGTTTCAATACTAAAGAAGAATATGATAAATATCAAAATATTAAGAATGAAAGTATTTTTGATACCATTTTTGATGCTGGGGAAAGAATTGATAATCAGATAGTTTATAATTTGATCAAGAATACAAAATTTAGAGAATGGGAGTTTATAGCTAAAGACTCAGAAAATCATAATGGAAAAAATCAATATGATTGCAATGAACATAAGATATATTTATCATATGATAATAATATGTTTATATCTGGTTTGGATGGTAAAATACAAGCTCAACGTATTATTGATTTTTTCCAAGAGAAGAATCCATCTTTGAATAGTCTAATCGAAGATAAAACCATGTTTGAGAATAATTTCAATAAGAAATTAAATCTTATAATGAAAAGTGCTATCATAGTATTGTTATCTGATGACAATAGGCTTGATGAAGATACTCAAAATAAACTATTTGATATAATAAATACAATTTGGGCGAATGCTAGAAAAGTAAATGGTGTTAATACTAGCCAACAGTTATATGATAACTTTGATGAAGTAATTCAGACATTTAAGAATGATATTACGAAATTACAGCAAGATCAAAATCTACAAAAAGCAGTCTGTGCAGTAGCCTCAACGGGGAGTTTTAGTGGAAATGATTGGAAATATCTAAAATCTGATAAAACGCTTCAAAGTATTGCGAATAGATCTCTTGTTAATGAATCTTCATATGATGATTGGGTAAAGATAAGAAATAGCTATGTAAGTAATAAAAGTGCAGAATTTAGTAAGAGTGTGGGTAGTTTTTTCTCTACGGTAGCTGATACTATTAGTGCAACTATTGGCGTGCTAGGAGCCCCAACATCACAGGGAACTTCAACTCCATTTTATACAACAGCAGAACAAACTAAAAACCAACTAAGCTCGAATAAGAAGCCTAGTGGGCCTGGAAATAGTTAAAAAATAATAAACCTATTTAAAAGCCCATAATTTACTTAAAAGAAAGGTAATCGGTGGAACCGTCGCCAGTGTCAGAAATAATGCAATTTGATACTGCGGTACAAATAATAAATAAATACCGTATAAGCCTTCATTTAAAATAAAACTCAATGAGGCAACAATAAAAAATTTAATACCTGACGTATGACTTATTTTTTTACCTTCTTGATGAAATGTCCAATTTTTATGACCAAAATAGCTGACATTATAAGCAATCAAAAACGCTATAATATTTGCAGCTAGAGGGTACCAGTGAAAAAGATCAACCAATACTGTGACAATGCTAAAGTGCACAATTGCTGCAATGACACCAACAATGCCAAATTTAAATGTTTGTTTAAAAAGGATAAGATGCTGCGGTTTAATCACAATCAGACTCATCCGTATTTTTTAAATCCAAATTACGACTTTTCTTTTGATTGATAATGTAGATAGGCCGTTGTTTTACTTCATTAAAAATTCTAGCAACATACTCACCAACCACACCAATGGAAATTAATTGAATACCACCTAAGAAAGTAATTCCAGCAACGACTGTTGCCCAACCTGGTGTACGTACACCAGAGATAAAGAAGGTATCAATCACTACATAAATACCATAACAAAATGCAAGTAGGGAGA
Organism: Thiotrichales bacterium 19S3-11; assembly: GCA_021713295.1. GTDB lineage: Bacteria > Pseudomonadota > Gammaproteobacteria > Francisellales > Francisellaceae > M0027. The sequence continues at coordinate 80,515 of JAKJJU010000007.1, forward strand.
TAATAACACCAATTAAAGACCAGATTCTTAATGGCCAGTCAGAAAATGAAGTAATACCGGTAAGGGCTAATTCAAATAATTTACGATAGTTCCATTTACTCTTACCATCACCAGCTCTGGGTGCAACTTGATAAGGTACCGGACAGCCTTTAAAACCTACCCATGCATATAATCCTTTCATAAAACGGTTCGTTTCAGGTAAGGCATTTAAGGCAATTAAAACTTGACGGTCAATTAATCTAAAATCCCCTGCATCAGCGGGTAATTCGATATTCATAATCAGTTTATTAATTTTATAAAACCAACTTGAGAATAAGCGTTTAAAAAATGGTTGATCATCACGTGAGCGTACCCCATAAATATTATCATAACCTTCATGCCATTTCTCAATAAATTGATCAATAATATCAAGTGGGTGTTGAAAGTCTGAGTCCATAATAATGACAAAATCAGCGTCTGTTGATGCTTCTTTTAGTCCAGCGGTAATGGCAGGCTCTTTACCAAAGTTACGTGAGAAGCTAACTAGGGTTATTGGGTATTGGTTAGTTAAAGGGGCAATAATATCAGCTGAGTTATCTGAGCTACCATCATCAATAAGAATCATACGATACCTATTGGTATAACTTTGCAGTTTTTCATCTAACTTTTTAATAAATGAGCCGATTAAATCAGCCTCATTATAAACAGGAATGATAAGTTCAATGTAAGGATTCTGTTTCTGTTCTCTTAGCATTTTAAGTAGTGCCATCAATATTTATTATCTAATTTAAATTTGAATTATAGATTGTTAGGGGGATTTTTGCTATCTTTCAATTCATTGTATTCTAAATCGTCATTGAGTAATAGGTAGTAAAAAATATGATTGAAATAGCGTTATATGAGCCAGAAATTCCACCGAATACAGGTAATATTATTCGTCTTTGTGCAAATTCTGGCGCGCCTTTGCATTTAATCGAACCCTTAGGTTTTGCGTGGGACGATAAAAAGCTTAGAAGAGCGGGTCTGGATTACCACGAATTTGCAGAGATAAATCATCATAAAAACTTTGATGACTTTAAAGGGCAAACAAATAAAAATCGAGTATTTGCCATTTCAACACGCGGAAATACTTATTACCATGAAGTTAATTATAAGTCCGGTGATATTCTACTATTTGGGCCAGAAACACGTGGATTACCAAAAGATTATTTGGCATCGTTGCCCAAAGAGCAGGTTATTAGAATCCCAATGTTAAAAGATTCTAGAAGTTTGAATTTATCAAATTCAGTTGCTGTTATTTTATATGAGGCTTGGCGACAGCTAGGCTTTAAAGCCGGTATTTAATTAGTTATATATAAACCATAAATAGGGATAGTGAATAGTAAGCAAAAATAATACCTAATGAGGATTTTTATGAGTCGTGAAGATGAGAAAATAAGGGCAGTTCTTTTAGAGCCTTATCGTAGTCATTGGCAGAGTGATTTTGCTAAAGAAGCAGATAACATAAAACAAATTCTAGGTGATAATTGTTTCGCTGTTGAGCATATTGGCAGTACAGCTATTTTAGGAATAAAAGCTAAGCCTATTATTGATTTGATGCCGATTGTTAGCGATTTATCAAAAGTAGATCAGTTAAATGAGGCATTTGAACGTTTGGGCTATCAAGCTATGGGAGAGTATGGTATACCTCAAAGGCGATTTTATTGGAAATCAAAAGATAAACGCACACATCATATTCATTTATTTGAACAAGGTAACGCTGAAATACAGCGTCATTTAGCCTTTAGAGATTACTTAAATCAAAATCAGGACTATGCAGATGCTTATCAACTGATAAAAACAAAGTTAGCAAATGCTTTCCCTTATGATATCGTAAACTATGTTAAAGGTAAAAGTGCTTTTATTGAATATATCGATTATAAAACGGGTAATGCGTCACAATTACAACAGCAGGGACTGGATGACATTGAAATTGTTGATTATGATCCCTCATGGGAGAGATTAGCAAACCTTGAAATAGAACTAATAAAAGCGATTACTCAACCGTTAAAGTTAGACTTTGTAAGAATTGAGCATATTGGTAGTACGGCTGTTGTTGGTTTATCAAGTAAGCCAATTATTGATATTTTTATTGTTATTGATACGATTGAACAAGGTAAGTTATGGGTAGAGGCTTTGGAGAAAATAGGTTATATATTTTGGCATGATAATCCGGATAAAACGCATTTACGCTTGTTTAAGGGCATGCCGCCATTTGGTAAGAAAAGAACACATCATATTCATATTGTGGCAAAAGATGACCCACGGTGGGTTCATCGCGTTTTATTTAGAGATATATTAAGGAATAACCCAGAAATTAAAAATGAATATGAGCAGTTGAAATTACAACTAGCACAGAAATTTCAGGAGGATAGGGAAGCCTATACAAATCATAAGTCTGAGTTTATCGGGATGGTATTAAGTGCATTAGGTTTTGATAAAACCATTGAAAGATAAGTAAAAATAAATATAAATATAAATATTCAATTTATAAAAACTGTATTACACTAGATGTATAATTAAGTAAGTTATATATAAACCATAAAAATGAATGAAGATAATATTAAAAAAATCAAACAAGTATGTCCATGTAATAGTCAAGTAGAATACGATCAATGTTGTAAAATTGCACATGATAATCATCAACGCGTAGAAACAGCAGAGCAGTTGATGCGATCAAGATATAGTGCTTATGTTTTAAAACTAATAGAGTATATTGTAGAGACAACACATCCACAAAGTCGTTCGAAAAGTCTTTACTTAGATGTAGCTCAATGGATTGAAAAACCAAACTGGCAGGCTCTTGAAATTATCAGTAAACGCTTTGGTGAAAAAGGTGACAAATTAGGATTTGTAGAGTTTAAAGCTACATATCTTCTTGATGGTGAACTGCGTTCTATGCATGAAAATTCCAAATTTAAAAAATACTCAAATAAATGGTATTATTTTGATGGGAAATTAAAATATTAGTTATTCTTATTTTTATACTGATAAGATATAATTACTATCCCAAAATTCTAATTGCTTCTATAACCAAAAAAAACTAGTAATCATTTTATACTCATAATACTAATCAAAGGTATATAGTTAATTTAATAAATTGCTATTTAACCTTTATTATGGAGACAGACAATGTAATTTTTTACTAAATACGAGGTTATTTGTATGTTTAAGAAAAGACAGTTTAATATTTGGGTGAAGGCATATTGTAGCTTTTAGAAATATTTGAAACAGTATCTATATTTTGTTGTTTTATTTGCGGCAAAAAGAAATATTACAATTTATTTTTGGGTATTAAATACCGCTTTAGTCTTGAAGTTAAATTAATATACTATCATTGTTATTAACTACAATTGAGGTAAAAGTTATGAAATCTATGTTTAAGAAGATGTTTAATCTGTCAAGTAGTAGAAGTAGTGTGTTAACTCAAGATGATACTTCTTCTTATTTTTCACATCATGAAGTAGAAAAATATTGGGATTCAATGTATAAGAGGCAGGCTAGCCTTATGACAATACCTGAAGTAATTAGTAGCAAAGGAAAGAAAAAATTCAAATTAGAAGATTTTAGAAAACTAGCCGAATCATTATATTTTAAACTACGGTATGAAACGTTACATGAGAATGACTACAATAAAACAAATGCAGAAAAAATAAAAAGTGAAATAGTGGAGTATAGATTCAAGATTGAGCATGCAAGGTCATCATATGGTATTATAACCGCAATTGAAGGTTTAGAAAAATTAGTTAAAGAGAACAAACAATTATTCACTAGAGATAACTCTTATGGTAGCTATAGATTAGGCTATCGTTATAAGTCTGATCATCTTTTTGATCATTCTGATCATCTTTTTGATCATATTAATAAAGTAAAAGACTACGTTAATGATTTTGGAACCAAGGAGGAAGTAAATGCATTAAGGAAAGGTTTAAATAATAAAGAAGTTAGTACAATTATTCCAGGTCACATTAAGAAGCTGATATCTGATTTTTATGTGAAAACCCCTGAAACAATATTTCTTAACAATGAAAATCATAATGATAAACTTTCTAATGAGCATAGCATTGTGTAAATGATGTTTCTCTTGCTAGAATTTCTATCAGCTTATAAATAAATTAATGCTGATCTAAAATTTCTATCCCCGTAGCAAAGCAACAGGATAAAAGCATTATTCTAAAATTAAATATATCAAAATACCAAAAAATCTATAAATAGATCAAATTGGGTATCAGGTGCCACTATCAAAACTAAATAAATTAATTATTATTAAATCATTATTAAATTTTAGATTATCAGGCAATAAAATATGGCGATTTCCTTTTCTCGGTATTATAAAAATTATATAAAAAATATATTAAAAGATATAAATGTGCCTATTACATGTGCGATGAAATCGGCGATCGTAAGTTCATTTTCATCATATAAAACAGCTGATCAATTAAAGTTTATAGAACCAAAAGCTAAAGGTATAGATAATCCTAGGGAAGGTAAACATTTGGGTTTGTCCAATTTTTTATTTTGTTTGCCACTATTTATTATCTCTTCTGTTAGACTTTTCCTATATAAATGTGTTGATGTTTTTGAATCAACAAACAACCCTAGTGGAAACTCAGGAGTTTTTCGTGCAGGATTGAAAGGGCTTATAGGAATTTGTTTTGCGATACCTGAGTTTTTATTCCATTTTATAGGGCGTACTACAGATTATGCATTTAATAACCCTAATTTAGACTCTAGGGGAAAAGAAATTAATCATATCAAGCGTATCTTAGACTCAGTAGGTAATGAAAGTAACGAAAATCGTAAAAAAAGTGAAACTAAACAAAGTGATACCTTAATAACAGCATACTTTAATGATAGAGAAGTATCTAAGAAAAAAGATAGAAAAACACTTGAAAAAGAGAAATATGATAACAAATATAAAAATAAACTATCTGGTATTAGTGATGAAGCTAAGGGTGCTTTAAAAATATTAATAGGCGCTTTCAATGAAGATATAAGTCAAAAAGGCAAACATCATATTAACTCTTTCAAGCTATTTCGCATTTTAAATAAATTTAATCCTTTTAAAAGATTAAATAAATATGTACATAGTAAAAAGAATAGGGATATTTATGTTAAAGCGATTAAACATATTATAGATAATAGTGGCAGTGATAGGAGTTTACAGAAAGCCATAAATATTGTAGGCATAAAAAATAGCAATAGGTTTAGTTTTAGTAATAAACGAAAAATGAAAAGAATTGAAGTAGCAGATCAACTATCTAATATTCTTCGCAACAGAAATGATGATAAGATATTAGGAGTGAAGGCAAAGCAAGTTACAAAGGCGAAAAAAGTAAAACCTAATTCTAAGACTAGTAAGCTTGCCAAAGATAATACTAATACATCGACATCTTCTAGCCCTAGTCAATTATTTTATAATGAAGAATTTTCTCAAGGGAGAAGCTCTACAGATTCTTCAGAGTTTTCTGTTGGTATGGAAGTTATTTAAAACTATTTCATGTATAAAAAGTTCTATAGAACTGAACTAATATATAATTTTAAGAGGGTTGCATAAATGAAATTAACACAATGGAGTTCTAAAGAAGATCGTGATTCAGAGTTTAGATGTGCAAAAAAATATTTTCGTACTTCAAGATCCAATTTTGTAAAAGGAAGTACAATTGATTGTAACCACGATTTTATTTCTGGAAATGACGATGATATTTATGTATTAGGAGATGAATTAGGGCGAGGACAGTTTGGTGTAGTTAGATATGCGGAAACGGATAATAAATCGCCATATGCAATAAAAATACTCCAAGAAGATAGTCAAGGGCTTGTAGAAGAAGAAGTAAAAAAAGAATCACTTATCATTTGTGATCTAAACATGGGAAAAGAATATATAGCTAACACAGTTTAAATTAGCCTCTAAATGAGTTATAACTACTTTAATTGTTTAACTATCTGGTTTTGAATTATTTTTAATGGCATACTCACAAGATTTTAGGGACAAAGTTTTAGAAGTAAAACAACAAGAGAATTTAACAATATCTTCAACTGCTAAACGATTTTG
>JAKJJU010000070.1 GCA_021713295.1 Thiotrichales bacterium 19S3-11
TTAGTGAAAAACTATTTAAGCGAGGCCAGCAGTTGCAAATATTAACAAAAATAACACTTCAAATATTTGATGTTGGGATAGATAGAGCTATGAATCAATGGTTATAGGAGATATGTCGTGTACAAAGTATTTTTTTGCAAGTTCAGGGTTTTCAAAATAATCATAAATATTAAGGCTTTGTTTAAATGGTTTTTCATCGGCATAGAGTAATAGACTAAAGATTAGTGGTAACTTTTTAGTGCCTTTATTTTTTTTGATAAAATCTAAAAGAAAGCTTGTTTGATAGTGGCGTACTCTAATAATGAAAGTGACATCATCACTGGTTTGTGCTTCTATATGGACTAGAACCGCGCCTAATTCACCATTTTTGAATTTAAAAAGGAAAGCTAAATCAGATTGTTCTTTGGTTTTTACGTTATCTTTATTGCCTTGCCTAACATGTTCAACATTGGCAGAATCTAGCTTAACTGTGCGCCAATCAACAAGCTCGACTAATGCCTTAGGCATGTGAGCTTTAAGAAATGGTATGGCCATTTCCCTGTTGGCTAAGATGTCTTTGGTGACTAAATCATGAGTTGACATTATAGTAAATTATATATTGATAAACGATAGAATATTATAGCATACATCAGGTGCTAATGTATTATTTTTCAATAACTTGATGCATAGGAATTTTAATAATATTTACTATCCAATGATCGTATATAATCATTTAAAATTATTTATTTTCAATGATTAGTTACTTTGATAAAGGATATTGAATAGATAATATTATGCCAATTGAATCTAAATTTTGCAAAAATGGACAGATTCCGCCTAGGTTAATAGTTAATAATCGATCGAGTTGCTAATTTTTCATGATAAGTATGTAACTTAGATTTTGTCATAGGAAAGGTAAAGTTTGTTAATTTCATTTTCGATTGACATAATATACATTCAAGAGGATCTTTGCCAAATGATTGTTTAAATAAGCCAGCCCAACCTATGAACTTTGGTTCTTTAGGTGTTTGATCAATTAACTCATAAATAATTGGTAGTAATGAACTTCTAACTCTATTAGCAAGAAAGCCATAATAACGAATCATTCTAAAGCCTTTTTCAGGAATATGTTGAATGAATCGTTTAATAAACTCAACGGTTGATAAAGTTAGGTCTTTATATTTACCGTTTCTATGATTTAAGTAATTGAATGTTAGCTCTCTGCCATCATAATGAGCCAAACGAGACTGTGATAAAGGAGGGCGCTTAACATAACGTCCCAGATAAGTAATACTACGCCAAGGTGATTTAGATGGTTTAGCAAAATGAATAATCCACTTTTTAAAATATTGTAATTCTAAAAAAGCATTGGTTATATTAATTGTTTTATTTACTCTAGCAGCTTTAAATAGTTTGATGACCCTATATCGCCACATAGGTTCAACTTGCTTCTTACTAAATTTAATTTCTTTGTATTGGTGCTTTGAAGTAAGCCCCGCCATACTAACAGATAGATGAATGTGTACATGCCACTGTAAATCACGGCCAAAAGTATGTACAGCAACAAAAATACCTACTTTAATATTTCTATTTTTAGCAATTTTTTGTATGACATCTGCTGCTAATTTAGGTAATTGATTTAAGAGTTTGGGGTCTTCTTTAAATAATGGCCATAGTTTGTCAGGCATTGTAAACGTAATATGCTGAAATGGCATTTTAGGCATGATGTTTTGTTGTTTATTAATCCAAATGTCAGTCGCTTTTTTACCGCAGGTAGGGCAAAATCGACTTTTGCATCCAAAAGTAACAGTTTTAGTATGAGTACACACATTGTTACTACAGCAATAAGTTTTAAATCCTCTAACTCGTAAACCACAGCTCATTAATTTAATGACATTTTCAACTACAACAGGACGAATTGTTTCTGAGTTTTGATTGTAGAAATTTATCCAAGTATTACGTCTTTGGAATAATTCTTGTATGGGTGTTAGACTACGAATTGCTTATACACCAAAACAACCTATTGTTTTGTAAAATATTATCATATTGGCTGGTGATTGTTAATGACTAAAAAAGGCCGCTGACGAAGTCAGCTTACCTTGACTGCGCCATACAGAGATGTCGTATTTGAATTTCTGATTATAATTGAAATAATTATCTGGTACATATATTTTATTAATTGAAGTATAATATAAATAGTTCTCATTGTCCATTTCATAATAATGAGATAAATAACCTAGGAATTATCAAGGGGGGAGTTGAGTGAAAAGAAATCATTTTGTTTTTTTATCAGCTTTATGTGTTAATACAAATTTTAGAGGAATATAAAATATGCCATTACCTAATAAAAAAACTTTTGTATTTGATATTGATGAAACTATTTTGTCTTGTGACAATAATCTATCACAAATTTTCGGGACTACCAATCAAAAAAAAAAATTGAATGACGTCGAAAAAACTATATCAGAATTTAGCCCCTATGGAAAATTCCAATGTTGGACCTTAAAAAAACAAGAAATGAGTGAAATTTTTAGGGGCATCTTAAATAATGATGATGAAATTGCTGTTGTTACATCTGGAGGGTTAACAAAGGATAAAATAAAATTATTTTTCACTAATGAATATGGTATTAACCTTGGTGATAGTTTTAAACACTATAATCATATTAAAAATAAAATTCCAATACTCAAAGATATAAAAGGCGAGAGAGAAGCATCAGATATTATTTTTGTAGATAATTCGAAGAAAAATATTAATTCAGCTAGGAATGAAGGGTTTATAACTGTATATGCAGATACTAACCCAAAAAATAAAAGTAATGGAAAAAAATATATCTTAACGCTTCAAAATATAATCAAACAAAGAAAGAATGAAATAGATCATGAGTCGAAGCAAACTGTAAGTTATAATAATTTAACTATCAGAACTGAAATTAGAAATACAAATACCTATGAAACAATTAGTGCAAATGATGCCACCACTCCGCCAGCTTTATGGTACCAAACTATTGGTAAAAGCTTAAAAGACTTATTCTGTTGCTGTGGGTTCGACAATAATAACCAGTAATTTGTGTGATTCATATAATATTGATATACAACTAGTTATTTGGAATATTATGATCGGAAAAAAGGGCACCGTCAAGTTAAAGTCAGCCTGTAAATGTAATACTCTCTATCCGAAATAAATTTGAGGTTGTCATGAATCAGAAACCCAAGCGTCATCGTTATCCTGCATCAATTATTAGTTTTGCCGTATGGTCTTATCATCGTTTTAATGATAGCTATCGAGATGTATCAGAACGCTTAGCTTATCGAGGAATTATAGTCAGTTATGAAACTGTTCGCCTTTGGTGTAAGAAATTCTCTAACTTATTTATTAATGTCATTAAAAAGAAAGAGCAAAAGCCAACAGACAAATGGCATTTAGATGAGATGAACTTAAAGCTTAATGGTGAAAAATTCGTTTTATGGCGAGCTGTTGATGCAGATGGTATGGAGTTAGATGTATTTTTACAAAAACGTAAAAACAAGAAGTCTGCTATTCGCTTTTTAAGCCGTCTTTTAGGCTCTTACCCATCTCCTAGAGTCATTGTTACTGATAAGTTACCAAGTTATGTTAAGCCAATTAAAAATATGATGCCTAAATCAGATCATAGGCGTCATAAGGAGTTAAATAACCGAGGTGAAAATGCTCATCAACCCACTAGACGTAAGGAAAAGTGTTTGATTAAATTCAAATCACCATCTCATGTACAACAAACCTTAAGTTTGATGGGTAAAACCCGTAATTTATTCTCAGTTAATGTTGGCCGATATAAAAATTCAGCCCATGATCAACGCTGTCGTTAAAGGCAAATGGAAATACTTATACCGTGCAGTTACAAGGGATGGTAAAACCATCGAATTTTATTTGTCACACACCCGAAATACCAAAGCTGCTAAACGCTTCTTATCCAAAGCGTTAAAGAATA
>JAKJJU010000071.1 GCA_021713295.1 Thiotrichales bacterium 19S3-11
GATCAGACTTAAATGCCGATACCTAAACAAAATGAATGATTTATATACTAAAGGGTTTCACTAGCACAGGATAAAAGACTAGAATTATCACGAATTATGGCTAGTTATTGAATTATGCAACAAGCCCACTTATAACCATGGTCAAATATTACTGAACCTTGATCTTTTAATATTTTTTTCCACTTAGAGATCACACTTGGAGCTACTTGATGCTTTGAACTTAACTCTGATATAGTTAACTCGCCTTTACAAGCATCCAAAGCCACCCTAAATTTAACGTTGGCACTATACTGTTTTTTACTCATGATATTTCCTCCGATAATCAATATATCACATTTGATTAATTTACAGGAGGCATTTCAACTCTAAATAAACCATCATTTTTACCAAAGGCGGGCACCAGATGAATCACTACCTGCCTTTGATCTTCATTTATATTTGGCAATTCAACTAAACCTATAAAACCTTGCCCCTTTTGAGCTCTATTAAATAATTCAATGGATTTATCCGTTAATTTAAACTGAATATTTTTATCAAAGAAATTATTCATATTAACAATAGAATATAATAAAGATGTCGCATCATCCTTCGACATATTAAATTACCTTTGAGCTTATTTTATTGAATTATATAACTATAGTTAAATATAATGATCATATCGTCAAGTTAAAATCCATAAATAAGTCAATGTTAACTAGTTCTATCTGGTGAAACTAAACTCTGGTTCTTTTTGTTCACTTGCTTCCCCTTCCTTCATATAAAACAATCCTAAGGAAGAGCAATTTGTTTCTGAGTCCCCTGGTTCTTCTGTATTAGCATTAAGTATACTATCCTCCTCGTTAACAGACCTTGCTATTAGTGCATTTCTCTGATCTATCTCTAACTGTGCGCCCTGTAAGTTGTCTGATTTTGACGGATGATGCTGTGTTAGATGCAACAAAGTATCACCATATCCACATTTAATTGAGGTAATAATTTCACCGGGAAGCTTTTCTATGTAGGCATCGGCAATATGTTTAAAAATCGTTTTTTGAAAATCAGCCTCTAACTCAGCTGTTGATTTTCCTGTATAAAGGGATACCGAAGCAATAATTCCTCTATATCGATCAAAGCAATCTTTAGCCTTAACATCCATTGTAGCCCAAGAAGATTTATCATTTTTTTTAGATAAGCTGCTTCTATACGTCTGTTTATTTCCTCGTTCACCATCACTGTCATACGCTGTCGTTGAGTCATCTTCACGATTTAAATAAAGACCAATACCATAGATAGATTTCTGTTCACCGAAGGCGACAGTAAAACTATCCAAATATTTTTTTATCCAATGATTAAGACCATTAATAACATGAAAACCATTAATTTTTCCGTCATAGCCAGGCTTTGCAATCCAAGTAAATTTAGAAGATTGCAATGGATGATCCAGTTTAATTTCACCAAAATTCAAATTATCTAAAGTTGAACCGTTTTTTACTTTATAAGCAAATGTATTATGTGCAAAATCAGGGTGATAGCCTTGATCTCCTTGATCAATAGCCTCATGCGGCCTCTGCGTAAATACCCCATAATACAATCTCATATCCTTACACTCTAGATTTTCAAGTACTAAGTCAGCATCAAATACGTCAAGTTTAATATTATCTAGCTGCATATAGGCAATATAGGCGTGTAAGCCATGACATTCTCCAACAATTGCATGGCCTAATTGTTTATGACAATATATGGCCGTTAAATCACATAGCTCTTGACTCGTTAATTTTTCAGGTTTAGCTATATGCAATACCGTATCATTTCGATGTCTAGGATAGTCTTGACTAGATAAGCCGGACCAACCACCAGCAGGGATTGCTAAAGCATCTGTTTTTTTAGCTATCTCCATCATTTCAGATACATATTTCCTCTCGCTTTCAGTTAAATTATTCGACTTGAGTTTATCTATCCACTCTAACCCTGACATCGTACTAGGATCAAAGTCTATTGTTGGAAAATTAATGATCATTTGACAATTTGAAAATGATTCGATAAATGGTTTTTGATATAGCTCAGCTTCATTACTGATTACAACATGAATATTCATTCCCCCCCCAATAATTAGAAATTAAATACCAAACACATACTAATACAATTTTAAATAGCTTTCAATCTATTTAATTAAATTTAATATAATTAGATAATTAACAAGCTACAAAACCACATAATCAATTGTTTACTAATACGAAAAATCAACCTTGCCTTTATCAGGTGAATTTGTTTTAGCGTCTACATACAAAAAATTAGAACTTACACTTAAACTTAGACTTGAGCTAGGACTCACTCGCTGATTTCTTAATGCTATTTCCTTTAAACCATAAGAAGTATTAGTTGATTTTGAAGGATGATATTGCGTCAAGTAATCATTATTATTTTCAATTCGTGTAATAATTCGTCCTGGAAGTCTTTCAATATAAGCATCAGCAATGTGTTTAAAAATCGTCTCTTTAAAATCATTTTCTAGTACTTCTGGCGAACTATTTATATTAAATGCAACCGATTTTATAATATGCTTATATTCTTCGGCCATTTTATCTGCATCAGCATGCATTACTGCCCAAGTTGATGCCTCTTCAATTTTGCTAAGCTTACTTTTATACTCATTTCTATCACTACCTCTTTCACCATCGCTATCATAATTAACTGCAGCTTGAATAACATAAATTCCATAAAAAGGTGGCTGCTCATTAATAGTAACTTCAAACCCACCACTATATTTTTTTATCCAATGATTAAGGCCATTAATAATATGTATACCGCAGGTACCCAATGGATTAAATTCTGCATACCATGTTAATTCCTCTGACTGTAACGGATGAGAATTTTCTTGAAACTGATAATCACAATTCGCTGAATCAATAGCATAGGTATTATGACTCCAATCTTGATGCCAACTTTCATTAATAGAATTAACATCTATCTTAATTTCACTAGATTGATGTTCAAATTTGCCATTATTTAAAACCAGTGTTGGTTCTTCTTTACACCTAAGGATAATACCAGCTTCAAATGTAGCAATTTCACCACCATGATATAAATGATATGCTTGTAATCCATGACATTCACCAATAATTACATGTTTCAATAAACTATGGCAGTAAATTGCAGTTAAATCAGTAAGTTCTTGGGGCGTCATCATTTCAGGTTTACTTAAATGTAATAACGTATTATTCCTATGTTCTTTATAATTCTGACTTGATAAGCCTTCCCAACCTCCTGCTGGTATCGCTAAAACATCATATTTTTTAGCAACTTGCATCATTTCAACTACATATTTTTTTTCTTGCCCAGTTAACTCATTAGATTTTAATTTATTAATCCATTGAACACCGGTCATTACCCTAGGATTAAATAATAATTTTGGCGCCTCATTAACTATTTCATCACTATCTAATGAGTCAAAAAAAGGTTTACGGTACTGTTCATCATCTTTATCAATTACAATATGAATTTTCATTGCAGCCCCAAGGTTCATTCAAAATTATTATAGTTATATGCTCAGTATGTTAACATATTGTCTAACTTTTTCAATATTATTAATATTTTCAATAACTATAGAAACATTAAAGCACTAAAGTACATAGTCTATTATGGTTATTTTGGGATTTATCGATAACTTAACTTGATTCGTATCAGAAATAAAAAAGCCCCCTATATGGAGGCTTAATGAATTAAATTCCCGGTAATGCCCTACTTTCACATGGCATCGGCCACACTATCATCGGCGCAAAGTGGTTTCACTTCTGAGTTCGGCATGGAAT
>JAKJJU010000072.1 GCA_021713295.1 Thiotrichales bacterium 19S3-11
TTTACTGCTTCTACAACACGTCTACGTAAATCTATACTATAAGGCATTTCATCAAATCCATTCGATAATTATATTCTCTATAATATAACTTATAAAATATGACTAGTCATTAATGGGTAGTGCTATATTTATCAACCTGATGGTAAAAAGCAAACTTTAGCGGGGGTGGTTGTATGAAAAAATTTGATTTATCAAAATTACCACTACCGGAATCAATACGTTCAGTTGATTATGATCATAACTATGCTTTGATGTTGGCTGATTTTAAATCGCGAATGCCTGAATATAATGCATTGGTTGAATCTGATCCAGTTATTAAATTAATTGAAGCATGTGCTTATGGGCTAACAATTTATGAACAACGAATTTATGATTCAATCAAGTCAATTTTAATCTCTTTTGCAGAAGGTACTGATTTAGATAATTTAGGTGCATTATTAGCGGTATCGCGTGAACAGGATGAATTAGATAATCGTTATCGTGAGAGAATATTAACCGACTTAGAGAAAGCCTCATCCGCCGGAAGTCAATCAGCATATGAAGCATTAACCATTGAAGCAGATAAACGCGTTAGTGATGTGGTTGCCTTTGATAGAAATGATCAGGCAGGCAAAGCATTTGTTGTGGTACAAAGTGATGAAAGTGTAGATGGTGTGGCATCAAATGACTTATTAACTACGGTTACAAACTATTTAACTGCACCTGAAAGAAAGCCTTTAGGCTGTCAAGTGATTGTTTTAAGTGTTGAGCCACTAGAATATCAAATTAATGCCAAGGTTGTTTTGGATGAAAAATCAGATAAAGAACTTGTCTTAAAGACAATGCATGAAAATATTCAAAGCTTAATTAATGATCGTCATAAGATTGCTGCAACGATTCCATTATCTGAAATTCATGCGCGATTAAATATTGAAGGGGTTGCCTATGTAGAGGAATTATTATCACCAGTTAAATCTATTTCAGCCTCTAATTTGCAAACGCCTTTTTGTACATCAGTTACCATTACTGAGGTGACTGTATGAATCATTTAAATATTCTACCACCAAATGCAACGAAACTTGAGAAATCAATAATTGCTGCATTTTTAAATCAATTAGCTAATAAAGATAACAATATCAGAAAATTAATTGCTTATGATTATGTCTTAAAACGTCCATTTTTTTATGCTTATGCTGCACTAAAAATATCAAATGTTAATGTTAAATTAAGGCAGAAGCGAATTATTGAAGATAAAGATACGAAGAAGAAAAAAGAATATAAAAAATTTGATTTATGAATATTTTATTTAATTCTTTTAAATTTTAATAGCAATTCAATGACTGTGTGAAGTAGTTAAGGACTATAATTCATTATCATAGTTGATTTTATATTGTAAGCTAAATTGAAGAGGGGTTGATATGGGCAAGTTTATAAAAATGACGGGATGGGTTGATAATAAAAAGTAGCAAGTTCCAATACACCATAACACCTGTAAGTGAATTTTTCGAGCCAATGCAAGAACCTCAACCACAGGCTGATGAAGTTCCTATGCATTTTTTAAGGGAACATAATATCGACTCAGATTCAAAATTTAATCCAGCAAATTGTTGCCCTATACTCTAATATAATCAAACTCTGACTAATGAATATTCATACGAATAAGATACTTAATTAAAAATAACTATGGATTTCATTTAACGATAATTTTATAGATATTTTCGTTAGTGGTGATTTATTATTCATTTGCGAAAATTAAATCTTCTTTAACCGTATTCCAAGCAGATTGAAATTCGTCTAATACTTCAGACATTTCTTCAGGTGTATCAAGTAACTGTTCTAAAATATTGCCAGGTACAGTAATACTTTTTGCCCCTACGGCTATACTGTAATAAATATCTTCTATCGATTTTATGCTTGCCATCATTAATTTACTTTTACAGTTGATGCTATTAACTACCATCACCATTTTTTTAATTTCTTGTTCCCAATTTAGATTAATTAATTTTATGTGGTTAATGTAGGGGGCGATATAATCAACATTGAGTTTGCATGAAATTAATACTTGGCTTGCGGTAAAGACTGAAGTGGATAGAACGGGTATGCCTTCATCAACAAGTTCTTTCATCGCAAGATAACCTTGTTCATTTGCCGGTATTTTGACAATAATTCTTTTTGATATGTTTTGAAGTTCTTTTGCTTGAACTATTATTTCTCGAGCATTTTGCGCCAATATTTGAGCGCAGATGGGTTTACTGCTAGCCTCTAGTAAGCTTTGTAACGTTTCCAAAGGGGGTTTTATAGTACCTGATAAGATTTTGGGATTGGTGGTTATTCCACTAATGAGTCCTATGTTTTCAAAATGAATAACAGATTGAGTATCTGCACTATCTAACCATATTTCCATGAGTTTTCCTTACTGTTTAATTCTATTATAGAGTTGAATTTTATGTTGATGAAATACTTTACTCAAATTATTAGCTAAATATTGATATTGAATTTAAATATAAGCTTGATTTAAAGGCTTCCGTCATTTTAGGTATTTTTTCTATAAAAAATAGATGGTTAATTAGTACTAGACTTAAATGATAAATCATGATATTTTCCTACAACGATATAAATGCTAAGTTAAACTAATTTTTTGGGGGGGGATTTATGCCAATATCATCACAACAAGCGAAAGAATCATTAATAAAGTATGGGAAAACAATAGAAGCGGCTGATAACCTGTTTTCTAAAAATATAAATTCTAATTTTGAGTTGCAACATGTTTTACGTGCAGATCATTATTTTTTCAAAGAAATTCTAAAGATGTTGACTGCAATTGCAAATAATACAAACTATACGCCACATAAATCCAATTCAGGATTAAGTAATATAAATTTTTCACCTGACCCTCAGGAGGCACTTAAATGTGCTATGGAAATGCTGGTAAAGTACTATGTTAAAGCACCACAATTAAGTCAATATAGTGCTAAATTAAACCAATTAGCACAAGATTTAGAAACAGCAATTCATTCAACAAATGTTACTATTTATAAATCTAAAAATAACGAGCTTGCAGTTAAGTTTTATTCTCAGGCACTACGTGATAAATTTATTGAATCTATTGGGGGGTATACTCAATATCCAGCTACTGATAAGCATAATGGAGGCAAACAGTTTTTGCTGACATATTCTAATAATTTAACAACACTATATATTTCTGGTACATATAAGGCTAAAAACGATGAGTTTGCTGTTACATTTCCAAGTTTAGAGATTAGAAGTCAATTCTGTAAATTATTAAATCTATCGGGTAAGGATGAAATTGCAAGGATTTATACTTGGCAAGATCCTTTATATTTCAATAAAAAGCTATATGAGGAAAACTCAAATTTTAAATGCCAATATAAACTGGAATATAAAGTGGAAAAAAAGCCACCTTTAAACTTTATGAGTGCATCGTCTTCATCATCATCATCATCATCATCTCATTCACAGAAAATATAAGAACCAAAAGATTTTCTTTGCCCAATAACACGGGAAATCATGAAATTCCCAGTTGTATAGCACTACCCATTAATGACTAGTCATATTTTATAAGTTATATTATAGAGAATATAATTATCGAATGGATTTGATGAAATGCCTTATAGTATAGATTTACGTAGACGTGTTGTAGAAGCAGTAAA
>JAKJJU010000073.1 GCA_021713295.1 Thiotrichales bacterium 19S3-11
GATACACAGCTTCTGATAGAGCAATCTGGCCATGTTATTGAATACCTACCGCCATACTCACCTGATTTAAATTCTATTGAAAGACAGTGGGCAAAAAAGAAAAAACTAAGAAGAAGGTTACAATGTACAATTGATGAACTGTTTAAATAAGACCATATTATACTGAGTTAGCTATACTTATTAAATTATTTGTCAAAGTTGCAACGGTGCTTGAAATAGTCCTATAAGTTAGGTATACGTTTTTTCGAGGGAAGATCAAAATAACAAGATAAAAGTGATGAAAAGAAGATGCTATGGTCTAGCATCTGTTGAGAGTTATTTTCAAAGATTATAGTTGGATTTAAAAGGCTATGAAAGTTATGGATTATAACTAACAACAGAAACGGGAGAAGAGCCAAAATGCATTATATGTTTTCATGAAGCTTTTAATTTTATCTTCTGCCTCTAAAACTTTATAAGAATAAACTATACTCATTTTGTGATCAAATTATAGGAAGATTAATATGAAGCACATTATGAAAATTCTACTGGGATTGGTGTTATTAACATTTCTTTATCCGATGTCTTTTGCTTTGGAGACTAAGGATGCTAATTCAGTCAAGCAAAAAGTGAGTTTATTATTTGTATTACCAGCAAATAAAGCCAGTATTATTAGCGATAAAACTGGCAAGTTATTAGTACTTAAGGTACCGGATAAAAAAATTATGTTCTTTTCAGATAGACCAAATCGAATAGCAGGAAATATGCCGCTTGAGAAATTTGTTCAAGGTTGGAATAAAGGTAAGGATAGTTTTAAGATGGATCCTCCTAATGCTGTATTAGTACATGCAGGTTCAGAAAAAGGCATTACGTTAGAATTAACTAGTGTTAGATTATCTGACTCTGGAAATACACTTATATTTAGTGTTATAGGCAAGGGTAAGCTTACAAATGCCAAAGGCGCCTTTTTATTTATTGATGCAGCCTTGGCTGAATATGCCGTAATACTTTAGTATAAAGCGATAATCTTAGTGGATTTTTGGTTATCTAAGTTAGTTATCTATAAACTATGTATTTTCAAAATAAAGTTAAACGAGATCTTTTAAAGTCGTAATCTGCTTAAGATAGCTAGTCGGAATACGTCAGTAAAAAGAGGTGTAAAAATTTCAAAGTGACCAATTCACGCACGTATCGTGACTTCTAACATTATTGCGTTATCAAATATCATAACCTATGCTTGATATGGCAACTTAAAACGGAGGTCTCATCATGAATAAATCTGAATTGATCGAATTTATGGTTAAAAATAAGTGCTGCGAAACTAAAGTTGAAGCTGAAAAAGTAGTTAATTCATTTCAGTGTGCTGTTGAAATGGCAATGAAAAAAGGACAGGAAATTAATCTGACTGGTTTTGGCTCTTTTAAAATTAGTAAGCGTAAAGCTCGCAATGGACGCAACCCTAAAACTGGCGAGCCAATGAAAATTAAGGCTTCAAAAGTGATTGGCTTTAAAGCTGGTAAAAAACTTAAAGATGCCGTAAATAAATAACTTTAAGGATGTCATTATGAAGTGTTTATAAGCAATTGCATTATTACTCGTTATTGTTGGTGCTATTAATTGGCTTTTAGTTGGTGTCTTTGATTTTAACTTAGTCCACTTTATTTTTAGCTGGTCTAATATCATTGAAAGATTAATTTATGTTGTTGTTGGTATTGCTGGTGTGCTATGCATCCCAATGCTAAAAACTAAATGCTGTAAACCAGCTAAAAAAGATGATCAGTGATTAGACTTGAAACAGATCAACGTTATTACTTGATTAATCTCACTAGAGATTTATTCAATCAATGGTGTGTTGTTTGTACATGGGGTTCTAAGCTATCAAGATTAGGCAATCAACAGACCCACCTTGTTAACGATGAATTAGCAGGTCAAATTTTAACTGAAAAGGTCATCAAAACCCGCAAAAGTCATGGCTATGAAATTATTTAAGATTGATACATTAATTCGTTAAAAAATGGTATAATAACCTTATCATCTTCAATTTATAATGGACTTGCCAATTGTGGCTAAAAAGACAAAATCAGATTCAATTACTCAACCACACGACGCCCTATTCAAAGCTAATTTAAGCAATAAGAAAAAGGCGGAAATTTCATTAAAAACACATCTACCAAAGTCATTAATTAAGCATGTAGATTTCTCATCACTTGAGCCAATGCCGACCGAATTTATAAAACACACGCTTGGCAAGCTTGCTAGTGATATGCTTTATAAGGTACAAATCAAAGGCAAAGATGCTTATTTTTATTGGCTGTTCGAGCACCAGTCCTCACCTGATTACTTAATGCCTTTTAGAAACTTAACTTATGAAATTCAAATTATGCAAGGACATTTAGATGCCGGCAATGATAAGCTCCCTATCGTAATCACATTAGTATTTTATCATGGTGAAACTTCGCCTTATCCTTATTCAAATTCAGTTTATGATCTATTTGAAGATGTCGAGCTTGCTAAAAAATATGCCTTTAATAGTTTTGAGTTAATTGATTTAACTGTCATGACCAAAGAGCAAATGGCGCAACTTAACCCTGAACTGTTATTTGAATTTCTACTAAAATACAACAAAGAAAACTTAATCAAAAAACTCACTGAATGGTTAATTAATAATCCTAATCAATCGCTTTACTTCTTAACTTCTAGCAAAAAACTGCTAAATCAGGTATTATCATATATAGAAGATCAAGATAAACCTAACAAAAAATCAGTAGACAAATTGATCAAGGTTATCAACCAAAATACTGACGGTGAATTTATGAATTATTTAGAAAAAAGAGAAGCTAACGCTAAAAAACAAGGTCTTGAGCAAGGCGCTATTCAAAAAGCACAGGAAACGGCTAGGAATCTAATCGATATGGGATTAGATGATAATATGATTGCCAAAGCTACTGGTCTTGAAATTGATACTGTTATTTCTTTAAGAAAAGATGTTGATAATCAAAAGAAACGTTAGTTTCCTCGCTTACCCCTGACTCTATCATTTGTTCTCCGAAAGCAACGTTTTATGGAACAGTTAACAGTTTTAAAAGGAGAATAAGAATTTTGTTAATTTTAAGTGTTACTTATTAAATTATTTGTCAAAGTTGCAACAGTGCCCTATTGAAATGCCTCCTGTAAATTAATCAAATGTGATATATTGATTATCGGAGGAAATATCATGAGTAAAAAACAGTATAGTGCCAACGTTAAATTTAGGGTGGCTTTGGATGCTTGTAAAGGCGAGTTAA
>JAKJJU010000074.1 GCA_021713295.1 Thiotrichales bacterium 19S3-11
AGAAATAAAAAAGCCCCCTATATGGAGGCTTAATGAATTAAATTCCCGGTAATGCCCTACTTTCACATGGCATCGGCCACACTATCATCGGCGCAAAGTGGTTTCACTTCTGAGTTCGGCATGGAATCAGGTGGTTCACACTCGCTCTAATCACCGGGAAACTTTTAGGTTTGACCCTTAACAATCTAGTCTACTGATATAACCAATTCTATCGAATCATTAGTACTGGTTAGCTCCATACATTGCTGTACTTCCACACCCAGCCTATCAACGTCCTAGTCTCGAACGTTTCTTCAGGGAACTTAATCCCGGGATGTCTTATCTTGAGGGAGGCTTCCCGCTTAGATGCTTTCAGCGGTTATCCCTTCCGTACATAGCTACTGGGCAATGCATCTGGCGACACAACCCAAACACCAGAGGTACGTCCACTCCGGTCCTCTCGTACTAGGAGCAGATCCTCTCAAACATCCGACGCCCACGGCAGATAGGGACCGAACTGTCTCACGACGTTCTAAACCCAGCTCGCGTACCACTTTAAATGGCGAACAGCCATACCCTTGGGACCTGCTTCAGCCCCAGGATGTGATGAGCCGACATCGAGGTGCCAAACACCGCCGTCGATATGAACTCTTGGGCGGTATCAGCCTGTTATCCCCGGAGTACCTTTTATCCGTTGAGCGATGGCCCTTCCATTCAGAACCACCGGATCACTAAGACCTACTTTCGTACCTGCTCGAGCCGTCACTCTCGCAGTTAAGCGCACTTTTGCCTTTATACTCTTGGTATGATTTCCGACCATACCGAGTGCACCTTCGTACTCCTCCGTTACTCTTTAGGAGGAGACCGCCCCAGTCAAACTACCCACCATACACTGTCCTTGGTATCTATACCTAAGTTAGAACTCCAACCATACCAGGGTGGTATTTCAAGGTCGGCTCCATATAAGCTAGCGCCTATATCTCTTAGCCTCCCACCTATCCTACACAGATAGGGTCAAAGTCCAGTGCAAAGCTGTAGTAAAGGTTCACGGGGTCTTTCCGTCTAACCGCGGGTACGCAGCATCTTCACTGCGATTTCAATTTCACTGAGTCTCAGGTGGAGACAGTGTGGCCATCGTTACGCCATTCGTGCAGGTCGGAACTTACCCGACAAGGAATTTCGCTACCTTAGGACCGTTATAGTTACGGCCGCCGTTTACCGGGGCTTCGATCCAGAGCTTCACTTACGTTAACCCCTTCAATTAACCTTCCGGCACCGGGCAGGCGTCACACCCTATACTTCCTCTTACGAGTTCGCAGAGTGCTGTGTTTTTAATAAACAGTCGCAGCCACCTGGTATCTGCAACCCACTTCAGCTTAGAAAGTAAATTTCATCACCTAATGTGGGCACACCTTCTCCCGAAGTTACGGTGTCATTTTGCCTAGTTCCTTCACCTGAGTTATCTCATCGCCTTAGTATTCTCTACCTGTCTACCTGTGTCGGTTTGCAGTACGGTTTCTTGTATCATAAGCTTAGCTGCTTTTCCTGGAAGCTGAGCATCAATCACTTCGTAAAACCTAAGTTTTACTTCGTCTCGTATCTCGTCTA
Organism: Thiotrichales bacterium 19S3-11; assembly: GCA_021713295.1. Taxonomy (GTDB): domain Bacteria; phylum Pseudomonadota; class Gammaproteobacteria; order Francisellales; family Francisellaceae; genus M0027. Next base: position 1,588 of record JAKJJU010000074.1, read on the forward strand.
TAGCATAGCGGATTTGCCTACTATGCCAAACTACCTACTTTCACCTGGATGACCATACACCAGGATGACCTAGCTTTCTCCGTCACAACATCACTGATACAATAAGTACGGGAATATTAACCCGTTTCCCATCGGATTCGCCCTTCGGCTACTCCTTAGGGGCCGACTAACCCTACGATGATCAACATTGCGTAGGAAACCTTAGACTTCCGGCCAATAAGAATCTCACTTATTTATCGTTACTTATGTCAGCATTCGCACTTCTGATACCTCCAGCATGCTTCTCAACACACCTTCTTCGGCTTACAGAACGCTCCCCTACCCAGTACATTAATGTACTGCCGCAGCTTCGGTTGTTTGCTTTAGCCCCGTTGAATCTTCCGCGCATGCCGACTCGACCAGTGAGCTATTACGCTTTCTTTAAAGGGTGGCTGCTTCTAAGCCAACCTCCTGGATGTCTCTGCCTTCACACTTCGTTTTCCACTTAGCAAACAATTTGGGACCTTAGCTGGCGGTCTGGGCTCTTTCCCTCTCCACGATGGACCTTAGCACCCACCGTGTGTCTCCTATAATTAAACTTCATCGTATTCTGAGTTTGCATCGGTTCAGTAAGATACGAATATCCCCCTAGCCGATACAGTGCTTTACCCCGATGAGTTACTTATAAGGCTCTACCTAAATAGATTTCGGGGAGAACCAGCTATCTCTGTGCTTGTTTAGCCTTTCACTCCTATCCACATCTCATCCCATAATTTTGCAACATTACCGGGTTCGGGCCTCCAGGTGGTGTTACCCAACCTTCACCCTGGACATGGATAGATCGCTACAGTTTCGGGTCTATTCCCAGCGACTCATTCGCCCTATTAAGACTCGGTTTCCCTTCGGCTTCACTATTCGCTTAACCTTGCCACTGAAAATAACTCGCTGACCCATTATACAAAAGGTACGCCGTCACAAAACTTAATCTTGCTCCGACTGCTTGTACGCAAACGGTTTCAGGTTCTATTTCACTCCCCTTAAAGGGGTTCTTTTCGCCTTTCCCTCACGGTACTGGTTCACTATCGGTCAATTGGTCATATTTAGCCTTGGAGGATGGGCCCCCCATATTCAGTCAAAATTTCTCGTGTTCCGACCTACTTGTTCGTATGCTTAGTTCCTAAATAAAGCTTTCGTCTACGGGACTATCACCCTCTATCGTTAAGCTTCCCAACTTATTCGACTAACTCTATCTATAAATCATACAAGGCTTATCCCCGTTCGCTCGCCGCTACTAAGAGAATCTCGGTTGATTTCTTTTCCTACAGGTACTTAGATGTTTCAGTTCCCTGCGTTCGCCTCCTAGCTTACACTAGAATATCTACCTTGCAGTAGATGGGTTCCCCCATTCGGACATCAACGGGTCAACGCTCTTTTGCCAACTCGCCGTTGCTTTTCGCAGACTTACACGTCCTTCTTCGCTTCCAATTGCCTAGGCATCCACCGTTTGCGCTTATACCCTTGGCTATATCAGTAAACTAAATTGTTAAAGATCAA
>JAKJJU010000075.1 GCA_021713295.1 Thiotrichales bacterium 19S3-11
TTGCTTCAGCTTCTTTAAAGCCACTGGCTTTTAATATCATCTGCATTTCAGTAGCAGTATAAGGCGGTAAATCAACTTTAATTAAGCGACGCTCAAGTGCTTGAGATGCAACTCTTCTGCCACTTAGACTGGCAGGGTTTTGTGTGCCAATCACCATAAAGCCTGGGTTTTCTGCTCTTTCGCCTTGTAGATTTTTACCCATTAATAACGCATTAAGTAGTTCTTCTAACATCGGGGCACTATTAATTTCATCAATCATAACAATAGCGCCTTCATTAAACGCTTTTAATAGTAGCTTTTGTTTTTCTGCCAGTGGCATACTAATCGGAAGCTTATAAAAGTCTTTGCCTTCTTTTAGGCCATTTTCAAGCATTGTTTTAATGACGATTTCACTTTTGCCAATGCCTGGTTCACCTTCAAGTACCATGCCACCAAGACCGCTATAATCACTTAGGTGTTTTTGCGTTCTTTTTAGTAATCTTAGATCCAATAAGTCATTAATCATTTGTTTAATGGGTTTTCTTGATTCTGTAACAACAAATGAATCTTCAATATCAACTAAATCTAAGTCATCTAACTTAATGGGCCTTTGACAGTTAAATAGCTTTTCAAATTCTGCAACCTTTCCTTTAGGAAGAACATTTTTACCAAGGCTATAACTATAAAATTTTGCATAGTTAACACAGTTTGTTGGATCAGTAATCGAAGCATTTAAGGTTAATAATGCCATCATTTGCAATTCTCGAGGTGAAATAAGTACTTCATCTTTTGATAGTGAGCATAGGTATTGATAAACATCTAAAATAGGAAGCAATAATTTAGCTTCATCACCTTCAAAATCGCTACCTTTAAAAACAGGCTTTAAAATACGATCATAAATAAATTCCAATGACATCGGACTAAATTCTACAGCACTACCATGTCGTTTAAATAACGGTGCTAAGGTTCTCTCATCGCCATAGCTTAGTGGGTTTCCTGCAAAGATAACCTTATGTTTGGCCGTTAGTTCGATTAGTTCACCATCGATGAAGATAGAAGGTGGGGTGTTAAATAATCCTTCAAATTCACTCCAGTTGGTATTAGTTAAGTTAGCTTCATCTAAGAAAAGGACTTTTTCCTTAGAAGATATATCCTTAGCCCAGTCTTTAATTGCACTTTGATTCTGATAAAAGGCATAGTCGGTATTCTTATCGAAATGGTTACAGATTGTTGTGGTTTTACCAACACCCGTTAAGCCAGTAATAAAAACATAAGGGTTATGCTTGAGTTGATCCGTTACTTTTTTGATACGCTGAGATTCAAATAGACCTGCTTTTTCAGTAGCATGCTCTAGATCAAATTCATCTAGTTTAATTTCACTGGATAACGCATCTAATCCATGCCAAGCAAGATCACTGTCTGTTTTTGGATGCGTAGTAATGTATTTTGCTCGTGTCTCTAATTGAGCAAATGATTCAGTCTCTGCATATTTGATAAGTGAATCTACCAAAGCTTCATCATATGACTTAGCTTTTAATGCGTGTAATTTAGCTTCAGCTGAAATAACTTCGGTTTTGATTCTCATAGCTGAAAATGCACTGGTATTTGAGCTAACAAATGCAAGCTTACCTGTATAGCTAGATGACTCATTAAGCAATTTGATTAACGTATCGGCTAGTTCATTATCAAAATCACCGTATAAAATGATATCTTTATTGGCTTTAATCGCATTAATTAAATAGTGCTCGGTTTCGCTGAATACAAACTTTAAGGATTTATCATTTAAGTGACCATTAATCTTTTTAATTAAGTCAGTTGATTTAAGGTCAGTAATATGAGCTAATTGTGCACTTTCAAATGCATCAGTTGCATTAAGTTTCTCTACACTATATTGAATATCATTGGTTTGGATAACCGTTACTTCTGGTAGTAATACAGTTGCTGCTTTGCTTTGATCAAGTGCGAGATCAAAAGGAAACTCGGTATCATTTTGTGCATGAATAATTAATTTAACGTTATATTCTTTTGCAGCAGTTAACAGTTTTGCCCACTGATCTTCCGTGAGGTTTCGTGTGAGGTTAATTTCAAGTGTTTTAGTTTGATTAGCTTCTAAAATACCAGCTAATGTTTCTAACGTATGATGTTCATTGTCTATGTTATGCTGAGTGAAAAACTGGCTTAACAGGGTAGGGTTTAAACTAATTGCATCAGCGTTAAACTGATTGTCAGCTTTGGTTACTTGCCCCTTTAACGTATCAAAGTCATAGCCTTTGCCAGCATTGATTATTTGAAAGCCTTGGGGTATTTCAATTTCAATTCCATTGTAGTTAAATTTACCATGGATTTTGGCTAATTTAAAAAATGCATCAACCTCTTTTGACTGAGGAATATTTTTTAGAATAAGCGTCTTATGTTCAGCTAATAGATCAGAGCCTGCAATAAGCTTACCATCTTGGTATTTAAGTTGATCCTTATTAATTACCCAACGACCAAATAAAATCTCTTTCCAGTCTTGAGAGTTAAATAAATCAACAACTAACCCTTCAACAACTTCTTCTTCCTCTGGTGATCTAACAGGTGAGCTCAATGCGTCAATCTGTGTAATATGATGACGTTGATCAAATCGGCTTAAGAAATCAGAGCCATGGTAGGCATTAGGATCATTTTGGTTTCTGATACCAATGATTTTAGTATTTTGTGGTATTTCGATGCCATCAATTTTTTTGACATCATCTAAGATACTATTAAAGCGGACAATTTCAGAAGCACTAAAATTAGAATAGTTAATAACAATAATAGGATCTTGCTCATGTTCTGCTTTGAGAAATTCAAATAATGCACCAGCCGGAGCTTTTAGGACCGTACCTGTTTTATCAAGGCCATGTTTAACCGTTGGTACTAATAGGGCGAGTTCATCCGGTGAGTTGACAAAGAAGGTATCGCGACTAGTAGCTGAGCTATAGCGATGAATTTCACGATATAACGCAAGTTCAGCAGAATGATCGAGTTCAATTAGATGTGTTTTATTTTTTTCATCGGAAATAACTGCTTGGATAAGTTTTAGCGTATCGATCGATTTATCAGTAACCGATTTACTCGCAAAGTAGGCGGATGCTTTT
>JAKJJU010000076.1 GCA_021713295.1 Thiotrichales bacterium 19S3-11
GATCAGACTTAAATGCCGATACCTAAACAAAATGAATGATTTATATACTAAAGGGTTTCACTAGCACAGGATAAAAGACTAGAATTATCACGAATTATGGCTAGTTATTGAATTATGCAACAAGCCCTCTTTAGATATAACGCAAGAATCTTGAATATGACAGCTATCTTTTACTACGATTCCATAGTGATTAAGGATATTTTTAAATTGATTTAAGTTCATATATAACGCCAATGTTGATAAATATCAAAATATCAAAATATCAAAATATCAAAATATCAAAATATCAAAATATCAAAATATCAAAATATCAGTGTATCTATTAGTAGGTTGAATATCTACGTAACATTTTCGGTAGTATTTTAAATAGATACCTTATTCTACAATAAGATACACTTGGATTTTTCTTGAGATTTACGATCTGCCCTTGACTCTGAAAATAAAGCTTTTGGGCGGGTATATTCTGTTGCTTGATCCATCAATGTATTTTTTCCTATTTTTGTATAACCCAGCTGCTCTACCGCTTCTTCTAGTTTAAGTTTATTAATTGGAACACTAATAATTTTAACGTTACTCAAATCGGCAACTTGATTACGAAAGTTAATACATCTGGAGTCTGTTGCAGAGTATAAAATAAAATTTGTCTGCTTATTTTGAGTTATTGCGTTTAATAGATGCTCTGAAATATAGTCGCCGTTATCTAAATTACCATCACCAATATATAACTGTCTAGGTTGAATGCTATGACATAGTTCTGACTGTTCATTAAAGTAATCATCCATATTTGTTTCTTTGTGTTTGGATGGATAGAAATCAGCTATTTCCGTTGAATATACAGATAATATTTTTTTAAGTATCATAGGGATTATAGGATTGGATTTATTTGCGGTAATATAGATTTTCATTCGAGCCTCTAATATCTGGTTATTTTGAATTGTTTTATCATCGTGTTTGATTTATATCAAGCTAAATTTCATTTCTTTGTAAAACCTTCAGACATTGAAGCTAAAGGTGTCTGACTATGAGTTTCCCTATAGAAAGGATTTGTAGTGGTTGTTACAGATGAATTAGACTTTTTCTTAAATAAAGAGAAGTTAGATTTTTCTGGTATGCTGGTAATTTCAGGTGATGATTTTGTTGGCTCACATGTTAAATTGTCCTTTTTAACTTTAGGTATGCTCATTAGTGAACGTCTTTTATTTAAGTTACGTTTATGTGATGGCTTTGCTTCTATTAAGGGTAAAGCTTCATCATGTGATGATTTACTACTTACTTTCTTAGGGCTATCTGTTTTAAAAAACTTTTGATGCTTAAAAAATGATGGAGGGCTAGCAGTAACCTCTTCTTTTTTCTCAGTAGATGAAGAGGAGGTTGAACCTTCTGAAAATTGCTTCCATTTATCAAAACTTGAGTAATCTATAGGTGCATGAGCTTCTTTTTCTAGACTACTATTGATTAATCGAGCAATAATCGATGCATTTTCCTCTGCCGTTAATTCTTTACTATATAAATTTGGTATTTTATGCAATTGACTCCCTAAAAAAAATCGAGCTCTTAAATGATCATTTTCTGGTTTTATCAATTCTGCAAAAATATCTGTTTTAAAAAATTTGCATAATGCACTTTGAAGTTTCTGTACTACTTCGTCAATTTCTTGAGAAATTTTCATCATATCACTATCAAATTTTGGGCTATGCTCTATTAAAGGCTTAGGGATTAATCTATGTTCCTTATTTAATTCATCTATAAGCCTGTTAATCGGTAAAGCTTCGGCATGTAATACATTACGCAATATACTTTGATCAGTATCATTTATTTCAACCTTTGCTTGTTTTTCTTTCTTTTTTTCTTTTGCAATTGATAGCTTATAATTTATAACTTCTGCTTTAGTATCAGCAAGTAACTTCTGACCCTTATTATACGCAGGTTCAAATAAAGAATCACTTTGATCATTTGCTGGTGGTACGTCAATACTGACACCTAAGCAATTGATATCAAATAACGATTTTAGCTCAGATTGAACGGATTCAAAACTTGATTTTGGTGTTGTATTTTGAAAATGTTTCATACTTTGCAGTATTTTGAAGTGTTTGATTCTTTTATCACTCTCTTTTGCTGTCGTAAGTGCTCTTGAATATACTGATGATGGGGGGAAAATTTCTTTTTGATAGACTAAATCCTCAATTGAGTTAAGTGCCTTGGGATTTTTTAGATTATCTACATAGTTCTGTACTTTTTTAGTTAGCTTAAGGTAACCTGGTTTTGCTTTAACATTATCAGGAGGTGGCAAAGGAGCGGAAAATATGCGATCTACATAATAATTAGTCAAGCCAGCCTCAATTGCTGTTGCTAATTGTAGATTTTTTTTATTTATTCTTGCTTCAGCAGCAATGGCCGTCCAGAAGGTAAAAGCATTCACTGCGCCTTGTAATGTCTCTTGATTTAATATATCAGCAACTACTCTAGCAGCAATTAAATCAAAAGTTTTTGCTAATTCACTATTTATTGCTGATCGATATCCGCTAGATAGCATTTGTTCGTAATTAAGATCAACCTTTAGAAATTCATTGCGCGTAAAAGCATCTAATAGGTTGGTATATTCTTCAATTTGTAGCTGAATATCAGAATCTAAAAGAGCATTTTCACTCAGTAAATGCATATACTTATGATGTATAATCATAAATTAATATCCTTAGTTAGATTAATTAATTTTAATTAAGAATATTGACACAAATCAATTAAAGTGTAAACAAATTAATATTTGATATCTTTAAAGTAATTTATTAAATATTATATACCTCCAATTTTATTTCTATTTATGTTAAATTGAGCCAAATACTACTAAAATTGGTGGGGGAAATCCTAATATGTCTAAACATGATGACTTTCTTAACTTACTCATTAAAAAACACACTACAGGACAGTAATAGCTTAAGTTATTGATTTTAAATTGAACTTATGCAATTTTATAATTGCGAAAAAATAAAAAAGAACGAGTCCAATGAAAGCCATCAAACAACTACAGCTATTACTAGG
>JAKJJU010000077.1 GCA_021713295.1 Thiotrichales bacterium 19S3-11
TTTACTGCTTCTACAACACGTCTACGTAAATCTATACTATAAGGCATTTCATCAAATCCATTCGATAATTATATTCTCTATAATATAACTTATAAAATATGACTAGTCATTAATGGGTAGTGCTATATATATTATCATCTTGAATTTCCAGCAACTCCCCCATTATGCTATTTAACATATCGTAACAATCGTCTAAGCCAAGATTAAAAAACTTAAAAACCTGATTTATTTGAGTAATTGAACTAAAATCCTTATGGTTCATCCGATCAAATAGGCCTGAAAGAATATTCATTATTTGATCATCTGAAAGCTTACTTTTATCATATGACTGTGATGAATTATCATAAGGAATACCTACCAAGTTGTATATATGTTGCTCTAAGATAAACCTAATTGCCAGTGCCACATTGAAATACTGCATACTTTCGCCACGCATATAACCAAGGCTTTTGCCAATTGATTCTTCAAACTCTTCTAGCTTTTCTAAAAGTTGACAAACCTCTGCCAGATGAAACTTATCTAATGATATGTTTTCGTTCAACATAGATATGTATTGCTCAACTATATCATCTACACTTTGATTTTTTTGCTCTAGGTTAAGCTGTAATAGATGATTTATTTCTGCTAATAAGGTCTGTTTATCGCCTTTTAACAGTTGATATAACGTTTCATTATCAATCATTTTTATACTCAACCTCCCAAATAAGTTTTAAAATACACTTTCACTCTACATTGATAAGATAAGCCATTATATTCCACAATAAATAGATTATTTTTTGATGTAGTATGAATTACTAGAAGATTATAAGTGTGTAATTAAGGTTGATTATAAGGCCTTATGTTTTAGTCGTTGGGCTGTGATACAGTATAATTAAATTAAAAAATTGCTGTTATATATTAACTAAAAATAGATTAAAACTATAAAATATTACAACTTCTTGCATATGAGTTTTTATTATCTTTTTCCTTATATTGTTCACTATAGAATAAAAACTCATTATTATTAACTGGTGAACCTTCAGCAGTCATAGTTTTCTCAGGAAATTGGATATTACTAAATCTACCTTCATCTAGATCTGGCTGCATAACAACAGGCTGAACTGTATGAGAACTTTCCAGTTTGCTGTATATTCCATTAATATGATTTGCTCCGCATACCAATAATATTTTTTGTTGAGGGTTTTCAGATATTAATTGATTTATCTGTGTCGTAACTTCTCTATCATAACTTGGGTCTCTAAGCCCATTGATTAGATTGTCATCACCAGCAAATATAATTCTTAAATGTTCAAAATCTAGTTTATTTGAATTAAAAGCCTCATCAACTGTAGTAATTTCATACCCACCATTAGCTAATTTTTTTTCATCATAAATTTTACTGCCGATATATGGTTTAATTACTTCATACAACGACTCAGCAGACTCAAAAGCATCTGGATGAAAGGTTTTTTCATTTTCTGTTCCTACTATAGAATTTCCATTTTTTCCTAAATAATTTAAATATAGCTCACTCGTAGTATCAAGATTTAGATTCTTCTTATTTAGTGTCAAGCCTTCAACTAAAACACAAACATCCTTAGGAAAGGTGCCTTCATCAATTGATTTTATTATTTCTTTTTTAGCTAGTTGAAACAGATGGTTTTCCGCAACTAAGCATACGTTGTCAGTGTTATTTTGAATAATATCTATTAGTTTCATGTAATTTCCCCCCCCAATTTTCTTCAATATATCATATATCTAAATTTTTGGTATTATAAATATTTAAATTCAGATTTGAATATTTTAGAATCAATTGATTAATAACCAAATTAAATACTGGCTCTGCCTACAGGTAAATTAGTTATTGTTGTAACTAGAGAGCTTAACCTAAATGTACTTGATCAATATAAAATAAGATGGGAGTCTGTAATATTATTAAAGCCACATTTAAACCTGAAATATCAATTAATCATAGAATGGCTCTGGTAGGTATCATGTAGTGTGAGATATTTTAATATGAAATAAATAAATTATTTCATCGGGCATACAATATTAGTGGTAAATATATTGAGTTGGGTAAGCTGAAATGGCTGTTGTTACGGTATTATTACCATATGGTGCAGAAATTCCACTTAAAAATTCTTCAGAGTAAATTTTATAGCCAGAAGCATCAGCATTAATTGATGCTGGTGTAAAATCATTTGGAACTGCATTAACAATAATTGGAGTTTCACAAGCTACTCCAGTTACAGTAGCATCCTTCCAAGCTGGCTTTGAATCTTTTCTTAATTGTATACTACCATATACTATACCAGTATTATGATTAGAAACGGTAAACGTGATTACACTGGTGTCTTTATAAAAATAAGGTATATTTTCACTTGTAGAGTCAAGAGTAATTTGAACTGCACAATTTCTGTTTTCTTGCTCTTGAGCACCGTCAGCAAATAATGGGGCTGATGCCGTAATACTAGTGATTGCAATTAGCGTTACAACTGTTTTCATGTTTGTTCCTTTTGTCATAGATTCCATTTACCGATTAGAATAATAACATACGCAATATTCAATTGAAACAACAAATGTAATATAAACCCATATCTATGCGGTCAAAGACAGAGCACCACGGATTCATCCGTGGGTGAATGAGCACGGAGGTGGTATACTGTATGGATGAAAGTATATAAGAGCGCACACAGTACTTACCGTTTAGAATATCATGTGGT
>JAKJJU010000078.1 GCA_021713295.1 Thiotrichales bacterium 19S3-11
AGAAAATGCTCCAAGGAATATGGGGATTATAAAGAAAACTGTATTGAATTTATTTCAATCAGTTAAGAGGGCCAATCCTAGAATGAGTCTAAAGCGCATAAGAAAGCTGGCAGGCTGGGATTCTGAATTTATGGATAAAATTTTAGCTGCTAAATTTTAGTGAGGTGACCCTGCTCTTTTTCTTGACAGTCATTGAAAGAACCATTAATTTGCATGAATATTAACCATAACTTATATCAAATAAGATGGCGAATCAATTATCTAAAACTATTTTTTTTGGCTTACTTTGCTTGCTATCTGAAAGTGCTTTTTCTTACACACCTAAGATCGGTGATTTATACTTTCAAGATTTAAATTGTGGTCAATTATGTGATGCTATTACGGATGTTACCTATGGCATTCATCATACTCAAATCTCTCATGTTGCCATGTTGGTTCAATTGGGTAAAACGCCTTATGTCATTGAGGCTATTGCAGATGATGTACATTTAACGTCGTTAACACAATTTCTTAAACGAAGTGTTGATAAAAATAATCAACCTCGCGTTTTAGTTGCACGATTAAAACCACCTTATACTAAACTGATTAATCAAGCCATTACTAATGCTAAACTCTGGCTAGGCAAACCATACAATAAAGACTTTAGCCCCACGAATCATTTTAATAAATTTTATTGTTCTCAGTTAATTTATGATGCCTTCCTCTTAGCTAATAATCATCAACCTATCTTTAAAGAAAATAGCATGACATTTAAACAAAATGGCAAAACACTTCCTGCTTGGGTTAGCTATTTTCAATCAATCAACAAACCCATCCCTCAAGGAGAGAAAGGTACAAATCCAGGTATGCTTTCACGCTCGGATAAACTAGCAATCGTTTATCAGTATGGCAATTTGAGAAAAATACAGCATTAATTTAAACGAAGATAAAAACTGCTAATTAATCCAACTAAAAATAAAGCACATGAAATAATTATTGTCACTTCAACACCTAAAGAAAAATTCATCATACTAGCTAATACACTTCCAAATAATGCAACACCCATTAAACTACCAACTTGACGAGCCATATTAAATGCACCCGATGCAAGGCCGTGGTAGCTATCTGTAACAGAAGCTAGAGTCGTTATTGTTGCTGCGGGCATAATAAACGATATGCTAAAACCAATCATCGTTAATGGTAATATAAATACAACATAAGTCGCTTGAAAAAAGATTGCTATAAAGAGGCTCATAAAGCCCAAAATACCAATTAAAAAGCCATTGATAATCAACAACTCAGCGCTCATAGAATGAATAAGCTTTGATGAAAAATAAGATGATATACCCGTCACTAACATCAAAGGCATTAAGGCAAACCCTGTATTAGCTATCGATAAGCCCATTATCTGATGAAAGTATAATGGCAAAATAAATAGCTCACCATAAAAGGTAATATTCATAATAAGTCCAATTACCATGGCAATCGAAAAATGCTTTGATTTGAATAATTGGATTGGAAACATTGGAAATGACACTTTATGCTGACTATAGATAAATGCACTTAATAATAAGATAAAAATACTGGAATAGATTAATGATCGAGTCGATAACCAACCGTAATCACTAACACCAATTAATGCAAATGCTAATGATGCAATTGCAAAAATAGCCAGTATCTGACCTGATAGATCTATGTTAATTCGCTTAGATTGTGAATAAACTTCTGGTATTGTTTTTTCAATAAAAATAAGACAGATAATACCTAATGGTACATTAACCAAAAAAACACTGCGCCAGCTAATCAGTTCCGTTAATATGCCACCAATGATTGGCCCAATTGCTGCAGCTAACCCACCAATAGCCGCCCATATACCAATCAGCTTCGTGCGTTCTGCTTCATCTGATGCTAATCGATTAATTAAGTTAAGTGAATTCGGTAAAATAAATGCAGCACCAACGCCTTGAAAAACTCTTAAAATTGTTAATGAATAAATAGAATTAGATAAACCACAGCCTAAAGATGTTAAACTAAATATAACTAGACCCAATTGAAATATACGTTTTGTATTACAGGCTCCACCTAAAGATCCTGCAAGTAATAAAAAGGCTGCAAAAGTCAATGTATAACCATCAACAACCCACTCTAAACCAGTTATCGATGTACTAAGCGCCATTTTTATACTAGGTAGTGCCACATTAACGATTGTCACATCCATGACAACCATAAAAAATCCTAAACTCACCATACTTAATGCACTTTTTTTCCTTTGTACACGACATAACGTATTAGACAGCAGAAAAACCTTTTAGAAATCAATAGGCTCATTGATAATAACAGTTTTCACAATCTTCTTCAGGGATAATGGAAATGAGATTAACCAATGAGCTAACA
>JAKJJU010000079.1 GCA_021713295.1 Thiotrichales bacterium 19S3-11
TTAGTGAAAAACTATTTAAGCGAGGCCAGCAGTTGCAAATATTAACAAAAATAACACTTCAAATATTTGATGTTGGGATAGATAGAGCTATGAATCAATGGTTATAGGAGATATGTCGTGTACAAAGGGAATGAAACTAATAATAACTATAATAATTTTATAATACATTGCGATTACCCTAATATTTAAATAATAATATATAATTTAAGCACAAAATATTACTTTTTGTCGTTTTAATTTGATTAATTAAAAAATGTGGCGTCCCCAAGGGGATTCGAACCCCTGTTACCGCCGTGAAAGGGCGGTGTCCTAGGCCTCTAGACGATGGGGACCTAAAGAACTTACTAACATGTCACAACAAATATGGCGTCCCCAAGGGGATTCGAACCCCTGTTACCGCCGTGAAAGGGCGGTGTCCTAGGCCTCTAGACGATGGGGACACAAATTTGTGTCTTTGCCTTCTTAACTCATAGCTTCTATGGTGGAGCTAAGCGGGATCGAACCGCTGACCTCTTGCATGCCATGCAAGCGCTCTCCCAGCTGAGCTATAGCCCCGAAGGCACGAGCGAATTATAGGGGCTTGCTCATTGAAGGTCAAGCGTTTTGTTGTGCTCTTTGATGAATTTTTTCTAATGCGTTTGATATTCGCTCAATTACCCGTTGCTTCCCTAAAAATTTCAACGTAATCCCAATATCAGGTGACGCACCTGAACCTGTAATTGCAACCCTTAATGGCATACCAACTTTCCCCATGCCTAATTGAAGTTTTTCAGCCGTATTAACGACCACTTGGTGTAGTTTAGTTTCATCCTGCCAAAAATGATCATCCAATGCTTCAAATGCACGTACTAATTCCGTTAACGGCTCTTGTGCCACTGGGCGAAGATGCTTCTTAAATGCATTTTGATCATAGTCATTAAAATCCTCATAAAAATAACGACTAGTCTCTGCCATTTCCTTTAATGTTTTTACTTTTTCAACCATAACGGAAATTAACTTTTCTAAATCAGGTCCATTTGCAGGATTAATTCCCTGATCATTAAAATGCCATAATAATTCTTTAGCCACCTCAGATGCAGGTAATGTTTTCATATAATGCTGATTTATCCAATTTAACTTTTCAAAATTAAATGCTGATGCTGATTGATTCACTTCATTTAAATCAAAATATTCTATCATTTCTTTATCTGAAAAGATTTCCTGATCGCCATGAGACCACCCTAGTCGCACCAAATAATTTCGCACAGCCTGTGCAAGATATCCCATATCACGATACTGCATCACACTAACAGCACCATGACGTTTCGAAAGTTTTTTGCCATCTTCACCTAAAATCATTGGAATATGCGCAAACACAGGGACATCTGCTTTTAATGCATAGTATAAATTAATTTGTCTTGGTGTGTTGTTAATATGATCGTCCCCTCTTGTTACATGCGTAATCCCCATATCCATATCATCAACAACTACACAAAAATTATAGGTTGGTGAACCATCAGTACGTGCAATAATTAAATCATCTAACTCTTTATTAGCAATTGTAATATTACCTTTCACAGCATCATCCCAACTAACAACGCCATCTTGTGGGTTTTTAAAACGAATGACATGCGGCTTTGATACGTCTTGATCTTTATCTGATAAATGACAACATTTGCCATCATAGCGCGGTTTTTCCTTCTTCTGCATTTGGCTTTCACGTAACTTATCTAAACGCTCTTTTGAACAATAACAACGATAGGCTTTTTCTTCATCGAGTAATTTTTGAATTAAGACTTTATAACGATCAAAGCGTTTTGTTTGATAAATAATTGCCTCATCTGACTTTAAACCTAACCAATTCATTCCCTCTAAAATGGCATCAACTGCTTCTTTCGTTGAACGCTCAAGATCTGTATCTTCAATTCTTAATAAAAACTCACCCTGATTATGTTTTGCATACAGCCAAGAGAATAGCGCTGTACGAGCCCCCCCAATATGTAAATAACCAGTTGGTGAAGGTGCAAAGCGTGTTTTTACTTTTTTAGAAACGTCTAAGTTCATTTATTCTACCTAAGTATCGATACTATTTAATTCCCCTTATTTTAACGGAAAAGCCTAATCTAAGAAAGGTTATTTAAAATAACGGATATTATTTTAAGTTAGATAAGATAAATCTTATTTTGACCGTAAAATAGACGTACTTAATTGTTTTATAAATTATTAGTATCTATTTAATATCACACTACATGACACCTACCAGAGCCATTCTTTGACTAATTGATATTTCAGGTTTAAATGTAGCTTTGATAATGTTACAGATATATTCTGAAGAATTAATTGCTCTAGCTAGCGATTTAGCAATAA
>JAKJJU010000008.1 GCA_021713295.1 Thiotrichales bacterium 19S3-11
TTGATGATTTAGCCGTCGGTGAATCACGCGATATTACCGTTAACTATACCATTGAAGATGGTAATGGTGGCTCTGATTCATCAACCGTTACCATTACCGTTACCGGTACCAATGATGCGCCGATCGCTGTTGCTGATACTGCTACAACTACTAATACATCAACTATTACAATCGACGTATTAGCCAATGATACAGATCCTGACATAAATGATTCTTTAAGTATTATTTCAGCTACTATCGATGATTTAGGTGGTGGTGATAATGATGATGATGATGGTGATAGCGGAGAAAGTGCAACGGTTTCTATTGTTAATGGTGCAATTTTATTTGATCCTGGTGATGATTTTAATTATCTACAAGAAGGTGAATCTCAAGATGTTGTAATTCGTTATGTAATTGGAGATGAGTCAGGGGCTCAATCTACTTCAACAGTCACCGTAACAGTAACTGCTCCTATACCAATTGAAGGAACTAATTCAGCAGATGTATTAATGGGGACAGCTAATGATGATATTATCGATGGTAGAGGCGGTGATGATACAATTTTTGGTCTAGACAGTAATGATTCTATTGAAGGTGGCTCTGGTAGTGACGTTATTGAGGGCGGCTCTGGTGAAGATACCATTTATGGCGATGGTGGTGATGACCTTATCTACGGCGACAATGATGATGATATAATCTATGGTGGCTCTGGTAAAGATACAATTGATGGTGGCTCTGGCGATGATTATATTGATGGTGGGGGTAAAGGTGATATTATTTTAGGCGGCACAGGGGATGACTATATTATTGGTGGTTCTGGTAAAGATACAATTGATGGTGGTGCTGGTATAGATACTCTAAGTTATGAAGATTCATCTAAAGGTATAACTGTTGATTTAAGTACTGGAAGTGGCTCTAAAGGCGATGCTAAAGGTGATACCATTCTAAATATAGAAAATGTTATTGGTTCATCCAAAGATGATACAATCACTGGTGATGATAATGACAATATTATTATTGGGGGTTCTGGAGATGATATTGTATTTGGCCTTGGTGGTGAAGATACCTATATATATCAAGCAGGTGATGATGATGATAGTTTTCATGGTGGCAGTGGCAACTGGACAGATACGATTGAACTTCATGGTGTTGAATCGGCACCCAATTCTGGTGACTGGACTTTAACAGTCACCAATGAAGCCCAGTTTACAGTCGATGTTGAAACTAATTCTGTTGTTTTTGATTCTTCTGCTACAGGCAGTATTGTACTTAACTCAGGTGAAGAACTAAGCTTTGATGAAATTGAAAAAATTGTTTGGATTTCCTAAATTTTCATAAAGAAACAATATTAACTCTTAAAAATCAGTAAATTATTCTCATTAAATCTTGCTTTAAAGACTGTATAATACATGCTAAAATCGGTATGAAAAACTACCAAATTGGACAATATTATATGAGCAATCTAAACTTAATATTATTTAAAAGAATATTATGAACATATGATATGAAGCATAATAAGATACTTGCAACATTTATAAGGCATCTTTATGCCCATATAAAATTATGGTACGATAAAAAATCTATTATTGGAGGCCTAGTCCTGCCATCATTAGTTATTAATATACTAGCACTGGCTTTCCCATTAGTTCTGTTACAGGTATACGATCGAATAATCCCAAACCAGTCTACCACTACATTATTTCTTCTTGCTTTAATTGTAATTGGCGCTGTTCTAGCTGAATCGTTTCTAAAGATTGCTAGAGGGCTTATTATTTCTTGGACCGATGCATGTTTTGATTATAAAACAAATACCAAGCTGTTTAAAAAAATCCTTCACTGTGATTTAACTGACTTTGAAACCTGTGGCATTGGCGTTCATCTAGAGCGAATTAGAGCAATTAATGACATGAAAAGCTTCTATGGTGGGCAGGTACTTACAAGTGTTTTAGACACACCTTTTATATTCATTTTTTTGTGGTTAATTTATTATATTTCAGGCCCTCTTATCTTAGTGCCCATCTGTACATTAGCGCTCTTAATTCTGTTGGTATTAAGAAATGCTGGCTCGTTACAAGATGGCATTGAAGAAAAGCATAATAGTAATAATCGTAGAATGAACTTTTTAGTTGAAATTTTCAAAAATATTCATACCGTTAAATCACTTGCACTTGAATCTTTTATGCTCAGACGGTATGAACGACTACAAGATAAAACCTCTGAAGTAAATTACGAACTTAGCCTAGTCAATGCTGATCTACAAAATAATACCACGACACTATCACAATTTACTGTTGTTTTAGTTGTTGCATTTGGTGCAATTTCAGTTATTAATGGTAGTCTTACCGTTGGTGGGCTCGCCGCCTGCACATTACTATCTTCAAGAGTGCTTCAACCTGTAGGTCGATCGATCAGCGTATGGCATCGCTTAGGCACAATCAAGCAAGCTGAACAGTCAATTGATGAATTAAATGCGTTAAAACCAGCTATTGCAGATGATATTACGGTAAATAATCAAGAGATTTTAGGTAATTTAAAGCTGGATAACGTTTATGTTAAAATAGAAAACAAACTATTATTTGATCATGTTTCACTTGAAATAAAACCAAATGACATCATCGCTATTACAGGTTCAAACCTCTCTGGAAAAAGTACCCTGTTATCAATTTTAGCAGGCTTAATTCGACCTACATCTGGCAGTGTTTTTTTAGATAATCAACCAATCGATAGCTATGATCCTGAATCTTTGGCTAAAAATATTGCCTATTTGCCTCAGTCTTCGGTTATTTTCTCTGGTAGTGTTCTTGAAAATATGACAATGTTCTGCAGCGAATATGAACAACAGGCATTATCGCTGGCAGAACAACTAGGACTAGATAATATAATAAATAGTCTGCCAAAAGGATTTGATACTGAACTAGGCAATTCAGTCATTGATTTACTGCCTTCTGGTGTCAACCAATTAATCACAATTATTCGAGGCCTTATTAATGGCCCTAAAATTATTTTATTTGATGAAGCTAACACTACATTAGATTTAACATCAGATCATAAATGCCAACAACTACTATCCACTTATAAAGACAAAGCTACAATAGTTATGATCACGCATAGACCCTCCTACTTAAAGCTTGCTAATAGAAAAATAGAAATCAAAGACCACCAACTCAGTGAGGTCTTCGAAAATGAGCTATAACCCATCAGGTGCCCTTAACCAAGAAACAACAGATGCTTTATTTTCATCTGTATTTAATACTGATAGTCTATTTTTACGCACCTTGCGACCACTGCTTAAAGCACTAAATTGGCATGGCACTGACCATCAATTAGCACAAACTTTACCGCATCTTTATCCAACTTTAAACTTATCTGGATTCCTACGTATTATGCGTTTGCTGGGCTTTCAAGCTAAGACATTCAAAGCAACCATTCAATATCTCGATGCACGTTTTAACCCTTGTGTGTATATTAGTGATGATTCTCAAAAAGTTTATCTCCTAAAAGAAAAAACGCTAACAGGTTGGTTAGTTTTTAGCCCATCTGAAAATAAAGAGCTAATACTTGAGTCTGATGAGGCAGGCAGAATCTACATTTTTGAGGAACTTAAAGAAGAAACAGATATATCAGTTAGAGCTTCAGATACCAACTGGCTATCCATCTTATTAAAAAGATTTAAAGGTCTATTTGTACAAGTATTTGTAATTGGATTAATGCTGAACCTCTTAGTTTTGACTACACCCTTTTTTGTCATGTCAGTTTATGATCTTGTTATTTCAACAGCCTCTTATCAAATGTTGATAGCCTTTGTTATTGGCGTTATTATTGCATTCATCGGAATGTTTGCCTTGCAGTTAATACGTGCAAAATTATTGGCTTATATCGGTGCAAAGCTTGATTTATATGTCGGTAATGCCATTATCAAACGTATCTTATTTTTACCTGCACGCTACACCGAATCGGGTAATATTGGAGGGCAAATATCACGCATTAAAGATTTTGATATGGTCAGAGAGTTTTTTACCGGTCAATTAATGGTTTTATTTCTAGATTTACCTTTTGTTATTATCTTTATCATTACGATTGCTGCCCTTGCAGGGTATATGGTAATAATACCAATCATCACATTATTTGTTTTTGGTATCTTTATTTTAATTATGCGCCCTATTGTACGTAGAACTTTGGTACAAACAGCAACCTCTACTGCTCAATATCATCAATTTCTCCTAGAAGCATTAACTAACCTTAAGACGATAAAGTATAGTTCTGCTCAAACGTTATGGTTTAACCGCTTTAAATCACTCTGTGCTGAACGCGCACAGGTACAATATAAAATGTCAAATATAGATAACGTTGTTATGACAATTTCAGATGCAATTATGATTTTATCAGCTTTAGGCGTATTAACCTTTGGTGCATTTCTAATTCTTTCTCAATCCATTTCTATAGGTGGAATGATTGCAAGCATGATTTTAGTTTGGCGAATTATTATTCCTCTAAAATCACTTTTTGTAACTTTTGCTAAGCTTGATCAAATTAAATTAAGCTTTCATCAAATTAATAACTTAATGAGAATACCGCCAGAAAAATCACAGTCTATCTATTTATCTAAATTAAATCATATTAAAGGACGTATTACCCTAAGCAATATTAGCTTGCGTTACCCTGGCCAGTCTGAAAGTGCATTATTAAATATATCTGCTGAGATTCCACCTGGTAAAATGTTAGGCATCACAGGCAAAAGTGGTTCTGGAAAATCAACATTACTTAAGGCTATATTAAAATTATACCCAATTCAAAGTGGCAAGATTTTACTTGATGGTTGCAATATAGAACAGATAGATTCAGATGAATTACGCCAAACAATTAGTTATATTCCTCAAAAAACAATGTTATTTTATGGAACGATTGAACAAAACCTACGCTTAGTTCACCCTACAGCCAGTGAGGATCAAATCTGGCAAGTACTCTCGCAAGTTGGACTCAAAGAAGAAATTAACACACTAGAGAGAGGCCTTAAAACTCAAATAAAAGATCATAATCAAGTCCTTTCTGGTAGTTTTTTACAGCGTCTTAATATTGCTAGAGCTCTATTGAAAAACTCAAAAATAATATTAATCAATGACGCCTCTGATGCTCTGGATATCCATAATGATGAACTATTTATCAACCTACTAAAAAATTTAAAAAATAAAGTCACTGTTATTTTAATTTCACAAAGACCATCCCACCTAAGAATAACTGACCAAGTAATGATCTTAGATCAGGGGAAAATGGTTGCAGGTGGTAAATCTGAAGATATGATTAAACTAATTCTTCAAGGGTTAAAAAAATGACAAAAAAAAATATTAAGCAGTTACTTGAAAAACAAATAACCGAGCAGCGACAAGTTTGGTATCTGCCTAAGCATATTATCCTCGAAGAATTTCAATCACGGAAATACCTTGTCTTAACCTGCTTTTGCATTTGCAGTATTATTATCGCATTATTAATTTGGGCCTCACTTGCTAAAGTAGATGAAAAATCTGTTACGCAAGGTGAATTAATCCCTATTGGACGTGTAAAAATTGTCCAGCATTTAGAAGGCGGAATTGTCGAAAACATTCTTGTAGAAAACGATACAACGGTCATAAAAGGCCAATCAATTCTTCAATTAAGTTCAACTGCTTATGAAGCTGAGTTAAAACAATTAAAATCAAAGCAAACATCATTAAGCATTGATGCTAGACGGTTAGAAGCTTTCATCAATAAAGAAGAAAGTCTTGAAACCAAGTCTCATATGCACAATATTGATGAGTTGGCTTTGTTAAATCAAGAAAATCAATTATTGTCTATACAAAATGAAGCACGTAAAGACCAACTATCAATTCTACAAACTCAGGTTAACTCTCAACAGGAAGAAATTATAAGGTTAACTGACCAAATTAAAGCAACAGAGGAAAACTTAGAGTTATTAAATCAAGAAGTTGCTATGTATGAGGAACTTGCAGCTGATGGTTATGTATCTAAACGCGAATATCTGCAGGCTTTAAGGACAAGAAACACTGGAAATAGTGAGCTTGCATCGCTCAAACAACAACTTAAGCAAGCAAAGCAAAAGTTAATCGAATTAATGCAGTCTAAAGATAGCACTGAGACAGGTCTTCATCAAGAAGCTTCAAAACAATTAGATGAAATTCGCAGTGAATTAAACGAAGTAATATATAAACTTGAAAGACTGCAAGATAAAGTAGAGCGCACCACAATCAAAGCCCCTATATCAGGCATTGTCAAAGGACTTGAAGTAACCGTAGGTCAAGTTGTACCTCAAGGTGGTGAAGTTTTTACCATTGTTCCCCAAGATCAAACACTTCAAGCTGAAATAAAAATTCAACCCAAAGATATCGGTCACATTCATGTTAAGGATCATGTTATTGTGAAAATTATGGCATATGACTATGCACGTTATGGTAGTATTACTGGAACACTAGCTGCTATTTCTGCCACAAGTTTTAAAGATGAAAAAGGCAATGCTTACTATAAAGGCATTGTTGCTTTAGATTCTCAAAATGTTAATCATCCAGATAATAAGCTTAAAGCAGGTATGACAGTCGAAGCGGATGTTATTACTGACCAGAAAACTATATTACAATATCTATTAAAGCCAATCCATACCACACTTGAATCATCTTTTTATGAAAGATAACTTCGATAATTAATCAATTAAAAACTAAACTTAACTATGCAAATTGAGTAAAATATAAAATTAGTAATATAGCCTTTGGGAATACTGCATGGATAACCAACAAGATAAAATTAATATTAAACACCTTATTATCTTCGGTATACCCGGTTTTCTAATCACCTTTGACTTAATTGCAGTTGGTATGCTCTTAGAAAATTTTTCTGTGTTTTTTAACACTCCAGTTGATATCATACAATTGGTTTTCTCAGTTTATGCCTTTACAATGGCCATTTTTTTTATACCAATGGGCATATTATGTGACCGAATTAGCCCAAAATATATTCTTTTAACAGGGATTACTCTATTCGGATTAACTTCCCTAGGAATTGCACTTACAACTAGCTTACTTGTCATGGTACTTCTAAGAGCAGTAATGGGTTTAAGTGTGTGCTTTAAATTTGTTAGTAGCTTAGCTTTGATCAATAGCCTTTACGATGGCCGAGCCAAAGTTAAAATATTAGCTTACTGGACATCGCTTGCCGCACTAGGCGCTGTAATTTCCCCTGTTATAAGTGCCTTTATTGTCAAATATATTAGTTGGCAATTTATATTTATTGTTAACATTCCAATGTCAGTTCTTATTGGTTATTTAGTTTTAAAGTATTTAGAAAAGTCTGAACAAAAAACTAAGCTAACATTTTCTTTTATCACTATGATACGCTTTCTTTTATTCATCATTTGGATGGGCCTATTTATTTTATTATTAATTCTTATGGCTCGATTCTGGAGCTTTAGATTTTATCATATATTGGCTATTATTTTTGTTGGATTAACGGTTATTGAGTTATTTGATGTAACAAAACACAGATTAAAGATTAAAAGGTATATTCCTTTTTCTTTATTTACGGGTTGTTTTTTAAGTGGTTATAATTATTTGGTTATGTCAACTTGGCTTGTTTCCGCTTCAATTTGGCTTGGTGTTGTTACGAATCATAATTTGCCTTTAATTGGGCTATCTATAATGAGCTTTACTACTATGATCGTACTTGCTCCAATTATTGTTGCCATCTGGTTAAAGCACAAAAGTGCTGAAGGTGTTGCCTTTGTTGGTATTTGCTTCAACATACTTGGATATGTACTTTTTGGTGTTTTTTCACTCTATAGCCTGCCGTTTTATATTTATTGTATTAGCTTTAGTCTCTTAGGCTTTGGTTGTGGACTAATCAGCCCATTTGCCAATGTTCTTGCCCTGCGTAGTGTCCCTGTGCAACAATCAGGTAAAGCTTCTGGAATTTTAGCATCCTATCGATGGTTATGGGCAGCTTTAGGCTCAGCAATTGCTTCAATTATCTGGGTTCATAGCCATCACAGTTTATACTGGCTAGTTATTATTGTTATCGCTTATTCTGCAGTTACTTCTGTTATATTATTCATTAGCGCAATATTCCATCGAAAACAAAACCATTAAGGAAAAATAAGTCCTTGATTCAATTCGGGAAAATGCAAAAATTTCATATTGTAAATAGCTTTAATCATTTTTTCATCAATAACATCTTGCGATTTCCCCAGATTATATAGTTCACCCTTATCAATTACAGCAACCTGATCTGCATAACGCATAACTAAATTCAGGTCATGTAATACCATAACAACTGTCAAGTTATACATTTTTGTAAATCTATTGATTAACGCTAGCATTGAATGCTGATGAGATAAATCGAGATGATTGACATGTTCATCTAATAACAATAGTTTTGCTTGATTATCATCAAATAAATTTAGCTGAAGTAATACACGTGCTAGTTGTACACGCTGTTTTTCACCTCCTGATAATGAAAAATACTCTTGATTTTTCAGCTGATAGACCTCTGTTAAATGCATAACTTCATCTATGGCCTGTAACTTTTTTTTCTTAGAAAACACGTTACGATACGGGTATATGCCTAACTCTATCACTTCCTTAGCTAATAAATTAAATGACATCATCGTATCTTGTGAAAGATAGGCAATTATGCGAGCTCGGTTTAGTGATGATAATGTTTTTATCTGTTTACCTGCAAATTTAATTTCACCAATTACTGGATAAAAAGATAAGATTGCTTTAAGTAATGTTGATTTACCAGAGCCATTGGCTCCAATAACAGCCAATGTTTCACCCTGGTGTAAATCTAAAGAAATATTATTTAGGATTTTTTTTGAATCTACGAAAACTGAAAGCTTTGAAATATTTAGCATCTTGGGTCTTTTTCTTAACTGGTGGAATAAGTTTCGTCATTGCCCAATTAACAATTTCTTCTAGAGCAACTTTAATTCTAGCTTCCAATTCAACAACTTCATCTTGTGATAATACAGCCTCTTGATCATTTTCTGTGACTAGCTGATGTACACCTTTTAAAACGATTAAAGGCTTATGTTTTAACTCACAAATCTCCGCAATAGCAGCGGTAGACATATCAATCAAACTAACTCTATTATTCTCAAATGACTCCATAACTTCTTGAGATACATGACAGTTATTCCCTGAAGCAATTATCCCCAATTTATAATCAAAGTTAACGCCTGCAGGCACAACACATGAATAATTTCCTAGTGCATATTCTGTCATCCCATAATTCGTATCAATTTCATCACAATCAAATTGACGGTCATAATATTGAGCATGATTACATAAATATAAATCACCTGTATCAGCATGATGGGCAAGACCTGTTGCGAACCCACAACTAATAACATAATCAGGATCAATTGTTCGAATACCTTCCCACGCTAGTAATGATGAATTTAATGTTCCACAACGCGTGATACCATATCGCTTTATCTCTCCAGAGATTAAAAGATATAGTTTTACCTTAGCTTGTATCGCAACATACCACTTAGCTGGTAAACCAGGATCGATATCATCCTCCAATGGAACCATTTTAAACAAGCTAATTAGCGGCTGAGCTTCTTCATCTGAAGTGGCAATAAATAATAATTTCTTGAAGTATTCCATAAATAATTTTAACCAAACTAGTTAAACTTAGTACTAACTAGTTTAGTTCCTTACTAGATAATAAACAAAGCTTTTTACTTTCTTATATCTTCAAAAAATGATTTTACACTATCAAACCAACTTTTTGATTTCGGTGAATGCTTATGCTTACCATCTTTAAGTGACTCGGATAGTTGCTGTAATAAATCTTTTTGTTCATGATTCAAGTTTACTGGAATTTCAACATTGATACGACAAAGTAAATCACCCATTGAGCCGCCACGCAAAGGCTTTACACCTTTCCCACGCAAACGGAATAACTTACCATTCTGTGACTCAGCAGGTACTTTCAAAGTTACGCGACCATCTATCGTCGGTACTTCTATCGAGCCTCCAATTGCAGCCATGACCATATCAACTGGAACATCACAGTAAAGGTCATTTCCCTCTCGTTTAAATATTGCATGTTCTTTTACACGCACTTGTACATATAGGTCACCATTTGGCGCACCTTTCTCTCCAGCTTCACCTTCACCAGTTAATCTAATTCTATCTCCAGTATCAACACCACTTGGAATCTTCACTGATAATGTTTTTGTATCCTGAACTCTACCTTGGCCATGACAACTATTACAAGGATCTTTAATCACTTGACCTCGACCATGACAGCTAGGACATGTTTGTTGTACTGAAAATATTCCTTGTGACATTCTAACTGCACCGGCACCTCCACAAGTGCTACAACTAGTCATAGCGCTATCACTTTTAGAACCACTACCATGACAACGCTTACAAGAAACAATCGTTGGTATACGTATTTTCTTACTTGTACCATGGACGGCTTCTTCCAAAGTAATATCTAGTGTATAACGTAAGTCATTCCCTGGCTGTGCTTGGCGTGTTCCTGCTCTACCACGAGATCGACCACCACCAAAAATATCACCAAAAATATCACCAAAAATATCATCAAAGTTTCCACTGGAGAATCCACCAAACCCACCAGCACCCTGGTTAGGATCGACACCAGCATGCCCAAACTGATCATATGCAGAACGCTTCTGTGGATCACTTAAAATCTCATATGCTTCCTTGGCTTCCTTAAACTTACCCTCAGCTTCTTTTAGGTTCTCTTTATTTCGATCTGGATGATATTTCATTGCAAGACGACGAAATGACTTTTTAATTTCAGCCTCACTAGCACCCTTTGAAACACCTAATACTTCATAATAATCTCTTGTTGTCATCGTAAAACCCTAAACTAATCATAAATCTTCTAATACAAAAAATGCGGGCAAATCCCGCATTTTCAAGTATCAATTGTGAATAATACTAAAGATGAAGTAGTTTATATATTATTTATCATCCTTAACTTCTTCAAACTCAGCATCAACAACATCATCATTTTTAGACTGATCATCAGATTTAGTGCTTTCTCCAGCAGAACTAGAATCTTCAGAAGCAGTACCTTGTTGAGCCTGTTGCTGAGCCTCAGCAGCCTGTTGTTGCATTAATGTCATCAATGCAGCTGAAGCTTCTGTTAACGTTTTAGATTTTTCCTCAATTGCATCTTTATCATTACCTTTAATGGCTTCTTCAAGATCTTTTGATGCCGCTTCAATTTTGCTCTTATCTTCTTGTGGTACTTTATCACCTAATTCTTCAAGCGATTTTTTTGTACTATGTACTAACGCATCAGCCTGATTACGTGCTTGAGTTAGCTCATGGAACTTACGATCACTCTCTGCATTAGCTTCAGCATCTTTGACCATTTTATCGACTTCATCGTCAGATAAACCACTAGAGGCACGAATAACAATAGATTGCTCTTTACCAGATGCTTTATCTTTTGCTGATACATTTAGGATACCATTAGCATCAATATCAAAAGTTACCTCAATTTGTGGCATACCACGAGGTGATGGCGGAATACCTGTTAAGTCAAAGCGTCCTAACGATTTATTTGCCGATGCCATCTCACGTTCACCTTGAAGAACATGAATAGTAACCGCACTTTGATTATCTTCTGCTGTAGAGAAAACCTGTGCCTTACGCGTTGGAATTGTTGTATTACGCTCAATTAATTTAGTCATAACACCACCAAGTGTTTCAATACCTAGTGACAGCGGATTAACATCTAATAATAAAACATCTTTAACATCACCAGCTAACACACCACCTTGAATTGCAGCACCTAATGCAACTGCTTCATCAGGGTTAACATCACGACGAGGTTCTTTAGCAAACAGGTCTTTTACAGTTTCTTGGACTTTAGGCATACGTGTCTGACCACCAACTAAAATAACATCAGAAATATCAGAAACAGATAAGCCTGCATCGCTAATCGCTTTTTTGCATGGTTCTAACGTACGTTTAACCAAATTTTCTACTAACGATTCGAATTTTGCACGTGTCACTTTAATATTTAAATGCTTAGGACCTGATGCATCTGCTGTAATATAAGGCAAATTAACGTCAGTTTGTTGTGCCGATGATAACTCAATTTTAGCTTTTTCAGCTGCTTCACGTAATCGTTGAATAGCCAATGGATCATTGTGTAGATCAATACCCTGTTCTTTTTTGAATTCATCAATTAAATAATTCATCAAAGCAACATCAAAATCTTCACCACCTAAGAAAGTATCACCATTAGTAGCTAATACTTCAATTTGGCTATCACCATCAACATTAGCAATCTCAATAATAGAGATATCAAACGTACCACCACCTAAGTCATAAACAGCAATCGTTTGATCACCTTTTTTCTTATCCATACCATAAGCTAGTGCAGCTGCTGTTGGCTCATTAATAATACGTTTAACATCAAGGCCTGCGATTTTACCAGCATCTTTGGTTGCTTGACGCTGTGCATCATTGAAATAAGCTGGCACAGTAATAACAGCTTCATTTACTTCTTCACCAAGAAAATCCTCAGCTGTTTTTTTCATTTTACGTAATATTTCAGCTGATACTTGTGGCGGCGCCAATTTTTTACTCATTACCTCAACCCAAGCATCACCATTATCTGCTGCAATCACTTGATAAGGAACTTTTTTAACAATTTCATCTTGAACGACTTTTTCATCAAAGCGACGCCCAATTAAACGTTTAACAGCATAGATTGTATTGGCTGCATTCGTAACAGCTTGACGTTTTGCAGGCTGACCAACTAAAATCTCACCACTTTCAGTATATGCAACGATTGAAGGTGTTGTACGATGCCCTTCTGCATTTTCTAAAACGCGAGGTGTTTTACCATCCATCACAGCAACGCAGGAGTTAGTCGTCCCCAAATCGATTCCAATAATTTTACCCATTGAATATCTCCTAAATTTTCTTACTTTATTTGTTATTTAATATTCTCATTAATTTTTCGAACGTTATAAACATGGTGTCATATATGTTTTTTTCAAGTCCTAATTCATCACTTTTTTGAATTTTACCTTATTTTTTAAGCTGAACGCTTTGATACAATCACACGTGCAGGGCGAATTACACGATCATTTAAGCGATATCCTTTTTGTAGAACCGCAATAACGGTATTAGCTTCAACTCTGTCATTAACTTGCATTGACATGGCTTCGTGTAATGCAGGATCAAATAGATCACCTTCTGGATTAATTTGCTCAACACCAAATTTAGCCAATGTATCAATAAGCATTTTCATTGTTAATTGAACACCGTCACGCATAGCTTTAACTTGTTCATCATCACTTTTAACGTCGCAAGCATGTTCCATGCTGTCGATTACAGGAATTAACTCTTTTAAGCATTTCTCTAACGCAAATTTATGTGCATGTTCAACATCACGCTGCGTTCGTCTACGTAAATTTTCCATCTCAGCATGTAATCTTAATGCCTTATCTTCAGCTTCATGGACTTTCTTTTTTGAACTTTCTAATTGTGCGTATAACTCATCAACTTTTTGCGCCAATTTACTTGTTTCACTTTTTGGCTTATCCTCTATTACTTCATCAGCTTGACTGATCTTTTCATCTGCAATCTCATTGAGATCGTGATGATGCGACTTTTTATGGCTATCTGAATGTTTTGACATATCAATTATTCTCACTTTAATTTAGACTTAACTTTTGCTAAACATTAAAGATTAGGGCTAATCCTGCATTTTTCAAGCATAAAATTTATCTTTATTTTTATCTGCAATCTGATTAATAATACATTAGGTGAAATGGAATAAAAAAATACCTTTAGACGATTTAAGGACAAACTCATGAATTGCTACAAAAGCAAATTTAAACTTATTTTAATCCTATTTTTTGCAGGCTTTCTTTTGTTCAACACAAGCTTTGGCGCACCTAAAAAAGAGCTACTTAATGATTGGATAGCATTTAACCCTTTAAGCACTAAGAGCATAAATTATCCTATTTGGCAAAAATTTCTTAAACACTATGTAATTAGTCAGAAAAATCAAACGCTCATAAATTATAAAAAGGTCACAAATAAAGATAAGCAATCCCTTTCAGAAGCAATCAATCGCTTAGAAAACATTCAAATAGATCAATATAATAGAAATGAACAACTTGCCTATTGGATTAACTTATACAATATGGAAACCGTCTATTTAATTCTTCAACATTACCCCGTAAAATCGATTAAAGATATCACTGATGGCTTTTTTTCATTTGGCCCATGGGATATGCAACTATTAACTGTTGATGGTAAAAAGCTCTCTTTAAATAATATTGAACATGGCATTATTCGAGCAATTTGGAATGACCCACGCATCCACGCTGCTGTAAATTGTGCATCGATAAGTTGCCCTAATCTGCAAATACAAGCCTATCAAGGTAAGTTAATTGATCAACAGTTAAATCAATCCTTTAGTGAATTTATTAATTCTGAGAAAGGCGTCTTAATTAAAAACAATAAGCTTTACTTATCTGAAATTTTTAATTGGTATGGTATTGATTTTGGAAATTCTAAAAAGGACATCTTAAGGTTTGTTATATTCTACGCTAACTCCAAACTTAAAAACCAATTAAAACAATACAATCAATTTGACTTTATGCCATATAATTGGAATTTAAATGAAGTTAACTAAAAGTCACCTATAATAATAGGTATGTTTAGATAATAGAAGAATAATCATCATGACGATAAACACACTTGATGATAAAACACCAAAATCCCTATGGATATTGTCCCTAATTTACATGACGTTTACCTTCGCATTTGGTGTATTTCTGTCGTACTTATTAGTCATGTTGGAAGTGGTATATGGTCTGACTAAGGATCAGGCATTTAATTTATTTGCTGCCTTTAATTCACTAGCTTTTAGCATGCCCGTATTGGGTGGTTTTTTCTGTGATAAATTTGGTTTTCGCAATGGTGCAATGATTGGCCTTTGTTTTAGCGCAGTTGGCATGTTAACTTTATTAATGCCAGGGTTTGTTTTCTTAATACTTGGGTTATCTATTTTTCTTGTAGGTAATGCCTTTTGTACTCCTGCAATCTGGTCGCTTGTTGGAATGTTATATCATAAGCAACATAAAAAACGTGAGTCAGGCAGTACCATTTTTTATCTATTATTTAATATTGGATTTTTATTATCTGCTCTATCTGCAGGATTTATGTTTGAATACTATGGAAAACTAGGACTAATTCTTTATATCATTCCTCTATTTTTTGGCTTTCTATTGATGTTTTTATTACGCAAAAAAATTCGCACTCATAATGAGCTTATCTCTGGCAAAATTCTTGTGCGAGGAAAAAGTAACCATCATAGTATTATGATGATCATTATTATTTCAGTCATTTTAGTGCCAATCTGCTTTTTCTTATTAAATTTTATTACTATTAACAGTATTATCATGTGGGGTGTTGTTACGCTTGCTTTCCTTTATATTATCTACTTGAGTATTTTTATTAAAGACAGACAAAAATCTAAACACTTGATTGCTTATATTTGCTTATGTTTTATTGGATTTGCTTATCTTGTTATTTTTAACTCTGAATTTGGCTTACTACCAATATTCGCTGAAAGTAGTATTGACCTTATGATTGGTTCAATTAAACTACCCGCAGGTGAAATTACTTCCCTAGATGCTTTTTATTGTATATTTTTAGGTTTAATCTATAGCTCACTATGGCCTTGGTTAGAGAAAAAAGGCAAAAACCCCTCTTTTCCAACTAAATTTTCTTTAGGCTTGGTTTTTGCATCTATTGGTTATCTTATTATTTCTGGATTAATATTCACGCATATTGGTTCAACTTTCTCAGTCTTTTGGCTGTTATTAGTTTTTGTATTTTTTGTTTCTGGCGAATTAATGATTCTACCTATTGGTATTGCTATGGCAGGAAAGCTTGCACCGGAAGGTAAAGAAGGTTTATTGATGGGTGTTTGGAATATGGTTACCGGCGTATCAGCTGTTTTCGTTGGGTTTATTGCATCATTTACAGTTTCACCTAAAGGCTCTAGCTTAACTGTCATTAACACCCAATATTTAAAAGTTTTCTTCCTTCTTGGTGTTAGTATATTTATTATAGGACTGGTTGCCTTTATTCTAAGAGGTTTAATTAAACGGCTATTGTAAAATAACTTATACTTTTCTTTAGAAAATGAATATTCATCATATAGTTATAAAAATATAATTTTACTAACTTCCAGTATAAAAACTTACTGCTCTAATTCTTCTTTATAGGCTTTACCTGTTAAAGCCTGGTATTTTTTTATTAATTCTTCTTTTGATTCCCGCAAATTAGGGTCTAATATAATGCAGCCAACAGGACAAACTTCAGTACACTGAGAAGCTTTAAAATGTCCAACACATTCCGTACATTTCTGAGGTTCTATTTCATAAATTTCTTCACCTTGAAAGATTGCCTCATTCGGGCACTCAGGCTCACAGACATCACAATTGATGCATTCTTCTGTAATTAATAGTGCCATAGTTATTTACTCATATTCAATTTAATGTATATTTTATATCTATCTAAATTTATCTTTTAATGCTTCAATAACCACATCAGGGACTAATGATGCAATACGATGAGGGTCGATTTTAGCGACTTCTCTAACCATTGTCGAGGAAATAGAAGTATATTTCTCAGCAGGTGTTAAAAAAATTGTCTCAACATGATAATTCAATTTACGATTAATTGCCGCCATTTGAAATTCATACTCAAAATCAGAAACAGCTCTTAACCCCCTTAAAACAGCATTAGCATTTACTTGTTCAAAAAAGTCAACTAGCAACCCATCAAATGGTTTCACAACAACATTTTTATAGTCAATGACAGCTGCTTGCACCATTCTAACACGTTCATCTACCGAAAAAAGTGGTGCTTTAGCCGTACCGGTTGAAATAGCTACAATCACTTCATCGAACAAATTCAGTGCACGTTCAATTAAATCTAAATGCCCTAAGGTTAAAGGATCAAAAGTTCCAGGATAAACAACTGTGCGCATCTAAAATAATCCCAATTCAAGTTTTGCTTCCTCTGACATCATATCTGAGTTCCAAGGTGGGTCAAAGACCAATACAACATCCGCAGCATTAATGTTTGGAATCTGCTTTAGACGTGTTTCAACATCTTCTACTAATACAGGCCCCATTCCACAGCCAGGTGCAGTTAAAGTCATCTGCACCCCCACATGATAATTGCCATCTTCGCATGGTGTATAATGCAAATCATAGATCAAGCCTAAATCAACAATATTCACTGGTATCTCTGGATCATAAACTGTACTTAGTTGCGCCCAAACTAAATCTTCATCAATCGGATCACCTGGTTTAACATTACTATCATCTACCGGCATTTTGACAACTTCTTTGCCAATAGCATCGGCATCTTTGCCTTCAAGACGTACTAAGTTCCCATTAACATTCAACGTATAACTACCGCCTAGTGCTTGTGTTACAAGTACTTCTTGCCCAGGCATCAGAGTAATTGACTGCCCATAAGGAATTAACGTAACTTCAACATCGCGTCTGACAATCGCTACATCTTTAAAGTTCATTTAAATACCCTTTAAGATTCTATTTAATCATTTTCTTTAATATAAGGATTGCTATCACTAGGTGCTATGGTAAAA
The DNA here is from genome assembly GCA_021713295.1 of Thiotrichales bacterium 19S3-11. Classification (GTDB taxonomy): domain Bacteria; phylum Pseudomonadota; class Gammaproteobacteria; order Francisellales; family Francisellaceae; genus M0027. The sequence goes on from JAKJJU010000008.1 coordinate 17,665, forward strand.
CTTTCCCCACAACCACATCGTGCCGATTCATTTGGATTATGATATACCAATTGTGATAACCCCATCTCCTTTTTGACAAAGTCCACAACCAGCCCAGATAGATATAAAATTGCATCATTATCTACATATACACTAATTTCATCAAATTCTAGCACGGTATGGTTTTCAGGCACTTGATCAATTACTTCTGTCACATAACCTAAGCCTGAACAGCCCATTTTTTTCACCCCAAGTCGAACACCAACTCCACCTTTATTTTTAATATAATCTCTGAAATGTTCTTGGGCATTTACAGTTAAGGTGACTAATTGTTTTTTTGGATCAAATACTTCGCTAGACATTTCTATCACCTCTATACGCTTACTTTTAGCATTTTAGTTATTTTTACTAAACTATCTGCAAAATAATTTACTTCTTTAATAGTATTATACACTCCAAATGAAGCTCTTACGGTGGATGGTACTTGAAATGAGACTAACAGCGGTTGTGCACAGTGGTGACCTGTGCGTACAGCAACACCATAGGTATCTAGCAACATGCCAATATCATTTGCATGAATACCATCGATAACAAACGTTAATACTGCTGCTTTACTCTTTAGCGTACCAAGTATTTTCAAGCCTTCAATTTCATTTAACCGTCTAGTTGCAACCTCTAGCAACTTGGCTTCATGTTCTTTGATCGTATCTAAACCAATAGCTCGAACAAAATTTAATGCTTCTTTAAATGCAATAACACCTGCAATATTCGGTGTACCTGCCTCAAAATTATGTGGAAATTCGGCATACGTTGTTTTTTCAAATGAAACACTTTCAATCATATTTCCACCACCTTGATAGGGTGGCATTTTTTCAATAAATGAGTCAGCAACATAAAGCACACCTACTCCCGTTGGCCCATAAAGCTTATGTGCTGAAAATGTGTAAAAATCACAACCTAAGGCTTGAACATCAACCAACTCATGAATAACACCCTGAGCACCATCGATACATACAGCAGCATTGTAATTTTTTGCTAAGGCAATCATTTTTTCAACTGGATTGATAGTACCTAACACATTGGAAATATGCGTAATTGAAACAAGTTTTGTTTTATCTGATAACAAGGCTTGATAGGCATCCAAATCTAATGAACCATCGTCTAATACAGGAATAACTTTAATAATTAACCCTTTTTCCTCTGCTATCATTTGCCAAGGAACAATATTTGCGTGATGTTCCATCACAGATAAAATAATTTCATCGCCTTCTTGAAAATAAAACTGTTTTAATGATTGCGCAACAAGATTAATACTTTCGGTTGTTCCTTTTGTAAAGACAATATGACGAGGGCTCTTAGCAGAAATAAACTCAGCCACAGTGTTTCGTGTTGCCTCAAATGCATCTGTAGCTTTATCACTAATTTGGTAAGCGCCACGATGGACATTCGCATACCCCTTCGTATAAACTTCATTAATCTTATCAATGACACAACGTGGTTTTTGCGCTGAAGCCGCTGTGTCTAAAAAACACAATGGCTTATCATGCATCGTTTCATTTAATATTGGAAACTCATTTCTAATTGATTGAATATCTATCATTTTCACAACTTTCTTTTTAATTAAATTTGCATTTTTCAAATGCTTTTGAAAATCGATCTTGAATTATACGCTAGTTAATCAATAAATATAAGTATTAGTGAGGTTTATTTTATCTTCAACAAAAACTCACCACATGACTAATTGATTCTGCATCACTTAACCCCATAATTAATCGATCCAAACCTAATGCTACACCAGCACACCGAGGCAAACCCGATTTTAAAGCAGCCAACAAATTATGATCAATGGGAACCAGTACTTTAGCTTCATTTTCCCTTATCTCCAGATCAGAATCAAAACGTTTTTTTTGCTCTATTTCATCTGTTAATTCATAATAGCCATTCGCTAACTCAAGCCCTTGATAAAAACACTCAAACCTTGCTGCAACTTTACCTTCGTCTGTTTCAATAACACGAGCTAATGCACTTTGCTCTTTTGTATAGTGATAAATAAAATAAAATAGATCTTTTTCTAAATATGGCTCAATACAATAAGAAAATAATAATTCTAGTGCATGATAGCGCGTTACTAAATCTAATCCTTGTATTTCTCCAACCTTCTCTTTAACTAAGTTTTGAAGAGCTTCAAGTTTCTCCACATGTGGGTTTAACCCTAAAAACTTTTCAAATATCTCACCATATGTCACCATCTCAAATTGAATTGATGGTAATAACATTTGCATTAAACTTTTAATTTCATCCATTAACTGATGATGATCAATACCAACTCGATACCATTCAAGCATACTAAATTCAAAGTTATGTTTTGAACTTTTTTCCTCGTTTCTAAATGCCTTGGATAATTGATAAATACTACCACTACCTGCAGCTAATAAACGCTTCATGGCATATTCTGGTGAACTTTGTAAATAACCTTGGCCATACAAAGTATCGACTTTAAAAGTTTCTATATAGGGATCTGTTACTGGGTTAGGCATTAATAGTGGTGTTTCAACTTCTAAAACACCTAAATGCTCAAAAAAAATTCTTATTTTCTTGATTACATGTGCCCTAAAATGCAACATTTCAACTGTTGTTGATGGTTTCCATGAGTCAGACATAATCACAATACTCAACAATCAAGCCTAAAGAACGCCGATTATTAAATTCTTCCTCATTCAAACGAAACGCCATCTCTAAATAGTCACCTTTTTGAAATTTAAATGATTGCGGATGACGAGAAGCAAAAAACCAAATTGCCTTATATTCTTTACCAGAATGACTACGAACCAATAACTGCTGATGCTCCAAAGTCTTGCCAACAAAACGATGAGAAACAAGCTCTCCTTTTAATGTAAATACTGGCGCATCAAATTCTCGCCCAAACGGTTCAATTTGATTTAAAAGTTCAATTGTTTCAAGTGTTAATCTATCATCATCAATAACTCCATCTGTATAAATTTCAGGCCCTAAACTTTGATAATCAACTTTTGCTTGAACCAACGATTCAAACAATGCCTCAAATGCATCTAAATCAGCTTTTTTTATGGTTAAACCAGCCGCCATTTTATGACCGCCATATTTAATTAGTAAATCAGGGTTAATTTGATGAATTTGATCAAGTAGCTCTTTTAGATGAACTGCCTCAATACTTCTCGCTGAAGCAGTTATTATATCCGGCTCATTTAACTTTGGTGAAAAAAATACAACTGGCCGTCCAAACGTATCTTTAATACGACTAGCGGCAATGCCATGCACGCCTGCATGACCATCTTCAAGATAAATGCAAATGGATGCCTTATCCTTATCAAGTTGCGCCTTAGCATCATTAAGAGCTTGATCTAACATTTTCTTTTGAATTGCTTTACGCATTTGATTTTGTTTACTTAATTCATCAACCCAACAAATAGCTTCATCTTTAGATTCAGATAATAAAAAACTTACGGAAGAATAAGCATCAGATAAACGGCCATCACTATTTAATAACGGTCCAACTGTAAACCCTAAGTATTCCGCATTAATTTTATATGGAAATATTTGACGTATTGCTTGCCAACACGGTCTCGTTGAATCAGCAATTTGCCTTAATCCTGCTTTTACAACTGCACGATTATTAACACTTTTAGCCATTGAAACACAATCAGCAACCGTTCCCACAGCAACAAAATCAAGCACACTTTTTAAATCAACTGATTGCGCAATATCCCCACGCTCAATTAAACGTTTTCTTACCGCAGCCATTAATAACCAAGCAACCATACAACCTGCGATAAATGGGTCAGGAAACTTACAATCATCCCGAGTTGGATTCAAAACTGCAATAGCACTTTTAGGAATACCCTCTAATGCAATAGCATGATGATCAGTAACAATAACGTCAATTCCTTGTGATTTAAGTAGTCTGATTCTGGGCTCATCCGTACTACCATTGTCCGCAGTAATAATCAAACTGGGTCTAATGGCATCATTTAGAATACGCTTCGCTAATGCATCCGACAAACCATAACCCTCTTCCATGCGATGGCCAATATAAGAGCGAAGCTTTTCTTTAGGATGCTCAAACCATTTGGTTAATGCCTCAAATATGACTGCATGAGAAGTTTGTCCGTCACAATCATGATCTGTCTCAATACCAATAATTTCTTGATTGGCTAACGCCTCGATTAAACGCTGGCTTGCCTTGTCCATATCCGCTAATAAAAATGGATTGTCTAAAAATGAAAGTTTAGGCTGTGCAACTTGTTCAGCTTTATCAAAACCTTCAGGTAAACGAGCAGCTATAATTTTTGATAATAACTCCGGAATACCTGAACGGCACAAATTTTGATATATTTTCTGATTGACAGAACGCTCTTTAATTAATGGTTTTAACATAAACTTAAACTGCCCTAAATAAGGTTTATTATAAAACTAAGCACTTGTTAATGCACTTACTTGCCTATTTTTACGATTGGCCCGCTGAATATGGGCAAAGCAGACATTAACCGTTGCTTTTACTAATGATGCAAGCGGAATTGCAAAAAACAATCCCCAAAAGCCCCAAATACCACCAAAAAATAATACTGCAGCAATCACTGCTATTGGGTGCAAATTAACAGCCTCTGAAAATAATAGAGGGACTAAGACATTGCCATCTAATGCTTGAATTATAAAATATACCAATAAAACATACACTAAAGTCATACTTAAACCAAACTGCATAACTGCTACAATAACAACGGGTATCGTGATAATTACCATACCCACATAGGGTATAATCACCGACAAACCAACACCGACTGCTAATAACAAGGCATAATTCATACCAAAAATGATAAATCCTATATAGGTTACCGTACCAACAATAATAAGTTCAAAACACTTACCCTTTACATAATTTGATAATTGTGGCTTTAACTCATCCCAAACCTGAATTACAGCGCCCCTTTGCTGCGGCAATAAGCCAGTAACCCAATGAATTAATTGTTGCTTATCTTTTAAGTAAAAAAATACTGATAGAGGAACTAAAAAGGCATAAACCAATAAATAAACAACACTCGGTAAAGAAGAAATAGACAACGACACTAACGTTTTACCAAAGCTTGCTAACCTTGCCATTTGCACATTAGCGCCTGCATTTAATATTGAATCTATTTGTGTGGTTGATAGATATTGTGGATAACGCTCCGATAATGCATAAAGTTGAGTTTTAAATGATGTATAAATATCAGGCAGAGACCTTGCCAACTCAACCGCTTGATGAATAATCATTGGAACTAAAAATAAGAAAATAGCACAAACAAATGCTAAAAATACTAAAAAGACAATAATGACAGATAGCGTTTGAGAAATTTTTAAATAACGATGTAAAAATTTAACCGGCGTATCTAAGATAAAGGCAATGACGATACCTGCTAATAATGGCGCTAATATTGCACCAAAAAAGCTTAAAAATAAAAAAACAACAACAAGAACTAAGATAAAAACTGCTGTTTCCATTGAATCAAAGCGAGATTTATACCATCGAGAAATAAAGTCAAGCATTCCTTCTGATCCCAAAATTGTAATATCATTTAAAACTTTGCTCCAGTTTGCCTGACTGTAATAAACCGTGCAAGTGAATTTTTCTTATGCTAAAGTCAAGTGTAGTATAACTAGTAATGGAGATATTAGTGGATGCAGCAAGAAAAAGGCTTAACTAAAAAAATTCTAATTGGTATTGTTCTCGGTTTAATAGTTGGCCTAGCATTACACCCTTTTGCAAGTAATCAATGGATTTATGCCTACCTAACTGAAGGCCTACTTGATACACTGGGTGTGATCTTTATTACGCTTATGAAAATGTTGGTTGTTCCACTAATATTTGTATCAATTGTCTGTGGCGCGAGTAATTTATCAGATCCTAAATCACTTGGTCGTATTGGCATTAAAACTCTACTACTTTACTTATTAACCACAGCAGTTGCTATTACCTTCGCTATTACTTTTGCAAGTCTATTTCAAGTAGGTAAAGGTGCCGATTTTCAAATTGACTTATCAACAATTGAAATTAGCGCTCCTAACACAATGAAGGAAACACTACTAAGTTTATTTACCGCCAACCCAATTGCTGCTTTAGCTCAAGGCAACATGCTTCAAATTATTGTTTTTTCTTTGCTTTTTGGAGTATCAATTAGCCTAAGCGGAGAAGCAGGCTCAAGAATCAAAACTTTTTTTGATGATATTAATGCTGTTATTATGTCCTTAGTTCATATCGTACTACGTTTTACCCCCTACGGTGTATTTGCATTAATTGCTAAATTAGCAATTACAACTGAACCTGAAAAAATCTTACATTTACTTGGCTATTTTGCTACTGTACTATTCGTGCTATTTGTACATTTATTTATTACAAACTCATTTCTACTTGGCATACTAGGTCGTTTAAACCCAATTATATTTTTTAAAAAAATGCTCCCTAATCAATTATTTGCATTTTCAACATCCAGCAGTAATGCAACAATCCCTGTAACTCTTGAAACTGTAGAAAACCATTTGGGTGTAAATAAACGCGTTTCAGGCTTTACTGTGCCATTAGGTGCAACTATCAACATGGATGGTACATCAATTATGCAAGGCGTTGCTACTGTATTTATTGCACATGTTTATAATATTGATTTAAGTCTAAGTGCTTATTTAATTATTATTGCCACTGCAACATTAAGCTCTATAGGAACTGCAGGCATACCCAGTGTTGGTCTAATTACCTTAACTTTAGTACTAACTCAAGTTGGTCTTCCTGTTGAAGGAATTGCATTAATTATAGGTATCGATCGTATTCTAGATATGGTTAGAACCGCTGTAAATATTACAGGTGATGCTGCCGTTACAACCCTTGTTGCAAAAAGTGAAAAAGAAATCAATTTAGACTGTTATAACGCGGCATAACTCAATCTATTTTTATTAACGATTGTGCTTATATCAATGGAGTTCGCTATAATTATTTATATAACAATACTAGCGGACACCTCAAGCTAATGGCTGATATTCAAAAAAAGTTTAAAATTTATTTAGATCCTGCGTCTTCTTGTGCTAGGTCTGCACTTAAAGCATCTAATATGATGCTTACACCAGATGTAAATTGTGCAAATATATTATGGCTTAGAAAAGGGTATCAGGCTTACTACAATAATTTAAGGTCATTCCAATGGCTTAATCATTTTCCAAATGAAACTAATTTAAGTAATAAGGGCAAACTTACTGAAAATTTAAAGCAATACGATACAGTAACTAGTTCAGATTTAAGCATTTCAGAGTTTTATCAAGAGAGTTATTGCCTTTATGATAAAGGAGAAATTTATGCTTTCCTAGATACAATCTCAAGAAATGATACAATCTGGATATTAAAGCCAAATACTTTATCTAAAGGAAGAGGCATTAAAATAGTACCAAAAACTAGTAAATTCAGTCAGTTACTCTCTAATATTAAATACCCTTATCAGCTTCAATTTGATAATCAAGCCCCATGTCAATATATTGCTCAACGTTATATTAAAAACCCTCTTCTATTAAACAACCGAAAATCTGAAATTAGAATATATTGGTTAATTACAAGCCTAAATCCTTTAGTTGCTTTCGTCTATTCTCAAGGCACCGTCCGGCTAAATAGTGAGGCATTCCAATTAGCTAACTTTGATAATCCGCTGATACATATCACTAACATATACCAACAAAAAAAATATAATAAAAATATTAATAACCAACGTTTAAAATGGTCATTTGATGAATTAGATCAATATCTTTATTTAAAAAATATCACGCAAGAGAAAAACTTTAGTCAAAGCATGCTCATACCAAAAATCAAACAAATATTATTCTATGTCCTTAATGCAACTAAAAATAAATTAAATAATAACCTATTAAATGAAGGCTATTTTGGACTCTATGGTGCTGACTTTATCCTTGATAGCAACTTACAACCTTGGCTTACTGAAATTCAAAAGGGGCCTGGTCTTAGTTGGAGTGACCCCATCAAAAAAGGTCTGATACCGCCTATGCTTAACGAAACCATTCAAATTATTTCAGAAATAGCTTATAAAAAACGGCTAAATCAGAGCCTAACTAATCTAAGCTCAATACAAAATTTTCAATATTTAGTTAATGAAGCTTAATCTTAAACATTTGTATGTCTATTTTTCTCATGCTTCAATAACCAATCCTTCCTAGAAATACCACCACCATAGCCACCTAATGCCCCATTTGCATTAATTACACGGTGACAGGGAATAATAATTGCCAGCTGATTGGCGCCATTGGCATTTGCAACAGCACGGAATGCCTTAGGGTGATCTATGGCCTTGGCTACTTCAAGATAAGATAATGTTTTACCTGGTTGAATTTCTTGCAGCGTATGCCAAACTTTTTTCTGAAATTCAGAACCCAATAAATAAATTGGCGTTATAAACTTGAATGATTTAGCTGAAAAATAAGCCATTAATTCACTTTTAATTTGTTCAATTATCTTCGTACTACCTGGTATAACACCCAGTTTCAGGCGTTTTCTCAATCGCTCAATTTCTCTTTCTAAGCCTCTGCGCTCAATAAATTCAAGTAAATACAGATAATCATTATCTGCAATTGCAATCATTGGCCCTAAGGGTGAATCAATCCAGCTAGCTGATAAGACTTTACCATCTGTTCGATTGGGCACTGTACCCATAATTTTTGAAAATGCATCACAAAAGCCACTGGCTGAGTCATAACCTGCCTCTAACTGTGAATCTATCACAGAAGCACCTAATTTAATTTGCTTCATTGCCAAACCCATTCTTCTTGATCTAGCATACTCTATAAAAGTCATATTAAATCGTTTTTTAAACTGCCTCCTTGCTGTTGACTCATCAACACCAATTGCTCTGAAATCTTCATCTTTCCAACGCTTAGTCGGATCTTTTTCTACAACTTCAATCAGTTTCTTAATAACAGAAGACATCTGGTGCGGTGGTAATAAAGGCTTGCAGCGTTGACAAGGTCTATAAGCAGCTAATAGGGCTTCTTTAGCTGTTTCAAAAAACTCACAATTTTCAAAATTGGGCTTTTTAGCAGGGCATGAAGCATGGCAAAAAATACCGGTTGTTTTTACGCCTACATAAAAAAGTCCATCATATTTGGCATTTTTTTCAATCAATGCCTGATAGTATCGTTGTTTCTTCTGTTCAGCAATCATTTTATTTTCTCTATTTTAGCTAGTATTAGACATACTATATCAAGCTTTTACAAGCATTGCTTACGAAAATCAGGCATGGAATTTTTGTAGAATGGAAAGTTTAACTTTATGATTATATTATTAAATAGACTTATTTTTTTGAAAGGTGACTTAATCACCCTGAGGTATAGGATCACCTAAATCTTTATTAGGCTTAGCTGGTTTTTCAGTTTCAGTATCTTCCGATGCTTTGGTTTCACCTTTTGTTTTATCCTGATTATTTTTCTTTTTTTCTCCCAAACTTACAGTCCAATCACCAGGTTCACGTACTTCTTGACGATCCATTAAATCATCAACTTGCGCCGCATCTAAAGTTTCATATTTCATTAATGCATCAGCCATTGAATGTAGTATATCAACATTATCAGTTAACAAGCGATAAGCACGAGCATAATTACGATCAATAATATCACGCACTTCAACATCAATGTTTGCAGCTGTTTTTTCAGAAAATGCTGGAGCAGAGTTTCTACCCATTGAATGCCCCAAAAATGGATGCTCATCTTCTTCAGCATATAGTAATGGGCCCATTTTATCTGATAGCCCCCACTTAGTTACCATGCTACGTGCGATATTTGTAGCAACTTGAATATCATTAGCTGCACCGGTTGTGACATTCTCATCGCCAAAAATAAGCGCTTCAGCAATACGGCCACCGTACAAAGATGATAAACGACTCTCTAATTCTTCTTTACTTTGACTAACTTGATCGCCTTCAGGTAAATACATCGTCACACCCAAAGCTCTGCCTCGTGGAATAATACTAACCTTATAAACCGGGTCATGTGACGGTACTAAGCGCCCGATAATAGCATGTCCGGCTTCGTGATATGCCGTTAAACGCTTCTCATTTTCACTCATAGCCATTGAGCGGCGTTCACTACCCATTAAAATTTTATCTTTGGCCAATTCTAACTCTTCCATGCCAACTTTAGTCTTATTAAATCGAGCTGCAAATAATGCTGCTTCATTAACAAGATTAGCCAACTGTGCACCAGAGAATCCCGGTGTACCACGTGCAACCCAATCTGCACGCACATCATCACCAAGTGGCACATTTTTCATATGCACTTTCAAAATTTGTTCTCGCCCTTTAACTGAAGGTAAACCAACCGTCACTTCACGGTCAAAGCGACCAGGTCGCAATAACGCAGGGTCCAATACATCCGGTCTATTCGTTGCTGCAATAACAATAACGCCTTCATTACCCGAAAAACCATCCATTTCAACAAGCATCTGGTTCAGTGTCTGTTCACGCTCATCATGCCCTCCGCCTAAACCAGCACCACGATGACGACCCACTGCATCAATTTCATCAATAAATATAATACATGGTGAACGTTTCTTAGCTTGTTCAAACATATCACGCACACGAGAAGCACCAACACCTACAAACATTTCAACAAAGTCTGAGCCAGAAATTGAGAAAAAAGGAACCTTTGCTTCCCCTGCAATTGCTCTAGCTAATAGTGTCTTACCTGTTCCTGGTGGTCCAACCATTAATACACCTCGAGGTATTTTACCTCCTAAGCGTTGATACTTCGTTGGATCACGTAAAAAATCTATAATTTCTGCGACTTCTTCTTTTGCTTCATCAACACCTGCCACATCATCAAGGGTTACCTTAACTTGATCTTCACCTAATAATTTAGCCTTGCTCTTACCAAATGAAAAAGCACCGCCTTTTCCTCCACCACTCATTGCCCGCATGAGGAAAATCCAGATAATCACCAATAAAATTATTGGGAATCCATTAATTAACAATCTTAATAAAACGCTATCTTGTTGAGGAGGCTTCGCTGTAATATCGACTTTATGCTTAAGCATTTGGTCAACCACAAATGGATCATTCCAAGGTAAATAAGTAACAAAATGCTGTCCCGAAGTCGTTCTTCCTGTAATGGTTCTACCATCAATAGAAACCGAACCAACCTGATTATTATCAACCTGACTAATAAAATTAGAATAACTTAACTTATTGGTGGAAGCAGTTTGGCGGTTAAAACTAGAAAATAAAGCAATTAATATGCCTGCAACTACCACCCAAAATAACACATTCTTCCACATATCATTTTTCATCTAAAAGCGACCTCTACCTTCTTAAAAATAACCAAATGCAACAATAAGTATAACATAATGATCTGTTAGTATCATCTCTAGTTCATTTTCATTGCGTTGAGCACATGATAGCACCATAAGCTTCAAGTTGCCAATCCCCTGTAGCAAATTGATGTGCAATTGGAATCATTCTACCAGCGCCAAATGACCGATGCTGGAGGCGAATAATTGGTGGTGCTTGCTTGCGTTTAAACTCAGCTTTATCAATTAAAGTTAAAATTTCTCTTATTTCATGCTCATTCAACGCACTAGCTCGTTGTTTTAAATGAGCTAACTCATCATCATCCAGCAAATCACCTTCAATTGAAAGTTTTAATACGGCATCAAGCAAATCATAATCTGGTAGACTATCTGAATCCTTTTGATCTTCAGAAAGTTCTGCTGATGGTGCTTTTTCAATGATGGCTCGAGGAATTATATTATCATGATTCATGTTGATGTAATTAGCCACCTCATAAACATCTGTTTTATACAAATCACCAATAATATTAATTCCTCCATTCATATCACCATAAAGTGTTGCATAACCAACTGACAACTCACTTTTATTTCCACAGGATATAACCAATAGCCCAAACTCATTAGCATACTCCATAACAATCCTACCACGAATGCGTGCCTGCATATTTTCACAAGTTAAACGCGATGGTTGTTTGTTAAATGCATCATTAAAAAGCCTACAACTTAATTGATAATCTTCAGCAATTGCTCGATTATACAATTTAACACCTAAATTTTGACAAAGCACTTCAGAGTCTTTAACACTTCCCTCAGATGAGTAAATTGAAGGCATTGTTATTGCATGTACTTGCTCAGGTCCAAGCGCCAAGGTTGCTATGACTAGCGTCAAAGCACTATCTATTCCTCCTGATAGTGCAATAACAACCCCTTTAAATTGACATTTATTAACATAATCGTATAAACCAAGCTTCATTTGCTCTAAAAAAAACGCAGCCTTCGGTGCTACCACATAATCTACTAAAGAACTATTTCGTTGAGTATCCGCTGTTACTGTTTCTACCGACTCTACGAATGACGGCAATTGATCCTTTAGCTGTCCTAGCTTTGAAACTAAAAAACTTGCCCCATCATAGACAATATCATCATAACCACCCACTTGATTCACATAGAAACAAGGGACGCTCAAAGTTACTGCTAATTGACTAAGTAAATCAACGCGCCGCTTATGCTTATTATACTCAGAGGGCGAGCTATTTAAAGTGACAACGCAATCAAGTTCAGCAACATGATTTTTTAACTTTTCTATTGGGTGATGTGAATATAACTTTTGATTTTGATCCCATAGATCTTCACAAATTAAAATACCTATTTTTTTCCCTTTATGTTCAAAAATTGGTAGTTGATCTCCTGCATGAAAATGTCTTGGCTCATTAAATATATTATAGCTTGGCAATAACTGTTTATGGTAAGTGTAAATAATTTCACCTAAATAGATCACAAGGGCAGAATTATGGTATTGCTTACCTTGATTAACATTTTCTGTAATACACCCTAATATAATGACGCAGTTATATTGTTTTGATAGCTCAAGCAACTGCGCTAGATAATCATTTTGTTTTGCTATAAATCCTTTTCTTTCAACAAGGTCAAAAACATAATATCCACTTAACGCTAACTCTGAAAAGACAATTAAATCAGTCTCATGAGCTTTTTCTATAATCACTTGCCGTATCTTTTGATAGTTATATTTAAAATTACCAATAATATAGTCAAGCTGAGCAATTGTTACGTTCATTTATAAATCCAATTTTTTATTTTACTGGTAGGATTAAGATTTAATTTTGACACCACGTTTGATGCAATGATAACAAACCATATATAAAATAATAATCACCAAACAAACCATTGATGCGGCAAACCATGGACTAATAATTTTAGCACCTAGGCTAGCATAGCGAAAAAAGTCAACAATATAGAAAATTGGATTAAATTGCGCAATGGCTCTCCAAAGTGGAGGCAACATAGACAAACTAAAAAAGACCCCTCCTAAATAAGTTAGTGGTAATAAAAAGAATGTAGAAACCACCTGAGTATCATCAAATTTTTGAGAAAAAATACCATTAACCAAACCGCCTAGTGCAAATGCAACGCTACTTAATAACAAAGCAACAATCATTAATGGTAAAGAATAAATACTTAATGCACCAAATAGCATTGCAACAATACTTACCAAAACACCAACAATAAGACCACGAAACACGGCACCTGAGACATAACCAAAAATCATAATATGCGCATTTAATGGCGCAATATACATTTCTTCAATACAACGAGAAAAACGATCACCAAAAAATGAACCAACAATATTTGCATAAGTATTGTTAGTCACAGCCATAACAATAAGCCCTGGTGTAATATAGTGAATATAAGAAACACCATGTATATAGCCAACCCTTGAACCAATTACCTTACCAAATATTAAAAAATATAATGTCATTGTAATGACAGAAGGTAGTAAACTTTGAGGCCAAATACGAAAAATTCGTGTTACCTCTTTATAAAATATAGCTAAAAATGCAAACCAATAATCACGTAATGTCATAATATTCCCCAAACCTAGCATGTTGTTCCATTATTTTGACGAACTAAATCAATAAATAACTGCTCAAGCCTTGCCTTTTTATTTCTTGCACTAATAACTTGAATATGATGACTGGTCAAAACACTAAAAATATCATTTAATGTGTATGATTTATCTACCGTTACTTCCAAAGTCAAGGGGTCAGGTAACTGCACTTGAAGCGCTGTTGCATCATTTAAGTGGTTGATACTCTCTAGAGGCGTTTTCAAATCAAATACAAAAGTTTCTTTATCTAAATTCCTTAATAACGATCTCATATCTGTATTAGCGAATACTTTACCCTTATTCATTAATGCGATACGATTACACATATTCTCAGCTTCTTCTAGATAATGAGTGGTCAAAATAATGGTTAGACCTTCCTCTTTATTCAACTTAGTAAGCACTTCCCACATTGCATGACGAATCTCAACATCAACACCTGCCGTAGGCTCATCCAGTATCAATAACTTAGGATTATGAACTAAAGCTCTTGCAATCATTAATCGGCGTTTCATGCCTCCAGATAAATACCGAATTTGCGCATCCCTTTTATCCCATAAATGCATTTCTTTTAATCGCATTTCAGCACGTTTTTTTGCTTCAGCACGACGAATACCAAAATAACCTGCTTGATTAATTAAAATATGCATTGGCGTTTCAAAAATTGCTAAATTAACTTCCTGCGGCATAACACCTAATAAGCACTTAGCTTTTGAGGGATTTGCATCTAAATCAACGTCAAAAATACGAATTTTACCGCTAGTTTTAGTCACCAATGACGAAATCATACCAATTGTTGTGGATTTTCCTGCTCCATTAGGCCCTAATAAGGCAAAAAAATCGCCTGAATTAACCGATAATGAGATATCATCAACTGCCTTAAACCCATCGCTATGACCCTCAATTGGTTTATAAACCTTTGTAACATGTTCAATAGACAATGCGGTTACACTACTCATAAAACAACCTTAAATGTATATCTATTTTAAATTTATAAACATATATAGCAATTAGAACGCTAACATCATAATCGGCTTCTAATCGAATGAAAAGCAATAAACTTGCAATGCATATTTTTTTTTAAAAACGCTTGATAATTAATGATGTTCTGCGCATCGAAAAATCAATGATAAGCGCATATTACCAAAGATAAGACTTAATATATAAACATTATTTTATATCGAAAAATACGATAAATAAATGGTGCCCGGGGCCGGACTCGAACCGGCACGGAAGTTACTTCCGAGGGATTTTAAGTCCCTTGCGTCTACCAATTTCGCCACCCGGGCAGCATATTTTTGGAGGCTGAGACCGGAATCGAACCGGTGTCCAAGGCTTTGCAGGCCTCTGCATAACCACTTTGCTACTCAGCCCAACTGGAGCGGGAAACGGGACTCGAACCCGCGACCCCAACCTTGGCAAGGTTGTGCTCTACCAGCTGAGCTATTCCCGCAGCAAGTTTTTTATAAATTGCTACCAAGTTAAACTTCAAACTTTTAAGTTTCGCTTACTTAAATTATTACTCACTAATTGGAGCGGGAAACGGGACTCGAACCCGCGACCCCAACCTTGGCAAGGTTGTGCTCTACCAGCTGAGCTATTCCCGCGAAACTGAAAGTCATTATACGGCGCGAGCTTATATTGTCAACACTCGATTTCACCTTTTTAAACTTTTTTATTTCCTATTGATTAATGCGCGTACAGTTCATGCTCAGCAAAGAAAAAAGCAACTTCTTGAGTCGCCGTTTCTCTTGCATCAGAACCGTGAACAGCATTTGCATCAATGCTATCTGCAAAGTCAGCACGTATTGTACCTGGCGCTGCTTCCTTAGGGTTGGTAGCTCCCATTAAATCACGATTTTTCAAGATTGCATTTTCGCCTTCTAATACCTGAACCATCACAGGACCAGAAATCATAAACTTAACCAAATCTTTAAAAAATGGACGCTCTTTATGCACCGCATAAAACTGAGAAGCTTCTCTCTCAGACAAATACATCATTTTAGATGCAACCACTTTCAAGCCTGCTTTTTCAAAGCGGCTATATATTTCACCAATTACATTTTTTGCAACTGCATCAGGTTTAATAATTGATAACGTACGTTCTACTGCCATTTTTTTCTCCTCATATTTATAGCAAATATCACTGACAAAAATTTTTAAAATCTTGTGATCGGCATTATAATAGAGTCAATTCAATATGCCCAGAGCTCAATATAATTTTTTATGAAAATTTCTTCAAAAAGCGCTTGACCTAGCTATAAGAATTCGGTTTAATACGTCACATCGGCCAGATAGCTCAGTCGGTAGAGCAGAGGACTGAAAATCCTCGTGTCGGCAGTTCGATTCTGCCTCTGGCCACCATCATTTAAACCCATATCAATCAACAGATTAGTGAACAATATATTTATAAATTATTACTTCTTAAAATCACTAATGGGTACCGCAGGGGTACCAAGAATTTCTGACCTTCTTCATTTTGGCGTTAATTGAGTAATTGTCTGCTATCCGTCTTTGTTCAAGCTTCTTGTAGTAGTTTTTCCATTTTCATTATTTTCATAATGATAAAAAATGGCTGCGGAACTTTTTAGCTTTTCTTCTGCATCAAGAATTTTAGCATGAGTCATAACAATCTCAGTAATGTCATACTCTTTATCATCAAACAAAGTTTTTTCTAAATTTTTATTTTCATTGAAAGAAAGCCAATAGTTAGGTGTGCGCTTTTTACTATCTTCTAGATTAACATAGGCTCCTTTTTCAACTAAATAATTCACAATATCAAAACGATTATATTTGGCAGCAAGATGTAAAAGCGATCGCCCCTTACCGTCTATTTGATTAACATCGGCTCCTTCTTCAACTAATGACTTAAATTCAATAAACTGATTCACCTCATTGTCTGAATCATCATCAGCTAATTGTTCACTATTTTTGATTAGGCTAACTAATTTAACATCAAGACGTTTTGGTTGTTTTGTTTTCATAAATCCCCTCCCATGCTTATTTTAAAATTACAATGTATTATATGTAGATACCAAGCTGAAATACATGGAATATTTATTACAAAATTAACTAGAAACAACTCAATTTAAATATATAGTTATCACTTAGATAACATATAGAACTACCCTATCACATCAAATGTATTTTGTTCATTCACACCAAATAATCTGCGATGCATTTTAAATAGAAATTGATCGGTCATACCACTGATGTAATCAGCAATAACGCGCATTTTTTGTGCTTCATCTTGAGCTATTTCATATTTTTGATACTCTTCTTTTGGCATTAATTTAGGCCTTACAACAAAAACATCAAATACCTGCATAATTGCGCGCATTCCACCTTGACGAATTGACTTTACATGTTGACTGTTTATCATTCTATCTTTTACTAAGTCTTTTAGTTTTTTAATAAAATCACTGGTTGTCTTGTCTCTAAACTCTACATTATACTTCAATAACGGTTCTGAAAAATTAGTCATTATTTTTATTTGTATCTCAAGCATTACTTTATGAACTAATTGACTAATAGCTTCTTTAGGTTTCTGATGATCATTTGAGAATAGGTCATCAACCAGACTTTCTCCCATAAAGCTTTTAATTTCATTACTAGTATCAATATCTTCCTTATTGATCAACTTAAAAAATAAAGCATCTTCTAAATCATGAATGCTATATGAAATCTCATCTGCAATATCCATAATACTACAATCAAACGTTTTATATTGTGCTTTATCATTCTTATTTAGTTGCTGAAATTCATCCCTGTCATAGCCACTTTCAAACTCAGAAGTGACTTTATTAACAATGTCTTCTTCTTCATCATAATAGCACTTAGGTGGCAACCAATCATCCTGTTTAATTAGATTATTTTTATCCTCTATAGCTCTATTTTCTGTTTTTGGAAATTTAGAATATTTAACCGGATATTTAAGTACACCTAATAAAGTTCTTTTTGTCAAATTCAAAGGGGATATTTTAGTAATTAACCTTAGTGTTTGCGCATTACCTTCAAAGCCTCCAAAATTACGCATTTTATAATTTAATGCAACTTCTCCAGAGTGTCCAAATGGTGGATGACCAATATCATGAAGTAAACCAATCGTAAAAAGTAAAGATTCAATATCATGACTTTGACTTTTTATAAATTCACAAGCTTCAGTATCTGCAATACTATTAACTCTACCTCTTAAACTACGCAAGATATTTTGTGCAATTGAAGCAACTTCAATTGAGTGTGTTAGTCGATTTCTATGAAAATCAGATTCATTTCCACTAACAATTTGTAACTTGCCTTGAAGTCTTCTAAAAGGAAATGAATGAATTACTCGACAGCAATCACGCTCATAAGCACTTCGATGATCATCTAACTTTTCCGCAATCCCTTTTAGTCTATGAGTATGCCAACAGCCATTATTACTCATCTCAATACCCCTAATTAGCTTTAAAGATAAAAATAAGTATAACGTTAAATAAAATATTGGAATACACATCATGACTACGCATGCAAAAATTCAAAAATGGGGAAATGGCCTTGGATTAGGTATCTCTGGTATTATTCGTGAATTACCAAAATTTAAAGAAGGCACCAAAGTTGAAATTGAAGTCACTGAAAATGGATTTACAGTTACAAAAGCACAAAAATGTAGGCAACTTCCTTTTACAGAGTCTGAACTACTAGATGACTTATCTCCTGAAGGTGCACATACTGACTTACTTGCATCGCCTTTAGCAAGTGAAATAGAGTAACCAATTATGCCTAAACCCTACATCCCTGATCGAAATCATATCATATGGTTTGACTTTGAACCTACCAAAGGCAAAGGAATTGGTAAATACTGTCCTACTTTTGTATTATCTTCAAAACAGTATAATCAATCTACTGGCCTAGTTATTTGCTGCCCTATTAGCACAAGTATTCGTAGCACAAAAACTGAAGTACCAATCTCTAATCTTGAACAACCTTCTGTAATTGCTGCAAGTTTAATTCAAACTCTTTCTTGGAAAGAAAGAAAAGCAAAATTCATTACAAATGCTGATACTGATGTAATAAATCAAGTGCTCTATCGAATTATTCCATTAATTGGTGCCGAAAAACTTTTTAACACGCTATAATTATTTTGTGATAACTAAAATTTAAGTCTGACCTTTTTGATTAAAAAGCAAACAAAATAAAAAAGTACCAACAAAGTTAATTTTAATAAAATTCATAAAAGGCATTGCATCAACCTTAAAAATACGCTAAAAAACCACTTAAACTTAAGAGAAATTAAATAGACTTGACTGTATTATGAGCAAAAATTTAGTAATTGTCGAATCGCCGGCAAAATCAAAAACCATCGAAAAATATTTAGGAAAAGACTTTGAAGTGCTTGCATCCTACGGACATGTAAGAGACTTACCTTCTAAAGAGTCTTCTATTGAACCAGATAATGATTTCCTTATGCATTATCAGGTTATTGAGCGAAATGCTCGACATTTAGAGGCTATCAAAAAAGCAGCGAAGAAATCAGAAACCATCTATCTTGCAACTGACCCGGATCGCGAAGGTGAAGCAATTTCATGGCATGTTTGTGAGGTACTAAAAGATGCGGGCTTATTAGAAAATAAAATAGTGCAGCGCATCGTTTTCCATGAAATCACAAAAAAAGCAGTGCAAGATGCCATTGCAAATCCGCGCACACTCTCTAATGAAATGATTAATGCACAACAAGCACGCCGCGCTTTAGATTTTCTTGTCGGATTTAACTTATCACCACTACTTTGGAAAAAAGTTCAACGCGGCTTATCTGCTGGACGAGTACAAAGCCCAGCATTACGCCTAATTGTTGAACGTGAAATTGAAATTGAAGCATTTATTACCCAAGAATATTGGAGTATTCATGCCAATGTTTCAGCAAAAGATCAGCCGTTTGATGCACACTTAACCATTTTTAATAACAATAAACTTGAAAAGTTTGATATCTCTGATGAAACTCAAGCAAAAACAGTTGTTGAAGCAATTGATCAGACAGCAGAAGGCAAACTAACGGTTTCAAATGTTGAGAGAAAACAACGAAAACGTCAACCTTCTCCACCATTTACAACGTCTACTTTACAGCAAGAAGCTTCGCGTAAGCTTGGCTTTAGCACCAAACGTACCATGATGGTTGCTCAGCAACTATATGAAGGTATCGACTTAAAAGGTGAAGGACCTGTCGGTTTGATCACCTATATGCGTACCGACTCTGTTAACCTCTCTAACGATGCTATTGATGAAATTCGCCAATACATACAAGATAAATTTGATAGTAAAATGCTACCTGATAGCCCTAGACTATTTAAAACAAAGTCAAAAAGCGCACAAGAAGCACATGAAGCAATTCGCCCAAGTAGCGTGTTACGCCACCCTGATGAATTAAAATCAATACTAAGTGCTGACCAATTGAAACTATATACACTCATTTGGAAACGAACGGTTGCCTGTCAGATGATGCATGCAGTGATTAATACACTAAGCATCGATTTAAATGCTAGAGAAAAACATATTTTTAGAGCGTCAGGTTCTACCATTAAAGAACCCGGATTTATGGCTGTATATCAAGAAACAAAAGAGGCTAAGAAAGACTCTGAAGAAATGGACAAACAAAATTTACCTGACTTAGCCATTGGTGATTTAGTTGATTTATTAGAAATTATACCTAAACAGCATTTCACTGAGCCACCACCACGCTATAGTGAAGCAGGTTTAGTTAAAGCATTAGAAGAATATGGTATTGGCCGACCATCCACTTATGTTGCGATTATTTCAACGCTACAACAACGTGGTTATGCTGAAATCAAACAAAAACGTTTTCACCCAACTGATATTGGACGTATTGTTAACAAGTTCTTAGTTGAATACTTCCCTCGCTATATCGACTATGGGTTTACAGCAAAACTTGAAGATGCATTAGATGAAATATCCTGTGGCGAAAAAGAATGGATTCCATTAATGCATGACTTTTGGAAGCCATTTAAAGAGCAAGTCCAAACCATTGATCAATCAGTTAAAAAAAGCGATGTTACTCAAGAGGCCATCGATGAAAACTGCCCTCAATGCGATAGCCAATTAATGATTCGCCTAGGTAAACGTGGTCGGTTTATTGGTTGTTCAAATTACCCTGAGTGTGATTACACAAGAAATTTGCAGACGGATAATCAGGAGGATGACGAATCAAATGAACCTGAAATCGTAGCCGATAGAAAATGCCCTGAATGTCAACATGACCTATTAATCAAACAAGGCCGCTACGGAAAATTTATTGGCTGTTCAAATTATCCTAATTGCAAGCATATGGAACCATTAGAAAAGCCAAAAGATACCGGTGTTCACTGCCCTAAATGTAAAACAGGTGAAATTGTTGAGAAAAAATCCCGTAGAGGCAAGGTGTTTTATGCATGCAATGGTTACCCGAAATGTAAATATTCGCTGTGGTATCCACCACATGATGAAGCTTGCCCAAAATGCAACTGGCCCATTGTTATCATTAAAACAACCAAAAAACGTGGTGTAGAAAAACTTTGCCCTCAAGAAGATTGTGATTTTTGTGAGGTATTAGAGTCTGCAAAAGAGAATGAAAAAGAGTAAATCTTTTCTTAAAACCATGCTACACCTGAGCTAAATCTATGCTAAAATAGCATCGTTTGACACAAACTAAATAGCCATTAACATGAATGACCTTAAATTATTCGATAAATTAAAAAAAATTAAGCTGATTATTTATGACGTTGATGGCGTTATGACTGATGGCCGTATTATTTTAGGCAACCATCCAGATGATGAATTAAAACACTTTAATGTTAAAGATGGTTTAGGAATCAAGCTCCTACAAAAGCTTGGCATTAAACAAGTTATTTTAACTGGCAAACAAAGTACATTAGTTGAAAAACGCTTCACTCACTTAGGCATTGATGCTATTTATCAAGGTAGAGGCAACAAAATTAAAACGTTTGAAGAAATCATAGCTAGATTTCACATCAAGGCTGATGCAATTCTAATGGTTGGTGATGATTTGCCTGATCTAGCATTAATGAAACGCTGTGGATGCAGTATTACCGTTAATGACGCGCATCCTTGGCTATTTGAATACGTTGATTACATTAGCAAAGCTAAAGGTGGCAAAGGCGCCGTTAGAGAAATTACCGATCTAATTTTATCGGCACACCATTTAAAGGAAAAAATTATACAAGATTTCATCGAATTTGGTGAGGCCAAAATCAATGTTCTTTAGTAAACGATCTGTCGCATCAACCCTAGTATTGGCAGCGCTTGTTGGCTTTACTAGCTGGCTTACCATTGAATCATCAGGAACATTTCACAGCAAACAAAAACTACCAAATGACTTTGTTACGAATGTCGCAACGGATACAACCTTATACCAAATGAATGAAAAAGGATCACTTCGTTATAAAGCATTTGCAACTCATCTTGAAAAATTTGCTAATGATGATGTTGACATGACACAAGTAAACATGACTATGGAACCACAAAAACCCGGAGATTTACCATGGAATATTGTCTCTAACCATGGATATTTATCTGATAAAAATAACAAGTTAAAACTATGGGGTAATGTTGTTATTACGCGCCCAGGCAACGGCAAAGACAAGCCACCTTTAAAAATAACAACGTCACTTTTGTATGTATATCCTAATAAAGATTATGCAGAAACTGATAAGTTCGTTAAAATGGAGCAAGTTGGCAGTAAAAATGTTATTACTGGTGTTGGCATGAAAGCACACATGCATCCTGAAAAAATACAACTACTATCCAAGGTAAAATCATATTATGAAAGCAGCAAAAACGATCGTTAGCGTACTCAATCTGGCATTATTAGTTTTTGTACCGACTACATTACTGGCTCAAGAAGAAAATTCCACCAGTAATTTTTTTGGCAAAGATGCCGCTCAGGACGGACCTATCACCATTTGTAGTGATGAATTACACTATGATCAAAGCCAGAATACTCTAATCTATCAAGGTAATGTTATTATCATGCAAATTAAAGATATTAAACTTTACTGCGGCCCTATTGATAAAGATGAAAACAGCAACACTAAAACTACGGCCTCATTTTGGGTAAAACCAAGTGGCCAAAATACAAATTATAATACGCTACAGCAAAAAGAGCTCAATATAGCAAAGTCACTGTGCAAACAGCAAGGCAAATGCCGTTATATGAGTGGACAGAAATTAATTGTCTATTTAAATGAAGCTGGAAAAGCAAAAGAAATACAGCTACTTGTCGATGACCAAAAGTCCAAGCTACCTGTTGCCAAATATTACTCGCTATCCACTGATGATAAAAATAAACAAACCCCTTCATATGCATACAGTAAAATTATGCAGTTTGAACCTCAACAAAATTTACTTACTTTGAAAAAAAATGCATTTGTCCAACAGAAACACAATAGTTTTTCTGGCGAAAAAATAACTTATAATACGCAAACAGAAGTAGTTAATGTCCCTAAACAAGATTACCAGCGCGCGACAATGATTATTTCTCAGGAAGAAACAAAGCAAGTCAAGGATACCAAATAGTCATGAATACAGCCTTGAATAAAACACATACATTAAAAGCAGAAGGTTTAGCTAAGCGTTATAAAAAACGCTGGGTTGTTCGTGATGTCTCTATTGAAATAGCTAGCGGCGAAATTGTTGGCTTGCTTGGCCCAAATGGTGCTGGTAAAACAACTTCATTCTATATGATTGTTGGCTTAATTCGCGCAAATAAGGGTAAGGTTTCTTTAGATGGCAATGACATAACAAGTGCACCAATTCATTGGCGTGCTCGCCAAGGTATCGGTTATCTACCACAAGAAGCATCCGTATTTCGAAAGTTAACCGTCGAGCAAAATATCATGGCAATATTAGAAACACGTAAGGAATTAACCAAAGCACAGCGTAAAAAGCGGCTAGATGAGCTATTAAATGAATTCAGCCTTGACCACATCAGGACAAACCTTGGCATGAGCTTATCAGGCGGAGAAAGACGACGCACTGAGATTGCAAGAGCGCTTGCAACCTCTCCTCAGTTTATTTTATTGGATGAGCCATTTGCCGGAGTTGACCCAATTTCCGTTATTGATATTAAAAAAAATATTACTTATCTAAAAAACAAAGGCATTGGTGTATTAATTACTGATCACAATGTCAGAGAAACTCTAGATATTTGTGAACGAGCTTATATTGTTAATGCAGGCAGTATCATTTCTTCAGGTACACCAGAGGCCATTCTTAATAATGAACAAGTCAGACGTGTTTACCTTGGTGAGCAATTTAGCCTCTAAATTTAGCTTAATAATTATTTTTATCTAAAAAATCATTAAAATTTAAAAATTCAGATACTTAGCTGGTATTTTTACTGCTCTTATACTACGTTTAAATGGAAAGATTGAAAAACTGTCATAAGGAGGCAGACTAATGCTGAAAAAAATATCACTCTCAACCATCCTACCTGCACTTCTGATAGCAAGCTCACCTGCCATAGCAGATCAAGAGGTAGTCACACCAGCAACAAGCTCATCAGGTATGGAAGCACAAGCAGTTAATGACAGTAGCCAATCAACAACTTCTACTGCAAACGCTGCAGCTAAATCAAGCGATGCAGCATCTGCAAATGCAAAACCAATGCATCATCAATCCATGTACTATAACTATGATGAACTTCCAAAGCCTAAACGCTACGTTCCTCCTCCAGCATTCCATTTAATTGTTGGTGGCCAACTAGGTTATGGCTTTTTAAATTCTGATGATGTCAGCGGCTATACGAATGACGATGATGGAAACATTTTTGGTGGTGTTTTCGTCGGTGGAGACTACATGTGGAATCCTCACTTCGCTACCGGCCTTCAAATTGGATACTACTATGGTAATGACTTATTTAAATATCAAGGCAATGGTGGCCTTGATGATGCAAAAGTAAAAGATACAATGGTTGTACCACTTCTTGCAACGGCAAAAGTATTACTACCATGGAATTTTAATATATTTATCAAAGGTGGTATAGCTTATGTTAACCAAGATATAGAAGATACAGCACATGTTAGTTACAATGGTGTTCTATCTGGTGGTATTGGTTATAGTTGGCATAATTGGGATTTATTTGCTGAATACATGTATGTCTTTGGTCAAGAAGATGCATTTGGCGATCAACAAAGAACCTTACCAATTAATGCGATAACACTTGGTTTAAGTTATGCTTTTCCTATCTAATAAATAATATTTTTTAATATATCTTTTGAATTGCCACTGGATTAACACCAGTGGCTTTTGTATACTTGATGCATCCAATTTGACCAACTAAACAAGGAGAACTTTCGATGTTTAGACAAACTGCAATTGCCTCAGCCATTATTCTAAGTGCAACGTCACTAGCGCTAGCTGACCAAGGAGATACGATTGTTTCACGAAATCAAGTCAGCCTAAACTCTTCTGATCTATCTCAAAGTAATTTAGATCACGATCAATACCTATATACTCCGAAAAAGACCAAACAAGTTTCTGGATTCTATATTGGTGCTCAATTAGGTGGTGCAACGCTTAATTCAAATAATTCCTCATTTGCTACAAGCACCTCAGGTGACATTTCAAAAGACAATGGTAATTTATATACCGGTATCACTTTAGGGTTTAACTATGCTATTAATGACATGTTTGGCGTTGGTGTAGAGACAGGCTATAACTATGGTTATGAATTAAATAAATTAAGCGTCTCTGGCAAATCAGCCGATATCAGTGTTAGCACTATACCACTATTTTTAACAGGGAACTTAATGTTCTCAACAGGCTTTAATCTATTTGCTAAAATTGGTGGAGCATATGTAAGGGAGTCTAACTCTGGCTTTGATAATACAACCTTAGCCGTATCAAATGGCGATGGCACAGCAAACGCATTTAACTTTGCATTTGGCCTAGGTGCTGGTTACTTCATTAATAATTTCAACATTAAGGTAGAATATGATTACATTGCTGGAAATAGTAACCCAACAAGTGACAGTGCAACATTCCCGATTAATGCACTAACACTAGGCGTTACCTATACATTTCCAAGCGCTATTCAATTCTAAATAAGATTTAAAATCAAAATTTCTTTACTTATAATAATTTTCTACTTTCTTTATTAAGCTTGCTTTTAGCACGTCCTGCTTGTCACAGCTAAAATTATCAATAACAGCACCTAAAAAGGCTTCTGTTAGTAACTCTTTTGCTTTAGATTCCGATACTCCTCGCGATTGCATATAAAATAATGCCTGCTCATCTAATTGACCAATCGTTGCTCCATGGGTGCACTGTACATCATCTGAATAAATTTCAAGCTCAGGCTTTGTATTAATAGCTGCCGTTGTATCAAATAATAAATTATTAGAACGCTGGTGAGCTGAAATACCTTTTATATTCGCATCCACAATCGCTTTAGGATTACAAACAAATACGGCCTTATTGGCTGCAATTGCTACAACATCAACATTGCTTATCGTATTTGATGCATGATGCTCAACGATAATATGATAATCAACATGAGACTTATCTGTTATTAACCCAGCCGCCATAAGATTACAGCTTGAGCCTACTTCATTCAAATGCACATGAATATCTTCTCTAAATAACTTTGACTCTAATGCCACATGATTATACTCAAACTGACTATCCTTTGATTGATAAATGTGCAAGCCATGAATATTAAATACATTGGATGGTTCAAATGCTAAATTATTCATATAAACAAGAGAAGATGCTTGATGAAGTTTTATTGATGTTAATGCATTAAAAACAATACTATCTTTGCATAAGGATAGCACTTTTTCATGAACTTCAGCTGTAGCATTCTCTCTAAGGGAAACCTCTAAAAGTGGCTGAACCCAACGCTGTTGCGAACGCTCAGATAAAATATGTAATAGGGTCAATGGCTCTTTTAAGGTTGCATTGATAGATACTGAAATTACTCGCGTATTTGACTTGGTATTTATTCTTGCCATGGAATGTAGATGTGCATCAATCTTTGTCAACAAATCAACTTCAGATTCATCAACTATAATATCAGCATCAAACTGAGATAACCCTAATTCTAAGAAACCATCAACCAGCACCAACCGGTTAGGGTGTTCTGATAACTTTAATTGCATTTCTGAGTCAATTTCTAGTTTTTCAGTCGAGCTTATAACGCCCTTGAAAGAAACATCATTTAAAATACGTGATAAATCAGTATATTTCCAACGTTCATCTGACCTTTTGGGCAGCGTATTTTCTTGTAAAGCTGAACTAGTTTGCGTTTGGCTTAGTTTCTGTTTCAATATATCCTCAGTCATTACTAAATTTCCTTCTACGCCAACTCTTTTAACCAAGCATAACCTTTATCTTCCAATTCTAGTGCTAATGATTTATCACCAGAACGAACAATATGACCATTTGCTAAAACATGCACATAATCAGGCTCAATATAATCTAATAGCCTTTGATAATGCGTAATAACTATAAAACTACGCTTTTGATTGCGCATAATATTAGCAGCTTTTGCTACAATACGAAGCGCATCAATATCAAGTCCAGAGTCAGTTTCATCCAAAACACACAACGCCGGTTCAAGCATCAACATTTGCAACATTTCATTACGTTTTTTTTCTCCGCCGGAAAAACCTTCGTTCACGCCACGCTGCATAAATTTTTGCTGCATTTCTAAAAGTGCCATTTTCTCTTTAAGTGTTTTCATAAACCCAATGGCATCTAACTCTGTTTCATTT
The DNA here is from genome assembly GCA_021713295.1 of Thiotrichales bacterium 19S3-11. Lineage (GTDB taxonomy): Bacteria > Pseudomonadota > Gammaproteobacteria > Francisellales > Francisellaceae > M0027. The sequence goes on from JAKJJU010000008.1 coordinate 45,371, forward strand.
CTTATCTTGCGTAAACTATTTACAGCTGTTTTTAAAAACTGTGTGTTACTAACACCTGGAATTTCTACTGGATACTGGAAAGCAAGAAAAATACCTAAGGCAGCTCTTGCTTGAGGAGATAACTCTAGTATATTTTCTCCATCAAATAAAATTTCACCCTCAGTAATATCATAATCTTTGCGACCAGCAAGTACATTTCCTAAAGTACTTTTTCCAGCTCCATTAGGCCCCATAATTGCATGTACAGTACCTGGTTGAATCGTTAGGTTCAGATTTTTCAAAATGGGTTTATCATCAACGTTAACATGTAAATTTTTGATTTCTAACATTTGTTTTTTCCTATTATCAATCTCAGTAAAATCAGTTTTAATTTAGCCGACTGCACCTTCTAAACTTACTTCCATAAGTTTTTGTGCTTCAACAGCAAATTCAAGTGGTAACTTTTTAAATACATCCTTACAAAACCCATTAACAATCATTGCAATTGCATCCTCTTCAGATAAACCCCGTTGTTGACAATAATACATTTGATCGTCTGATATTTTTGAAGTAGTTGCCTCATGTTCAATTTGAGCATTTGGATGTTTGGATTCTATATATGGGTAGGTATGTGCACCACAATGATGTCCAATTAGTAATGAATCACATTGTGAAAAATTACGCGCATCATCTGCAGTTGGTAATACCTTAACTAGACCACGATAAGCATTCTGTGCTTTGCCTGCTGATATACCCTTAGAGATAATGGTACTTTTTGTATGCTTACCCATATGAATCATTTTCGTCCCTGTGTCTGCTTGCTGAGCATGCCTTGTTAGGGCCACTGAATAAAACTCACCAACTGAATAGTCGCCTTTTAAAATAACACTTGGGTATTTCCACGTAATTGACGAACCTGTCTCAACTTGAGTCCATGAAATTTTAGCATGATTACCCTTACAAATACCGCGTTTGGTAACAAAATTGTAAATACCACCTTTACCATCTTTATCACCCGGATACCAATTTTGGACTGTTGAATATTTTATTTCTGCATTTTCCAGTGCAACTAACTCTACTACCGCTGCATGAAGTTGGTTTTCATCACGCATTGGTGCTGTGCAACCTTCTAAATAGCTGACATAGCTACCTTCATCTGCAACAATTAGCGTACGCTCAAACTGGCCTGTATTTTGAGCATTAATTCTAAAATAAGTCGACAACTCTAGCGGACAACGCACACCTTTAGGAATATATACAAATGAACCATCACTAAATACGGCAGAATTTAACGCGGCGAAGTAGTTATCACCTTGTGGAACCACTGAGCCTAAATACTTCTGAATAAGTTGTGGGTATTCTTGCAATGCTTCAGATATTGGACAAAAAATAACACCCGCTTCTTTTAACTTTTCTTTAAACGTTGTCACAACTGAAACAGAGTCAAAGACAGCATCCACTGCCACGCCTGCAAGCATCTCTTGCTCATGCAGTGGAATACCAAGTTTCTTATAGGTTTCTAATAATTCAGGGTCAACTTCATCTAAACTTTTTGGACGATCTTCATCAGATTTTGGCGCAGCATAATAACTGATAGCCTGATAATCGATGGGTTCATAATCTACATGCGCCCAAGTTGGCTCTGTCATTTTAAGCCATTTACGATAGGCTTCAAGACGCCAGTTTAACATAAATTCTGGCTCTTTCTTCTTTAGAGAAAGCGCTCGAATTGTATCTTCATTTAAGCCAGGCTTAAACAACTCCTGTTCTATATCTGTTACAAATCCATGTTCGTAATCACCTTTAACTAGGTGTTCATATTTACTCATTTAAATCCAACCTTATTTATAACAATCCAGCAAACGATCTAAGCGATATGACCCAAGCATCTCATTAATTGCATCCTCAACCTCAAACCAATGCCCTTTTTTTAAGCACGTTAATTTATCACATTGAACCAATGCACTTAATTGACCACATTTTACTTTTGATAATTGATCACTTTCTAATACATTAATGACATCTTTTAATGAAATATCTGCTAAATGCCGTTTGAGCCGATAGCCTCCTTTACTACCAATTGTCGAATCAACTAGCAAACCAGCACTTAACCGCTTAAGCACTTTTTGTGTCATTGGCAACGTAATATCCGTAAGCTCACTTAATGCCCTTGCACTTAGCATCTGGTCATTATGTTTTGCTATTGCAACAAGTATAACAACGCTATAATCAACAAGTTTATTTACACGTATCACAAACTGGTACTTTTTTAGTCTTATATTTGGCGCAAACGATACCTGCAATTACTGATTTTGTCAAGGCGAATGGCAAATTTAAAGCTTTACTGCTATGGTTAAAATGTTAGGGTTTAAGGAAAAATAGTAATGATCTATCAACATATTTTACTGGCTGTTGATCTTAGTGATGATTATGACTATTTAATTGATAAATCCCAACAAATTGTAAAAGCTTTTCAATCACGCTTTAGTCTAATATCCGTGATTCCTGCTGAAATTACTTTTAGTAACTTACTTTCTCTGGATGGCGAGAAGGAAATCATAGAAAGTGTTAATCAAACGATGAAAAATATTTTAAATAAATTATCGCTTGTTATTGAAGATTATCAGCTTATCAAAGGAAACCCTAAGCTTGATATCGTTAACTATATTAGAGAAAAACAAATTGATTTGGTTATTGTAGGAAATAGACCTCACCATCATTTAGTAAAAATTCTTGCAGGCTCAACGTCTGATTCAATTCTAAATAATAGCTTATGCGATGTAATTTTTGTAACGCCTGATTCTTAGAGTTGGAAGATTTGTTTAGTTTATAAATCATACGATTTGGTGGTAGTTGTATCACGCACATTTGTAGCATCATAAAGAGGCTGTGGTGGAATAGCTAAGCTTTCCTCTTTGCGAATTGACTGTTCAAATGCTCTAAAGTGATATTTGTTTGCTAATGTATCGTATGCCTTATCAACCGTTCTAAGCATATTTTCAAATCTACTTTTCAGGTAAAAATTATCCTTATCTTGATTACTATCTGAGTTTAAATAATTTAGAGCTACATTTAACTTTAATTTAAACTCATGATAATTATGAGTTGCTAATTCTTTAGAGTTCTCATTAATTGCTAAAGGATGATGCCAATCACCAAGCAATATAGTTAAACAGGCTGCGTGTTGACTCTGAGCATCATTACTATTATCTAAATCATCTAGTAAACCGATTTTTAGCTTATCGAGAGTTTGGCCTGTAAATTTCGAAGTTTCTCTTGAATGCATCGTCCAGTACAAACGCTTAACAGCAGAATCTTCTAAAATATTACCATTATTTTCCTGACCATCACTCGACTCTAATGAGGTTGCATTGAATAATTTACTTAACGTTCTTTTGGCATTATTCAAAAAATTAATCATATCTTCTGCATCACCAGTATAATCTTTAACTTGATCTTTACTAGTCTTACCTTTCTCAGTCTCTATAATTTCATTGCAGTGATTTATCATCACTTGATGTATCAGATCAAGCAATTCTATTTTTGAAAAAGAGATTGCTCCTTTGTCAGTTTCAACCGACAGAAGCCTATCAATCTGAAATAAATCCATACATGCCTTATAAGCTTCATTTGGGTCAGTACTATCAACTCCAGGCTTTAATCGATCTTTTATATATAAATAAGCATCGAAAACTTCATACAATTCGCTAAGTTCGCTACTGGTTTTATTGTTTGGCATAACGCATCCCCTTAAAGTTTAATTAAATTAATAAAAATTATATGTTTAATCGGTCATGACAAATACCGCCAAACTGCGGTAACTTGAGAGTATTTTTAATCATAAAATCCGTATTAATTAAGACTGTACTTCTTTCATAATATCTTGAAGGCGAATAGCTTTATTCAATAGAACATTATCATAAATGATAGTAAATGCTAACACGTGACGTATGTAATTTCTAGTTTCTAAAAACGGCACAATTTCAACCCAACGCTGTGCTTTAATCGAATTTTTAGGTAACCAGTTTTTAGTATTACCAAATCCTGCATTATAAGCTGAAGTAGCAAGCACCATATTTCGATTAAAATAATCATAAACATGTGAAAGATTAGCAATGCCTAACTCAATGTTGACATGTGGAATAAATAATGACTGAGCACCATCATAAGGAATCTTATAACGTGAAGCAATAAATGATGCGGTTGATGGCATTAATTGCATTAGCCCACGAGCGCCGGCTGAAGAAACTGCTTCCGGATGAAAATAGCTTTCTTGTCGAGTTAAAGCCCATACCCAGCCTGGATTTAACTTATACTCTTTTGAGTATTTTAAAATATCTTTTTTATACGCCAGCGGAAATCGATGTGTTAAATCATCAATATAACCAGAACGCCCATAAGCATAAATACTCATGCTATCAATACCCCAGTCATTTGCAATTATTGCAGCAGCCAGTGCTTGATATCGATTAAAGCGATTTAATGTCCAACGCCAATAATAATCAGCCAATTTTAATTCACCCAATTGATATAATTGATAGACCTGTTGAATCTCTGGCATTTTCTGTACTTTTTCTTGTAAATCTTTAGAAACCTGATGGCTTTTGGTTTTTAAGTTATAACTAGCACCAATCTGATCGGCACTTAAAAAACCATAATAACTACGTTTTTGAGCTAACTTATGCCAAATCGTATCAGCTTTCTTTTTATCCTTTGTATAATATAATCCAACTGCTAACCAATACTGCCATTGTGGTTTTTCTTGTAATGCTTTGGGCATTTTTTTAATCCAATTCACTAAATCAGGCCACTTCTGCCATAAAATAGCTGTTCTTGCTCGCCACTGCCATACTAGTGATACCGCCTCATCATCAGGTACTTTTTTTAACCAATCTAATGCTATTGGTGAATGTTCTCGTGCTAATTCCATTGCAATGTCAGCTCGGATTTTATCAACAATAGGTTGAGGAATTTGTTTTTGATACTTTTCAAATACTTTAATCGCCCCCGAAAGATCCTCATTAGCAAAAACATCAAAAGCTTGCAATAATGCGTATTGATAATCTTGATGCTTTGCATAATTATCCATCAAAGGCTTTATTGAAAAATTAGGATCTACCTCAGCATCTACCCAAGCTTGAATAAATTTTTGATCCGATTTATCAAGCTGGTAACTTAAATACCGAGCTAAATCATATTCCCCTTCTGCCATAGCAAGTTTTATTCGTTCGATACGCAAGCTCTCTGTATCATACTTTGATTTCTGCCAACGTATCAGCATAAAGTCACACGCCTCAGGTAAAGAATGCCCATACAACCAGATTGAACTAAATGTTTTTAGTGCTTTTGTTTTTTGTTTTTGTTCATATAGTGCACGCGCATACCAACAGCGATGAGTTAGGCTGCCAGTATTAGAACCAACCTTTAAATAAATGTCCCATATTTCATTTTCCCCTAAGTAATTTAACCATTGTGGCTTTAAAAGCATTGCCCAAAAGCTATCTTGATTAACGTTAAGATAATTCTCAACCGTCTGTGGCTTATAATCATCAAAGTGATTAATCAGTTCAAGGTATTGCAAATACGGATATAACGAATAATTTTTTAATTTTGCTTTTAATTGATAATACTTAGCTAAATCTAAATCATTAATATGACTTCTAGCTTCATTAAAAAGTTTCTGATATTGCGAGTTTGTCAATTGTGTCTGACTAAAACCTACTTGACAGAATAACCAACTGATTAAAAAAATAATAGTAACAAAAATTCTAAAACTACCCATTATGATCTTTACACCATGTATTACGTGCTAACTTATTCACTGTCCTTACTACTTAGTTATACAATAGGCATATGATTTATGCATGGTTTTTTTAGAAAAATTTATTATTTATCATCTGAGTTTAATTTTTGCTTTATCGTTGTTTTACTCTTTTTTCTATTATCACGAACCGATTTTAATTTCTGATAGTACTTAGCTGTCACCCCCCCTAATGGCCCTGACAGAGCATAAAGCGCAAATGCAACAAACAATACATGTGCAGGATTTATTGCAATACAAATAATAAAAACAATAATCAATACAATTGCTGTGAATGGCACACTTGATTTAAAGTCATAATCCTTAAAACTTCTAAATCTAATACTACTGACCATCATCGCTGATAAGTAAATACCAACGAGTGCAACAACAATGGAGTTTGCTAAACCTGCAAAATGATATAACTGCCCTAACCAAACATAGCTTGCTATCGCTGCAGCTGCTGCTGGGCATGGCAGACCATAGAAATAACGCTTATCATTAGAACTTGGTGATGTATTAAAACGTGCTAATCGCAACGCCACACAGGCAACAAATAAAAATGCAATTAACCAACCAACTTGCTTTAAGGGCTGTAAAGCCCAAAAATAAATAACCAATGCTGGAGTTACGCCAAAAGAAACCATGTCAGACAGTGAATCATACTCTGCACCAAATGAACTTTGTGTACCGGTCATTCGTGCCACACGACCATCTAGTGCATCCATTATCATAGCAACAAAAATGGCAACAGCAGCTGATTTAAAATGATGTTGGGATGCAGCAACTATTGCATAAAACCCTGAAAATAAAGCAGCCGATGTAAAAAGGTTAGGTAACAGATAAATTCCTTTGCTCTTATTGGTCTCTATTTTATCATTATCTTCATGATCCATATTAAAAAACACCTCTTAGTTTTGCGTAAGATCTGGCCTTAATTTAGCTGCTTCTCTTAAATATATATGCTTTATTTCAGTATTTGCCTTAGTTGTATTCCAATGTAGAAGTACGCGAATACATAGCGTTAAACCATCATCGGCACTCATTTCCATACAGTTAAGCAAAGGAACATCATGCCAACCGATTTTTCTTGCTGCTGTTGGCGGAAATGCAGCTGTTATATCTGGTGTAACTGCAAAAAAAGCACTCGCTAACATATCAATATCAATTTGATTACGTTTAACCATTTCCTCTAATAATTCAATCGTTGCAGATTCAATTGCTGCTTTTGTATTTTCTTCAATAGTAATTGCGCCTCGAACACCACGACAAAGTAACATACAAATATCCCCTTAAACTTATTTCTGTTTCAACATTTTCAACACTTTTGGCAAGGGAAACGTCACGTTTTCTTCAACTCCGTTTAATTCAGTAACATGAATTTCATCACCAAAATAGGTTCTAATTTTATCAATAATTTGATTCACTAATACTTCAGGAGCTGAGGCACCTGCTGTAATTCCAACACGTTTAGCTTGATCAAACCAACTACGCTCAATTTGATTTGGATCATCTAATAAATAAGCACGCACACCGCATTTTTCAGCCAATTCTCTTAATCGATTTGAATTAGAGCTATTTTTTGAACCAACAACTAATACAACCTCGACTTCTTTAGATAATGCATAAACTGCATTCTGTCGATTAGTCGTTGCATAACAAATATCTTCCTTTTTCGGTTGCTTAATACTAGGAAATCGCTCACGTAATGCAACTATAATATCGCGCGTTTCATCAACAGAAAGTGTTGTTTGCGTTGAGTATGAAAGTTTTTTTGGGTCTTGAACATTAAGCTTTGCAACATCATCAACAGACTCAACTAAATATATCTGCCCGCTCGAATTTAAATATTGCCCTAATGTCCCTTCTACTTCTGGATGACCTTTGTGTCCAATTAAAATACACTCATGATTTGCCTTGGCTGCCTTGGCGACTTCAATATGAACTTTCGTAACTAATGGGCATGTAGCATCAAATACTTTTAGCTGCTTTTTCAACGCTTGATCTCTTACAGCCTGTGATACACCATGAGCACTATAGATTACGGTTGCACAATCAGGTACTTCATCTAACTCATCGACAAAAATTGCACCTTTTTGCTTTAAGTCTTCAACAACAAATCGATTATGAACCACCTCATGGCGGACATAGACAGGCTCTTCAACCAACTCTAATACCTGCTCTACAATATCAATTGCACGACTAACACCAGCACAGAATCCGCGAGGATTTGCCAATACAACATCAATCATTTTGATTATTAACCTCTATAATATCAACTTCGAATAATACAACTTTTCCTGCTAATGGATGGTTAAAGTCAACTGTAACCTCAGCTTCATCTTCCTCTGTAATTAACCCTGGTAATTCAGTACCATCTGGTTGAGTAAATGCAACTAGTACGCCTGGCTCAATTTCAATATCTTTAGGAAATTTAGACTTTGGTACTTGATATATTAGCGCTGGGTGCACTTCACCAAATGCATCTTCTGGCATTAACATAACTTTTTTGTGATCCCCTTTGACGAGGCCGCAAAGTTCATTTTCAAATTTTTCTGAAAAAATAGCCTGCCCCATCTGAAACGTAAACGGTTTATCATATCCTCTTGTATCTTCTGCAATAGACCCATCTTTTAGACGAATCATAAAATGCATCGTAACAAAACTCGTTGCTGTAATTTCCATAATATACCTTGATAAATTAAGACTAATTAAATAGTTGTTCATACTCTTAAGACGACAGTTTAAGATATTTTTAGCCTATGTACAAATCACTTGCAAGAGTAGATCGGTTTTTTTATACCTTTCAGGTGCAACCTACACCTAGCCACCTATAAATAGGTAATATATTAACTGTTTACTTTACAAATGAAAATAAATTATTTAATTACAATAAAACTTAATATCTCCCATAACCTATTATTAAATATATGATATTATATTTTTACAATGAAAAAACAAGGAAGTAATTTCAAAATGACATCACAAGAAATACTCTCTAATGAACAGGCACTATGGATTATTCTTGAGCAAATTAAAGGTATTGGTATAAAACTTGCATTAAAAATAATTAAGAACACACCATCACTGGTAGAGTTTTTTAATCGCATTGATCACTATCAAAAATTCATTAATTTACCTTATGAAACGTATTTGGAACTAAAAAAATGCATATCCAAAGAACAAATTAAATATTACCAACAAGTGAAGAAATGGCTAGAAGCTTCAGAATCTCATCATGTATTAACGTTTAAAAGTCCCCACTACCCAGAACTTTTACGTCAAACTCATAGCCCACCCCCTATTTTATATGTTAAAGGCTCACTCGAAGCAATTTCTATGCCCCAAATTGCGATTGTAGGTACTAGAAAAGCAAGTACTTATGGTTTGAAAAATGCTTTTTCATTTGCAAAGGGTCTTGCATCTGAACATTACGGTATTACAAGTGGTCTTGCCATTGGCATTGATACCCAAGCCCACCTTGGTGCTTTAGATGCTTTCGGTAAGACAATTGCTGTCTTAGGAACCGGTCTTAACTATATCTATCCAAGGAATAATCAATTCTTAGTTGAGAATATTTGCAACAATGCTGGCGCTGTTATCTCTGAATTCCCCCTATACAATAAACCTGATCGATTCAATTTCCCAAGAAGAAATCGCATTATTAGCGCCCTATCTTTAGGTACTTTAGTTGTTGAAAGCTCACTAAATAGTGGCTCATTAATCACTGCTAGGTACGCATTAGAACAAAATCGAGAAGTTTTTGCTATCCCTGGAGATATAAATATAAAAACCACACAAGGGTGTCACCAATTAATTAAAGAAGGAGCAACGCTCGTTACGGATATTAAAGAGGTGCTACAGGAAATAGACCCATTGTACCAATTAGCAGGCTCCGCTTATAAAGTACAAAAAATAAACGACAAAAATTCAGATAATTCAGCACTTAATGAAATTCAGAAGAAACTTTTATCACATATTGACTACCAAATTACCTCAATAAATATTATTATAGGGGAAATGAATATTTCGCCGGGGGAAATTCATGAGCATCTTTTGGCCCTAGAACTGATGCAAAAAATTGAAGTAATCCCCGGAGGTTATAGAAAAATATAAGACCATAGGTATGAGAAACTGATGAACAACAGAAACTTATTAGATACCCTAATGTATTTATTTGAACGTATCAGCCAAGAGAAAGACATCGCTTCATCTGAACCAGCGTTTACAACACCAGATGAAATTGAATCTGGTTTACTAGAGGCTGGTTATGAAAAAAATGAAGTTAGCCGCTTGATTGAATGGTTAGAATCTTTTAATGCTAAAGAGCAAGAAGATGCTCAATCATCACGTTTAAGTCAATGCAATGGTTTTCGTATTTATCATGATAGAGAATTAGAAAAAATTGAACCATCTGCTTTGAGTTATCTACTTAAGCTAGAGCAAAGTGGTAAATTAAAACCTCAAGCTCGCGAATTTATTCTAGATCAAATTATTAAGCTCGATGTTTCAAATATTTCTTTAGAGCATGTTAAGTGGATTCTTTCAATGACAAAACTAAATCATGAAGGCCCTGAACAAATGCTTGAAATGTTAATACAAGATGTTATCGATTCTCGTAGCCATAAAAAAGATACGACAATGCTACACTAATACGTTAAACTTATTTCATCGTTTTTTAAACTCATTATAAGGATACAACATGGGTTTAGATGTTATCCTGTCAATAATATTTATCGTCCTTTTGATTGGCTGCTCGGGCTTTTTTTCAGGTTCAGAAACAGGACTTATGTCATTAAATCGTTATCGAGTACGCCACTTAGCGAAGCAAAAGCACAAAGGTGCTAAACGAACAATTACACTACTTAGGCGCCCTGATAGAATTCTTGGTATCATACTGATTGGAAATACCTTTGCAAATATCTTAGCTTCTGCACTTGCTACGATGCTAGCCGATAAGTGGCTTGGACAAATAGGTCTATTAATTTCAACTGTCTTGTTAACGTTAATTGTACTTATTTTTGCTGAAGTCATGCCCAAAACACTCGCAGCTATTTACCCTGAACGTTTTGCATTTCCAGCATCAATTGTTCTGCGGTTCTTACTATGGCTTTTATACCCAGTTGTGTGGCTTGCCAATACGGTTGCTAACTCAATTTTAAAGCTTTTTGGTGTACACATTCCAAAATCTGTTTCAAACGACCCACTAACCAAAGATGAATTACATTCGGTTGTAACAGAATCAGGCGCAACCTTGACTAGAAAATATCGCAATATGCTACTTGGTATATTAGAATTAGAATCTATCACTGTCTCAGATGTCATGCTACCTCGCAAAAAAGTAGATGCCGTTGATTTAAATTTATCCGTTAATGACATTCTTAAAACAATTGCAGAATGCCAACATCGTAAAATTATTGCCTTTAGAGGTGATATTGATAATATTATTGGTGTACTAAATGTCCATAGAGTATTAGGGTTCTCCAGCCATCGTGAATATACTTCTAAAGCTGATATTTTAAAATTAGTCCAAGAAGGCTATTTTATTCCTCAAACTGCATCCTTACAAACACAGTTATTAAAGTTCCAACAACGTGGTGAACGATTTGGTATTGTTGTTGATGAGTATGGTGCTTTTGAAGGCATTATTACCATTGAGGATATTATTGAAGAAATCGTTGGTGAATTCGCTGATACTTTCGAGTATTCTGAACTTATTACTAAACTAGCTGATCAATCATATTTAGTCTCAGGCAGTATTACAATTCGTGAACTCAACCGCCACCTAAACTTCAAATTTCCAACGAAAGGCCCTAATACCTTATCTGGCCTCATTACAGAGCATTTAGAAACCATTCCTTCAGCCCCTTGCTGTTTAAAAATAGCTAATCATATTATTGAGGTCACAAAAGTCAGCCATAATATGATTGAAAAAGCTAGAATTTACCCCATTATTTGAAAAAATAATGGCTAGTTAGTTTTTATACTTAACTGCTGTTTTTGATAATTTAAAAAACTGTTAAGTGGTACTTCATCAAGCATAAATCCAAAATAGGTATATGTTTTGTTATTAATGCTTACATCATCAGCTGATAGTCTCATTTCCAAAATCTTCGGTATTGCTTTTGCTAGATATACTTCATCCTGTTGATTTTTCCTTAATACCAACTGCATTAGCATACCATACCTAGATAAGCCCCTTTGATGAGAAATAAAGTTACCCAAACTATAAACCACCATTTTATTTTTTGAGCCAGATTGTATAAATTGAACTGGTTGTATTACATGAGGATGGCCACCTATTATAATATCTGCACCACTATGAATTAGTTCATTCGCTAGCTGATAAATATTTTTTTCTGGAAAAATATGATACTCAACCCCCCAATGTATTAAAAGAATAACGATCTCTGCCCCATTTTTTTTGAGCCTTTGTATATGTTTTGTTATGGTCTTGGTTGCTCTATTACTATCTGATATGTAATTGACCAAATTAGGATTATTTGGCTGAATATTTGATAATAATGTATAATTTATTAATCCGACTTTTATTCCTTTGATCACTTGTATATTACCTGACTTTTCAGATAACCCCTCACTATTAGTATTTTGCCAGGAGCCCAGCGGAATTAAATTTGCATTTTTTACCGATTCAATCGTTTCCCGATACCCTTCATCACCTTGATCAATTGCATGGTTATTTGCTGTTAACATCAGATCAAATCCAACTCCTTTGAGTGCTGTTAACAACAAAGGAGATGCATTAAACCTAAAATTACTACCGCTATAAGGATATGATGGCGCAACCGGTGTTTCTAAATTAGCAATATTAAGATCCCCGCTTTTTAAAACTTTTTGAATATTCATCATCATTGGGTAGTATGTTGCTCCATTTAATGCAGCTTCTACTTGCAAGTCTGAGTGTGGAATAACATCTCCTACGATATTAATAACTACTTGAACATCGGTTGAATTCATTTTCTCATTTGAAGTAACCAAGCTACCTTCAACCTGATCTAGTTGAGTATAATCCCCATTCGTTTGATCTAATTTCTGGTTAATTAAACCATAGGATGAGTAAACAATTCTTTGTAGTGGTAAATATTTTGTTGTGAATAACTGACTATTCTCTAATTCAAGTAGCGTTGCTGGATTTGCTAGATATTTTTGATTTCTAATTTGTATGTATAAGGCAGTAAATAATAATAAAATTATCACAACTAATACAACTATTCTAACAGATGACTTTTTTCCCATATATCGCATTCAAATAAATTATCAATATATTAAAATATAGTTAATTTAATTTTTTATACCAATTATCATAAGAAAAACGAAATTAAAGTATTAGAATATCAATGCATCATCAATTGATTTAAGCCATTCTTTAAACCTGTTTTGAATCAATGCAAGTGATGCTTGACTATCTGCTTCAAAACGCAACGACAAACAAGGAGTTGTATTTGATGCCCGAACTAAGCCCCAACCATGCTCAAACTCAACGCGCACACCATCAATTGTAATAATATCCGTTGCATCCGTAAAAGTTACCAAAGCACTATCTCTGAGCTGTTGAACGATATCAAATTTTTTGCTTTCACTCACCTTAAGCATAATTTCTGGCGTATTAACTGTTTCAGGAATTGCATCAAATAGCTGATCAATTGACTGCTCTTCATTCGATAGTGTCTCTAAAAGACGAGCAGCTACATATAAAGCATCATCAAAGCCAAACCAACGATCATTAAAGAATATATGACCACTCATTTCACCAGCTAAGGCTGCATCCAACAACTTCATTTGACGCTTAATCAAAGCATGACCTGTTTTATACATGACAGGTTTGCCACCATGCGCTTTAACAAATGCTGCTAAATTCTTAGTACACTTAACATCGTAAAGAATCTTTGCCCCAGGCGACTCTCTTAATACTGATAAGGCATACAACATAAGTTGACGATCAGGGTCAATAATTTTACCGCTTGAGGTTACAACCCCTAAACGGTCACCATCGCCATCAAATGCAAGGCCAACATCCGCTTTTTCTTTTCTAACAACTTCAATCAAATCGCTAAGATTTTCTGGCCTTGATGGGTCTGGGTGATGATTGGGAAAATTACCATCAACATCACAATATAATTTGACTACTTCAACCCCTAAAGTCTCTAACAACTGAGGCACAAGACTTCCAGCAACACCATTACCCGCATCTACAACTGCTTTTAGCGGACGAATTATTTTTATGTCATTTGCCACACAGTTAATATAATCCCAAGTTACAGATTTCTCGTGTAAAATACCATTTCCTTCAAAAAAAGTACTCGTCTTAATTCGCTGTAATAAACTTTGAATATCTTCAGAAGCTAAGGTTTTTCCTGCAATAACCATTTTTATGCCATTATATTCTTTTGGGTTATGACTTCCTGTAAGCATAACTCCTGAGCCCGTACCTGTTGCCTGTGCTGCATAGTATAAAACTGGCGTTGGCACAACACCAATATCTATAACATCACACCCACTTGATAGCATACCTCGTCTTAAAGATTTCATTAACTGCGCACCGGATAGTCGTCCATCTCGGCCAACAACAATTGTTTTCTCTCCTTGCTCTATCGCTTGACTTCCAAGCGCTTGACCAATTAATTCAACAATTTCTTCAGTTAATTCTTTAAATGCAATACCTCGTATATCATAAGCACGAAATATATGCTCAGGGATGTTAATAGCTACTTGTTCACTTTGTTGAGCCATGTTGTTTTACCTTTGTTAAATTTAAAACCTGCATTTTTTTATGCTCTTTTCGCCAATAGCTTACCACAACAGGCAAAGCAAACAAAAACAGTATAAGGAAAATTATTAATACTGGCCAAAATAATGGTACATTCCATTTTTTCTGCAAAGAACTTCTCAGTGTAGTATCTATTTTTGCATATTTAAGCATATTATTCGCAATAGAATGTGGCTTCGTTGGATAATACCATACATGACTTAATATAAAGCTTTTAGGGTTAACGCCCCAAATCCAAGGCGCATCCTCACGTAACAAATCAACCATTTTTTGAATTAATACTAACCGTTCAGTTGTATTATCCATTTGAATCATCTCTTCATAAAGTTCATCAAATCGTTGGTTCTGATAATTAACTGCGTTTTCACCTTGAAATTTAGCTTTACCATTAGGCCCATAAAGTAACATTAAAAAATTTTCAGGGTCAGGGTAATCCGCATTCCATCCCCAAAAAAATAATTGCACTTGAGCATTTCTTACTTTTTCTTGAAAGCGATTGTATTGCGTTATACGAATATTAAGTTGAATACCTAATTTTTTAAATTGCTGCCTCATCCATTGAAATTTTGCTTTTTCATCAGGAGAACCACTACCTATTGCATCTAGGTATAAAATAAGTGGTGCACCTGTTTTAGGATCTACACCATTTGGATAACCTGCAGCTTTTAACAATCGTTTTGCTTTGGCTAATGATTTTCTCTGCTTCGTATCTAATTCATAAACAACAGGGTTTAAATCATTCTGATTACCAAAAATTCCTGGTGGCACAGGACCTTGAGCTGCCAATGCACGCCCATTCATAAAAATTGAAATAAATTCTTCAACATTAAATACAATCGATATTGCCTGACGTAGTCTTCTTTGTTTCTCAGAATAGCCACCAACTACCGGATCTAACATATTAAACCCCCAGTAAAAAATACTAGGCTCAACTGTAGTTGAAATCCTAATGCCTTTACTTGCAATATCTTCTGTTGCATTCACGTTACCACCTTGATCAAAATAAACAGCTTGATCAAATACATCGGAGCTGATACCTGAACGATCATAATAACCTTGCAAAAACTTATTCCACATAGGAATAGACTCTTTTTCCAAAGAAAATATAATCCTGTCAATTTGCGGTAAGCGCTCACCTTTCCGTGCTAAAAAACCATTTTCATCATCATCAACTTGCCCCTCGCTTGGATAAAAGTCTGCATGATAATATGGATTTTTTTCTAATACCATTCTGCGGTTAGGATTATTTTCACTTAAATAATAAGGTCCTGAACCAACCGGATACCAATCTAAAGTAATGTTGCGATCTTTCATGCCTTTCTGGCGATAAAAGGCCTCTGCTTCATAAGGCATTGGAGCAAAAAAAGGCATTGCCAACCAATAGATAAATTGAGGGTCTTTACCATAAATTGATATAATATATTGATTTTGATTAATAACTTCTACACCATCTATTTGAAACAATTCTGCTGGCAGTGGTTGATTTGGATTTGATTTTCGCCATTGAATGAGTTGTTGCTGCAACTTCTTAAAGCCAACAATTCGCTTTGACATAATACCAGCAATTGGTGAATGATTAATTGGGTCTGCTAAACGCATTATTTGATATTGATAATCCTTGGCACTAACTGCTCGATGACCTTTATATTTGAACTGTTCTAATGTATAGATTTCATCTAAATCTTGTGGTGTCAAACGATGATAACGATACTCACCATTTTCATCTTTAGCAAAAGCTGGGTGTAATTGATATATTATATCTCCACGCAAAGTAATTAAATAACTTGTTGTAGCAATAGTATCTAACTTTATGCCTTTTATTATTTTCCCATTTGCATCTTTATAGGTAATTTCAGGCATTTTTGTAGCGGTTAAAGGAACTAACTGATAGGGACGTTTTAAATAATGATACTGCAATACTGGTTCGTATATTTGACCTGTAAAGATTGCTTCATTACTCGAATATGATCTAGCCGGATCTAAATGTTTAGGTCTTTGAGAAAAAACGCTATATAACGTAGACTGATTTTTATTTTCAATTTTGTATGGATTATTAGTTTGCGTATAAGCATTTGAAAATAAACATGTTATTAATATGCTACCAATACCCACCAACTGCTTTATTTTCAAGGTATATCATCCTTTAACTCACCATCTAAAGCCTGTAACTTAAATCATTCAATTCAAACCCTTCTAAGTCAGCCTTTAAGTTTTGGCTAAAAGCAATTACTTTAAACACTTCTCCCATAGCACCCGGCATCAAAAGAGTTTTTATTTTACTAGCTAACTCTAACTGTAGTTTAGTGGATAACTTAGCAAAATGCGCTTGGTACAACGGATCTAACCCACAGTTTGATAGAAAAGCCGCTTGTGTTGTATAACCTTCAAAATCGAGCCCTGCCGTTACTGCCGCTTGAGCAACTGCTGTAAAATCAACATGTGCAGTAATATCTTGCACTCCAGGAGACCAAAGTGCATCATCATGTACTTTATGTTGAAAATAGCATTGCAGCGTTCCCATAGAGCGATCGCTTCGATAAAAATCTCGCTGTTCATAGCCATAATCAACTAAAAATAACGCACCTTGCTGAAGTAAGCCAGCTAAAGCACTAATCCAGTTTTCAACCCATAGATTAATCTCAGATAGATAGCCATTCGCTATCTTACTCTCTAGCACGCTTTCAATTTTAGATACTTTTTCTATAACTGTATCGCGAGCTGGTAGCTCTATTAGCTCTAACTGATCATCAATAACCGTAACAGCTAATTCATTAATTCCATGCTCTCTTTTAATAAAACGCACCACTGGCATTGCATCAATGACTTCATTTGCAAAGATTACCCCTTTAAATGAATTCTCCTTAGGTAATTCATCTAACCATTTGATACATTCAAAATAATCGGGCATTTTTTGCTGTAATAATTCTTGTTGTCGCACCTTAAGATAGGCATTAACCTCTAAAATATAATAATTTTTGGGTAATAATTTTTTTTCTGCTAGTGATTGTAACAAAGCTAATGCAAATTGACCGCTACCAGCCCCAAACTCCAATATAGATGCATCCTCAATTGTTTCTAAAATATTGCTAAATGAATTAGCAAAACAAGCTGCAAATAGTGATGTTAACTCAGGAGCTGTTGTAAAATCACCACTTTCACCTAATATATTTGCTGCAGATGCATAATAGCCTAATTGTGGTGTATATAAAGCCAATTGCATATACTCATCAAAAAATAAAGACTGATTTTTCTTAATTTTGAGTTTAATCATTTCTATTATTTTTTTGCTTTGCAAAATTAATTTTTGATCAGAAAGTTCAAGAGCTACGCGCATCATTGCAAAATACCATCTACACTAAAATATAAGGATAACCATTCTAGATTTTAACAAATATAGATATAGATGAATAGAATAACTTTTAAATTATGTCACAAAATAAATTTAAAAGGAGGGTAATATTTTCATGTAGTAGAAACTGAGTACTAGATTTTTATTTTTTTTTATTGTAATTTAAACTTGTCATCAAAGGAATTGATGACAACTAAGATGGAATTAAAAACAGGAGTTATCTTATGACTGCAATTACTGTTGAGAACCGTATTGAACATGAGTATGGCTGTTCGATTGTAGATTTTTTTCAGCAATGTGTTGATGATGGCATGGATACTGCTGATATTGCAGAGATGATCAGCTGCAGTGTTAGCAATCTAAGGAGAATCGCAAGAAAATATAAATTTACATTCTTTCAACCTGATCCCGTTAAGATGTTTTCAGAAAATGAAAACTTTCTTGAAAACAACATTAATATTGATAACTTTCTCTCACGTAGTTGGTTATCATCAAGACATGAAGTTTTACATTAAAAACTCTTAAGTGCTATATGGTTTCAATCAGTAGTTGCTTTAATAACGCTGCTCTAACATATAGCCCATTGCTTGCTTGCTGGAAGTAACGTGCTTGCTTAAGGGAATCTACTGAAATATCGATTTCTTTAAGTCTTGGCAAGGGGTGCAGTATTGCAAGATTGGTTTTTGCATAAGCGTTAATTATTTCTTTGTTAATGATATGCTTTAACTGATAGTCTAAGCTTGTGTTATCGACTAGACGCTCTTTTTGTAAGCGCGTCATATATAATACATCTATTTTAGGCAATATAGTCTCAATATCCTCAACGCACTGAATCTTCATGGTTGATTGATTATTGATGTACCCTACCAATGCTTCTGGCAAATCAAATCCATCCTCACAGAGTAAAAAAAGCTCAATACTATCAAATAACGATAACGCCTTAATTAATGAATGAATCGTTCTGCCATATTTTAAATCCCCCACTAGGCCGATACAAAGCCGATCTAGAGAACCATGGCATTCTTTAATCGTATATAAGTCTAATAGAGTTTGCGTAGGGTGTTCATTTGCACCATCCCCTGCATTGATAACTGGTACATTTGACACATTCAAAGCCCTTGTAGCTGAACCTATTTCAGGGTGACGGATAACAATAGCATCCGCATAGCTATTTATCATAGAAATTGTATCTTCTAATGATTCGCCTTTTTGTTTGAATGACGTATTGCCACTATCAGAAAACCCAATTACTTGACCACCTAGACGATAAATAGCACTTTCAAATGAAAGCCTAGTTCGTGTTGAAGCCTCAAAAAACAGGCTTGCAATAATTTTACCTTGTAATAAATTAGGCTCTGCTGTCATCTTTAATTGCGTAGCTACATCTAGAATAGACTCAATATCTTTACGTGATAAATCACTAATAGAAATCAAATTTGAAAATGAAGTCATTTTTTATATCCTTTCAATGATATCAACACAATTTGTCAGATATCATATCGAATCACCAGAAAAAATAAAGCGCTAACTTGCACCTTGAGTAAAAATCGATTAGTTTGAACAACATTGATTTAAAAGAAACCATAAAAGGGTTATTTCCTATGTTAGGAAATTTATTTTGTGTCTGTATTACAGGTGGCATCGCTAGTGGTAAATCAACAGTAGTTAAGCTATTTCAACAATTAGATATTGATAGCGTCTGCGCTGATACAATTTCAAAAGATATTCTTAAGCCAAGTTCACCATTGCTGCACAAAATTGTTAACTATTTTGGTGATATGATCCTACAAACGGATGGAAATTTAGATCGTAAAGCATTAGGAAAGCTTATTTTTGATGATACAGAAAAACGTCTATGGCTAGAAAATCTTCTACACCCTATTATTAGAGAAGAAATTAAAAAGCAAGCAATGCTCGCTCAATCACCATACTGCGTGATAGATATTCCATTATTATTTAAACATCATACTCACCATTATCTTGATTATATCATTACTATTGACACCCCAATGAACATCCAAATTAGCCGCTTGATCAATAGAGATCATCAAACGATTGAAAGTGCTTATCAAATAATAAATACTCAGCCCAAGCGTTCAGAGCGCTACCTTATTTCTAACTATATTATTCAAAACATTTATGATAAGCACCACCTCAAAAAACAAGTTGAATCAATTCATCAGCATCTATTAACTTTAACTAATTAAGACTCTCACACCTCGAATGTTGAATCGCATCACGCACAAGAGCTTTCCTACATTCTGCATGATAAAAAAGACAACT
Source organism: Thiotrichales bacterium 19S3-11 (assembly GCA_021713295.1). Lineage (GTDB taxonomy): Bacteria > Pseudomonadota > Gammaproteobacteria > Francisellales > Francisellaceae > M0027. The sequence goes on from JAKJJU010000008.1 coordinate 65,570, forward strand.
GCTATTTAATTTTTGTTTCGCTAACTTCATATCTCTTATGGCCGAAGCTTCTGTAAGGGATTTGCTTGGGTGGTGTTGCGTAAAATAAGCATTTGAGTCTGTTAAATGCGTAATAATTTTGCCTGGCAAATTTTCTATATAGGCACTAGCTATATGTTGAAAAATGCTACCTTCGAACTCTTCTTTAACGGTGTTAAATGCTATACCTTTAAACATTGAAACCGTTAAAATAATATCATTATACGCTTGAGACATGGCACTTACATTAGCATATAGTTTGGCCCAATTTGCTGCATGATCGATTTTCTCTTTGGCACTTCTATAGCATTGGTCACCTCTTTCACCATCACTTAGATAAACATCATCCTCTTCAATAGCCAAGTAATAACCACCCATTGTCCTTCTCTGTTGCTTAAAGGTCATTTTAAATTGTTCCATCTGATAACTCTTTAGCCATCGGTTAAGACCTCGAACAACGTGAATCCCACTCGTTTTAATATCGCTTGGCTTTGCTGTCCATGTCAGCTTATCTGACTGTAGAGGATGATCGGTCTCTATTTGCTCATAAGCTAAGCTAGAAGCCTCAGTTGTATAGGCAAAGGTATTATGATTCCAATCTAGATGCCAGCTAGCATTGGGTGTATCAATATTGTTAGAACAATGGTTTGGCTTATGTTGGAATTTGCCATCATTAAGTCTCAGCGTTGGATCTTCATTACATACCAAAGTAATTCCTGATTCAAAAACACCTAACTGACCACCATGATATAGATGATATATTTGTAAGCCATGACATTCCCCTATAATTGGATGGCCTAAGGTCAAATGACTGTGAATGGCTGTTAAGTCAGCCATTTCTTGTGCGGTTATTGTTTCAGGCTTTGCAATATATAAAATAAAATCACTTTCATTATTTCTATTTCTGTGATCAATATAATTTTGACTGGATATTCTATCCCAACCACCTGGAGGAATGGCTAATGCACCATACTTTTTAGCAATTTCTGTCATCTGTTTTACATAAATCGCCTCTGAAAGCGTCAAATCATTTTCTTTGAGCTTTCTAACCCACTCTATACCTGTCATTGTTTGATCAAAATTAATTGATTCTGGTATATCAGCAACCACTTCATATGGGGCGAATGAATCAAAGTAAATTCGACGTGCTAATTTTTCCTGTTCACTTACCACCGCATGAATAATCAATGTGTTATTTCCCAAAACTTCCCATGTTACAAAAAACAGTAACCAGATTTAACTATATTTAAAATTTAAAAATCAAACTAACCTTTAATTTATATAGTTAGTTAGTTTGATTCAACATTAATCTGTATATTTGTTTTCATTTGAGTAGCCGGCACTTCATTTCTATCAAAAAACAAATAACTTGGCCCTACTATTTCCGTACCTATTGCTGAAGGCTCCACCGACTCTAGCACTTTAATACCACAGGCTGTATTTCTTTGTTCTAGTTCCTTCATGCCATATACTAAGTCGATTGACTTAGATGGATGATATTGGGTTAAATAATCTTTTCCTTGCGTTATCTGAGTAATAATTTTACCAGGAATTCTTTCTATATATGCATTAGCTATATGCTGAAAAATAGTCGCTTCAAAGTCTCTTTCAACGTCACTTAAATTTATGCCTGTTAATGTTGAAACTGTTGCAAGAATAGCTTCATACTCTCGAGACATTGCCTTTGCATCAGCATGCATTTTTGCCCAGCTAGCTGCGTGATATAGTTTCTCTTTAGCACTGGTATAGGTATCATCACCTCTTTGATCATCACTTTCGTATGCTTCATCCTTCTCAGCAGGTAAATAAATACCAATGCTTGTTTTACCTTGCTCTTTATAGGTTACTACTACCTCATCTAGATTGTATCCATCCAACCAATGGTTGATACCATTAATAACATGTATGCCACAGGTATAAATTCCACTTGGTCTTGCAATCCAAGTTAATTTATCTGATTGCAAAGGGTGATTGGCTTCTACTGATTGATATTGCATCTCATCTGTCATTAATGCAAACGTGTTATGATTCCAATCTTGATGCCAACTGCTACTTGGTGTATCAACTGAAGTTTCACACAGTTTAGGCCTATGTTCAAACTTTCCATCATTAACTCTTAACGATCGATCTTCCACACACTCAAGTATAATTCCTGCCTCAAATACGCCTAACTTTCCTTGATGGTATAAATGATAAGCTTGCAATCCATGGCATTCTCCTACAATTGAATGCCCTAGTTCTTTATGGCAATGAATTGCAGTTAAATCTGCCATTTCTTGTACGGTTAATGTTTCAGGTTTTGATAAATACAAAAAAAAGTCACTATGACGTTTTTTATTTCTGTGTTCCGTATAATTTTGACTGGATAGCCCATCCCAACTACCAGCAGGAATTACCAAGGCATCATATTTTGTAGCAATTTCTCTCATTTGCTCAACGTATAGCCTTTCTTTTGCAGTCAAATCATTTTGTTTTAATTTATTTATCCACTGAACACCTGTCATCTGTCTGTCCAAATCAACTAAAGCAGTAGGTAATTCAATACGCACTTCAGTAGGATTAAACGACTCAAAAAATGGCTTACGATAATCAGCATCATCCATATCAATTACAGTATGAAATTTCATTACTACTCTCATTTAAACACAAACCAAATACACAATAACCAAACATAATAAAATGCATTGCTAGAGTCAACACCATTTGTATCAAAATGCGTAATTATTTATATTGGATATATAAATCTGCACATTTAACCGCATAAATTTGCTTTTAGAAAAAATTCAACTAACACATAAACTTTAGTAGTCATTAATTAACAAAATTTCTCAAAAAATCGTTGACAGCATCATTAAAGATCAATAGAATTGACCTCGTTTTCACGACGCGCCCGTAGCTCAGCTGGATAGAGTACCTGGCTACGAACCAGGCGGTCGGAGGTTCGAATCCTTCCGGGCGCGCCAATAAACAAGATTCAATCATATTGCTAAATAAAAAAATCTTATATAAACCCTGATCTTATATGACTTATTTTCATTTATTAATATTTTTCTCTATGATTAAAACATCAATTTTTTGGCGGTATTTCTGACGGTATTTTAAATATGACCCATCAAATTTAAATAGTAGAAAAAAGGTTCTAGCATGCCATTAACTATAGCTCAACTGAAAGTAATCAAACCACAAGAAAAGCAATATAAGATTTCAGATGAAAAAATTATACCTCAGTTCTATAATTATTTTTTCACATAAGCAATCTTCTTTTGGGCTGAAATTTTAATTGGGCTAATTACCTATTCAGCTAATGCAGAAAGCAAATGAGTCATGGCATTTTTAACCGAACGATGTCTAGTATGCCAAAGCATTAATGAGTTTTTTAAATGATCAAATAGGGTTTCAATAATACTTCGTTGGTTTAGTAACTGCTTTTGTTCAACAGTCAGTATTGGCTTTTTCATGTTTTTCCTAGCTTTAGTAATTACCTCTAAACCTTTTTTGTAATGGTATAATATAGCCAATAATTTGGAAACTACCCTTCTAAAATTCTAGACTTGCAATCTGATATTGATGTTCTTGAACATATTCGGAAAAAGTAAATACTCCATTTTCTGGCTGCTTACCTTTTATAGACTGATCTATACTTGCTTGATCATAAGACAAACCAATATTTTTTCTAATACTTTTTATTTCATTTTTAATGCTGCTGTAACTATTTGCTTCAGAGCCTATTGAACGAAAACCTATTCTTTTGTGACTAACTAGCCTTTCAAACTGTAGTAAGATATTTTTAAGATCTTCCAATGTGATATCTTGATCTTTAGTCTGCATTCTAAGGACTTCAATTGCCTTAAATTTAGTATTAAATACTCCATTAGCCTCTATTGTTTTATCCATAAGTCGGAGTAAATGATCTTGATTTTGTTTGATAATAAATGGTTCACTCCCTTGGTATTGTGATTGAGTTACACCTTCAAGGTCATAATATGGTATATCCAACCCTGATGGAAACTCAATTTGAGCCATATTCATCATGTCATTAGTACAATATATACAATTTTGCTGTTTTAACCATTCATTTACTACTCCATCATTATCAGTAATAAAATCAGGTTCACTATTAACTTCTAATAATTGTTCTAATTCAACATCATTATCATCAAAATATTTTATAAATTTTCCATAGATGCTATTATCACCTTTATTTGCTTTCTCCCATTCATCTCCTCCTAAGCAATAGGATAAATATGCAGTTTCTAAATTACCAAATCTACTTAAACCTTTTACTTTAGAAACATCTGAAAAATAGGAAGGTGTCTGTATTTTTTCATTTAATAGCGTTTTAACATCTTGTGGTTTCATAAACCAACCATTTTTAAAACCCCCCGTATTTATACCCAAGAAAGGAAACCATGTTCCTTCCATTTTAGAGTTTTTACCAGTTGATTTATAAAATGCATAACCATTAACAACAATAATGTCACGGCTTCCCCCTAAACTACGATAAGTTATCCTATTAATAGTCATGTACAACACCCAATCAAATAAAAATGTAATATTGTAAATATAAATATTATATTTTAAATAAAAATGTAATTTTATATTAAACCCAAACAATATGCAAAATAATCAATCATGCCACTCAGGCTAAACGCATCAAAAAAGTTAAGTTATCAATCCCCTTGATTTTAACCTAATGCAGTACTTATCTCATTCAAAATCCGATAGGATAAGCTAGCTAATACTGGATTAGTATTTTTATAATACGGATACATAATTGCTGCTATTGATAAAGCCCAACCTTTACCTCGCTGCCAAGTGAAATCATCAATATCATTAAGACTTTCTCGAAATGTATTTCTACTTTCTAAGTTTAATAATGACCATGCAATTACTAAATCACAAGCTGGATCACCGATACCAACATCTGAGAAATCAATAACTGCAGAAAGACTCTGATTCTCAATAATAATATTGCCTGGAAGAAAATCGCCATGAACCCATAACGGTTCTTTACCCCATGTTGGTAATTGACAAAATTCCTCCCACAAATGCATGAGTTTTTTTATATTAAAGGTTTGACCTAAATTATTAATTCCCTCTTTAGTATCGGTATATAGATGACTAAGTGATACACCACGCCTAGACTTGGGTGCATTCTCAACTATCGGGATTAAGTGTAACTGATTTAAAAACACTGCCAATTCAACTGCAAGATTATGATATTCATTTGTTTTTTCAAACTCAGGAGGGTGCCCTTGATGATAATAACTAATAACCCATGGCCATGGATAGCCTTCATCTGGCATCCCTTTAAAAATTGGTACAGAAATGGCAATGGATAAATTAGCCGCTAATCTAGATAACCATTTATACTCTTTATCTATACCACTGACTGCCCAATGAATTCTCGGTAAGCGAATAATATAGCTATCACCTAATCGAAATAGAGCATGATCCGTACCGCTAGATAAAATACGCACTAGTGCTAAATCAGCCCATTGAGCACATTGCTTTGCTAATAATCGACGCACCAGCACTTCATCAATTTCTAGTTCATTTTTATGCATTTTTTTCATGGTTTTATATTCTTATTGAAACTATTATGCGACTGAATGAGCCTTTTAAGTGAAAATTAGTCTAGCTTTACTTGTATTAGACTCTACCTTATTGATATGACAAATACAAAGAAAATAGCCAGTTAAATTTAATGCCGAGGCTAATTTTAAATTCAACCCCGGCTGGGGGGAAACTAATCTGCTATATGGACTAACTATGAATAAACAGTCTCAAATCTAAAGAGATTTCTTGTGTTATCTAATTCTATAACAAACTACAAGTACCTGATTTGTTACGATGTTTATGCTTAGTCGCATTAAAACCCATAATTAACGCTGGCGCATCACTTTATAACCTTTGTTTTTGTCTAGTCGTTACTTCACTCTCTTCGCCTTCTATAGTTGACCCAATATCACTATCACTCGCTTCGCCTTCTGTAGTTGACCCAGTATCATTATTGCTTCCTTCAGATTGCTCTAAAAACAATTTAATATTATCAGATGAATCTGACTTTGTTTTTCTTAAATTATCAACTTCACTCAAAAAACTATCAGACTTTGCAGCAAGTGAGATATATTTATAGCCCTCAAGTTGATAATGTCTAGTTATTTTTTGAATGCCTGCACAATGCTTTTGCCTAATCACACTTGTTATATTTTTGCTGCTTGAATCTCCTTGATTTCGCATAAATTTTTCATTAACCACTCTATGATCATTATCAGATAAGCAAAATGCACTTAAATCGCATTCGTCATTAGGTGTGCCTAATTCATCTACTACTCTAGCAATATCTCTAAAAAAATTTTCCCGTTGCTGATAACGCTCTGGATGACGCTCTTTTCTTTCATCTGTATAATGCCTAATTTCATCAATTGTATGATAATCTTCTAGATACCCTTTTGATATACTAGTGCCTCTTTGGTCACTTAAATGGTTACAGGTTGTTTCTGAAACATCTATAATTTGTTTATATACTTCAAAATGCTCAATCTCATCAGTATCAGCGTCGTAAAAAGCAATATCCCGTCTAAATATACCCGGTTCAGCACAATTTTGAGCTTGATACTTTTGATTAAAAAGATCTTTTTCCTCTACCTTTTCTTTTGTCAACATAACTTGTTTTTCAATAGAGATTGACTCCCCTCTAGCAAGATGCCAATTAATTTTTTCACAAATAGCTTCAAACTCCATATCCTTTGTGAATGTATTTCCATTGCCTTCAACACCATCTGTTTTAATAACTGATTTATTGGCATATTTTAATAAAAAACTTCTAATTTTTTCTTTCTCATCGTGGTTTAATGGCTCTTTTGATTCTCTATCTATAATCATAAAATCTGGATTATATTTAGCAGTTTCCTCAAAGCTTTGTAATAAATAACGCTGATCTGTCTTATAGTTTATTCGATGCGGATTAATGCCCCTTAATGTTGATGAAGCTAAAGAGCGGTAAAAACTTGCAGTAATTATCCCATTATCTAATGGTTCCTCAATTGTTTTAAATAAATTTGAATCGAGAAGGTTCTGGATTTCATAAATTTTAAAATCACCAGCATCATTTGTTGTATAATCAACAATAAAAACTCTTTTCATTACTTGCAACCCCATAAGTTAACCAATCAATTTACCTAAAAATTAATTTAGTCATCTATTGATTTTTCGAAGTAACATACGCTGTTGTTACTTAGATTAAATGTTAAAATGTCTGATTATATATCAACAAACTATTTAAACGCTGTAAAGTAAAGGTCAAATGATTTGACCTTTACTTTACCTGATAGCCAATAAAAACAAAGTAATTTTGTGCTGGGGCTAACTTTTAATTCAGCCCCAGCGGGGGGAAACTTTCTAGTTTATTGAAACTATTTAAGATCACCACTATATAAGTGCAATAAGCATCAACAGCATTATTACCAATTAACACAAGATAAAGGCTACTAATTAATTCACCACAATTGCTATGAAAACTCGATATAAGTTTAACAGCGTATTAGTTAGCTTTAAGCGCATTTGATATAAATCCCTCCCACCAGTAGTCATGATAGCAAATTACATAAGATATATCACTTAAGTTCATTCAGATAATTAACAATAACTTCTCTATACCCCCATCATAAAAATAATCAAACACATGAATGACGCTATTCTAACAACAAAACAAATTCATCTATACTAGATGAACCAATTACCAAAGCATGTAAAATTAATAATGAATAAACCTCAAAGAAAAGACATTCACAAAAAAAATCACTTACTCCGATGGGGAATATTATTTGCCCTCTTAAAATTTGTTGCACTAGTAACTATTATCTGTTTAATTGATTTTACTTTTTTAGCAAGAGATCAAGGGCTTATAAATGTATACATTCGAATAAGCTTATTTATTATCTGCCTAATTCTTGTTTTTTTGGTTTGTCGATTATATATCTACTACTTGGCAAACAAATTAAATAACCAGTACCTAGATCGCTTTACCCCATTAGATTCTGTTGCAACTTTTAGAGAATCAGCAACAAGAGGCTACACTCCTAGCAAGCCATTTAAAGAAGCTGTTTTATTAATTCATGGCTTTGCAGCTTCTCCTCAAGAATTTTCTAATATTATTCACAAATTAAAAAAGAAAAATGTCACATATTATGCCCCCCATATCATTGGATTTGGTCTTAATCATACTAAAATTTTACACCAAGCAACTTATCAGGACTGGTTTAGAAATGCTTTAGAACACTATGACATTTTGGCAAATTTAAGTGAAAAAGTGCATATTGTCGGCCACTCTTTAGGTGGTATAATGGCTGTATTTATCGCTCAACAACGTAAAGTAGACAAACTCATTTTATCTTCACCTGGCTTATACTTATCCAATAAAGACCTTATCTATAAAAAACTACTATCTCATAAATACTTTGGAAAATTCTTTACTTGGCTGTTTCCCTATATGCCAAAGCCAATCCGCAAAGGTCGTAATAATGTCAGTGATTTATTAGACGAAAGTAGAAGCCATACCCTATTTCATTATTTAGCAATCCCCACTCATGCTATTAGTGAAATATTCAAAGCACAGGAACATGTTAAGCTTAATAAAATACAAACAGAACAACTTTATGTTATCTATGGCAAACATGATTTAACTGTTAATAATGAAAAAGTTATTGAAGTGCTAAATCAATACCATATCCCTCACAAAGCCTTTGTTTTTGAAAACAGTGCACACAACTGCTTTGAAGATTACGAAAGTGAAGAAGCTTCAAATCTAGTTATCGATATCCTGCAAAATAATAGTTAACAAACTATTCAATACGATAAAACTACTTAAAAGAGATAACGGATACCAATTTGCTCAGAATTAACAGCAACATTGGTCTCATCTGAAGCATTGATAAATCCAAGAAAAGCAAAGCCAACCGTTGTAAAATCTGCTCTGATATATTGAGCATAAAGCTGTACATTTGAAGAAACATCATAAGCAAGTTTTACATTAAAAACACCGAGCAAACCTTGTTGATTTGAACCAACACCGCCACCAATACCAAACCCTACTTGCAAACTTAATGGCGATGCCAAATACATACCAACAAATCCCTCAGCATCGATACCAGATAAGGTTACATACTCTGTTGATAGAATTTGACCATTAGTACCGATATTACTATTAATTGGGTCAACTGCTCGTCCAAAATAGTAATAATTTAGGCTAGTACCAAGAAATACATTTTTCCATGAGTTTGACTTACCAAAACCCCACTGATATCCTAATCCTAAACTTGCTGCTCCTTGAGATTGTCTAGGAAATGTAACATCAACACTACTATTGCCAAATACTGATGCAACATCTTCCTGATAGTATGATTGACTTTGTGCAAGACCGCCTGAGGCATTAATGAAAAAGCCAGATGGCGTCGTATTTTGATTGTCACTTATTTGATCTGCAATAACAGATGAAAATAAAGCCATAGTTAAAAGCACGGTTAAAGGTGCATAAAATTTTAGTTTCATTTAGCCACATACCTTTTTAAAATAATCAACAAACCATAATAATCAATCATACAGAGCCGTAAAGAATTTTATAGCACAATTTCCAATATCTGTTTTTAGGATTCCAATATCCTTACTTTCTCTGGCTTAAGACATAGATTAAATAACACAATTAAAATTAGACAAACAAAAGCAATCAAGTACATGCCAACACCCAAAGCAAGACCAATTGTTGAGGTTGCCCATAAAATTGCTGCAGACGACAGACCACTGATCGTATTATTTTGTTTAAAAATAACAGCGGCTCCTAAAAAACCTACTCCAGTTACCGTCCCTGCTAATATGGTAAATGCAAAAGGCACATTATAAGCAAAAAATAGGTGAATACTGATTGAACCAATAATACCAGAACCTAAGGCAACAGCAGTGAATACTTTAAAATCAACTGCTTTATATTGCTTATTATGAGTAATACCAATAATAGCGCCTAGGATAAATGCCAAAACAATACGCGCACAGTAAATTAATTCAATTTTAAAATCAATAAACTGGATTAAAGCATTATATTCAGATTGTGTTGCTGCTGAACTTACAGTGACTGCCATTGCAAAACTAGGCAACAGCAACAAACAACAAATAAGCTTCTTCATTGACATATCTCCTTTTTATCCATCTTAGTTAAATATAAAAGACAAGTGAATGTCAATCATGCCTATCATTTTCCAATGGTTTTTAGTCACTACTCATTTGAATAACGTTTAATATAACTTGCTTCTTAGATATAAAAACCTTAGAGTATCTTCTCATTTAAATGATCCAATTCACTTAAGGCTTATAATGATATTTTTACGAATCTTATTTATGATGTTACTATCCAGCTTCATTCCATTATACGCCAATATTCAAGTAGTTGCAGCGGAAAACTTCTATGGCAGCCTTGCAAAAACCATTGGTGGAAAATATGTTAAAGTAACAAGCATTATTTCAAACCCAAATAGCGATCCTCACTTGTTTAGCACTTCAGCTAAAACCATGATAACCTTATCAAATGCTCAAGTACTCATTTACAATGGACTTAATTACGACCCTTGGATCAAACAAATCCTTGCTTCAGTTAAAGTCCCTTCTGTAATTAATGTTAGCGTATTAATGAATATAAAATCAGGTAGTAACCCTCATATCTGGTATAACCCTAATACTTTTCCAACGCTGGCAAAAAAGTTAGTTGCTGTTTATTCAAACCTTGAGCCTGAAAATAAAAACTACTTTAAAGAAAACTTTACTGCATTTATGAAACAATATCACCGTATATTTCTATACATTGATCAATTAAAAACAAAAACGAATCAACTACCGGTCACCGCTACAGAGCCTGTTTTTGGCTATATGGCTGATGCTTTGGGGATGGACATGAAAGGGAAAGCCGTTCAGTGGCAAATTATGAATGATGCAACGCCATCACCTAAAATGATGGTCAAATACCAAAACTTACTTGAACAAAAACAAGTTAAATTACTATTTTATAATAGTCAAGTTAAAGAACCTGCTACAGAAACAATCAAAGCCTTGGCAGAGAAAAATCATATTGCTATTATTGGAGTTAATGAAACAATGCCGCCTGATACCACCGTAACTAAGTGGCTAGAAACAACCTTAGATCAAATAAATGCAAAAGTGGCCCAATGAATGAAGTAATAATTGACTGTCAAAATGTTATTCTTGGTTATCCCAATACCCCCCCACTAACCAACCCTTTCTCATTTTCAATTTTATCTGGACACTGGGTTGGCATTATTGGTGATAATGGTTCGGGAAAATCAACTTTATTCAAAAATATATTAGGTGATATGGTTCCTCAATCAGGGCAGCTTAAAGTATTTAATCAACCCTGTGGCAATAAGCAAAATAACCGTCAAATCGGCTATATCCCACAAGCACGACATATTGATACACCAGAGCACCTTACTGCTTATGAATTACTTAAAGCAACCAGAAACGGTTACCGTTTTGGTATAACACTTAAGCGCCAGCAAACCATTAAAAAAGTGAATCGTTATATTGAACTTGTTGGTGCTACAAATTATGCTAACTCTGCTTTTAGGTCATTATCGGGTGGTCAAAAAAAACGTATTTATCTTGCCCAAGCCCTGATTAATCAGCCTAGACTATTGTTATTAGATGAACCATTAGCAGACCTTGACCTTAATGCAAAACATCGCTTTATTCAATGCTTGCAAAAAGTCCATGCCGAAATTCCTATTACTGTGTTAATGATTACACATGAAATGAATGAAATGCATCAATATTTGTCTGACTTTATTCACTTTCATAATCAAAATGTTATTCTGAGTCCCAATTATCCATTTAGCAAAGCTTTTGAGGATCATTGCCACCATGTTTGATTATGTATTTATGCAGTATGCATTTATTGCTGGGACACTCTCAGCATTAACTTGCGGTGTCATCAGCTTATTTGTTGTAACAAGAAAAGCAGCATTTGCAGCACATGCATTAAGTCATATCAGTATAACCGGTGCTGCCTTAGGTTTACTTGTTGGTTTCTCTGCATTAACAGGCCAATTAGTTATTAATTTGATTTCAGCATTCTTAATGGGTTTGGTTGGTGAAAAAACCATTAAAAATGATCAAACCATTGGTATGGTATTAACATTTTTTCTTGGCATCGGCGCATTAACTCTATTTTTATATCAATCAGGCTATGCTGGCTCTGTTATGAGTATTATGTTTGGTAATCTGCTGGCTGTTTCACTTGAGCAAATTTATTTATTGATCACACTTAGTATCATTCTTTTAGCGATATTACTTTGTATTTTTCGCCCGCTATGGTTTTCAACCTTAGAGCCTGATCTCGCTGTGGCACTACGCCTACCAGTAAAGTCACTGACAATTATTTTCTTTTGCCTTATTGCAATTACAGTTTCCATGGCTTGCCAAGTTGTCGGTGCACTTTTAGTCTTTGCTTTGTTGATTGGCCCTGGCGTTATTGCTAGTCAATGGGCGAAAACTTTAATAGGAAATTTAATCATTAGTGTAAGTATCTCTGTTATTAGTATATGGCTAGCTTTATATTTAGCTTTTTATTTAAATTTACCAATAAGTTTTTGTGTAACTTTATTAATCACTATTTTCTATTTAATTGGATTATTTAGAACGCGCTTTTACAAATAAACTCATTCACAACTTGATGGGCTTAACTTACATTTTAAGCTATTTAGTGACTTTTTAATCGTACCACCTGTCGAATTGATGCCTTCATTAATCTCAGCCTGAGTAAACGCTGCAACCGCTTTTGTTGATACAACTTTTAAAACTTGTTGAATAATTTGACTAGTCGTTTCGCCAGCTTGAGATTGACCAACATTAGTGAGTTGGATTTCATCTATCGTAAAATTTAGTTCTTTATTGGCTAAAGCGAGCACTTTTGCATTGACTGCCATATCGTTAATAATTAGATTTTTAATGATAACTTTTTTTGCCGGTTTTTTCGTTGTTTCATCCGCTGTTTTATCTGTTGATGGCTTATTAGTTTGATCATCTTCTGCTTTATCTGAAGCTGTATTTTTTTCAATATTACTCTGTAATACATTCAAATTAGATAAACCCTTATCATTTTGCTCATAGTATAAATGGGGCGCATCAATGACAATTGATTTAACAACAATGGTGTCACTTTTAATTGTACTCGTATCAACAGCTATTGATATCTGATCTAAGGTTAGTATGTCTGGGTAGCTAAAGCCCTTAGGGTTCGCGATCTTTAGCGATTTAATGGATGCTTTTCCATGAAATGCGCTGATATCTACACCGCTTACTGTCACTTGTGTACCTAACGTTTGAGAACCATATTTCTCAATTAAGTAACCTGCAACGTAATTAATTGACATCCAAACACCAATGATAACAACAATAATAACTGCAATAATAATACCTAAAAATTTAAGTCCTTTTCTCTTCGCCATTAACTCTCTACCTTTAATAACTCATCTATTTGTTATTTAGTTAATAGTAGTCATTTATACAGTAGAGATAAAGAAAAGAATGGTATCTATTTACGATTTCACAGCACTTTGAATTTTCTCATGCCAGTTAAGTTGCTTTTGATACAGCTGCTGTTCATCAATCGTTAACAACGCCCTATCTTTCATTAAGCATTGGCCATTGACCCAAGTATCATTCACTTGATTTCTACTTGCTGCATAAACAATTTGAGAGATTGGATGATAAACAGGTAATGTTTCAGGAAATAGAAGATCAACACTAATACAATCAGCGCGTTTACCAATTTCAAGTGAACCAACAGCTTCATCTAATTTTAATGCCTTAGCACCAGCGATCGTTGCCATTTCCAATACAGCTTCAGCTGATAAATCTTCTGGATTTAAATTCGCCACCTTAGCTAAAAAAGAAGCTGATCTCATTTCAGAAATCATATCAATATCATTATTACTTGCTGAGCCATCGGTTCCTAACGCAACATTTATTCCTCGGTTAAGCATTTTTTGAACTGGGGAAATACCACTTGATAATTTCATATTTGATTCAGGACAGTGCACTACATTAACATTATTTTCTACTAATAACTCAATTTCTTCCTCATCCAATGCCGTCATATGCACTGCAATAAAACGATCACTCAACCAGCCTTTAGATGCATAATGCTTAACTGGGCTTTGGCCATAAATACTAACAAACTCATCAACTTCATGCTGTGTTTCATGTAAATGCGTATGAATTGGTAAATTATTTTGACTGGATAACTGATAAACCTTTTGCATGATTTCATCATTAACACCATAAGGTGAATGTGGGCCAATGGCAACCGATAGTAACTGACTATCTTTCAAGAGCTCAATTAACTTTTCTTGGTGAGAAAAACATTCATCTGGCGTCTTTGCCCAAGGCGTTTGAAAATGATAAATACAATGAGATAAGACGCCACGAACACCTGCATTGCTACAAGCTTTTGCAACTTCATCCATATGAAAATAATGATCATTCACGCACGTAACGCCACCACGGATACACTCCGCTAAGGCATGTATCGTAGCATCATAGACATATTCAGCTGAAATCGTTTTACGCTCAGCAGGCCAAATATAATCACTTAACCATGTATGCAGCGTCACATCGTCCTTAAGCCCTCGGTAATAACTCATACCAAGGTGAGTATGTGCATTAATCAAACCAGGCATTAGTACGTGATTGTCTCGTTGAAAAACCTCATTGGCTGTATAAACTTTATCTACTTCTGACTGTGCTAATAAATCAACAATAACTCCATCATTAATAACTAATGCATAGTTTTCTAATACTCTATTTTCAGGTCGAACTGGCAATATCCATCGCGCAGCAATAATTGAATCAACGTGTTTCATGGCGTTACCCAAAGATTAAATTAATAATTGGGTATTAATTTAACTGAAATATATTACTCGTCAAGTTATATGCCTACGAAATCACCACATTTATAACTTAAAGTCAGTAATTTCACCTTTTGCTCGGAACTGATGATAAGAAGTAAAGTTTTTCTTTCCGTTTGGCCCATAAGCCAATATGACAGAGATGTTGCTTCCCGTTTTGAAAACCTTACCATATTTTTTATCTTTAGACTCTAGTGGAATAGTAAACTGTATCGTTGTCCAGCCATTTTCATATTTTCCGGAAATTAGCTGTACTTCAGTTGGTGCATTTAGCGACGCCATCGATTTATGAGACCACTTTCCAACACCATATTCATTTGAAATAACCGGCTGATTATCCTTGTTAATATACCCCATAATAATATTAGCATCTCGCATATCGTCAGTTGCACCAAAACCAACAGCTACCCAGCCTGTGGTTTTTGCTGATAACGTAATCAGCATAGCATCACTATTAGATGCCTTTTGATAGGTAAAATAAATATTTTCAGCTGAAACCTTACAAGTATTACTTGCCTTTTGACAACTCGTTTGTGCAGTTGCTGCAAATAAATAGCTACAACCACTTAAAAAAATTACACATAAGAAACTTATGATCTTTAATTGCTTCATTTAATTATTCTCATCCTTTAGGTTTTGTTTCATAAACATTTTTAGCTTTAACAGCGCTTTTCCCTGGTGGTTCTTCCCACCAACCCTCAAGCTTCCATTTAGCTATAATAATCTGCTTTACCGCATCACGCAAATGGTCTTCTTTGATTACATTCCACGCATCAGCTAAGCCACCGCTTCTTAAAACTTCATTTACTGAATGTATATGATTATGCTTAGCAATATCGGATACGGTATGTTTTAACCAGTTTAGCGCTTGCTGTTTTACTTTCGCTTCGTGCGCTGCCGCCTCTGACGCAACAATTTCTTCTGTTTGCTTATTCTCTTTTGTCTGTTCATCTTCATCTGCCATAAACTTTCTCCTGATGTTCCCATCATTAACTATTAAACTATAGTTTGCCTTAGAGAACATTTCAATTTAATCATCGCTTTGAAAATACGACTAAGTTACAATATCAATCTGTGTAAAGATGATAGGCTTAATGACAATGCAAATTAGTTTAGATACCCCTGATACTGAAATCTATGTCAAATCTTATATGCCTGCTGAATATATTCAGCTAAATCAACAACAATATGCGCATTCTTTGATTATTTCTTCAACCAATATCCTAGTAGCAGAGCAATTACCAAATGAGTTTTCTGAGCTTTCAGTTAAGCATGTTGAGCAATTTTTAAACTTTAATGCAGATATTTACTTATTAGGAACTGGAAGCAGTCATCAAATTCCACACCCTGATTTACTCAAAGTTGCTTTTAAAAAAAATAAACCGTTGGATTTTATGGATACCAATGCAGCTTGTCGAACGTTTAATGTTCTCGCATCAGAATATCGTAATGTTATTGCGTTACTCTCACTGGCTTAAGTTTATTTCTGTTAGATAGTTAACCTAATTCTGGCTACTTAGAAGACTTAGACTGTGAAACTACATTAGCATGTTGAGAAATAACATTGCCATGCTTAGAAGCAACTGGAATTAAAATGATACTTGATTTATTCCGTTGATTTGCATTCAGTACTGGTAACAATAAGCTAAAAATAATTGCTCCAATAACAACCAATGATAGTATATTCATGATACACTCCCAGCTTAAAAACTACACATCTATTAATAAGTATATACAAATAAATCAAATTTTATCAATTTAAGCTTATTTGCCTAACTTAACTTTAAAAATAATTTTATTAATCGAAAAAAGCTTGCATAAAATAAATTCTATCTACTATATTAAAAGTTACCTGATCAAAAAGGGGGTTGCCATGAAATACTATAAATTAACACCAAGAGATGAAATACTTGATAATGAACTGTGGAGAGCTAATAGCACACATTTTGAACCCGCGTTAATCCAAGCTATTGATGAGCATCAAGCGCGAGAGGTTGCTGAGATGTATTATGGTATCTGTTATGGTACATCACTTAAAACAAGCGGGCTTTGGTTGGATGATGACTATGTTGAAGCAACTGAAATCAATGATTCTCAGTTTAAGCTTTTAAGCAAAGAATTCAAAGTACTGAAACAAGAACCTATAAGTCATATTGCAGGACAAAGTTATCATTAAAACGAAAACAGCTATGATTATAATTCCTATTCATTAGACAAGACTGTCTTAATTTGATTATTCATTTAAATATAACTTATTGATTTACAAAATATCTTTAAAGTTAATACCATAAAAAATGGAAAAATTCAACAGACATAAAAGTTTTTTATTTCATTTTAATATTTAGCCCTTTTTTTGAACAATGTCATCACTAATTTATTGAAATTGATGGGGTGATGCATGAAAAACAACTCTAAACAGTATAAGATCAAACCTACTTTCTTTTCTCATTTAGCTAGACTAGGGGTCTTATTAATAGTATTTTATTTACCCTATGTTGCTGATGCAAAAACTGTCATGCATGGGGAATTTGTAAATAATACGACAGATGAGATCACCGTCAAAAAGACAGGGAGTCACTGCTGGTATGATGATGACTTATCAGGTAGTCATACCATTGCACCTGGAGCTACTTGGTCGTTTAAAACAGAAGATAAAGATAGTGGTAGTTGTTATGATGATGGTGCTGCAATTACAACCAGTCACTATATTAATCTATCGGTTAGCAGTGATAGTAATGGCACACGAAATATCCAACTAAATTCACATATGTCTGCTGGTTGGCATGATCACTGTGGTGACTCCACTGATACAAATATTGATATCTCCGGAGGCTGTAACTACAATGTTAAAGTTAATCCATTGGGGTCTCCTTTAACGTTTAAAATTAAATCAATTGGTCTAGGTAAAGTGAGCGAAACTGCTTGCGGTAGTAATTTAACTTCCGCCTATGATGGCACGCCCTATATTCAATGCACAAGCACGACAGATGATGGATCAAATTATGTTAATATTTTGAATGTTAATTTCTCTAGTAGTGGCAGTGCTTGTAATATCTTAGTCAAATCAGATGGTACTATTCAAACTGTAAACTGCGATAATAATGTAAGTTATGATTTTACTTCTGATAAAGATGTTGTATTTCTATGCCAACAAGCTGATAGTAATAGCTCAACTTGCCCTTGGTTAGTACAACAAACGAATTCAGATGACAGTTATAAATCAATACAATCAGGAATCTATACTTAATATTTAACTCACTGAACTATCTGATTAATTTTGAAATAAAACTTATTCTATTGCTGATATCATTCTCTTTTTATATTTACTATCATAATTGGATCATACTTATTACTTTTAAATAAAAAAATCTTAATTATGGAGATCTATTTATGCCAGGGGATTATTATATTGCACACCTTAATACTGGAAATCATCAATTAATTTGGACTGATCTATCTGTAGATGATTTAGTCAATTTTATTGTAGAAGGTAAGGATAAGATTTATATCGCAAATTACTCATATAAGTCAGCTGAAGAAGCGCTAGAAGAATCAAAGCTATTCTGTACTAATGGACTTGATGAACTAAAATTTACAGTGGAACTCAATGCCAATAGAGAAATTACCAAACTATTTCATATTAATGATATCACATTAACAACATCTCCAATAAAACTGACAGCTTACAGCCGGAGTTCTTATTACATATCTGATGATAAGTTTGACGAAAAAATACTTATGAGTCTTACTAGTCAACAACAAGCACCCCATGTATTTTTTGCTAATAGCACAAGTGACAACACAAAACTGAATTTACCTAATCCAAGTCATCAATAAGATAAAAAATTTTTCGCCAGTAGAGTAAGATCATCAAAACGCTTTCCAATAACCTTCAAGCCTGAGAGTGAAAAAACAACAACAAACAACAAAAGCCCTTCCAAGCTTTCTACCGGCGGATAGAACAGCTTAATTGATTATACCTGTTTTAATTGTAGTAAATATATTTCTAGTTAGCCAATTTAATTAAGTATGGCATATAAAAACATGTAGTATCCAATTGCTATATCAAAACTTATGCTACTTAATTTCTTTCCTTTATATTTCTTTAGCTTAACCTATAATTCGATGTAAAATATAATGTAAATCACACTACAGGACAGTAATAGCTTAAGTTATTGATTTTAAATTGAACTTATGCAATTTTATAATTGCGAAAAAATAAAAAAGAACGAGTCCAATGAAAGCCATCAAACAACTACAGCTATTACTAGG
>JAKJJU010000080.1 GCA_021713295.1 Thiotrichales bacterium 19S3-11
GATACACAGCTTCTGATAGAGCAATCTGGCCATGTTATTGAATACCTACCGCCATACTCACCTGATTTAAATTCTATTGAAAGACAGTGGGCAAAAAAGAAAAAACTAAGAAGAAGGTTACAATGTACAATTGATGAACTGTTTAAATAAGACCATATTATACTGAGTTAGCTATAAGGTTATGGGTGGAATAATTATCTTAATATGTTAATATAGCAACATATAATATACAATAGATTGATGTAGTTACTTTAATTTTAAAGGGGGGGAAGAATGTCGCTTAATATTATTTCAGCAATGGAGTCACTTGGACATTGCCCAAATAAAGGTGGTATGTGTTATGGCATTGCAGTTAAAGCTATTGATGCAGTAACGCAAAATGATTTTAAAACGTTTAAAGCAAGAGTGGAACTAATTCATTCATATAACGATAAACAAGCATTTTCTAAAGCAGTTTTGAATGCTGAAGCAAAGAGAAAAAAAATTTATGATGGTATAAAAAATAAGGAATCAAATTATAAAGATATTTATGATAGCTTAAAAAATAGGGGATTTAGCCATAATGATATTTGTAATCACATAATAAATAATGAATTAAATTGTAATGAATTGCTGTTATGTGGTATGAAAGCATTCTTTGATGAAATAACCATTTATTTTGGAAATTTACCTGATGAATTAACGTCCAATAAAATTGGAACAATACAAAATTTCGAGTATATGAATACTTTTTCGTGCTTTAATAAAAAAGATGAAACTAAAAATGATGTTAGGCTATTATCAACGACAAATTCTGTTGTTGTATATGATAAAAATGACTTATTTAGTTTTATAGATAATTGGAAAAATATTCCAGATATTAATAATGCTCCACTGCTGATTTCATCTGATAACCATACATTATCAATGTTTTTTTATAATGGTAAAATAAATATCATAGATCATGATGATATTTTAGATACAGATAACGTTAGCATGGATACAGCCAAGTCTATACTGGAATTATTAAACATGAAGAATAATAAAGCTATAATTTCAATTAGAGCCTTTAATAATTCAGTTACTATTCCTATAAAAGATGATTTCTCTTTTCGAAACAACACAAATGTATCACAACTAGAGTTATCTGTATTAGATGACGTCTCATCATCCTTAAATAAGTTTTTTAGTCAGTTATCAGGTAACTTGATATCTGAATTATCTAATAAGGATAATGTACCCTATTTAAATAATGCAATGTATTATAACAGTTTTAAGTTTATTTCAGTCTTTTTAAGCAGTTTGATGAACTATAAAAAAAACAATTCAATTTCAGGCTCTGTTTTTTATACGCTGCTGAAAGGTGACTTAAATAAACATGACGCAATATCTGCTTTATATGTTGGAATGATGAATGGTTGTACTGAAGCGGTTCAAGCTTATTTACATGAGATTTTTAGTTGGGATGATAATGTTATTAGCTATAATAAGAGAAAAGAATTAGTTCATTCTCCAGATTTAGATGGTACAACACCATTACAAGCAGCTCTAGAAAAAAAGCACTATCTAACTTCCGCTATATTTCTGATGGAAATATATCAGTTAAAATGTAGTACTATTGTTTCACAAGACAGCTGGATCAAATATTTTAAAAAAAATGAAACTATGCAAAGCGCTATTTTAGCACTATCAATATCAGGAAATTCTATAAATTCTGACTCTATTAGTTTATTACATCAAAATGAAAAATTGCAAAGAGCACTAGCAGCTGGTTTTGAATATATTTCTGATAATGACTTTGGTTTATTCAGCTCTCATAGCATGGACTCTAGAAGCAAAACAATAACTTTTATAACTCAACTAATGAAACGTGTTGAGACTTTATCAAATGATAATAAAGTAATTGAAGATGCGCTTATTAATTGGGTGAGTGGCTCATCATTTTTTGATAGAGCATCAAGTACTAAAAATAAATCAAGGTTATATTATGCGGTTAATACGGGAGTATTAAATGATCACATTAGCAAAATAATGATTGAAGATGAGGAGAAGATTACGGCTGAAAACCCTAAAAGAGAATTTTTTAAATTTACTTATGCTAGTGATGAAGAAAGAACAAAGATACAAACAAAACTATGTAAATAGGGAAAGTAAAGTACATCTAGAATATAAGATATTTATAGTCGAGACTGTTCACCCAACTGTGTCACCCTAAATCTCTAAATTTAACCTTCCAGGGAAGTAAATATCGAGCTGTGAAACGGTCATTGCCCAATTTGTTAGTGGCATAGTCCATTTTTTCTTAATTTGTTGGTAAGCACAGTATATGAGTTTAACCAAAGCACTTTCTGATGTAAA
>JAKJJU010000081.1 GCA_021713295.1 Thiotrichales bacterium 19S3-11
GAACACATTGAAGGATAAAGATGCTTTCAAATTGACGATATTTAAATGGATTCATGGAGTAAGCCCTTATCTAAAATCAGTTAGGGTAATTCAAATTGTGCTAATTTGTCAAAGTTGCAACAGAGCCAAACATCCTGTGCTTAATTTGGCAGAAGTTTAACAAAGTGACAATCTTTTGCAACAGGTCCCATTTCTATTATATAGAAACAACATTTCATATATTTATTATTGTTATTTGAATATTATAGGGTAACAATGGATATTGTTTAGTATTAAAACGGGGGGATTGCAAATCATGCCAGATATTATTGCTTCTATTTCAAGTCTTGCGACTTGGGGAAGGCCAAAGCATATGCACCATAGAGACGATAACTTAAGATATAACATTTCAAGAACAGTAATGCGTAACCCTAATGAAAATGTAAAAAATCAACTTTTTGAAATTCATAAGGCTCTTGCTACCAGTTTTTCACACATGTCAGATAATGCGCTAAACTGGCTAATAGGAGGCTCTAAGCTTAAATCTCGTGGAGGATTTAATACTGCAACTCAATTAAGAAACTTCTTAAATCAACCTCCAGATGCTATATCATCATCTAGATTAATTATGGGCATAGAATCACTTTTGACTGCCATCTCATATCGACATATAAGAGCAGATTGGGTATCACCTCCGTATTATCCTGAAACACAAGATCAAAAATCTATTTGTAATACTATTGATGATATTGTGCGTCCTCAACTTGTAGCCTCTATCAATAGCACATATACAAATAGAGGAGATGACTTTGTGTCTAACAAAGCAAAAGATGAAACTACTCAAGTCAATTACAATGATGACGTTTCTGATGCATCAGATGTTGAAGAAGATTCATTAAAAAAACCTGTTGAACACTTAGATAACCAATATTTTAGAAATCATGTAGCACCAAATCTTAATAGTTGGGTATATTCAGCTAGTCTGAGTGGTATACCCATAAGAGCTCATGTATCTGGAACTACTGCCTTAAATTTAGCTGCTGCTGAGGGGCTTCTTAGAAATGCAGATGGGTCACTCAATGATTGGTTATCTAATGAAAACAACCTAAAAGCATTATCTGGAGTTTTGATTATTCCACAATATTTTAGAAGTGATTTTCATACTTTTGCAGAAACTGCAGCTGGAATTAAACACTATTTAGATCAAAGATCATTGATGCTAGGTATAAAAATTACGCCTGAGGCTTTAACACCCAAACAAGCTGAATCTTTTGCATTTGAATGCTTATCTCTAGGTGTTAACACTACGTTAAATAATAATGGTGTTACTCCAAAACAGGCTATTGAAGAAGTAAAAAATTATATTGAATCTAGCATTATACCATACCCATCATACTCATCGGTAGACTTTAATCAATTAAAGTCTACCTTAGCGCATTCTGTTTCAAGTTCAAAATCTAAAGCTATAATGGAATGTAATTCATTACAAGAGATATGTTATATATCCTCAATGCAAAGGGGGAAAAATATTTTAGGATATCCAAAATCAGCAAAAATTCTTTGTGAACTTTTAAATCAACCAATGTATGCAGAATTCAAAAAAGAAGTAAGACCCTCTGGCCTACCTATTAGAATAAGAGATATCAGAGCTTATGCCCTAAACAAACCAGAGCCTAGTAATAATTTATTTATGAGTGATGATGATAAATCAAATGAAAGTTTTTTCATTAAGAATAAACTCCAATGCCCCAAAACCATTTTTGATCAAGTTAAAAAGGATGATGACCTTTCGGCGGCACCGTCAACTTAACTTTATCTGATTAAGAAAATAGGGTCTAACTGCATATTTGGTCGTAATCGGCCACGAGTTTAAAATTTTTTTATTAATTTTTATAAGTATATGTATTTCAACTATTTATTTTCTTCTTCGTCTTTGGAAGAGTCCATTCCTAACATCCTGTATTTAATTTTATTTAGATGTTATCATAGTCCAAGTTATTCAAAATTTGGACAGGTAAAATGGCATTAAAACAACGCATTATTTCAGAGATTTACGATGATCAAAGTGGAGAAATTCTAAATACTGAGATCGGTTCCGTTGCAACTAATTCTGAAAGTTATAAAATGCCTTTATTCAGATACAATTAGGCTGCATAAATACCAAATAGTTCATTAATAAACTGTACTTCAGTTTGTCGCTTATTTCTTAACCAAAAA
>JAKJJU010000082.1 GCA_021713295.1 Thiotrichales bacterium 19S3-11
TTTTGTCTATCTATTCGGTGGTCTGGAACTTCATTGAAAAAATCTAAAAATCCTAAGTTGTCTTTGTCCATATCAAAAGCCGTTTATTTATTGATATGTCACAAAAAAATTGATTTGTCACCTAGTTTTTAGTGAGGTGACCCTGAACTTAATTCAACTTTTGGTTGTAAATAAACTTTAAACTCATTATGCTGTATCCCCTTATAAATCTCTCCTACTCTTTTTATACGAAGTAATTCTTCTTTTTCTGTACCTTGCTGATAAGTAGCAATATTATTTCCACTGGCATACGAATCCTTAAGTGCATGGCATGCCAACTGTATAGACTCTTTAGCTGAGTGAGCATCTGACATTGAGACAAATCCCATGTTCCAATCAACATGAAAAGGGATTTTACCTATTATAAAGTTTTCTTCAAAAGCTTTATTTAATTTTAAGCTAAGTATATCCAAAGCTGCTTGAGACGTTTTATCATTTATAACAAATACAAAGTGAGAAAACCAACAAGCACCAATAAAGTAATGTTCCATATGACCCATAAGTCTCTTTACAACATTAGATACAAAAATATTCAGCAGATCATTACTCAATGTACGTTGAATTAAAGATAAGCGATTAATCTTAATAACTGCAATATAGTAACTAGATCTTTGTTTATAAGAAAAATACTTCTTAAGCTCAGATATAACATATTTGTAGTTTGGAGCGTTTGTAACTGGGTCATGTAAAGCTATAAAACGTTGTTTATTTATTAGTAACTGAACGAATATCCCAAAAGTCAGTAATATGGATATTACTATAATTCGCATATATAACTCATGCCCTTCTGGATAAATAAATGCTTTAAAGTAATGAGTACCACTTACTATATATTCACTTAAAGAAAAGCTTATATCTATTAATGACTCTAATACCCAAAAGATCAATGATAATATTAAACACAATAGAATAAGGTCAATTTTTTTAAATAACGCCATAACTACCTCTTCCTAAAATAGGATAGTTAATCAAATGAATATAATGTTAGTCTATAGTATAGGTGATATAGTTTTTATTTTTGTTAAACTAACGATTAATTAGATCACAAAATATTATGGCTCCTTATGGATTTAATTACTTTACCTGACTATGTCATGCAAAATCTAGAGTGCATTCATCCACTATTTGATCGAGTAAAAAATGGCATTACTCTAACAGATGAGAATTCAAAAATTTTATATGTGAACCCTGCGTTTAGCGAAATAACAGGCTACTCTAAAGATGATGTTATCGGAGGAAACCCTGGGATACTCCGCTCTGGGTATCATGATGAGGCTTTCTATAAGAAAATGTGGGAAAATATTGATAATT
This sequence comes from Thiotrichales bacterium 19S3-11, assembly GCA_021713295.1. Lineage (GTDB taxonomy): Bacteria > Pseudomonadota > Gammaproteobacteria > Francisellales > Francisellaceae > M0027. Next base: position 1,351 of record JAKJJU010000082.1, read on the forward strand.
TTGGTTTTTGGGAAGGAGAAATTTGGAATCGACAAAAATCAGGCAAGCTATACCCATCACTCTTAACTATTACTAAGTTAAAAAACTCAGATAAAAAAGTATCAAATTATCTAGCTGTTTTTTCTGATATTAGCTTTCTAGAGGCAGATAATACTGAAAAAATTAACTTGGCTTTCTATGACCCATTAACTAAGCTACCAAACCGTTTGGCTTTAGAAGACCAATTTAACAAGACTATTTCTGCACATAAAAGAAAATATTATAACAAACTAGTTGAGTTACAGAATAAAGATAAAATACTTATTTTATTTTTCGATTTGAACAAATTTAAACAAGTCAATGATACTTATGGGCATGTTGTTGGTGATAAGCTTTTGAAAAATGTAGCATCTAGACTACAAAGCGTAATGAGAAGTACGGACATCATTGCAAGATTTGGAGGTGATGAATTTGTTGGCATCATACCTGGTATAACAACGGCTTTTGAAATTAAAGAGTACTGTTCAAGAATACTAGAAGCATTCGTCGCCCCTTTTAAAATAGATGAGCTTGAAATTATATCGAGACTGTTCACCCAACTGTGTCACCCTAAATCTCTAAATTTAACCTTCCAGGGAAGTAAATATCGAGCTGTGAAACGGTCATTGCCCAATTTGTTAGTGGCATAGTCCATTTTTTCTTAATTTGTTGGTAAGCACAGTATATGAGTTTAACCAAAGCACTTTCTGATGTAAA
>JAKJJU010000083.1 GCA_021713295.1 Thiotrichales bacterium 19S3-11
AAAGAAGCTTAAAAATAGATTGATATGTAGACACTTACGTTCTTGTTTTAAAAAATTTGAGATTCAAACTGAAGAGTTTGATCCTGGCTCAGATTGAACGCTGGTGGCATGCTTAACACATGCAAGTCGAACGGCAGCATGGTAGTGCTTGCACTACTGATGGCGAGTGGCGGACGGGTGAGTAACGCGTAGGAATCTGTCTTAGAGTTGGGGATAACACGGGGAAACTCGTGCTAATACCGCATACTATCTACGGATCAAAGCTGGGGATCTTCGGACCTGGCGCTTTAAGATGAGCCTGCGTTGGATTAGCTAGTTGGTGAGGTAAAGGCTCACCAAGGCAGCGATCCATAGCTGTTCTGAGAGGAAGATCAGCCACACTGGGACTGAGACACGGCCCAGACTCCTACGGGAGGCAGCAGTGGGGAATATTGGACAATGGGGGCAACCCTGATCCAGCAATGCCACGTGTGTGAAGAAGGCCTTAGGGTTGTAAAGCACTTTCAGGATAGAGGAAAGGTATTCGATTAAGAGTTAGATACTGTGACGTTATATCCAGAAGAAGCACCGGCAAACTCCGTGCCAGCAGCCGCGGTAATACGGAGGGTGCGAGCGTTAATCGGACTTACTGGGCGTAAAGGGTCCGTAGGCGGATAGATAAGTCAGATGTAAAAGTCCAGGGCTCAACCTTGGGATGTCATTTGAAACTGTGTATCTAGAGTATAGGAGAGGAAAGGGGAATTTCCGGTGTAGCGGTGAAATGCGTAGATATCGGAAGGAACACCAATGGCGAAGGCAACTTTCTGGCCAAATACTGACGCTGAGGGACGAAAGCATGGGTAGCGAACAGGATTAGATACCCTGGTAGTCCATGCTGTAAACGATGAGTACTAGCTGTAGGAATCGGTGTTAAGGTTCTTGTGGCGTAGCTAACGCGCTAAGTACTCCGCCTGGGGATTACGGCCGCAAGGCTAAAACTCAAAGGAATTGACGGGGACCCGCACAAGCGGTGGAGCATGTGGTTTAATTCGATGCAACGCGAAGAACCTTACCTACCCTTGACATACTGAGAACGATTTAGAGATAGATCGGTGCCTTCGGGAACTCAGATACAGGTGCTGCATGGCTGTCGTCAGCTCGTGTCGTGAGATGTTGGGTTAAGTCCCGCAACGAGCGCAACCCTTATTTACAGTTGCCATCATTAAGTTGGGCACTCTGTAGAGACTGCCGTGGTTAACACGGAGGAAGGTGGGGACGACGTCAAGTCATCATGGCCCTTACGGGTAGGGCTACACACGTGCTACAATGGGCATTACAGAGGGAAGCGAAGGGGCGACTTGGAGCGAAACTCAGAAAGGTGTTCGTAGTCCGGATTGAAATCTGCAACTCGATTTCATGAAGTCGGAATCGCTAGTAATCGCGAATCAGCATGTCGCGGTGAATACGTTCCCGGGTCTTGTACACACCGCCCGTCACACCATGGGAGTGGGTTGCACCAGAAGTGGCTAGTCTAACCTTCGGGGGGACGGTCACCACGGTGTGATTCATGACTGGGGTGAAGTCGTAACAAGGTAGCCGTAGGGGAACCTGCGGCTGGATCACCTCCTTAAAGGTAAAAAATATAAAAGAGCGTTAAGTGTTTACATATGAAACTGTT
>JAKJJU010000084.1 GCA_021713295.1 Thiotrichales bacterium 19S3-11
TTAGTGAAAAACTATTTAAGCGAGGCCAGCAGTTGCAAATATTAACAAAAATAACACTTCAAATATTTGATGTTGGGATAGATAGAGCTATGAATCAATGGTTATAGGAGATATGTCGTGTACAAAGGCAGATTTTTAAAATAAAATAATTTAATTGATTATTAAATGATAGACAGATTATTAGTAAAGATGTATATTTACACTTGTTAATATGAAGCTCTGCTTCTAATTTCGATTTAATAAAATCATAGCTAATATTTAGAGGAGTTGCATAAAATGCCAATTAATAAAAATCATCCAGTAGTTATTTTTTGGGACTTTGATGGTCCTATTAATGACGTAGGCTTTAGAGGTCAGAATTGTTATAATAATCAAATCGTTGGTCTAAATGAGGTCATAATTGCCTACCCTCAGCACCTAAAAGCTGTATTTGAAATATTATCTAAACATAATGTGTTATCAATTCCAAGTTCTCAACGATGCTCATATTCTGACTCTAATGAACAAGAGAAATCACTTAAAGATGTAATGTATAATTCATTTGATGTATGTTTTGGTGAAAGACGCCAATATCTAAGAAGAGAGCATGGTAATTTAATTGTTGAAAGTGTTAATAGTGATTCTACAGGTAGATCCAAAAATGCTTATTTTGAAAATATAGGTAAAGTACGTGATGATTTAAGCGAGTTACCGCATGAAAACATAATATTAATTGATGACAATCTTAACTATTCACGTCCAACAACAGAGGCTGGCTATCAGTTCTTACATGTTAATATGCATTCTATAAATGACCAGTTTTCATCAAGAGGTTACCTCATTGAATTAATGCAAATGGCAGGATTAAGCAATGAACAAGTACTACAAGGGATTATGGATATTGAGAATGCTGATGTTCGTTATGATTTATTAAGTTTATTCTTAAATTATAATGCTGAACAAACAATAAACTCTATCTCTACAATCCATGCTGAAGGAACAAATTTTCAAAACGTGTGTATAACATTACAGCAGGTATTAATTACTGATGTTCTTAATGAAAGCAAAGCAACAGCACAAAATGAAGTTTTTAATATCCAAAATTGTGATGCCTATAAGCAATTAAATAACCTAACAACAATGATTAATTCTGTAACTTCCAAGGATAAGTATCAAGATACAAAAAATGTCATTGCATTAATGCAAATGGCAGGATTAAGCAATGAACAAGTACTACAAGGTATTATGGATATTGAGAATGCTGATGTTCGTTATGATTTATTAAGTTTATTCTTAAATTATAATGCTGAACAAATAATAAACTCTATCTCTACAGTTCATGCTGAAGGAACAAATTTTCAAAACAGGTGTATAACATTACAGCAGGTATTAATTACTTCTGTAACTTCCAAGGACAAGGATCAAAATACAAAAAATGTCATTGAATTAATGCAAATGGCAGGATTAAGCAATGAACAAGTACTACAAGGGATTATGGATATTGAGAATGCTGATGTTCGTTATGATTTATTAAGTTTATTCTTAAATTATAATGCTGAACAAACAATAAACTCTATCTCTACAATCCATGCTGAAGGAACAAATTTTCAAAAC
>JAKJJU010000085.1 GCA_021713295.1 Thiotrichales bacterium 19S3-11
GTAGTAGTCACGTTAGATAGCATTACTTCTGGGGATGCAGATATAAGCATAGGAGCATTGAATTCAGATACAGTAACAATTGCAGATGACGATACGGCGGAAGTTACCATTGCAGCAACGACGGCCAGCGCAACAGAACCGGGTGGTGTTGGTAATGATGGTCAATTTACCGTCACGTTAAGTAATCCAAGTGATACCGATACGGTAATCAGCTACAGTGTTACAGGGGATGCGACAGCAGGCAGTGATTATACAACGTTAACTGGTACAGTAACGATCTTAGCTGGAGCAACGACAGCTACAATTGATGTTAGTGTGATTGATGAAAGTCTATTAGAAGATAATGAAACGGTAGTAGTCACGTTAGATAGCATTACTTCTGGGGATGCAGATATAAGCATAGGAGCATTGAATTCAGATACAGTAACAATTGCAGATGACGATACGGCGGAAGTTACCATTGCAGCAACGACGGCCAATGCAACAGAACCAGGTGGTGTTGGTAATGATGGTCAATTTACCGTCACGTTAAGTAATCCAAGTGATACCGATACGGTAATCAGCTACAGTGTTACAGGGGATGCAACAGCAGGCAGTGATTATACACCGCTTATAGGCTCTGTCACGATCTTAGCTGGAGCAACGACAGCCACAATTGATATTAGTGTTTTAGATGATTTTCAATTAGAAGATAATGAAACGGTAGTAGTCACGTTAGATAGCATTACTTCTGGGGATGCAGATATAAGCATAGGCGCATCGAATTCAGATACAGTAACAATTGCAGATGACGATACAGCGGAAGTTACTATTGCAGCAACGACGGCCAACGCAACAGAACCAGGTGGTGTTGGTAATGATGGTCAATTTACCGTCACGTTAAGTAATCCAAGTGATACCGATACGGTAATCAGCTACAGTGTGACAGGGGATGCAACAGCAGGCAGTGATTATACAACGTTAACTGGTACAGTAACGATCTTAGCTGGAGCAACGACAGCCACAATTGATGTTAGTGTTTTAGATGATTTTCAATTAGAAGATAATGAAACGGTAGTAGTCACGTTAGATAGCATTACTTCTGGGGATGCAGCTATAAGCATAGGAGCATTGAACTCAGATACAGTAACAATTGCAGATAACGATACGGCGGAAGTTACCATTGCAGCAACGACGGCCAACGCAACAGAACCAGGTGGTGTTGGTAATGATGGTCAATTTACCGTCACGTTAAGTAATCCAAGTGATACCGATACGGTCATCAGTTACAGTGTTACAGGGGATGCGACAGCAGGCAGTGATTATACAGCGCTAACAGGATCTGTCACGATCTTAGCTGGAGCAACGACAGCTACAATTGATGTTAGTGTTTTAGATGATTTTCAATTAGAAGATAATGAAACGGTAGTAGTCACATTAGATAGCATTACTTCTGGGGATGCAGATATAAGCATAGGAGCATTGAATT
>JAKJJU010000086.1 GCA_021713295.1 Thiotrichales bacterium 19S3-11
TTTTGTCTATCTATTCGGTGGTCTGGAACTTCATTGAAAAAATCTAAAAATCCTAAGTTGTCTTTGTCCATATCAAAAGCCGTTTATTTATTGATATGTCACAAAAAAATTGATTTGTCACCTAGTTTTTAGTGAGGTGACCCTGACCCTGAATATAGAAAAGCTTGATATTTCAGATGAATTAATAAATAATGACTTGCTAGAAATCCTAAAGCAAGCACCTAAATTACAACCAACCTTAGATAAATTTTACGAAATTCAAAAACAACAATTTAAATCTAATCAACCCAACCATAGAAAAGCAAACTCAGACGCTAATGTTGCTTTTGATAAAGATCAAATATTCAAGGCAACAAAAATCTTTTCTTCGCCACATAAAGATCCTGATTATGCTGAATATCGCCTTACTGCTTCTCCCATATTGGAAATATCAGATCAACCTGTAAACCCAGATCTTGCATTTACTATAAAGCCATCAACCGATTTAAAGCTAGTTGATGTCATGTTAAGTACTCATGAATCTCTAAAAGATTTCAAGCAAACCTATATGCTGAGTTTTAAAAGTAAAGTTGGAAAATCACTCTATCTTGGAAGGCAACAATTAAATTTAACGGATGAATTTATACCCATTGCTTCCTTAAGTACCCATGAAAAAATTACTGATATTTTCATTCATAATGCTAACTATAAAGGTATTGAAATAAAGTATTCTGAAGCTGACAATTTATATTATGTAAGATCAAAAGATAAACCTAAATCAATACAATTTAATTTCCTCTTAAAAAAAGATCCTCAACCTGAAATTACTGATCAATTGCCTTCAGATGTTAAAGCTTATTTAAAACACTTACGCTCCTTTAAATCAGGACCTGAAGGACGCGTTCTAAGAATGATTAAAGAAGAACCAGGATATATCTTTGGGAGCTTATGGACCTATAAAACTGCAATAAATCAACCAACAGGTCGAGATTATATTGAATTAATGAATGCTCAAAAACTAGGAGCCTGCCGACATCGAGCTATATTATTTAAGGATTTCATGGATCAAAAGCATCCTGAAATTCCAACTCGTATCATTCATAACAATGTGCACGCCTATGTTGAAGTCCAGTATCTTGATCAATGGGTAAAACTAGATTTAGGAGGTTATCAGGCAGCAGTTGAAGCTGATCAAACATTATTTACTGATGATCCGTTTAAAGAATCTGTTGGTCACCCTGAACTCATTGATCAATCACCGGTTATTCCCGAAAGGTTACCAAAAAGACAACCGGATACTACCTATAAAAAAGCATCCGCCTACTTTGCGAGTAAATCGGTTACTGATAAATCGATCGATACGCTAAAACTTATCCAAGCAGTTATTTCCGATGAAAAAAATAAAACACATCTAATTGAACTCGATCATTCTGCT
>JAKJJU010000087.1 GCA_021713295.1 Thiotrichales bacterium 19S3-11
TATTGCTAAATCGCTAGCTAGAGCAATTAATTCTTCAGAATATATCTGTAACATTATCAAAGCTACATTTAAACCTGAAATATCAATTAGTCAAAGAATGGCTCTGGTAGGTGTCATGTAGTGTGAATTTACATACTTATTGGCTGAGGAGCTATATTTTTTCCTTCATCACCATCTGTAACTAAAAACAATAATTTAACGCCCTTCGACTGATTTAATTCAAAAGCTTTTTTAGCAGCTAAAACTTGAGATTTTCCACAAGCGTTAACACTTGTAGTATTTAAATCTAAATCTAATTTTCGATCAATTCGTTTTTGCACATTGGCTAAAAAATATGCATCACTATTTCTAGCCAAACCTACAACACCAAATTTATCAGCAACAAAATGTGGGACGTAGTCACATCTAACATATGCATCCATTGGTATATTACTTTCACTAACTTTGCCGCCCTTAAACAGTACCGAACCTTTTAATAGTGAAAGGTTATCTGCTTTTATACTACTATCTTCAATAATAGAAAAAGCCCCTTTTAATACATTGCTTGAATAAATACCTGTAACTATTGCTTCAGCAAATGTACCTACATAACCCAATACTGATACATCAGGTAATAAGTTACTCAATAGCCTCGCTGGGGAACATACATAGTTGGTATTATAAAGATTAATTACTTCAGCAGCAGAATAGCAGGTATTTAACATGATAGAATCTACTTTATAATTCAGTTCTCCCAAGAGATGAATAAAATTGGTAAATGCAATTAGCTGATTAATTTCAGCTTTAAAACTAGGTTCACCTGAAAACAACCAACCTAACGCACCATGCGAATTTAATACAACAGATATATTGTGCCTCTTACTACCCTTAAAGTTACTTTTAATAGCTTTTGATAGGCTTTCTAAATCACTATCAAATGTAATAAAAAGGTTAATCACTTGATATCCATTACCAGCTAATGTGTCAGAAACATTTTTAAAATTTACTGCACTATCCCTAGCATCATGTGGTGAATTAACAATTAACACTTTTGGTTTTTTCTCTCCAATTAAGTTATTTTTTCTAGGCAAAATTAATGCATTTATATTCATAGTATACTCCCAATAAAATCATTATCTTTTAAACAGAATAACATTGAACGCAATGCTTCATATATAATTAATATTCAAACGTGATACACTTATTCCAAAAAATTAATATTAACTTCTTATTTATCTTTATATTTCATAGATATATCCAATAGATTTTTTGAAATAAAATATTACATTAATCAAATCGGGCTTGTTGCATAATTAGGTTATTGACAACTGGTTTGTTCTTTATTCATACTCTTTTTCATTTTTATGAAAAGCGATTATGGCAAAGAAGCAGTATAAACCCAAGGATTGGTCATCTTATAATCAA
>JAKJJU010000088.1 GCA_021713295.1 Thiotrichales bacterium 19S3-11
GAAATTAATACATCTATCGCTTCTTGGATGGCTTTATTTGATTTTTTACGCATTTATGTAAACTCCTATAGTTCGTTGTAGTGTACAAACTAACTATCAAAATTTACACAATTAAATGATTAGACCCTTTAGCTGCTAAATTTTAGTGAGGTGACCCTGTTTCTATATTTGGTGCAACTTTTAATAATTGCTTTATATCTTCTGCGGATATCGTTAAACCTTTGAGATTAATATTTTTAAGTTTATTTAATTGAGTGATACCTGATAGATTTAAGTTTTGAAGCTTCTCGCAGTAAGATAAATTAAGCTCTTCTATACTTGGTGATGCGTTTAATAATTGCTTTATACCATCTGCCGATATCGTTGAACCGTCAAGATTAATAATTTTAAGTTTATTTAATTGAGTGGTACCTGATAGATTTAAGTTTTGAATATTTCTGCAGTCAGATAAATAAAGCTTTTCTATACTTGGTGATGCGTTTAATAATTTCTTTATATTTTCTTCTGATATAGTTGAACCGTTGAGATTAATATTTTTAAGTTTATTTAATTGAGTGATATCTGATAGATTTAAGTTTTGAATATTTTTGCAGTTAGATAAATTAAACTCTTCTATATTTGGTGATGCTGTTAATAATTGCTTTATACCCTCTGGAGATATCGTTGAACTGAAGAGATTAATATTTTTAAGTTTATTTAATTCAGTGATACCTAATAGATTTAAGTTTTGAAGCTTCTTGCAGTAAGATAAATTAAGCTCTTCTATATTTGGTGATGCTGTTAATAATTGCTTTATACCTTCTGCTGATATCGTTGAATCGCCAAGCTTAATAGTTTTAAGTTTATTTAATTGAGTGATATCTGATAGGTTTAAATGTTGAAGCTTCTCGCAGTAAGATAAATTAAGCTCTTCTATATTTGGTGATGCTGTTAATAATTGCTTTATACCCTCTGGAGATATTGTTGAACTGTAGAGATTAATATTTTTAAGTTTATTTAATTGAGTGATATCTGATAGGTTTAAGTGTTGAAGCTTCTCGCAGTAAGATAAATCAAGCTTTTCTATACTTGGTGATGCTATTAATAATTGCTTTATACCTTCTGCTGATATCGTTGAACCATCAAGATTAATAATTTTAAGTTTATTTAATTCAGTGATACCTAATAGATTTAAGTTTTGAATATTTTTGCAGTTAGATAAATTAAGTTCTTCTCACACTACAGGACACTCCGTGTCTTAGTAATTCTATTGATTGTATTGATTGGCCTACCTATATGGCCAATTAGCTCAATCAATTGATTCATATCAAGATGCATTCTAACAATAGCTTTACCAAGAACTTCCATGCCAATTTTGATTACAGATTTATGC
>JAKJJU010000089.1 GCA_021713295.1 Thiotrichales bacterium 19S3-11
TTGAGCATTACTGGCATAAAGTTAAAACAGCAATTAGAAAAAAAATGAGATATATTAAAACAACCTTAGCTGATGCTATGGAAATAGTGCTAGATAAATTAACTATTTATTAGTGGGTGGTGCTATATACAACTGTAACTTGATTTATCTTGCTAATTAGATTTTCAATTTGATGATAATCATCGTTAGTTAATTCGTATTCTTCTCGTTGTTCGGTTGGATTTGTAGGGTTATCTTGATATTTAATTGTGTTATTCTTTGTGTTGTATATGTAATAATTATTATTTTCAAAGATAATAAAACCCTCATCATTCTTCATCATATTATCATTAGCGGGTTGATCTAGATGATATAGGTTTTGATTTGCGCACTTGGTGGGTTTGGTTTTTATTTGTGCTTGTTTGGTTTTAATGTAAGTACACAGTCTGTCATATATTTCTAATGCTTGCTCATATTTGTTTGTATCATATTCATATATGTCTTTCATATCTTTTGCTGTCCCTTCATTTTCTTTGTAAAGTGTAGGGAGTCCTTGTAGCGACCCAGTTAGACTTCTATCACCCATATTGATAAATAGAATCATCTTAGAAGTAGATTGATGGCGTGCCATTATCGCTAGGGCCTTACAGCCATGGTCACCATGCTGAGCATCAAATTGATAAGTCTGTTCGTTAATAGTAAACACGCCTCTCACAAGGTTTAGCTTAATAAGCTCATCTTTTAATTTTAAAAAATCTTTTCTTATCTTTGCACCTTGAAGCTGTGCTTTATATTCTTTTATTTTTTGATCTATTGAATTTTGCTCTTCTGAGCGCCAAGTATCCTTATTATCAATGGCTAGATGAATAAATTTCAGATCGTCTTGAGTATTTAAATCTGCCGTCAGCTGTTTTAGCCAGCGTTTCGCCTGTTTGAAAATTAATGATTGAGAATGTATTATTTTGCTTATTTAATTTATATTGATATATATTGATTATCCGATTTGTCAGTAAGCATGAATGTTTCTTGATTATCTATTGTAGTATATTCGGCTGGCTTAATACTTTTTTCTTTTAGATTTTTTTCTAAATTAGCTAATAGTAACGATTAAGTAAAATCATTGATAACGGTGTCAATTGATTCTTTATCACAAGTTGTTATGGGTTGATTATTACGTGTTATATTCTCTTTTGTTAATTTAATTATTGATTCTCGAAATGTAATTTCAAAAGATGAAATGCCTCCTGTAAATTAATCAAATGTGATATATTGATTATCGGAGGAAATATCATGAGTAAAAAACAGTATAGTGCCAACGTTAAATTTAGGGTGGCTTTGGATGCTTGTAAAGGCGAGTTAA
>JAKJJU010000009.1 GCA_021713295.1 Thiotrichales bacterium 19S3-11
GCATAAATCTGTAATCAAAATTGGCATGGAAGTTCTTGGTAAAGCTATTGTTAGAATGCATCTTGATATGAATCAATTGATTGAGCTAATTGGCCATATAGGTAGGCCAATCAATACAATCAATAGAATTACTAAGACACGGAGTGTCCTGTAGTGTGAATAAATGTATATTTATGATAATAGCAATTAAGCTTGCGATTAAATAAAGTAAAACCATGATTGGCACGATCGTACTTGCAATAGTTGCAATTCGTCTAATGCCTCCCAATATGACAAGCGCAGCCAAAAAGGCAATCACAACGCCTGTGACAATCGGCGGCATAAAGAAATTAATTTCTAGTACATCAGCAATTGAATTTGATTGCACCATATTACCAATACCAAAACCTGCAATCGCACCAAAAAAAGCAAATAAAAAAGCTAACCAACGAAACTTTTTAGATAAGCCATTTTTAATATAATACATAGGCCCACCAACGTATCGGCCTAATTCATCAACTTCACGATATTTAACCGCTAATAAGGCTTCTGAATATTTAGTTGCCATACCCACTAGCGCTGCCATCCACATCCAAAATATAGCGCCAGGGCCACCAATTGCAATTGCCGTTGCCACTCCGGCAATATTTCCTGTACCCACCGTTGCAGATAATGCTGTCATTAAAGCTTGAAAGGGTTGTATATCTCCATGCGTATCAGAAGATTTGCTAAATAATAATTTAAATGCATACCGTAGTTTTCTAAAGGGTAAAAAACCTAAGCCTAACGTCAAAAACAAACCGCTCCCTAATATAAGTACAATCATATAAGGCCCACAGACATAAGCATTTATTAGTTCAAGCCATTTATTGAATAATATCATTTTAAAGCTAATTCCTTTTATACAGCTAACTTTTCCTTTATAATGGGGGCAGATTTTACGTCATTATGAATGCTAAATATATATTGACACAAACAGGGGGGAAATAAACTATGCCTAATAATGAAATAAAAGCATTTATTGGTAAACATTCACTTAGTCCAGACCTATTAAGCTTTTTAGGGCATCAATACTTTGCAAAATTTGGTAATAGTTCAATAAAAAACCCCCATAATCGTCATCAGGATGCACAAACGCTAATTGACTTTGCTACTAAAAATCCAACTGCACCACCTAGTGCTTGCGCTGAGCAATTGATTAATGTATTTAGAGATTATAAGGATGTTTTGGGCTGGTTAAATACCCAAGCAATAAAAATATTAGATCACTATCTTGGAACGAATTTCACTCAATACAAACATAAAGATCATTTTGCAGGGAAAATTCTTTATGACCCTAAAGAGCTAGCTGAAAGCTTTGAAAAAAAGCTACCGAATTTGGATGAACAAAAGAAAATATCAAACCCAAAGACACTAATTTATGATAGTACAAACATATCTTCAAGAGGTTCAAGCACTTCGACGTCCCCTAAGTAATCGTTAGTTTTATACCTAACAACAACCCTATATGCGATTATTAAAAATAGTAACTAATTGCTTTTCAAATAAATAAATTAATGATAAAATAATCTCACTTCAGTATAATTAGATTTAACAAAAACCATTGGGTGGGGTATTTCCATGTCGATTGACGATATCTTAAATAAAATTAGTAAAAACGATTTATCTACTATTACGGCAGAAACACTAAAAGATTTAGCAAAATTATGAACATTAATACTTCCAATATGTATATATTGGTGTTAAAATAACCAAATCTAGATTATTCGTAAGTAGATAATCTGGCACTTTGGGGGGGAAAAATCATGACATTTAAAATACTTATTAATACAGTTAATCAAGGTGATATTGAAACACTAACACCTTATTTATTAAAACAATTAGGTACGCAATACCTTGCGGTTATTAAAAATCACTCTAAAAACTATGGCTATAAACATGTTGCTAAGGCATTAATTAGTTTTGCTGAAGAGAATCCATACGCATCCAGTGAGGACTGCGCTGATCAACTCATTCATAGTTTAACTTATTTTAGTAGCCTTCACGGCGTATTGGCTGATAACATTTTAGCCATTCTTAATCGTCTATTAGCTACAAATATAACGACGATACACACGCATCGCTCTAAATCAAATCTAGAAGTTTCCGATGAATTTTACCATGCTTTACTATATACAATAAAATGTAATGTACTAGAGCAAGTACGACCTGGTGATATTACATCAATTAACCATGACCTAATTAAATATTTAGGCACAAAATATCTAGAAAGAGCTCAAAAACGCCCCTATTTTCACTTAAATGCTAGCCTTGCAGAAAGATTAATTAACTTTGCCAATAATAATAGTTATGCCTCTGAAAAACAGTGCGTAGAGCAATTACTAAAAACTTTTGAGATGAACAAACAGCTTAATCATAGTTGGCTTAATGAATGTATTATAGCAGTGCTCAATCAGGCATTGGATTTAACTATTTCACTTATTGAAGCAAATTATAGTGTAGATAGCAAATCTGAAGTTATTTCTAAATATCAATATAAGCTTAAGCAAATGCACCATAATAAAGCTGTTTTAGCGGATTAAAATACAACATTTGATCCTATGCTTTAATGTATTATTCTTAGAATTCAACCATATTACTGATTACTTAATAACCATTTTTGTAATCAAGTTATATGCTCTTATAAATCATACTTAATGACACATTTATATAAGCTTATGTTTTCTATTTTATTTAGTGTCACTTCATCCTAATTATCTTTAAAAATATAAATAAATTTTTGAAACATAAAATTAATATTAATTATTTCTTTTATTGTTAAAATTAATGCAAATTTTTAACTACTCAAATGAAGGAAATGTATATCATGAAAATAGTACGTAAAAATAACATCAAACTTAATGACATTGCTATTAAAAGAAATCAAAAATTGAATGCACAAATAGTATATGATTTAGGACAAGCCTACCTTAATGAGTTTGGTGAAGAACCAGTAACCTACTTTGGCGGTCGTATAAAAGCGCATACGAATCAACCCATTGCAACTAGTTTGAAAGATTTTGCATTAGATAATCCCGAAGCTAGCCATGAAGCATGTTTAGAGAAACTGATGAGTATTTTAGACAAAAAATCAGACACTCCTCATCTAGAGAAAGCTGGTTCGCTTATGTTTAAGATTGCTCAACTTTTAAATAGCACATTAAATACTGGAGTTGACACTGTGTGTGTAGTTGGTCGAGTAGTTCAATCTAGAAGCCCAAGTAATATTCACTATGACTTCCAATATAAATTACAAAGTTTACAAAATGAAAAAAGTCGAGACTTAGAACAATAAAACAATTATATTTAATCAATATCTCATTTTCACAATATTTAAAATACTTCACTTGTTGATATATGATATACATTTATACGTCTGATTATTATTGAAATATATTTTTTAATGAATGGTTAACTAAATCTAATTATTATATCTCATGTATTTTAATGTTGTGTTTTTAAGGAGATAGTATATGAATTTTGATGAAATTTTAAAACGTGTAGAAAGAAATAATATTAAAAGTATAACAACGGACACTATCAATCAGTTATGTCAACGATATGAAGAGAAAAAGAATGAAAACCATTTGTTATTTAGTCAAGGATCAAACGATGATGCACTAATACAAGGTTTACAAGACTTTGCTAATAAAAAACAGCATACCTCTAAGGATTTAACTTCAACCCTTATTCAAAAACTTGCTAAATGTGATAGAAATACTTGGTTAGCTGATTGTATTATCAAACTATTAAATAAAGCACTAAATGTAGAAATAGCTACTGAGAAATTAATCACTGGACATCATGGTGGCACAGTAACTCAGAAATATCCAAGTGAAATGGCTAAAGAATATAATAGCAAATTATTCGAAAAAACAAATCCTGCGCTAATTGCATTTGCAAAATATGATGAAGATAATAATGACAAATATTATGATAATAATGGCATATTTGCTTTATAAACCTATTATATACTTAGCTAAACGTCGTTAACGATTAAACTAGCTTATTTACCTATATGATTGATTCACTTTTCTTATATTTTTTTATTATAATCAAGTTAGCAGTAACTAAGGAGATTAATCAATTGAAAAAGCTAATTACAATCCTACTGTTAGTTTTTTTATCTTCCATACTATATGCCGAGCCGACCTCGGTATATATTATTAGACATGGTGAAAAATCAACAACCACGTCACAGCTAAGCTGTGCTGGCCTTAACCGCGCCCTACAATTAAGCCAAGTAATGTACCAGATGATTCATCAAGCAAGTAAAATCTATGTACCAACACTTGAAGCTAAAAATGGCGTAACTAAGCATGCTAGAATGTTTGAAACAGCCGTTCCATATGCTGTTGCGCATGATGTTGATATAAATAGCAGCTATTCTGATAAAGAATACAGTGATGTTGTCAAAAGTGTTAATCAACAAGATGGCATTGTTCTTATTGTTTGGAATCATACTGCAATTGCTGGGCTCGCCGAAGCTTTTGGCGTGAAAAATCCACCTAAATGGGAAGATGATGACTTTGATAGTATCTGGATTATTAATCCGAAAACCGGAGATATTCAATATAGCGATGAAAATATCACCCCTAGCTCTGTCTGCCCATAAACAATTAGTGTGATAGGCTTAATTTTAGTTTTAAGCCTTCGCTTAAAAAGCCATAAACGACCATACAGGCAATGACACCTAAAATAATATTTACAATTGAAAAGTCAAATGCATTTACATTTACAATAAGCCCCATAATCCATGTTGAAAATGCAGCACCTAAAAACGATAGCAAATTAAATAGTGCTGAGGCTGAACCTGATACGTTTGCTTCAACTACCTGCATTGCACCAGCTGAAGCCAATGGTCTAATAATACCAACTCCAATGGTTGTCACAAACATAGATAAAGTAACAACTAAGAATGACTGGCTAAAGCATATACTTCCAAACAAAAAGCATAAACCACCAATCACTAAGAATAATGTACCTACAAATATCCAACGATTAAGGCCAATCTTTATCGCTATTTTAGGAGAAATTATTCCCATTGATATAATACTAATACCATTTAATGCAATTAAGTTTCCACCAATAACAGCACTAACACCATATTCTTGTAGATAAATTAATGTAGCAGAAGCCATAAATGCAAATAAGATTGCATAAGAACAAGCACTAATCAATGAATAACCTATAAATGCTCTAATCCTACAAACACTAAGATAATTGATAATTAATTGTTTTAAACTAAATGGATTTCTATGAGTATGTGTTTCTTTAAATAAGATCACTGAAATACTCAAATAGATCACTCCAAAGATAAACAACCAATAAAATGCTGATTTCCAACCAAAGAAATAATCTAACCAAGCACCAATTATAGGACTTAACAATGGGAATACACCAATTGCAAGCATCACTAAACCAATGACTTTTATTAATTGATTTTTATCATAAACATCCCGCGATATTGCAAAAACACTAGGAATTAAACAGCAAGCACCAATCGCTTGGAAAAAACGCGCAGTCAGTAAAACCGAAAATTCATTGGAAATTGGAATAATAAAACTAGCCAATGAGAATATTACTAGCCCACCGATTAATACTGGCTTTCTGCCAAACTGATCAGATAACGCACCACAAATTAATTGTGGAATTGCAAGACCAGCTAAAAATATACTTAAAATCCACTGAATATGTGTTGTTTGAAATAGTTTTGCCATCTCTGGCATTGAGGCAACAAAAATATCGTTTGCCATCGGTGTTAAAATACACACCGACAATACTAAATATAAGTTAATTTTTTTCATAATTCTATCACTCTAATTTTTATTATAGGTAATTTATACCTATGTGTAGTTTACCTATAATCATGCAAATGTCAATCTATTTTTATTAATGATCTAGGTTTGCTAGAATAGCGTTAAAATAGAGATAATCTATTTTGTAGATCGATCAATTAGGATAACAACATATGGCAAGAGAAAATAAATCACTATATGCAATATTAGGTTGCTTGAGTAAACACCAGTGGATGAGCGGCTATGATATTAAGCGTATCATGGAAAAAATGTCTGCTTCGTATTGGGCTGAGAGTAATGCTCAAATTTACCCGCTACTTAAAAAATTACATAACGATCATATGGTTGATATGGCAGAAGACAGTCAAGGACCTAGAAAACGTTATCTTTATAAAATAAAGCCAAAAGGCCGAGATGAGCTCATTAAATGGCTAAGCACACCACCGGCTGACCTTCCCCTTCAACGGAATGAATGGTTACTAAAACTAAGTCTCGGGCAACATCTAAATCACGATGAACTAACCTATCATATTCAATCTTATTTAGACAAACTATCTGAACGAAAAATTAAGTTAGACAATATATTAGAACATATAAATGATTCACATAAAGGCAAGGCAGATCAACCTTACTTACAAGCAACCTATCGTTATGGGCAGCTTGCTCTAGAGGCACAAATCCAATGGTGTAAAGAAATGCTTGCTCAATTTAAACACTCATAGTTGCCATTGATTAAATAATTAAAAGGTAATTATGAGTAATTTTATTTCTGTATTTGAAAATATTTATTTTTCTGAAATACTTAAACAATAGATGCCGACATAGCTCAGTTGGTAGAGCAACTGATTCGTAATCAGTAGGTCGGAGGTTCAACTCCTCTTGTCGGCACCATTTATAAATCAACAACTTAAACCATATTTTACCTTACTATCATAACCTTAAAATTTCACTAAAGGTAACGTATAGGTAACAAGAATTTCTGACTTTTTGGTCTATTTTAATGTCAACTGAACACTTGTCTGGTATCCCTGTTTGCTCAAACTATGTGTAGCAGTCTTTACATACCACTGTTGCGGAATATCATCACGCAAGCCTTTAATAACCCGAGTTTTCCAGATATTTATTCCGAGATATCCAGATTCTAATTCCGAATTTTACGACATCCTAAACTATTATTTTGGCACTGAAGTCCTCCCCCCACTATCCCCAATATGCGTATGCCCAACTTGCGAGATACCATTAGCAATAACATCATCTGAAACAAGCCATCATTAATGGCGTCCAATTATCCTTGGCAACGCAGTTTACGTCCGAACCTTGCTCAATTAGTGACTTAACTTTAGCCAAATCACCCATCCTTGCTGCTTCCCATAACTGCTTATCTAATTCCCTTTGCTGCTCTTTAGTTAAAGCCATCATCCATCTCCATTGGCACGAATCTAAAATCACATTATATTTACTTAAAATTTCTATGTAAAACATACTTTTATTTCATTAAAAATCACAACAAATAAAATCAAATATAGCTCATGTGCGACAATCATCTTTTATTTTCAATAGGGTGTGACGTTGAAAGACAGCAGGCCTTACCCATGAATAAATAGCTAAAAATTGGCATAATGACCATGGTTACTGGCTTTTTATGAGCAACTTTGATTGTAAGTTTTCTCTGCCTCATGACTTTGATTGTAAGTTTTCTCTGCCTCATAAAAAGCATAATGATGAGTACACTCCAATAAATCATGACACCCACTTTCTAAAACTCTAGATTGTTCTAAAGATACTAATATATCAGGATTCTTATTCATAGCTGCTGCAATTTCCTTATGAGATATATAACTACCCTGTTCAATTAAATAATTAACTAAAATCGGATTATTCATTAGTATGGCACAATATAATGGTGTCTCACCTCGCTTGTTTGCAACGCCAATATTGACTCTCTCAGATAACATAAAATGAACAATATTTATATTTCCAGCCCTTATCGCTCCAAATAATGGTGTTTCACCTTGATTATTGACATGATTAACATTTGCTCCTCTAGAAACTAATAACTTAGTTAGATTAAAATTTTCATATCCTGTGGCTGCAAATAGCGCAGTTTCATTATTCTTATCTACACAATTAACATTAATAGAAGGCTCATTTAGTAATTGATTAACCTTACCTATATCTTCATTTTCTGCCGCATCTAATAGTTGATCATTAATATCCATTATTCTTCCCCCTTATATTTTTCGACAAATTTAGAACTTATTATACTATTGTAGATAATATTATCCAGAACATACATGTTACAAAATTAACCAGAAATAGCTCAAAACAAACTTATTTGATTAATAATAAAATCACCAGTTTCTCTTCTATCTCCCTCCAAATACCGTTCAAAAATCGTCTTTCTATTAACCCCAATAATCTGGTCAATTTCGTTTTCCGAATAACCCTTATCAACTAAATCCTGTGTTGCTTTACGCCTTTAAACTTAAGTGTATTAATTAAATATTTACATATACCTATTTATATTATACGCTTTAAAAAAATTCATAAAAACTACAATATACAGGGGGGGGGAATAGTAATGCCAAATACACATTACACTCTAGACGACGATACTATTTTAGTAAAAATAAATTTTTCGAATAAATTTAGTCAGTGGATTCAACTAAATCACACTGATGATGAGAGCTTAGAAGTTTCCAACATTAAACTACACTTGGGGATTTCATATAATGATGTTGAAAACTATATTTCATTTATGGTTACAGACGATGTAACTAAACCATTTTCATTTTCTGGAGCAATTATTGACTGCCTCAAATCAGCTATCACTGATAGAACTATATATGGTTTTAAATTTTTTAAACCCGATGAAAATAAAAGACAAGCCATTGAAACTAATAAACATTTTAAACATATTGGTGCTATCATCAAAAAAATAGAATCAACCCCCAACCCCATTGAAAAATCTAGTTTAACTTTAGAAGAACAAAGCACAATTAATTTCTACATCCCTAACAATAAAGGGACTATATACCTTTCTCCAGAAATGCTATTAGAAATCAAACGTAGTGCTATGTCATCTAAAAGGATTTGCAGTAACAATATAACCATATATCTGCCCAAATTCATGAATATTGAAGCTATCCAAGAGTTGTGTCAAAAAATTGAAAATATCATAAAAGATGCACAAATTGAACCAGATACACTATCCATAGCTGACTTGCCGACTCAATATAAACATATTTCTCTTAGAGCTGAATCAATTACACCAGATAGCGATTATATATGTATTGCAGATGCTACCGATAATGAGTTAAAGCAATTAACTGACGTTGGTAAACAAACCGAGCTATATCAGAATATTAAACCTAAGGTACATGAATCTACACCTTTATTATTTTCTCCTAAATCTAATACAACGCCAGATCAATCTAATACAGTACCAGATCCTTGTTGTCCATGTGTGATTCAATAACCTGAACTCAAAAATAAAAAATTTCAGATCACTTATTCAGCTCATATACAAAATAAAATTACTCCTCATATAAAAAAATGAACTTCTTAATTTTTCTTCAGCTAAGATAGTTTCTGCAAATTAGATGCATTTACCCCGTCTTTTCCACCAGATATAAACTGATCTGTTACTAATAATTCTGGCCATCTTTTTGTATCTATAACCTTTTGTATTTCAAGAATATTTTCGTCTGCAATTTCAGGTTTTTCATCTTCAAGTTCATAATAATTCGGAGATAATAGTCTACCTTTAAGTATTCCCTCTTTAATACTACCTCCATATGCATTTATATTATTTTCCCACTCTGAATATTCAAATGCTTTATTTGCCCATGGGTCAATAATCATTTCATTATTGCCAATGATTAAAAATTGATGGTTAATACCATATCCACCAATTGATACTTTTCCTTTATAACCAGCTTCTCTAAGAATAAGTGCCCCTGCATAAGCCATCTCTTGGCAATTACCGCAACCAGAGTCTAATGCCAGTTGAGCTGCCCTTAGCATATCCTTCCCTGCTATTTTTCTGTTTTTGTTTATTGTTACATTAATATCGCCATCTTCGGGATATCCTTCTGGAGATAACGATAAATATGTAGAACTATTTGGAACTCTAATAGCTGTTTCTTTTAAAACAAATTCAGATACTTTTTTATTCGTGGATAAATCTAGCATAACACCCCCCTAAGTATTTAAATTATGATATAAATAAAATTATACAATATCATTTAAATATATAAATTCAATTAAAAATACATTTCAACATAAAATTTCAATCTATTCAAAGATTGCTACTGACCCGCCATATTTTTACTAGGCACTAAGCTAATATACATTATGGTTGTTTGGATTTTGTACTACTGGAATGTTTTAAATGGTTTTTAAATTTGTCAAAAAAATACATAGTTGAACTATTGTTAGTTAAATTATTTTTCTCTTTAAACGTAGTTAATAAGCCTTTAAGAATTGCATCATCTCCTTTATAGTGAGCGCTTATAAAGTCTAACTTATCAAAAGGGCTGGTTCTACTGTCCAAAGAACCCATTACTTTAGATACTTTATCTTGTAATTCAATATCTTCTGTAAAGCTACGTTTTTGAACTTGAATAAATAATGCTTCATTAAATACATGTAAATTTACAGCATCAACAAACTTATTTAACACATCCAACGTTTGACTTACAGTTTCAGTTCTCAAATGACCATCTTTAACATTTCTTCTTATAGTATTAACCAGTGCTTCTTGCTCTTTAACAAAAGTGGAATATATAGATTTATCAATGACCAATTGTACAGCTTTATTACTCTCTATGATTGCTTGTATTATGGCTCTAGCACCTTCCTTGGTCATTAATAGGTTATTCAAATCATAATCACTATCTGCTGAACCTTGAAGTAATTTCTGTAGTTCAAAGCTTCTTAATAAATCGTCTCTTAAACTCGGATTTGTTATGCTTTCTAATGCAACCTTTATCTGATCATTTGTTAAACCAACTTGAAGCATTCTAATTAAATAACTTCTATCATAATCAGACAGCGCTGTTGCTTCCAGCAAAGGCTCTGGATTTGATGAGGTGACTATCTCGCTACTACCGTAGCTTGTAACTCTCTGCACATGAACAAAATGACTAGGTTCTAAATCTTCTTGATAGGATATATTATCATCAAATAACGTAATATCTGTAAGTTCAATACCCTCACAACCGTATATTCGATTCACATTATTTATAAATGCTTTTTTAGATTGATTCGTAGCGTCTGGTGCACTGTCCATGCCATATGCAATTTCGCTGCCATGTGTCCTTAATAAAAAACTTCTATCTCTACCTAAGTAGCTATCATATACAGCATACATTTCAGCTCTTTTTGTTTCATCAATCTCTCTTTGAGAGGCCGATACTAAGAGAATTTCATTTTTTATTAGAATATTAGCAACTTCTTTTAGGTGATCAGAATAGCTGATATACCCGTTACTTAGTGTAGTATTATCAGAAAAAGGATTACGGAAAAAAAGCGTATTATCAAAATCCATACATAATACTTTTTTATATTCCGGCATTGACACTACCCCATTAACAGCTAATTCTTTATATAACAACTAAGCTACAATATATAACAACTAAGCTACAATATAAAAATGCTAAAATATATTATAATTTATTCACAACTTTACTAATTATTATTCAGTCAACCAAAAATAACTGAACCTTAATTATAGTAAACCACTTTTTACTACCTACTCAACGCCTATAAGATATACTACTTTGGCTTTGTTGCTGCCCTTGTTGCCGCCATGGAGATGGTGGTGTAGTTATATACCTTAGCTTAAGCGCAATCATTTCTTTGAGACCCCTATCTTCCAACTGATCTATATCAATTGGGTTTACAAAAAGTACTTTAAGCTTATCTACCGATAGATTATTAATTAATTTATCTTGTTGTCTATAGGGTAATGTATTATAAATGCTTACTAAATCTCGAGGTGATTTAATCTGATCCATGATAGGTATCAAAAATTGGTTAAATACAACTTCAAACTTATCTTTTGCTAGCATAGTAGTTAGTTGCATTAAATTACCACAATCCAGATTTCTCAATATATCCTGTTGGATAAATTTTTGATAACAGTTAATATCATCTAATCCATCAAATGTTACTAAAGCCTCAACCAAAGTCATACCCTGAATCATACTAGTAATTATTTGGTTATATTGCTGTAACACCTTATCAAATAGGTCTACATCAGATACTCTCTGTAGAAACATTGATAAGGTTGCTACATTCCTAAATTTAACTTGGTTAAGTTGATTAAGATTCTTCTGTAGAAATTGATTTAATGTTACTTTTGAAAAAATTTTAATCAAGCTCAATATATCAAGATCTTTATTAACCAAATATAAATCATCAAAAAATTCATTGGGTAAGCTATCTAAAAGCTTTTTAAGCTGCTGATCATCAACAAACTGAGAAACTATAATTAAGTCATCTAAACTTTTAATAATCCCAAGTTTCTTATTATCAATAGCACGGCTAAATAATCGCTTCAGATTGACTTGAGTTTTATCTTTTAAAAATGACAGTGCATTCTTTGATTCAGTCTCAATCAATACGTTGATTAATATATCCTGAGTTACATTTGCAAATATACCAATAATGAGTCTATCATTAAATACTTTTTTATAGTCTTCATTTTTTTGATACGATACATTATCAAGTAATAATTTTACTATCTTTTCAATAGCTAAGTTTTCTAAAATGTCCACCTTTTTCGCCTCATCAGAATTATATATACTTAAAACAGATACCAAATCATCCATGGTTGTAATTAAAGACGCTAACATATCAAATAAATTAAAGTGTTTGCTCATCTCATTAGCTTCATTATTGTAGCTATAGAGAACTTTCAATAATTTAGCCTTTTCTTCGATCGCAAGTCCTTCAGACCAGCTTGTTATGGCACTTTTGAACGATTCACTCCAAGAAAAATTCCTAATAAAAGCGACACCATCAAAGTTTCTTAATTCCTCTAGTATATTTTCTGTATTTGCATATTTCTGAATTAATTCATCAATATCACTATTTAATGCAATTTTTTTCAATTGAGTTACAAAATTAAATTTATCAATAAGACTAAATTTTTCTGATATTCTATTGGCATAGTTAATAACTTTAGTATTATCCCTAAAAATATAAATAAAAAGCGCCAACTTTTGTGGGTCTTGTTTAATCCACCGCTGTAAACTTTCGTCATTAATATTTTCTTCTATTTCAACTTTGAATTTAATTAATACAGAATGTAGTTTTTTATCTGCTAGATTATCTAAACATGACCAATTAGATTCTTCCTGATTCTTGAGAAGTGCTCGATATGCAGGACAACTTGCTAACAGTCTTAACTCATTTTCATTAAATTTTTCAGCTAAGTCATCGACAGTCGTAACATACTTATTAAGATGATTTATATTAATCACTTTCAATAAGTTGAGTCGTTGATCTGGATTATAAACACTATGATTTAAATTAGGTAAATTAACCTCATCTTTATTTAATAAATGATTTAATATGCCACTATCTACAATAAAATCAAAAAAATCATTAAATTTCTCAATATTATTGTCTTTCAATTTTGACATAATGTCGTCAAAGCTTCGAACATTGTCAAAAATATAATGAATTAGCTGATATCTATTCATGTCATACAAAATGTTAGCGGTTAAAATAGTCTTAATTTGATCAATAGTTAACGATTTAAACGTATCAATAAAATTTCTTGAATTTATAATCAGTTCCAGCTGATGCTTACCTTCACAAAACAGCTTAAGTTTTTTTCCAGAAAAATAGTTAGCAATATAATTAAAATGCTGATTATTATCAATTATCTTAGAAAAAATTCCAATTTTAGGATTATCAATACAGTTAAAAAAATTAAGCTTAGCCCTAGAAGGCAGACTTTCAATGAAGTCTTTTAATTGATCAAACGTATAAAACCGACCAAACTTGTTCTGAAAATCAACATTAAACTCAAGCGTTTGATTTTGGATAAAATGATTCAAGATTGCTTCTGGTAACGTTAAATACCAAAATAGTTGTGATTGATCAAGATTTGAAAAGCATGTTTTAAGTAGTTCAAGATCTGAATCATTAACCACTCTAACACAGGTATAGTCTACATATAAGCTTTTTATAAATGTTTCTTCTCTTATAAATAAACCAAAGTTAGTTTGATACAATGAGGTAGGGTTTGGTTGACCCTCTACTTTTTCATGATTTATTTTAATTTCTTTAACTGCGTTAGCAATAAACCCAGATTCTTGTAATATAATCGCAAAAAATAAATCTTTTAGATTCTCACTCGTTTTTTCATCTATATAGTATGTATCATCAACTTGATTATACTGATATATTCCCTGCCGCCAGAGCTCACTAAACTGATCATTAATTAACGGTCGATTGTTATTTATTTTTACCGCTTTATTATTAAACATCAATGACCAAAATGATAACTTTTTAGGTTGTCTGTTCTGTTCATCAATAGCTTGCATGTTCCTTGGCAATAATGGGTCAATCAAATCTGTTATTGCTTGAAGATTAGCATTATTTGGAATTGCTGTAGTTGTTTTTAATTGCTCTATAATAAATGAAACTGTTAAATTACGTTCTAAATAGATTTTAAACCTGTTTTTAGCATCATCATCTATTGTTGCATAGTGATCCTCTACGTTATCAAGTCCATAAGTTTGGGAGACTAAATTACACAAAGCCCTAACATGATGAATCTCCATAGCATCCCAAGTTAATTGATTTTTATTTAAAAAGTTTGTTGCTAATTGCCGAATACCCTCTACTTTTGCATAAGCTACTTTAGCGTTTAAACCATTACCTAAAATAACCTGTTGACAAAACATTATTAGGTTTCCATAAGCACCTTCATAACAAGCATTAAAGGTAAGACCCTTAATTTGATCATTTGCAACCTTCCTAAGTTTATCTTCATGATGCACAAACATAGACTCTAAATCTTTTTTAAGAGAAATAAAGATTCTTTGTCTGTCATCATTACTAGTCATATTTGCATAAGTAGCATTTTGAATATTATTTTTTAATTTACCAAATTGCTCACTCAAACCAGCTGTATTACACTTAATTATCTTCTCTAATAAAACAATCAGCTGAGCTTTAGCTTTATCAAATGATCTCTCAGTACTTGCATAGTAAATGGGCTCTTCTCTATAAAGACTAGTATCACCCGCTGGTATTGTTTCCAGTTTAATTGACTTTAATTGCTTAAAATGATCTGTTAGTTCTGTTTTCATTAATTTCCCCACCCGATACTTAACCAAATTTGCAAGTTATTATATTGATATATAGATTAATATCTAGAATAGATTTATTACAAATTTAATCAAATATTCTATAAAGAAAACACAAATAAATTAAAAATTTTAAATAACCACCCTAGCCAAGTTCAAATGAAGAAATACCAAATGCCTTCATCTATACCAATTGTAGAAGTGAATTATTTTGTTGTAGTTTTGGTAACAACCATTAAACCCGTAATTATCAAATATCTTTACTGATGGAGTTCCCTATGAGCAACTGATTCTTGAGTTTGAGAGTGCTGACTAAATATTGGTAACGGATCATTGCCTCGTCTCCTAGATTGATAACGCTCGCAACTTGTATCAGGCATCTTTTTTCGTTTTTTGGTATCGCTTAATCTATTATTTAATTTTATGATAACATCATCATGATGAGGCTCATTATTATAAACATAATTAGGTAACTCTTCCCTATCTTCATGATCATTTTTTTGAATTTCTCTTGTAATAATACGAACTTCATCACTATTTGTCGTTAGCCTATCATGATTAGACCATTTATCTTTTACCTTATGTTTTCCCCATCTGCTATCTCTTATTGAATAATATTCATCTTTGGATAATTCCCTAAAATCCTTATTCCAATTATCAAGACAAAAGTATACATGTCGCTCTGAATCAACTTTAGCATGAATATATAAATAAGCATGATCGACATCAGCTAGCATTTTTCTCATTTTATATTCAAGCTTATCTTTCAGCTGGCAACGAAGCTTAAATGCTAATACATTAGCATGCTCTCCACAAAAACCACCACCGATCTTCTCTACATTAGAAGTATATGACCTTGGGGACATTTCAGATAGTCTATCTCTTATCCCCTCATCCTCTATAAAATAAGAATTTATTGATTCACTGTATTGTTTATAATGCTTTCTTTGATTGAATTGCTTCAATAACTTCATATCATTAAACACATTTATAAATATTAATATAAGGTCATCGTATGTCATTGTCTCTGGATACTTTGTTTAATTATTTTGGTAAATATAGATTCTAAAGGCATATCATTCAAGAATACCCTCTTATAGTTTGAAACAAAATTTTAGCATAAATCATACCTAATAAATTCGACAATCTTACGGTGATAATTTATAGAAAATTATTACATATCAGCACTTATCATATTAAAATCAATTTTACAATAAATTTCAATTAAATAAATATCTTTCATAGAGAACTTTAATAGACCTACAAATAATTATATATAATTATCATAAAAATCAGACACAATAGTAATAGTTTTTTTGCCATAAAATATATTTACTATAGCTGATGTATGATAGTATCATCACTATAATAATTTTTAGTTAAATTTATGGGTGGGGTGTAAAATGGCCTTTTCAGTTAGTAATTTTAACAGCTCAATGAAAGAGATATATAATAAACTAGGAACTAAAGCTTCTTTCCTCCAGATGTTTAATATCAAAAACCATGATTCTGGTCGTACGCTTAGTAACGTTCTTAGTGGTAACTATCAAAAGATAATTCCTAAGGATACAAAACCTCATAGCAATACGACCATAAATACCTCATTTAAATCATTTCAGAACATTCTTATCGATACAAACTCTTTTCATCACGTTGCAAGTGAGATAAAAAAACTAAGAACTCAAATTAACCCTAGTGAACAATATGATGCGGTAGATAGACTATTTCAGCTAATCATTACAACTGAAAAAGCATCAAAAGCTACATCCAATATAAATTTCTACAAAAGATTGAAATTAAACTCTCTAAGATCTGATATTATAAATGATATCAAATTCCATAATGAAGCAACTGGCCTTACTCCCAATGGCCCATTGATGGAAAGTAAATTTATAGCTAACTTTACTAAATTTAAACATATTGTCAGCTCTACGTATGGTTGCGGTACTGACATTGCATCCTCTCATCAAGCAGTAAAAAATGATATAAATGCCCTAGAAGATGCTGCAGTAAAAGATGATATTGATACAAAATTCCCCTTTTTCTCTAAATCATCTTTCACTAGTCGGATCTACTCCCCATCACATCAAATCACTAGATGAGATTTCCCCCTCTCTCCGAACTTATCTCTATCAGAAATAAATTAAAAATTTTAAATAACCACCCTAGCCAAGTTCAAATGAAGAAATACCAAATACCTTCGATAAATTAGTATCTGGTAGCGTGTTGGTATACATTCTGGCTGTTTCAAAACTTGCTTTAAAATTGAGGCGTTCTACAAAATCAAGTGCATGCTGATTTGGTTCAGGACAATCAAGAATAATAAACTTATCAACAACTTGTTCACACAATGCGCTTATAACCATAACCTTGATTACGATAGGCTTGTTCAACAATATAAAGACCAATAAAAGCAAAATTTGGGTATTTGACAGTAGAAATACAGCCAATTGGTTATTGATCCAAATAACCGATAAATTTACTAGAAAATAAATTAACTATCCTTTAAATTGCTTAAATAGCTATCTCTTAATACCCTTCGCATAACTTTATTTGATGCGGTCCTTGGCAGTTTGTTAGTTATAACAACCTCTGCAAGTTTAAATAATGGATTTAGATTTTGGTTAATTATTTGTTGCATATAACGCTTTAAATCAGAGTAGCTTTGCTCTTTCGATAATACAACAAAAACAACAAGCTTTGATGGGCCTCCTTCTACAGCATTTACAGCAATAGCTGCTGATTCATAAATAGCCTCTATTCGATTAATGCAACGTTCAACTTCAGCAGAAGAAATTTTTATTCCACCAAGATTCATCGTATCATCAGCACGCCCTTGGGCTCGATAAAAAACACCATCACTATTTCTGATACGCTTAATTTCATCACCGTGACGTCTTAATTGCTGATGATTATATTCTGGCATATCCGCATAGTATAATTTGTAATGGTCTTTATTTAATAGACTTAAAGATAAACCAAATGAAGGCCCTATTAAAGCAACCTCTCCTTCTTTATCGTCCTCTATTACATTGCCATTATCATCTAATAAACATAAATCCAAACCAAAAGCAGGCGTTGTAAATGTCGATGGTATTAATGGTTCAACCGTTGTCGCAGTAATATATGAACCACCTATTTCTGTACCACCACAATACTCAATAACGGGCGCATAATTTGCTTTTGATGATAGATAAAGCATATCTTCAAAATTAGAGCACTCTCCTGTAGAACCAAATACTTGTATGCTGCGCCAATCGACCTTTGAATCGAGTATAGCATTTGTCCTTAATGCACTAACAATGCTCGGAACAACACCTAATTTAGTTACTTGTGCACGCTCAATGAATTTTGCAAATGATTCTGTCGTTGGTGAGCCATAATACAAAGCTAACGTTGCGCCATGTAATAAACTTGCTAAGGTAACCCAAGGCCCCATCATCCAACCTAAATTAGTTGGCCAAGCCCATATATCTGAACCTGTCGTATCAAAATGTAATAAACTATCTGAATAAACTTTTATGGCCGTTGAGTGACTCCAAGGAATTGCTTTAGGTTCACCTGTTGTGCCAGATGAAAACAATACATTAATCTCTTGATCAGCAAAAGCTGAAACTGACTCAAACTCATCACTTGCCTGATAAAGTAATTCATCAAATAGGATATCTTTCTCTCTTAATTGAAGCTCTGACTCTAATACTTTAACGACAATAACTGGTTTATTCGTTGCTTGTTTAACTTTTTCATACAGTGGAATTTTTTTATTATTTCGTAGGATATAGTCTTCACTAAAGATAGCTTTGGCATCTGTAATGTCCATGCGCACTTTAATCTCATCGCTAGCAAAACTATCAGCAATCGAAACAACACTAAAACCTGCTTTTATTATTGCAAGATAAATTGCCACTGCTACTGGCGTCATTGTCATATCAATTGCAATGCGATCCCCTTTTTTAAAGCCCTGTTTCATTAATCCATTGGCTATTTTATTTACCATTGCTGTTAGCTCTGCATAGGTAAGCTCCTCAATAGTCCCATCACTATTTGAATAAATAATGGCGACTTTATTTTTATCATGCAGTAAGCAATTATCAACTATATTAAACTCAGCACCAATCAACCACCTTGGATTAATGGGGTCATGAATATCCATTAACGACGTATATGCTTTTTTAAATTGTAAGTTTAATTTATCAAGAATATGCTTCCAAAACTGTTCTTTATTCTCGATGCTAAATCGATGAAATGCTTCAACCGTATCTAATTCTATTTCTGCCATCCATTGAGCTAAGTATGACTTTTGAAGCACATCTTTCGGTGGTATATAGGCATAAGCTTGTGTTTTTTCTTGATACACGAAATCAAATATACTTTTCTGTAAATTAAAGGGTACATTTAACCCACTGATTAATGGTATAATTTTCAACCATTTCTGCTGCGATGCGATATTAGAATCAAGTATTCCATCAAGTTGATCTATCTGTTCAATCGTTAGATAACCATCTAAATAACTCAATGATTTATATGTATGATTATTCACCTGCATCCTACCCTCCAAAGCATCATAAATTCCCTGAAATTATTGCAACTAGTTTTAAACTAATTTTGTCTATGGTGCAACAAATCCAAAAACTAAAAATTTAATATAAGAATAAATGATTTGAATAATCCATCAACAGGAAAAACAAAAAAAATTAGACAAAACAATTAATTCTATTTACTATCATATTAGATTTCATGATATTTAATTCGTTTTTCCTTAAAAGCTATTTACTACCGAAAAACGCAACAAACTTTTTTAATAAGGATATATTAAATGGATACAATGGATATGATCAATATTGAAAACCCATCCAGTGAGACTGATTATTTAAGTCGTTTTCAAAATCAAGTAACAACCTCTCTAGAAGCCTTCACAAAAAAAGAACCTGAGATAAAATTTACTTGGAAAGATGAATTATCAGAAGCGCGCGGCTATTTAGTTATTAATTCTCTAAAAGGTAATGCCTGTGGTGGTGGTACGAGATTACATAAAAATGTTAATGTTAATGAAGTAACAACCTTAGCTAAAATTATGGAAATAAAATTTGCTTTTTCAGGGCCTACTATTGGTGGAGCCAAAACCGGTATCCAATTAGATCCAAATCACCCAAATAAATATGAAATTCTAGAACGCTGGTATCAAGCAATTAAACCAATTTTAAAAAGTTGCTATGGTACAGGTAGTGATTTAAATACCGATATTCATAAAATTAATGAACTACTAAAGCCAATGGGGATTGAAAACTCTCAAGAAGGAATCATTCATGCTATAACAAATGGTGATGAACATGCCAAAAAACAATCGATTAACAATATGAAATTATTAGCTGAATCAATTGAATTAACGCCCTCATTATCGATTCAATTAGCTGAGCTTGTAACGGGTTATGGTGTTTTTGCGTCAATTGATAGTTATTTAAAAATTACTAAAGATTCATTAAAAGATAAAAAAGTATTTATCCAAGGCGTAGGTAATGTTGGTGCTGCTGCCTTGTGGTATCTCTATAATGCGAAGGCTAAAATCATTGCATTAAGCGATCATAATGGAGGCTTAATCTTTGATCAGGGAATGACCGAAGAACAACTAATCAACGTTATTAAAAATAAATCGCTAAAAAATTTGGGTATCGAACTTTATAATCATAATGAATTTAATCAACAATTTATCAATACCTCAGTTGATATCTTTATACCAGCAGCTGGCTCAAATTTAACTGACAAAACGTTTATTGATCTACTCTATGATAATGGCTTAAGTTTAATCGCCTGCGGTGCTAATCATCCATTTATTGAAAATGAATATTGCTATGGCGCTTGTTCACAGTATTTAGATAGGAAACTGACGGTTATTCCTGATTTCTTAGCGAATATGGGAATGGCTAGAACATTCTATTATCTAATGAAAGCTAATCCGGTGAATTTAAACACAGCAGGTGTATTTAACGATATTTATAATGAGATTTACCAAACGATTAATCAAGCCTATACAATGAATCATGGTAAATTAATGACTGCATCACTTTATCATATAGCACTCGATCGTATATGATAGGGGCCGCATGAAGCGACATAAAAAAATTAGGAAATTACTACGATGATTATATATGAAGTTAATCTTAGCATTAATCAATCAATTTTTGATCAATACTTTACATGGCTTAAACCGCATGTTGCAGATATGTTAAATTTTGACGGGTTTAGACGTGCACAAATTAACGAAGAAATACAAACTGATGATAAAGAAATACGTTCTATCACCGTTCGTTATGCTATTGATAGCTGGCCTTATTTAGAAGATTACTTAGAAAATCATGCCTACCGTATGAGAGATGAAGGAATTGAACTTTTCAAAGATCAATTCAGCGCTAAAAGAAAGAGCTATACCATTTTAGATACCATTAGCATTAATAAACAAACTGAAGCTAACATTATATAAGGAGTAAAAGCCATGCAGACTCTTGAGAATCCTGCTGAAACAAACGGATTTGCATTTTTAGAATATACTTCTACTTCACCACTACAACTAAGAGAATTGTTTAAAAGCTTAGGCTTTACACATGTAGCAAACCATAAAACTAAGCATATCGAAGTTTGGCAACAAAATAGTATTTTCTTTTTAATTAATGCTGAAACCGAAGGATTTGCTCAAGATTTTGCTACAAAACATGGTGGTGGTGTTTGCAGTATGGGCTTCTTAGTTAATGACCCTCAACTAGCTTATCAACATGCAAAAAATGCTGGTGCAAAAGATGTAGAAGCCACAAGTGATAACTGGCATGATAGTTCAATTAAATTGATCCATGGAATCGCAGATACGCGTTTATATCTAACACCTTATGCAAACATACTTGAGAGTAACTTATTCAATAGTATTCCAAATAGTGCTCAAGCAATGCAAAAAAACCAAGTGGGTCTTAAGTTACTAGATCATGTGACGCATAATGTATTTAGAGGCAATATGAATAAATGGGCTGGCTTTTACGAAAAGCTATTTAATTTCCGTGAAATTCGATACTTTGATATTGAAGGCAAATTAACAGGACTATTTAGCCGAGCAATGACTAGCCCCTGCCATAAAATTCGCATTCCAATTAATGAATCTGCCGATGATAAATCTCAAATTGAAGAATTCTTAGAACAATATCATGGTGAAGGTATACAACATATTGCATTAGAATCAACGAATATTTATGAAACCGTAGAAACGCTACGCAAGCTAGGTGGTGAATTTATGCATACGCCGGATACATATTATCAAGGTATTCAAAAGCGCCTACCTTATCACACTGAGTCGCTTGAACGTATGCAAAAAAATCGCATATTAATTGATGGCGCCCCCACTAAAGATGGTGGAATTTTATTGCAGATATTCACACAAACTGTTATTGGCCCTGTCTTTTTTGAAATCATTCAGCGTAAAGGTGATGAAGGATTTGGTGAAGGTAATTTTCAAGCTTTATTTGACTCAATCGAATTAGATCAAATTGAACGTGGCGTCTTAGAGGATACAAAGAAATGATCAAACTTTACGATTATTTTCGATCGTCAGCTTCTTATCGCGTACGAATTGCCCTTGAATTAAAACAAATTCCCTATGAACTCATTGAAGTACACTTAGTCAATAATGGTGGTGAACAGTATAGCGACCGTTATCAATCACTAAACCCAATGCAACGTGTACCAACTTTGGTTGATGACGGTTTTATTTTAAGTCAATCCTTAGCAATCATCACTTATTTAGATCAAAAATACCCTCAATACCCTTTACTTTCAAATAACATAACCACTTCTGCACAAATACTAAGCATTGCACAAACAATTGCTTGTGATATTCATCCATTGAATAATTTATCTGTCTTAAACTATCTTAAGCATAAT
This sequence comes from Thiotrichales bacterium 19S3-11, assembly GCA_021713295.1. Lineage (GTDB taxonomy): Bacteria > Pseudomonadota > Gammaproteobacteria > Francisellales > Francisellaceae > M0027. The sequence goes on from JAKJJU010000009.1 coordinate 23,066, forward strand.
CTAAATTGCAGTGATGATGAAAAATCAAAGTGGTATGCTCACTGGATTATCAATGGTTTTAACGCAATTGAAAGACAGCTAAAACAAACGAAAGGTATTTATTCATTTGCTAATGAAATCACGCTAGCTGATCTTTGTTTGATACCCCAAGTTTATAATGCCATACGCTTTGAAATTAACTTAGAGAACTATCCTATAATCAATTCAATTTATGAAAACTGTAACCAATTAACTGCATTTAAGAAGGCCTCGCCTGAGTATGTACAACAAAATCAAATGAAGGCTAAAACAACCAGTTAAATTTAAATATGTTTGGAGAATACAATGACACAAACTTATCAATCAGGCTTTCACAACTACTTTCAAACTGAAAGTATAGAAGGCGCTTTGCCCAAAGACCGAAATTCCCCTCAAAAAGCACCACTTGGTTTATATGCGGAACAGATTAATCATAGTGCTTTTACAGCACCAAGACATCAAAATTTCAATAGCTGGTTATATCGAATTCGCCCATCGGTTTTAAATGCTTCACCTGCTAGCCGTATTATTAATCACCTAATAAGAGATTACCATTATCAAGATGAAATTATTACACCACCAGATCAAATGAGATGGAGCCCACAACCGCAGCCGCAAAAGCCAACTGATTTTATTTCATCAATTACAACCATGGCTTATAACCCATCTGCTGCAATACACCTTTACCACGCAAATACCTCCATGGATGATAGTTATTTTTATAATGCGGATGGAGACTGGTTAATTGTTCCTCAAATGGGCAAACTTACCTTTAAAACAGAGCTTGGCATAATTGAGTTATCAGTTGGTGAAATTGCTGTTATACCTAGAGGTATTCGTTTTCAAGTTATCTTAAATGAATCCCATGCCATAGGCTATATTTGTGAGATTCAAGATGGCTCTTTTCATCTGCCTGAGAGAGGCCCAATTGGTGCTAATGGCCTTGCAGAAGAACGCCATTTCTTAACACCTATTGCAAATTTTGAAGACAGAGAAGGCAACTTTAGCTTATATGCTAAATTTCAGGGACATTTATGGCAAATGGCTATTGAGCACTCGCCATTAGATGTTGTTGCGTGGCATGGGAATTGTGCACCTTATAAGTATGATTTGTCTTTATTTACGCCAATGAATAGCGTACTAAAAGATCATGCGGACCCAAGTATTTTCACAGTTTTAACAGCACCTTCAACAAGAGCAGGTACAGCTAATATTGACTTTGTCATATTCCCTGAACGTTGGATGGCTCAAGAAAATACATTTAGACCCCCTTATTATCACCGTAATATTATGAGTGAATTTATGGGATTAATTTGCGGGCAATATGATGCCAAAGAAACTGGGTTTGTTCCAGGTGGCTCAAGCCTTCATAATCCAATGAGTGGACATGGTGTTGATGCGGATGTCTTTGAAAAAGCATCGACTGTTGATCAAAAACCACAACGCTATCAAAATACATTAGCCTTTATGTTTGAAAGTAATGCAACTTGGCAAGTAACAGAATATGCTTACACGGCAGAATTTCGCCAGAGAGATTATTTAAATTGCTGGAAAGGACTAAAAACCAACTTTACTCATAACAATAAAATGATCGTAGAAGACTAATTAATGAAATAGGAACGATACCATGATAGAAGCAAATAACCCAAAACTAACTTCATTTATTACAGTACCCAGTGGGCACGACTTTCCAATACAAAACCTACCCTTTGGTATTTTTAATGATGCCAATAATACTCAAAAACGTATTGGCGTTGCCATTGGTGATTTTGTTTTTGACCTATACCATGCATTTGAGCATGACTTATTTACTGATCAAGCAATCGATAAATCGATCTTTTTAGAAAATCATTTAAATAATTTAATGGCACTTGAGCGTAATAAAATTACTTCCCTTAGAAATGCAATTAGTCGTTTATTACGCCATGATAATTTCACGATTCAAAGTGATGAACAATTAAAACAAGAATTATTAATTCCAATTGATACAGTCACTCTGCACATCCCTGTTGATATTAGAGGCTACACAGATTTTTATTCATCTATTGAGCATGCTAGTAATATTGGTAAATTATTCAGAGATAAAGATAATCCACTTTTACCTAACTGGCGACACCTCCCTGTTGCATACGATGGTAGAGCTGGCAGTATTGTTGTTAGTGGAACTAATTTTAGACGCCCTACAGGCCAAATTAAACCCGATGAGAATGCTCCTATTTATTCACCTTCTAAAGCACTCGATATTGAAGTTGAGGTGGGTTATTTTATTGGAAATGCAACTGCTCATGGCGAACAAATTTCAACAAGTAAAGCATCTGAACATATCTTTGGAATGGTTTTAGTTAACGACTGGAGCGCAAGAGATATTCAAAAATGGGAATATGTACCATTAGGCCCATTTTTAGGTAAAAACTTCTGTACTTCTATCTCACCTTGGGTTGTCACACTTGACGCATTAGAACCTTTTAGAGTTGCAAGTCCCGAACAAAATCCTCAAATACTTCCCTACCTAAAACGTTCAGCTAACTGGGGAATTGATATTAATCTTGAATTTTCTATTCAAACTGAAACAATGACGAAGCCTGAGACCATTGCAAAAATGAATTTTAAAGATATGTATTGGGATTTTACACAGCAACTAGCACATCACAGTGTTAACGGCTGCCCAATGAATACAGGTGATTTACTAGCTTCTGGTACAATTAGTGGTGATAAACCGAGTACTTATGGTAGTTTAATCGAGTTAACTTCAGGTGGCAAAGAACCAATAAAACTTCATAACCAAGAACAACGCAAATTCTTAAATGATGGTGATACAGCCATTATTAAGGGTTATTGTCAAAATGAACATTATCGCATTGGTTTTGGTGAAGTTAAAGGCACAGTATTGCCCGCTTTAGAGATTACTGAAGCTGAACGTTATACAAAAGAAAAAGAAACCGTGTAACTTTCCTACTTTTTAACTATACATCGTCTTTTTCAGGCGATATCATACATACTGCTTTAACAGTACAGATCTATTTAATTAAGGTTTTTTATGTTCAAATACTTAGCATCCCGTGAATTTGGTGGCGCTTTAATCATTACTGGAACTTGCATTGGTGCAGGTATGTTATCTATTCCATTAGTTACGGCTGCCAGCGGCTATGTTACATCTATTATATTATTAGTATTAATATGGCTATTAATGACACTAACCGCCTGCCTAATTAATGAAACAAACCTTGCTTTTAAAGATGGTACAAATTTTAGTAATATGGCTTATTACACTTTAGGTAGAATGGGGCAATTAATTACCTTTTTATCCTATCTTTTATTGCTATATTCTTTATCTGCTGCCTATACAACTGGAGGCGCATCGCTTTTAGGACTACTATTATCCTATTTTAATATCGACCTCAGTATAAAATTAAACGCAGCAATTTTTGTTATTGTTTTAGGTGCATTTGTCTATTTTGGCACGCGAGTAGTTGATCAAATTAACAAAGTACTACTAACCTTTAAGGTGATAACGTTTCTAGGACTTATTATCTTTATTTCTCCGCATTTATCTATTGAAAAGCTAATTGAAAATAACTCTGGTAACACTTATATTTGGGCTGCACTACCGATTCTAATTACTTCATTTGGCTTTCACCATATTTTACCTACGGTAAGAACTTATCTTAATTCAGATAGAAAAAAATTATTTAGAGCAACAATTTTAGGTAGTACCATACCTTTGATTATCTATATTATCTGGAATACTGTTTCATTAGGTGCAATCCCACTATATGGCAATAATAGCTACCAACATATCGCAGCTAACGGTAACCAATTGGGAGATTTTGTATCAACCATTGCAACGTATCTAAATGTGCCTAGTGTCACTGCATTTATCAATGCATTTACTAATATTGCTATCACAACCTCATTTTTAGGCGTTACTTTAGGTTTATATAATTTTAACCAAGACACCTATAAATTAAGGACAAAACCACATAGTCATCGTTTAATTGCATTTATCATAACCTTTCTACCTGCTTGGCTATATGCAATTTACTACCCCGATGGTTTTAAAAATGCACTGGGTTACGCGAGTATTTTTGTCGCAATTATTTTAATCAGTGTTCCTGCACTGATGGTGTGGAAAGTTAGGAAAAGCCAAAATCGCCTCAACCTATTTAGCAAATTCTTATTAACGCTAATTTTCTTAATTGGTATTGGTATTATTTTACTTCAAATTGCTACTGATTTTGGTTTATTGGCCGTTTTAAAATAAACTAAAGTGATCGTAAAAACGCAACAAATGACTTTGCCATATAATCGTACGTTCGTTCTTTGATGATAATCTCACGCCCTCTTCTTCCCATTGTGACTAATTCTGCTTTTGATGTATCAATAATTTTTTCTATAGAACTACGAATACTTTCTTGGTTAAAGCTACAAAAATAGGCACAATGTTCATCAAATAAACGATCATATTCTGGAATATGATTAAGAAGCGTTGGTAGTCCTATCGCATAATATTCAATTGTTTTTGTTGGTGAAGCACTACGATACGTTTTGGTTTCTGGAAAAATTCCTACAGCAATATCAGAACCATTCAGAACTTTAAACAAATCGTCTCTTTTTAAAGGGAGGCTCCATTGAATTCTTGAATCTAACTGACTCTTTAATTTAAGTTTAGTAACATAGTCATTATCACTAGTAGTATATATAAAAAATTGATAGTCTTTTTTAGTAGTTAAAAACGCATCCAAAATGACATCAAAATTTCTTAATCGATCAATTGTACCTGTATAGACAAATGCTTTTAAGCTACTCTTTGAAGTATCCTTATTGCCTTCCTCTGGCATTATATCTATGTCTACTCCCATAGATAATGGATAACTAGCTACCATTAAATTTGGATAAAAATCATTTTGCAACTGATGAGAAATTGGCAAATAAAAGTCTGACTGACTAATTAAATGCTTTTGATATTTAGATTTTAAAAGCCATTCAATCGATTTACGGATATAAGACTTACCAAACCGATTTGCCTCTTCATAACGTCGATAACCATGAGGAAACGACTCCCAAAAACCAACTTTAAAATTATATTTTGCTTTAACATTTAAAAATTGCTTTAATGTAGCAAAATAATTTCGAACAACAACAAAATCATATTGATCTAACTCAATGATGCACTTTAAGTAATTAATTATACTTGCATGTTTAGCTTTTTTAGGAACTTGTAGTTTACTTTTACCCAATTTAAGTGTTTCACTGGATTGTTCAGAGAAATAAACAATATCGCAATGGCTTGTTTCCAATTTATTAATTGCTTTATAAAACAAACCCTCTACCGCCGAATGATCACTGTTAACTTTTTGATCTGATATTAGTAAAATCTTCATCTGATATATTACTTAATTCCCTGTTTTATAAAAAAATTATTTATCTCAGTCAATACAGAGTCCACAGCTGGCGTTGAAATATACTCATCTTCTTTATAATGACTAACCTTTAACACTTTGGTATATGATGCATTTAAAATTGGCCTTGATTCAAAATAATACTTATCCAACATAATAACAATCATAGGAATTTGATAAGCAACACCTAAATGCATAGGGCCAGTATCGTTCGTTAACATAAAACCAGCATGCTGGATAATTCCAGCAACAACTTTAAGTGATAAATCACCTAAAATTGCTATTACATTTTCATTTTCTCCATCTACAATATATCGAACCAAGTCAATCTCGCTTGATGAGCCTGAAACGATCACTTTTTTATTTAACTCACCCGCAAAGTAACTAACAACTGCTTTAAAATGCTCTGGCAACCATTGTCGGTGCTTTCGGTTAGCTGCTGGTTGAATAAACACATAGTCACCTTTATCTAAACCATGTTTATTTATAAATTCATTAACTTGTAATGTTTCATTATCTGTTAAAAAAATCTCAAGCTTTGGTTTGAAGTCTAAATGATTTGATTTACTATAGATGCGTTCAACTAAGGTTAGTCGCCACTCTACCTGATGAGAATTTGGATACTTTTCAATTTCAAGCATACCAGTATACATATCAGAAACTTTATCTGATAATCTATCAATCCCATAAAATGCTTTAGGATTTCCAAGGTAAGCAATGTAGGGAATAATACGTTGTGATGCATGAAACAAAAAAACTTGATGGTATGGCGCTAGTAGCATTTTTTTTGTCAGGCTTAATAATTCGATAATCCGATTTGATCGATAACAATAAATAGTATTGATATGGGGATTTTCTAACAATACTTGAATGCCAACTGTAGAGGTTAATATGTCAACACTACAGTGATGAACTTCAGCTAAATAGTTAATTGCAGGCGTTGCCCAAAGTGTGTCACCCATACCTGTGGTTGATACAATTAAAATCTTTTTTTGTGATGCTTTACTTTTAGTTTTAGAGAATTTGCCTAATATTATAAATACAAATTTTAATAGTGTATTTTTAAATGAGCTCATAGCAGTGATTTATTATTCCTAACTCTAAGGTTTTAAAATAGTAACCGATGACTCTTTCCTAAGCAATTATTAACTCCCTAAAAATAATAAAATATGTTAGAATTCTATGATATCAAATTTAAATCAGAACCATAAAGCAGTGTTAAAAGTCATTAAAAATTTATTGATAATAAAGGCTATTAAGTTTATTAACTTTTTTCATACAACCCGCTACTATAAAGAAACCAAACCAAACATACTATTAGTCTGTACAACTGCACTTGGCGATAATGTTTGGTCTACACCATTTTTTAAATGTATTAAATCTAGGTTGCCACAGGCAAATCTTAGTTACCTAACTAACAATTTAGGTGCTGCCGTCACAGAATATAACCCCTATATTGATCAAGTAATTAATGTAGACAAACTAAATAAATTCAGACTCTATAGATATTTACGCAAACAAAAATTTGAAGCTTGTTTTATTTTTCATGCCAGTGATCGATATATCTTTCCATTATGTGCATTACTAAAGCCTCACTATTTAGTTGGTATTAAAAATGAAGTAAAAAATTTAGACCCCTTATTTAGCCACCTAATTAGCGGAAACGGTGATCATCCCGTACATATAAGAAATCAGATGCTTGAGATAATTAATTTATCCTGTAACCCTAAACTACTTGAATTGGTTTTATATCCTCAACAAACCCACTTTGAATTGGCAAAAAAATATCTTAGAGAAAAAAATCTAACTGGAAAATTTATTATAGGCATACACCCAGGTTCGAGCCAAATTAGAAAACAATGGCCAACAGAAAAATTTAAACAACTCATTGAAACTCTTCATCAAAAATACCCTGATTCTATATTTCTTATTACTGGTTCAAAAAAAGAACAAAACTTACTCAATCAATTTAAAACACTTAACCCAAATATCATTTGTATGGATGAACCTTTTGATATCTTAACGCTGACAGCCATCTTATCTTTCATTAATTTATATATTACAAATGACACAGGCCCCATGCATCTTGCTTCAGCTATGAAAGTACCGATTGTCGCTATCTCAAAATTAGATAATAATACTTGGCCTTATAATAATTCACCCAAAGCCATTATTACCTGTGGTGAGAAATTAAGAGCACCAACGCCTAGAGACAGTGCTGAGTATATTCATCGCGTAGAAGTCCAAGATATACGTGATGCAACCGAACAACTGTTAACCAAAATTTCAAAACAAGGTGAATCACTTGACTAAAAAGCATATTGTTTTTTTTTTAGAAAAACTAAGTATTGGTGGAATAGAACGTGTTGTATTAACGCTTGCTGAAACGATGATTAAAAATTTTAATTGTAACGTCTATCTTGTTACTTTAAGAAAAGCGCAAGATTATGATATAAATTTTCACGTTAATCAGATTCAACTTCCTCTAATCAAAAAACCCAAAATACGTTTATTTTCCAACCGTTATTTTAAACAATTAGCCAATTGCTTTGATCAAACAATAGCCGAAATTGAAAACACCAATCAATTTAAATTTGACCTTGTTTTATCCAACAAAAAAGAGTGTGATCGTATTTTAACCTACTCCCGATATCCTAGAGATAACGTTTACTCAGTTTTACACATTGCACTATCTTGGCAAACTAATTTAGAAAATAAATCCGGTATCAGCCGATGGTTAAAGTTACATCGTTATCAAAAAATTTATAATCATAAAAACCTAATTACTGTCTCTAATGGCATTCAAAAAGATGCGATTAATACCATGAAAATTAAACCAAATTCAATTCAAACAATTTATAATCCATTTGATTTTGATCAGATTAATAGACTTGCTAGTATGGAATTACCCATAGCCGTCAATAAACCATATATTGTTTATTTAGGTAGATTTTCTGAACACCAAAAACGCATTGGTAGACTATTGAAAGCCTACTATTTATCAAAAATAGATGCCAAATTAATCCTCATTGGTAAAGGCAATAAAACCGAAAAAGCTAATATTAAAAAGTGGATATCTGAACATCAATTAGATGATAATGTTGTCATTGCAGGCTTTTATCAAAACCCTTACCCACTATTAAAAAATGCTAACTTATTAGTTGTTAGTTCTGACTTTGAAGGTTTTTGCAATGTTATTGTAGAAGCATTAGCTTGTGATACACCAGTAGTAAGTACCAATTGTTTATCTGGCCCTTCAGAAATATTGACTGATGAAATGGCCAAAGGTTTGTCTGAACTTACAGCTGAAAGCTTAGCTAAAAAAATAAAAGAAGTTTATACCAAACCATACCCTATCAATATTGATCGTCTAAAAGCAAAATTTTCAGCTGATAGAATAGCCAAACAATATTTATCAATTGGAGATTAAAATGCATAAACCAGTAAAAATAGCAATCATTGATTTTTGGAGTAATGCAACTGACCTATCTGCCCCAGTAGCAAAATTAATACTGGATCAGGCTATTTATTTACAACAAAAAGGTTATATAGTAGAAGTCTTTTCCAAAGATGATGTGCATGATACTGTATTTCACTCAATTAACTATCGTTTTTTCTCCGAAAGTAAAGTTCTAAATAGAGTATTTAATAAATGGTTTAAATTAAATGCGTTTACGTTTAATCAGCTCATCAAAAAACTAAATCATTTTAATGCAGATATTATTCATATACATAACCGTCAAGGGCTCATTGATACGATTATAAAAAAAATAAATAATCCAAAAACAAAGTTTGTCGTCCACTACCACCGAAACTTTGAACACCCTATTATTCCTAAACAAGCTGATTCCCTAATTGCCGTTAGCCAATCAACTAGAGAGTGGACTGAAAATAAACTACATCAAGATGATCGATTTCAAGTTATCTACAACTGCATTTTCTCAAACGTTTTAAAACTAGCTGTAACCATCAAACCCATTAAAGTCAAAAATAAAAATATTAAAATTCTTTATGCAGGAGGATATCAACAGCATAAAGGTTACTTTGATTTAATTAATGCATTAAGCTACATTAAAAAAGATTTTCAGCTTTTTATTTGTGGGCCTAAAACTGGCCAAATCAAACAAATTGATGACAAAAGAGTAAAAGTGCTTGGAAATCTAAAATTTAAAGCATTTTGTAATATAATGGCTGATTCAGATATTGTTATTAATCCATCTAAAAGAGAAGCCTTTGGTTTAGTTGCGCTTGAAGCTTTAGCATTTAACAATATTCTTGTTGCTGCAAAATCTGGTGGTTTAGAGGAGTTTTTAAATAACCGTGTTGCTTTTATGCATCAACCTAGTAATCCAGAAGACTTAGCCGCAAAGCTAAACGAAGCAATAGCCTTACTATCCGATGAAGCGGCCCTAAATAATTACCTAGCAAATATTAATAAATTTATAGCACCATTTCATCCAAAAAACATGGTAAATCAATTAGATTGCTTATATCAGAATCTTCTATTATCCTAATTTTATTTTATCTGCCGTAAAATTATAGTATTCAATGCTAAAATTTATTACCATTCAATAATCAAACATAAAATACTTGAGGAAACCAAATGAAATATAAGCTAATTTCATCTAGTATCGTATTATTATATCTATTTAACCATTCCGCCTTTGCTCAAGCACCAATTTCCTATTGTGATACTCACTCTGGTAATTGTCAAAATGCTGTAGATTTGATGAATAGTCAATTATGGAATAAAGTGGTTGATACTAATCCGCCTAATGGTGAGAAGGAAGCCTACAATTCAGATAGCCGTTATATCCAATTTGATAATAATAAATCAATTATCATAACGGCAATTAAAGATGGTGATACTAACCACCCCTATACTTCAGGTCGTTTAAACACCGATGGCTACATTGGTACAAAACAATTTGGTAGGCATGGTTTAATTGAAGCGGAAATTTCACTACCGACAGATACCGGTTCTTGGCCAGCATTTTGGATGATGCCACAATCTGACTGCAGTGCATGGCCAACTTGCGGCGAAAATGACATTATGGAATGGGCTGGTACAACAGCATGGGGAAATAATCCGCGTGCATTTTTGTCAACTGAGCATGGTTCAGATACACCAAATAGCGACTATCAAGGCAAAGGCTCTGGTAACTTAGTACCAAGCAATTTAGCAGCAACTGATAATTTATCCAACCCACATTATTATGCAATGGAATGGAATTTATCACCCGATTATAAATCAGGCACATTAACTTTCTATTTTGATGGTAAGGTATTCTATACTTATACTTTAGGCTCAGATGCTAGAGATACTGCTGTTCTTAAAGGGTTTTACTATGGTAAAGGTTTTCATCCTATTTTAAATTTAGCTGTCGGTGGCAGCTTAGGTGGTGACATATCACATACCCCTAATACGATGACTATGACGGTTTATAATATTCATATGTACAGCTTGAAAAATAATAGCTAAAAATAAAGAAAAAATCTAATCATCATTTAACTCTGCCTGATCTAGCAATCCCTTGGGAAGTTGTTTATTCATCGGCACTCCAAGTTTGATTAATCGATCCGCTTGATTAATCAAATTACCATTACCTTTTGATAATTTATTCATTGCTTTTTCATGAGTTTCTTTAACACGAGCTAATTGATCACCTAGTTTATCCAAATCTTCAACAAAGCCTCGAAACTTATCCAACATACGCTTTGCACGATCCGCAATATCTTGAGCATTTTTATTTTGATTTTCATAACGCCAAATATTTTGAATGGTTCTTAAGGTGGCCAATAAAGTTGTTGGTGTTACCACAATAATACGTTTATTAAATGCATCTGAAAATAAATGCTCATCATTTTGAAATGCTAAGACAAATGCTGATTCAATAGGAATAAATAATAAAACAAAATCAAGCGATGTAACTCCTGAAAGTTGCTGATATTCTTTATTACTTAACTGGGTAATATGATTTCTAATCGACTGGATATGTTGTTTTAAGTTTTGACTTGCTTCTATTTCATCCAATGATCGCGTATAACGTTCATATGCAACCAATGATACTTTAGAATCAATAATTACATCTTTTCCTTCTGGTAAATGCACAATCACATCAGGACGATAAATTTGATGTTCATCATTTTTCAAAGTCTTTTGTAATGTGTACTCTACCCCTTGACGCAAGCCTGATGTTTCTAACACACGCTCTAATACTAATTCTCCCCAATTACCTTGAACTTTTTTATCGCCTTTTAAAGCCTTTGCTAAGTTATCAGCCTCACTTTTCATCTTATGACTTAATTCCATCATATTTTTGACTTCAGTTGCTAATGCTGACTTTAAGGCCGCTTGGTCGGCTTTACCTTGCATATGATATTTTTCAATTTTTTCTGAAAATCCTTTGACCTGATCTTTAAACGGTGCAAGCAATGTATCTAAAGTATCTTTATGTTGTTTGGATTTTTGTTCTAAAACCTCTTGTGCAACGACTTTAAATTGTTGCGATAAATTCTCCTTTGCTTCCTTTAAATCTTCTAAACGCTTCGCATCATTCTCTAACTGATTAGTTAAACGAGCAATAGTTTGAGACTGCTCTAAATTTATCTGATTAAATTTCAAGCTATTTTGTTGTTCTTTTTCTAATTTTTGAGTTAATAAATTATTTTCTGTAATTTTATCATCTAATGTTTTATTTAAAACCGCAACATTTGTCGTTATTTCTGCTAACTCTTTTGTAGTTACTTCATTTTTAGTCACTTCTTTTACCAGTGATTGATTAAGATTTTCAACAGTTTTATCAAGTTCATCTAATTTAAGTAATTTTATTCTTAGTTTAGAAACCTTACGCTCAAGTAGTATAAAACTGATTAATCCACCAAATATCAGCCCTAAAACTGCATAAATCCATAGCATAGAAAAATACCTTTTAATTCGTAATTAAACAAAAAATATACGTTATTATATTAAGCAAATTCTCTTAACATTGGAAAGTCTAATGCTTCACGTGCAGTATAATAACTTTGTGCAACTTTTTTAGCTAATGCACGGACACGCAAAATATAGCCTTGACGCTCTGTCACTGAGATCGCATGACGTGCATCTAACATATTGAATGTATGTGACGCCTTTAGCATCATTTCATAAGCTGGTAATGGTAGTTTTTTATCAATTAAACGATCTGCTTCTCGTTCTAAATAATCAAACTGCAACAACAAAAAATCAACATCCGCCTCTTCAAAGTTATACTGTGACATTTCAACTTCATTTTGTTTAAACACATCACCATAATACACCGGACCATTTGGCCCTTCAGACCAAATCAAATCATACATTGTATTTACATTTTGGATATACATTGCCAAACGTTCAAGCCCATAAGTGATCTCCCCTGTAACTGGTTTACAGTCAAGACCACCAACCTGCTGAAAGTAAGTAAACTGTGTTACTTCCATACCATTTGCCCAAACTTCCCAACCTAACCCCCAAGCACCTAATGTTGGAGATTCCCAATTATCTTCAACAAATCGAATATCATGAATCAGTGGATCAAACCCCAATACTTTTAATGAACCCAAATAAAGTTCTTGTATATTATCTGGTGATGGTTTCATCACCACCTGAAACTGATAATAATGCTGCCCTCGATTAGGATTTTCCCCATAACGGCCATCCGTTGGTCTACGCGATGGTTGAACATAGGCCGCATTCCATGGCTCAGGGCCAATAGAGCGTAAAAATGTTGCAGGATGGAATGTGCCAGCACCTACCTCCATATCATAAGGCTGAACGATAATACAGCCTTGCTCAGCCCAATAATTTTGTAGTGCAAAAATCATATCTTGAAATGTCATCACCTTTGACATAGAAACCTCTTAATCGTTTAAATCAAATAAATAATCGTTTAAATACAGGGTTATTAGTATAACAAAGCTTTAGATAGAGCTTAAGGAAATTCTTTATTGACAGTAGTAGTTAACACTATTTTTTTATGAATTAGAATTACTGATAAATATTTGGCCCTGACTCACCAATCGCTTCATGTTTTGACTGACCTTCATTGTTATCATGATAAGGAACTTTTTCAGATAAATTGTCATTATTTTGAAACCATGTTGTTGCATCAAGCATTTTATTAACAAGATAAGACTGGCGCCAAGTATTCGTTGTACTTATATCATCTGATAAATTAATGACATTAATAATCAAGGTCATAAAAATAAATGTTTTGATAAAGCTAACAATAACCCCACCAATTCGTGAAGTTAAACTAATATTTCGATTATTCGTCATGACCATTGCTAAAATTCGGCCAATAATCCATACACCAATTAAAATAACTGCACTGCTAACAAGTGAACTCAGTCTTTGATCTCCTAACCAAGAAAATGCTTTATCAGAGACTACATCTGAGAACAAATAGGTTAAAACACCGGCAACAAACCAAACAATAAGCGAATAGATTTCCCGCATAAACCCTTTTGAAAATCCAGAAGCTACTGATAAAACAAAAATAGCTAAAATAACCCAATCAAGCCAGTTAAAATAAGCAATTATACTACTCATTAGTTTAATCCATTTGAAACTTAACATACTTACTCTACAGTTTTAATGAATTACCTAAAGCAATCAAGTAATTTATTAGCTTTTAGCATTAGTATTTTAACAAACTAGTATTTTTATGAAACTTATGCGACAATTCTTCATAATTTAATAAACGTAGTATATGAATTATATGACTGATATTTTATTGCTAAATGGCCCTAACCTAAACTTGCTAGGTCAAAGAGAACCTCAGAAGTACGGTCATACCACCTTAAAAGACTTAGAAAGTCAACTACATGAAATAGCCAATGAAAACAATGTTAGTTTAGCTACTTTTCAATCAAATAGTGAAGCAGCACTCATTGATCGCATTCATCAAGCAAAAAGTGAAGGCATCCAATTTATTTTAATTAACCCTGCAGCTTTTACACATACTAGCATTGCATTAAGAGATGCACTGCTTGCGATTGATTTACCATTTATTGAGATTCATATCAGTAATATACACGCTCGTGAGTCTTTTAGAACTTTTTCTTATTTATCGGATATTGCTTATGGTATTATCTGCGGTTTAGGCTTAAATGGCTATAAATTAGCCCTTAATGCAGCCATTGAATTTATTAAAATTTAAACAAAAAATTAAGTGAGTTATCGTAATGGATATTAAAAAAATTGAGAAATTAATCAAACTTGTTGATCAAAGCCAAATTACTGAGCTAGAAATCGGTGAAGGCGAAAATGTTGTGCGTATTGCTAAAACAACAAATCAAGTAGTTCAAGTTGCACAAACACCAACTCAAATGCAGCCAATGGCAACGCCTCAACCACAACCTACACCGAATATTCCCAGTGATTCAATGCCTAATACACAAAAGCATTCAGATTCAGAATTAAGTGATGGTGATATTGTTCGTTCACCAATGGTTGGCACATTCTATAGATCACCTGCCCCAGGGTCTGATGTGTTTGTTACTGAAGGTAAAAAAGTTAACCCAGGCGATACATTATGCATCATTGAAGCAATGAAAATTATGAATCAAATTGAATCTGAAGCAAGTGGCGTAATCAAACAAATTCTTGTAGAAGATGGTAGCCCTGTTGAGTATGACCAACCACTATTTATCATCGGGTAATAAGGAGCATAATCACGTGATTAAAAAAGTTCTTATTGCCAATCGAGGCGAAATTGCACTGCGTATTCTTAGAGCTTGCCATGAATTAGGTATTAAAGTTGTAGCGGTTCATTCAACTGCAGATCGAGATTTAATGCATGTTAAGTTAGCGGATGAAACCGTCTGTATTGGCCCAGCTAAGTCCGTTGATAGTTACCTAAATATTCCGGCAATTATTGCTGCAGCTGAATTAACTGACTGTGATGCCATTCATCCTGGTTATGGTTTCTTATCAGAGAATGCTGATTTTGCAGATCAAGTTGAGAAAAGTGGTTTTATATTTATTGGCCCTAAAGGTAAAACTATTCGTAAGATGGGTGATAAAGTTGAAGCCATTAAAGCAATGAAAGAAGCTAAAGTACCTTGCGTACCAGGTTCTGATGGCCCGCTTGGAAGCAATGAAAAAACAAATCTCTCATTGGGAAACAAAATCGGTTACCCTGTTATTATCAAAGCTGCTGGTGGTGGTGGCGGTCGTGGCATGCGTGTTGTTAGAAACAAAGATGAGCTTGTTAATGCGATTAAGATGACCAAAGCCGAAGCTAAAAGTGCATTTAATAACGATATGGTCTATATGGAAAAATTCTTAGAAAATCCTAGACACGTTGAAATCCAAGTATTAGGTGATGGCAAAGGTAAAGCAATTCATTTATGTGAACGTGATTGCTCAATGCAACGCCGTCATCAAAAAGTTATTGAAGAAGCACCAGCACCGGGTTTAAGCGAAAAAGAACGTAAAGAAATTGGTAAAGTTTGTGTTAAAGCGTGCAAACTGATGAAATATCGAGGCGCGGGAACATTTGAATTCTTATATGAAGATGGACAATTTTATTTTATTGAAATGAATACACGCGTTCAGGTTGAGCATCCTGTTACTGAAGCAATTACTGGAGTAGACATCGTCAGAGAACAGCTTCGCATTGCTTCTGGTGAACCGCTGCAGCTCAAACAAGAAGATATTCAAATTACAGGCCATGCCATTGAGTGCCGTATTAATGCAGAAGATCCAATTAAAATGTTACCCTCTCCAGGGACAATCAATATTTATCACGCCCCAGGTGGCCCTGGCGTTCGAGTTGATTCTCATATTTATTCGCATTATACCGTTCCACCCTACTACGACTCCATGATAGCAAAAGTCATCGTACACGGGCGTAATCGTGAAGCGGCAATACGTAGAATGAAATCAGCATTAAATGAAATGATTATTGATGGCATTAAAACGAACATCCCACTTCATCAAATTATTCTTGATGATAAAACCTTCAATGAAAAAGCGCCAAACATCCATTATCTTGAATCTCTTCTAAAGAAACTGTAGAATCTCTAGCCATATAACCTAACTGGCTTTACTAGAGATTTTATTATGCTTTGGAAAGAAATTACGTTTACCCTTACACGTGAAGATGTAGAAACCTATGAAGATGCACTAATGCTATTAGGTGCGTGCTCTATTACATTAAAAGATGCTCAAGATAACCCTATTTTTGAACCTGGTGTTAATGAAACGCCCCTTTGGGCTCAACTACAACTAACCGCACTGTTTACAGAAGAGTTTGATTTAACCTTAATTTTAAATCAACTACTTGAAGTCCTGCCCATTAAAGAATTACCTACCTATACGACACGAAACTACCCTGATGAAGACTGGGAACGTAGCTGGATGGAACATTTTAAGCCTATCCAATTAGGCAATCGACTATGGATATGTCCAAGTTGGCACGAAATACCACAACCGAATGCAGTTAATATCATCTTAGACCCAGGACTCGCTTTTGGTACTGGCTCTCATCCAACCACTGAATTATGCTTACGCTGGCTTGATCAACATATTATTGAAAATGAAACGGTTATTGATTATGGCTGTGGTTCAGGAATTTTAGCAATTGCGGCAATAAAATTAGGTGCAAAAGAAGCCATTGGGATTGATATTGACCCACAAGCAATCACAGCGTCTAATGACAATGCTCAAAGAAATGAAATTAATAACGATCAATTTAGATTTGTGCTAGCTGATAATCTCACAGATACAACAAGCTGTGACATATTACTTGCTAATATTCTAGCTAACCCACTGATTCAACTTGCACCTGAAATAGCAAAACTGATTAAACCTTCTGGAAAAATTGCTTTATCCGGCATTCTTCAAGAGCAAGCTGACTCAGTATTAGCAGCTTATCAAGCCTATTTTAAATTTGAACCCATACAATCGAAAGATGAGTGGGTCTTATTATCTGGCATACGATATTAGCAATGATTAAAATAGGCCCTTATACATCACCCAATCGCTTAATATTAGCGCCAATGGCAGGTATAACTGATCAGCCTTTTAGAGTACTTTGTCGTCAATTTGGTGCGGGATTAACACCTTCAGAAATGGTCTGGTCTCAAGGTCACCTTTACAAAACAAAAAAAACACAAAACCGTATTACCCACAATGGTGAACCAGAGCCGATTATTGTTCAAATAGCTGGTGGCGATCCTGAAATGTTAAAACAAGCAGCGCTTCTAAATATCAAAGAAGGTGCTCAAATAATTGATATCAACATGGGATGCCCTGCTAAAAAAGTATGTAATAAATTAGCAGGCTCTGCATTAATGCAAGATGAAAGTCTCGTTGCTGATATTTTATCCACCGTTGTCAGCAGTGTTAATGTTCCTGTTACACTGAAAATACGTACTGGCTGGAATACCGATAATAAAAATGCACTTAAAATTGCTAAAATCGCTGAAAACTCTGGCATACAATTACTAAGTATTCATGGACGCACTCGCTGTCAAAAATACACCGGCTCTGCTGAATACGATACCATTAGCGAAATAAAACAATCCATCTCAATTCCAGTCATTGCCAATGGTGACATTGATAGTGAACAAAAAGCTAAATACGTACTCGATTATACTAAAGCTGATGGCATCATGATTGGTCGGGCAGCACAAGGCAAACCATGGATTTTCGAACAAATTCAATATTTTCTAGAACATAACCAATACTTAGATGAACCAACGAATGAACAAAAATATGCTCTGATGAAACAACATTTATATAACTTACATCAATTTTATGGCGATTATATGGGGATTCGCATTGCTAGAAAACATATCGGTTGGTATTTAGAAACAATCACAAATCAACTGCAAGCGAAACAATTTAAGCGACAATTTAATTGCCTTGAATCAACTCACTCTCAATTTACTGCATTAGCATCATTTTTTAACCAATTAAATAATAACCCTATCCAATATAAGGCTTCTATATGAAACTCATTAAACGCGCATTAATTAGTGTCTCAGATAAATCTAACATCGTAGAATTTGCTAAAGCATTGACTGATCTCAATATCGAAATAATCTCAACCGGAGGCACAGCTAAACTGTTACAAGCACATCAAATACCCATGATTGAAATCTCCGAATATACAGGTTTTCCAGAAATGTTTTCAGGCCGACTTAAAACATTACATCCTAAAGTTCATGGGGGTATACTTGCACGACGAGGTTTAGATGATCAAGCGATGAATGAACATAATATCCCTGAAATTGATCTTGTTGTTGTTAATCTCTATCCATTTCAAGATACAATTAAACGTAATGATGTAACATTTGAGCTTGCAATTGAAAATATAGATATTGGTGGTCCGACGATGCTAAGAGCTGCAGCAAAAAATCACCGTGATGTCACTGTGATTTGTAACCCCAAGCGATACAGTGAAATTACTCAGATGTTACACCAACAAAATGGTATGCTTGATGCTGCAACTCGCTTTCAACTTTCCTGTGAGACGTTTGAACACACAGCAGCCTATGATAGCGCCATTGCAAACTACCTAGGTGCTCTCTCCAATGAAACTAAAAAAATAGATCATAAATTCCCTCGTACACTAAATTTAAATTTTCAAAAACACTCAGATATGCGTTATGGTGAAAATCCCCACCAACAAGCAGCCTTATATGCTGAAGCTGATTTTAATGAACCATCGTTATGCAATGCAAAACAACTAAATGGTAAAGCGCTCTCCTATAATAATATTGCAGATACTGATGCAGCATTAAGTTGCGTTAATGAATTTAGCAAAGCAGCTTGTGTTATTGTTAAACATGCAAACCCCTGTGGAGTTGCAGAGGCTGACTCTATCTATAATGCTTATTTAAAAGCATTTGAATGCGACCCAACTTCAGCATTTGGCGGCATTATTGCCTTTAATCAAAAATTAGATGCAAAAACAGCTCAAAAAATCATTGATAATCAGTTTGTTGAAGTAATCATTGCACCTGAAGTTGAAGCACAAGCAATTACAATAATTCATAATAAGAAAAATGTCAGATTATTATCCTGTGGCTATATGACTCATCAACCTAGTCATGCACTTGACTTTAAAAAAATTCAAGGTGGTTTATTAGTACAGGATAAAGATCAACAATTAGTTGATGAGCCTAAACTTAGCGTTGTTACCAACCTCACGCCAACTGATGCGCAAATGCAAGATTTATTGTTTGCATGGAAAGTGGTCAAGCATGTAAAATCTAATGCAATTGTTTATGCTAAAAATAGTCAGACAATCGGAATTGGTGCAGGTCAGATGTCACGCGTATTTAGTTCAAAAATTGCTATAGAAAAAGCACAACAAGCCAAATTATCTTTAAATGATGCAGTGATGGCATCTGATGCATTTTTTCCATTTCGAGACGGTGTTGATCAGGCTGTTGAACAAGGAATCACAGCGATTATTCAACCCGGTGGCTCGATTCGTGATCAAGAAATAATTGATGCCGCCAATCAACAAAATATTGCAATGATCTTTACATCAATGCGTCATTTTAAACATTAAAGGAGAGTAATAAAAATGATTATCTTATCTGGTGATATTGGCGGGACCAATACGCGCTTGATGCTAGCAGAATATAAAAAAGGATCACATTCAAAAGCATCATTTATGAGTCGATTAAATATATTATTCAACCAAACCTACCATAGTGCTAACTATAAAAGCCTGACTGATGTTATTCAATTATTTCTTAAAGATGCAAAACTAAAAGATCAGTCAATCTATGCTGCAACTTTTGCTGTTGCAGGACCAATTGTTGATGGCTCTGTTCAGTTTACAAATCTACCTTGGTTAGTTAAAGAAGATGAACTTAAAGAAACACTTAAAACTGAACGTGTTAAATTAATCAATGATTTTGAAGCGATTGGTTATGGTGTTGAGACATTAGAAACGAAAGATCTCTGTACATTACAAAAAGGCAACCCTGAAAAGGATAATTTAATTGCAGTTATTGGTGCTGGCACCGGTCTTGGTGTTACTTTTCTTTATCAAGATGGTAATCAGCCTCGTGTGCAACCAACAGAAGGAGGACATGCTGATTTTGCCCCAGTTGATGATGAGCAAGTTGCACTTTTACAATATATGCGTAAAAAATTACATCGGGTATCAATTGAGCGTTTTGTCTCTGGCCCAGGTTTAATTAATATCTACCGCTATGTCACAGATAATCCATTATATAATCAGAAAGAAAATCCAGAATTAAAACGCAGCCTTTATTTATCAGATAATCCAGCAGCAGAAATTGCCAATTTTGCACATAAGCATGGTGACCCAATGGCATTAAGAGCCGTTGATATTTTTGTAAAAATATATGGTGCAGCAGCTGGTAACCTTGCATTGACAACCTTACCTAAAAAAGGTTTATATATCGTAGGGGGTATGGCGCCTAAATTATTATCTCAATTATCTGATGGACGCTTTATCAATGCTTTTTGTGACAAAGGTAGAATGAATAAGCTAGTTAAATCAATTCCGGTTCATGTTGTATTAAATACAGATGTTGGTATACAAGGTGCTACAATTTATGCATCAAGACTTTAACTTCTAATTTAAATAGCCAGTACATTGACTGAAGGTACTGGCTTTACGGTTTCAACTTCTGCTTTAAACTCATTTAAATATTTCGCTGGGTTACTATACAATTTATCAATTTCAGGATGTCTACCTCCAACAGCATAACTAGTCCAACCGATAGTAGATGCATTTGCCTTTGATAGTTCATCTACTAGAAACTGAATAAAGCAATCACAAGCCATATTAATTTTATCCTCAGTTATCTGTTGTATTGTTGCGGCGACATGAGTAGGAACATAATAATAGACCTTAGAATTGTAGTTAACTGTTTGACCACCATAACCGACATAGCCGCTGGCTTTATTTTCTGAAAAATTAAGTAACTTTTCAATTATTCGCATATTTTTCTCTGCTAGATACATCGTATCAGCTACCAAAGAACCCTCATTATTGCTATTTTTACTTTCTATCATAAAAAATAGACTCTTATCAAGTAAGGTTGACGGTGTACTTTTTGCCATTTGCAGTAAAACTGTATCTTTAACACTCTTATCTAATTTGGACTGATTGATATCATCAACTTCTTGCTCAACTTCAATACTATGAAAAATGGCTTTATCTGAATCTGTTAAACTCTCATTTACTATTAAACTTGAATTAGCTGGCTCATCATCAACTACGACCTCTAAAGCGCTAATAGCCTCTGGTGGTGTAACTCCCTTCTTTTGCTGCTGTAAAAATACTCGCCCAGGATGGATGGGAAAACTATCTTTTCTATCCTGTAGCTCTTTTAGGCTTGAAATTGTTTTTCTTTTCTCTTGTAATGCTTTTCTCTGCTGCTCAAGTTGAATTTGTTTTTGTTCTTCAATTTCAGCTATTTTTTGTTGTTGTAACTCTAGGGCTTTAATAACCTCTTCCGTTGTAGGGCGCTGCTCTTTGGGTTTAATTACCACATCTATTAATACTTGATTGGATAAGTAAAAACGCAAATCTGACTGATAGGTAGTATGATTATCAATTAGAAACTTATTGATTTCTTGGTTGACTAAAGATAATTGATAGGCAAGTGGTAAATGAGCACCCATTTTTGTTATTCTCTGATATTCGGCAGGAAACTTTACTTCTATTTCATGTAATAAAATAGATTTTACCAAAGCAAATAAATCACTAGAGGTTGAATATTCAGGGCCACCTGCTTGGAAAAACTCAGGCGCCATAGTCAGTGGTGTACCAACATATTGTTTATCAACCTCTGATTGTTCTATCGCAAAACCATAATCAATAATAGTAACGACTCCTTTATCGTCTTCAATTATATTTGCCAATTTCAAATCACGATGTAAATATTGCGTATTGGTTTTTGATAACTCGCCACTATGAAGATTTTTTAATTGCTCTAGCGCCTTAATCATAGTAGTAATAGGTGGCGTAACCTTTTCATATTTTTTTGCTATATCTTTGGGATTATCTTTATAAGGCATAACCATAATATGGTCACCAACACGCTTCCCCATTTCACCAAAATAGGATTTAGTCACACTCGTATAGGCAAGACCAACATCTAAAGCAATTTTCTGCTCTCTTTTAGAAAGTTCTAACTCTTTCCTAGACTTCGTTCTATTAGATTTATATTCCACTTTATGTAATGATTGTTCGTCTTGTTGATTTTCACGAATAACAACTTTACCATACATACCATGACCTAAAAGAGCATTTGCTTTCTCTGACTCATTTGGTATTGCCCAAATTTTGCCATCTGCGACGATAAACGAATGATCAAATTTTATTTTTTTTTGTTGTGATCCTTCATCCTGATAGTGATATTCCTGCTGTATTTTTTTCATGCCTAATGGACTAACATAGCGCCTGTAACGATGTTTTAGTGTTGTTCCTTCTGGCTTATCTTTTAGTAGAATATTAATTGCTTTCCATTCTTCATCTGATACCTTAATAATCCCCATAATAATCAATTCCCTAATTATTAGATAATCTCTTTAATTAATTTACCTTTAATTAATTAATATGTCATTAGATATAAAGCTATAACTAAATGAATTAGAATGCTTTATTACAGAATAAACTTAAATAAACAAACCAAAATAAAAAGAATATTATATAATCACAAAAAGTTTTATTACAAAACTTTTTCTATCGATAACAAGTGCAACAAAACCAGATACATGGCATGATTATTGACAAATATTTATTAAACTATTTTTATCTTATCTTACGAATAAACATCTGTTGCAGCTTCTGGTTGAGGGTTATTTGAAGCTAATGTCCATGGGCAAGCAGCATTTCCTTTTTCTGTTTGCGCACAGGTAAATACAACTTCATCTGAGCCTTCTTTGACAAATTCAATCGATGAAGGGCAAGTCAAGCTCAAATGGTTTGAATGACAAGTTGCCTGTGTTTTAGCAAAATGATAAACATAGCTCTGTGTTGTATTTAGTGTTACATAACCATTTTGATCCGGTTCAACTGGTGTACCAAAACCATCAGTAATCGATACATCTCCCAATTGAAGTGAAGCAAATTTAAGTGCTTTTTTATTACCACTAGGACTACCAATTGTTATGTCAACATTCATCGGTTTAAAGTGGTGATCTTTTGTAAAGTAATAACCTGTTCCAGGTGTTCCCCCCTCAACAGCTAAGGTTTGAATATCACAGTCACCTGTAACTTTTGTCCCACTTATCTGTTCCTGACAACTTGAAGCAGACATACCAGGCTGGCCATCTGTAACACTAGTTTGCGATACGCCCACTTCCCATTTACTCAAACCATAATAAGCATCATTCGATGACCATTTACCATAATTATCCAAAGGAATTCGTTCATAATGCAAATCTATTTTATATTGTCCCATTCCATCAGGCATCGTTGCAGTTGCCTCAAAATTCATATTTTTATTCATATTAGAACAAGGAATACCCTGATTATTTTCTTTTTCAGTAAATGAATAGGATGTATGCGCCTTAATTGTATATGGCAAACCATTCTCTTTACCTGAAGCAAAGCAATGCTGACTCGTATGATAAAAATAAAGATCATACTCCGTATTATTATGAACAGTAAATGCATCGTATACTTTTGCATCTGCATGTGCCAAATATGGTAAAACCGCAAGTGATGATATAAAGGTAATTAAGCTAAGTTTTATTATTTTCATTTTAAAGCAACCCCATTTTTGTGAAATCTAATAATCAGTCATTTCAATGATTACATTATGTAATATTTGATGCTTTATTGCAATATTTGTAATATAAAATATATATAAAATTATATAACTTTTTAACTCAACATTTAGGATAGCTCAGGATACGTTATCAAAAAAATAGTACATTAATACGTTAATAGTTATCATGCATTAGTATGAGGTGTTGCCCAAGGACAGGCGCTATCACCTTGACGTACCTGAGCACAGGTAAAAATAATCGTTCTATCTTTTCTGAGAAAATCAATGGATTTAGGGCAGTTAATCATCCCCTCAATAATTGTACACCTTTCAGGTGAATTTTTAAATTTCACATAGTATTTTTCCGTATCATATCTAAGTTCAACCGCCCCTGTATCTGGATTTGGAACAACCTCACCTCCCAGACCATCTTGAACATAAACATCACCAAGAAGAATGCTTTTGAAAGTATACATATACTTAGCGTACTCGCTTGCCGAAATAGTAACTGATAAATCACTATCACCAGACTGATTCGTCCATAAGTTTAAACAATAGGAACCATCGCATCTTGCATCAGATAGCTGTAGTTGCCTCTTATCTAGATCTCCAGATGTAATGTCATACATTTTTGTTTGCCATGGTAAATTATTTTTATGTCTCCATCTAATATCCATATAATATACACCATCAGGATTATTATATGCTTCTTCAACCAAAGCATATACTCTTATTGTTATTTTTTTTTCTTGGTTCCAACAACCACCACTGTTTTTATCTATAAAACTAGCCATTTTTGTAGATTTCGGATTAATAATATAGTCAGAGCTACTTCGCAGTGTTGACGTCGTAGTACACTTCTCACTTAAAAATTCGTACTTTAGAGGTATGTTTAAGTCATTTTTTATAGATAAGTTATAGAATGAATCTGAATATCCAGTGCTGGGTATAAAAAGAGCACAGCACAGACTACACATAGAAATAAAGCATATTTTAATATTTATCATAATAAAGCAACCCTAATGTTATCAATATTTATCAAGCCAACTATATTGTTAAGCAAAATATAACATGTCTGATAATAATAAATCAATATTTGATACATAAAATAATTATAAATATTATTTTTATTTTATAAATAATCCAAATCAAAATCATCCACTGCATCACCATTTGTTGTCCAAGGACAAGCTGGATTTCCTACTTCAGTTTGACCACATACAAAAACAATGTCTTTATTTTTACTTAAAAACTCAATTGATGATGGACAAGAAATTAATTCATCTCTTATATTGCAATAGGATTGTGTTTTAGAAAATCGAACATAGTAGGTTATTCCTTCTAAAAAGTTAACAGAGTCTGTTAATGGTTCAACTGGAATAACTTCACCTAAACCATCTGTAACAATTACATCACCAAGATTGAGACTTTCCAGTTGATATTCATAATTTGTTTGTTCAACTGTTACTTTAAATTCAGAGCCACCATCAATCCAATCACTACAGTCAATCCATCCTCCACCTGATTTACATAATTGATTTGTATAACCTAATACCGCACTCTTATAATGAGTATTTTGATAGTCATACATTTTAGTTTCCCAGTTACCACTATTTTTTTGATGTACCCAAGTAAGATATGCTTGATAATCTACACCATCCATAGGCTCAATACCTTTAGAGCTTAGATTTGCTTTTGCAACTAAATCAAACGATTTTGGATCCCCATTACAAGAGCCTGTATCTTCATCTTTAAGATATAGGTCATATGTTGCCCCAGGAGCTATATTTACCTGAAAATACCTTTCAATATTATAAGTTCCTCCCTCATCTTCTATTTGTTCCATACATTTAACATTCGTCGCACTAATTTGAATGGATATATCTGCATTATTTGTTACATGCATCGTATATTCAGAGTTTGCATAAATTGCTATTGGACAGCAAAATACACTCAGTATTAATACTAAATTTTGTTTTATCTTTCTCATTTTCATAATAAATTCAACCCCTATCTTGTAAAAAAATAAAAATAATCACAATTTCTACAACTAGACATTATGCCATCAATAAATGTAATTTCAATTTATTTTTTATATTATTTTTATATTTCTTTTATTGCTTTTAAGCGATAAAATTTATTGGAGCTCCAATTTTTGAAAATTTAAATATGTATATCTGATAGTTATAAAAATTAGCTTGATCGCACAACGGATCTAAAGCTTATATAAAATTTCGATAAAAATAATCATTTCACTACAAAAATAGTTATTCATTTAGCATTTATCAGGTAAAATCTTTTCCCAAACTATAAATAATGGAACATGCTCGTGAAACTAATCATCACACTCTTTCTGTCACTTTTCCTTAGTAACCTTACATTTTCAGATACAAAGCCAGTAACGACTTTACCGGTTACAACAACCTACTGTCATGACTTATTAAAATACGGTAACCCAGCACATGCTAATTTATATTTATGTAGAATTGGTTATATTGTTGGTTATAACTATGAAACAAAACAACCTCGCTGGGTAGCTTATAAACTAACTAATTCATCTGTAAGTCAACACATCAAACGCCATGATCACTTTCAAGCTGACCCAGCTGTTCCTATTAAGTACAGAGCTGAATTATCAGATTATCATAATAATGGTTATGATCGTGGACATCTCGCACCTTATGCTGCTATGAGCTTTTCAAAAGAATCAGCTGAAGAGTCTTTCTATTTATCTAATATGTCTCCCCAAAAAGCAGGACTCAATCGTCAAGGCTGGGAGCAATTAGAAACAGATGTTCGATTTTGGGCCGGTTATAAAAAAGAAATATATATCTACACTGGGCCAATTTTTAAACATGTAAAATCACATAAATCTATCGGTAAAAATAAAATTCTAGTACCTGAGTACTTTTTTAAAATTATTTATGCACCAAAAACGAATGAAGCAATCGCCTTTGTTATGCCAAATGCACATGTTAATAAAAAAGATGTTGCGAAATATAGAGTGTCTATCACAAATATTGAACAAAGAACTGGATTACAGTTTTTAACTAGCTTACCAAAGGAACAAAGACAAAAACTAGTCAATAATGTATCTAAAATGTGGCGCACAAGTTATCGGTCATAAGAACAAGTCGTTACAACTAGATATCCTGTACTATGAATTTGTTTAAAATTATAATCTCAATTAACTCTTGGATCTAGATTGCCAGTTGCATAGCGTTCAAACATCACTTCAAGCGAGACAGGGTTGATTTTTGATGCCATGCCACTTGAGCCAAATGCCTCATAACGTGCTTTACAAATAGCACTCATGGCTTTTTTAGCTTCTAGATTATATTTACGTGGGTCGAACTCAGCGCGATTCGTTGCCATATAGCGTCGAATAGCACCTGTTGATGCCATTCTCAAATCAGTATCAATATTAATTTTTCTAACGCCGTATTTTATCGCTTCTTGAATTTCTGCAACTGGAACACCATAAGTTTCACCCATATCACCGCCAAATTCATTGATTACTTTCAACCAATCCTGCGGTACTGATGATGAGCCATGCATAACTAAGTGAGTATCAGGAATACGTTCGTGGATTGCTTTGACTTGATCAATTGCTAAAATATCACCTGTCGGAGGTCGACTGAATTTATAAGCACCATGGCTTGTACCAATTGCAATAGCCAATGCATCAACTTTTGTCGCTTTAACAAATTGTGCAGCTTCTTCAGGGTCTGTTAATAGCTGATCATGAGAAAGTTTACCGACAGCACCAACGCCATCTTCCTCACCTGCTTCTCCTGTCTCAAGCGAACCTAAACAGCCTAATTCTCCTTCAACTGAAACCCCACAAGCATGAGCCATTTCAACTGTTTTTAAGGTTACATTAACATTATAATCATAATCTGCTGGCGTTTTACCATCATCTTTTAATGAGCCATCCATCATCACTGAAGAAAAGCCTAATTGTATCGATCTCTGACAAACTGAAGGGGATGTGCCATGATCCTGATGCATAACAACCGGGATATGAGGATATTCTGCTATCGCAGCAAGCACCAAATGACGAATAAAATTTGACCCTGCATATTTTCTTGCACCAGCTGATGCCTGTAATATTACTGGACTATCAACTTCATTGGCTGCTTCCATCACAGCCCTTATTTGTTCTAAATTGTTTACATTAAATGCAGGCAAACCGTAGTTATACTCTGCAGCATGATCTAATAGTTGTCTTAGTGAAACTAATGCCATTTTTAAAATCTCCTTTACACCACATTACCAACTTGTACAACTTTAATTTTATTTGTACCACCATGTAACCCCATATGGTCACCTGAAGTTAAAATAACCCAATCTCCTTCCTGAACAACACCTCGTTTAACTAACTCTTCAACAGCGGAGCGGTTAACATAAAACCTAGGCATGCGCGTTGAATCAAACTGAATTGGCTCGACACCTCTAAATAAAGTCATACGACCTTTTGTATCTTTATTACGCGTCAAACCGTAAATGGGTAATTTTGTATTTAAGCGAGACATCCAACGTGTACTTGCCCCTGATTCCGTTAAAGAAACAATGGCTTTAACACTAATATGATTAGCCAAATAAACAGCTGCCATTGCAACAGCTGTATCAACACGCTCATATTGGCGCTCGATATTCATTTTTTTAACAATACTAACCAAATCACTCTTTTCAGCTGCTTCACAGGTTCTGCTCATTTGTTGGATAGTTTCAACTGGATAGTCACCTGCTGCTGTTTCAGCAGAAAGCATAACGACATCTGTACCATCCAAAACTGCATTTGCCACATCAGAGACCTCTGCTCTTGTTGGCGTTGGACAACTGATCATAGACTCCATCATCTGAGTTGCAGTAATTGCAATCTTATCCTTCTCGCGTGTTTTTTCAATAATCATTTTTTGGATTGCTGGTACATTTTCCTGACCCACTTCAACAGCCAAATCACCTCTTGCAATCATAACTGCATCTGAGGCATCAATAATTTCATCAATATTAGTTACTGCTTCAACTCGTTCTATTTTTGAAACCAATGAAGCATACTCCCAACCCGCTTCTTTAATCAGCGTTCTTGCTTCATCCATGTCTTTGCCATCACGAGGAAATGAAACAGCTAAGTAATCAACTTCTAATTCAGCCGCTAGTATAATATCTTCTTTATCTTTTTCTGTTAGTGCTGGTGCAGTTAAACCACCACCTTGTTTATTAATCCCTTTATTATTAGATAAAATACCACCCACAGTAACCTCAGTTAATACCTTATTACCATTAACACTTTTAACCGTAAGTACAACCTTACCATCATCTAGTAATAAGACATCACCTTTTTTTACATCTTGTGGTAATGCTTTATAATCAATACCAACTGACTTAGCATCACCTGAGTCAACTGATTGATCAGCATCTAAAGTAAATTCAGCTCCTTTTTCAAGTAAGACTTTCTTATCTTTAAATTTAGAAACTCTAATTTTTGGGCCTTGCAAATCGCCTAAAATACCAATCGTTACGCCCATTTTTTTAGCGACTTTACGAATTAATTTAATGCGTTGTCGATGATCATCAGCACTACCATGAGAAAAATTACAACGAACCGCATTCAAACCTGCTTTAATCATTTTAGATAAGACTTCTTCTGACTCGCTTGCAGGGCCAATTGTTGCCAAAACTTTTGTTCGCTTGATCATACATTCACCTTATTTTTCGCTCTTCTTTCGAGTATTTCAATTGCAGGCAATACGTTACCTTCTAAGAACTCTAGAAATGCGCCACCTGCTGTTGAGATATATGAAATTTTATCTTCTATAGCAAACTTTTCAATTGCTGCTATAGTATCGCCCCCTCCAGCAACTGAAAATGCACTAGAGTCAGCAATTGCATTTGCCAAAGCTTTTGTACCTTCTGAAAAATTATCAAACTCGAACACGCCGACAGGGCCATTCCACAAAATAGTTCCCGCTTGGGCTAGAATGTGTTCAAGCTCTGTTTCAAAACTTGGGCCAACATCTAAAATCATATCCGTTGGTTTAATCTCCGATAATGCTTTAACCATTGCTGGTGCTGTTTCAGAAAACTCTTTTGCAACTCTAACATCGCTAGGTAATGGTAAATCACCTCCTCGACTATTAATATCAGATAAAATCTCATTTGCCTGATCAACTAAGTCAGGTTCATATAATGATGCACCAACCTCATTACCCGTTGCTGCTAAAAATGTATTAGCTATACCACCCCCAACAATTAACTGATCCACTTGTTGTGCTAAGTTTTTTAAGACCGTTAACTTAGTTGTGACTTTTGAGCCTCCTACAATCGCTACCAATGGGCGCTTAGGGTTACTTAGTGCTTTTGATAAAGCATCAACTTCATTAGCTAGTAGTATTCCTGCACAAGCTACAGGCGAAAATTCAGCTACACCATAAGTTGATGATTGAGCTCTATGAGCAGTTGCAAAGGCATCCATAACAAAAATATCACAATTGTGTGCTAATTTTTTTGCCAACTGCTGATCATTTTTCTTTTCACCAACATTGAAACGTACATTTTCAAATAGCACAACTTCACCATCATTAACAGAAACTGTTTCCGTTAAGTAATCCTTAATTAAGCGTACTGGCTGTTCTAATAATTCACTTAAACGCTTTGCAACTGGTTCTAATGAATACGTCTCATCATAGACACCTTCCTCTGGCCTACCTAAATGTGACATAAGCATAACTTTAGCATTTTGTTCCAAAGCTAATTTAATTGTAGGTAGCGCTGCTTTAATCCTAATATCACTAACAACACGACCATCTTTCACTGGCACATTAAAATCAACCCGAATCAAAACACGCTGACCGCTTAAGTCTAAATCTGTTACTTTTAAAATATCCATCTTGTATGACCCTTAAATGAAAAAGGCATGATGATCATGCCTTAGATTATAATTTTTATTAATTTGCCGCCATCCAAACTTTGGTTGTTCTAAGCATTTGATTAGAAAAGCCCCACTCATTATCATACCAAGAAATGACTTTGACTAATTTTCCTTGTACTCGTGTTTGTGTAGCATCAAACACTGAAGGGCGTGGATCATGATTATAATCTATTGATACTAAAGGTTCATCGCTATAACCTAATATTCCTTGTAGTGGTCCTCTCTGAGAAGCCTCTTTCATAATGCGATTAATTTCATCAACTGAAACTTCATAATTAGCATTAAACGTTAAGTCAACTACTGATACATTCGGTGATGGAATACGCATTGCAAAACCGTCTAGTTTGCCATTTAATTCAGGTAATACCAAACCAACTGCAGCTGCTGCACCGGTTTTAGATGGAATAATTGAAACGGCAGCTGCTCTTGCACGGCGCAAATCTTTATGTAGCGCATCAACAGTATTTTGATCATTTGTATACGCATGCACGGTTGTCATTAGACCATTAACAATCCCAACGGCTTCATTTAATACTTTTGCAATTGGTGCTAAGCAGTTTGTTGTACATGAAGCATTAGATACTACAGTATCGGATGCTTTTAAAATTGAATGATTAACACCATAAACAACCGTTGCATCAACATCATTACCACCAGGTGCAGAAATTAATACTTTTTTAGCCCCTGCAGTTAGATGAGCGGATGCTTTCTCTTTTGAAGTAAATATCCCTGTACATTCATAAACCATATCAACGTTTAATTCGCCCCACGGTAAATCAGCAGGATTTCTCTCTGATAATAATTTAATACGGTCACCATTCACAACCATATCATCACCATCTAGCGATACATCAGCATTAAAACGACCATGTACTGAATCATACTTAGTTAAATGAACATTAGCTTCTTTAGCACCTAAATCATTAATTGCAACAATTTCTATATCTGACTTATGTTCGCCTTCATAAAGCGCACGCAAAACTAGACGACCAATTCGACCATAACCGTTAATTGCTATACGAATACTCATTATATAAATCCTCCATTTTAGATTTGTCATTGGTCTTATTAAAAAACAACCATGACATGATACTTAACAATTTGAATTAGATTTTCCTCAATACAATACTGCTTTTAACCGTAACAGTAAAGATTTAACGAGCAATTAAATAAGATTGATTAGTTAAATTTAGAACCTATAAATATTTCCATATTTTTTAAAAAACATTAATATAGCTAGATGACTTCTCATTCTTTTGATTAGCCCAGCCGCATTGCCCTTGTTTGGGATCAACTTGCTGACAAGCAAATATTAGATTACCCGTTGTAAACATCGCTCCAACATCATTCTGACTGCAATAGATTCCTTCATTAAGCTTAAATGTACAGTAAGTAGCCGTAGCTGTAAAACTTATCTTATAGGTATCATTACCTGTAATCTTAATTTTTGTATTATCACTTTGGAGTAATCCATTTTTAGAAACACTAGCTTTGCCCAAACCTATAACTTTAATTTTTGCTTTAGCTCCATCTTGACAAGCAATAAATGAAACCGTTGGTGCTGAACCCGTCCATTTTTTTGAATGACTAAAGTCATATCCATCGACATTCCTTGCATCATAATAATAAGTGCAAATAGGAATTCCTGTATACTTGGAATGAATCCAAACAGTTGCTGCATCACCATAACTATCAGTGACCGTAATCGTTGTCTCCCAGCGCTCACCAATATTATAGCTTCCTCCAGACTCTAGGCTAAAAGATTTGCTTGAATAACTGCCAGAGTAAGTTGTTTTAAAATCAACCGGCCATGGACAGTAATTTTTTGCATTAAATTTAACACTGGCATTACAAGAAGCATACACACTTAACGGCATATACAAAATTAAACACGTCACTGCAAATAATAACTTACAAAATCGGCTCATACTATCAACAAACTTAACTGATTATACTATATAAGTATGGTAGTTATATTAGTTTAGTCAATATTTTTAAGTTATATTAACCAGCAACCACCTGATCTGAAGTCGTAGTAATATTCTTTGATGTCATCAAAGTTTTCAACCATTTACTAATAACATAATAAAAAACTGCAACAACTAATGATATAACCGTTAATATAATAAATGTCTTCATGTACATAGGATTTGTACGTAGAGCCGATGCATCGGTTAAGGTATCAACATTGCCAATAATTGCATTTGAAATAGGCCCTGATAAATTTATCCCCATTGCAACATTTAAAAACAAATAACCTGTAAATAAACCTTGATGTTTTGGTTTTCCTAATTCACCCGGCAGTGAATAATTAGTCGAATTAACTCTAATTTCAGATGCCGCAGTAATAAATAACAATAACGCTGGGAATATTAACTGGACTGTTCCATTTTTATCAGCAAAGTAAATACCAATTGGTATCATCATAAATGCGATAGCCATAATACCCAAACCACCAGCGATTGTTTTTTCTGAGCGCTGAATTTGATTTTTAGATCGTTGTTTTTGCAGTGCAATTGCAAAAAACAAGCCAAATATGATTACTCCTAATGACTCGAACATATTGACTGTACTTTGCTCAAAGTGGAAACCAAAAATACTTAAATTTGTATTATATTTAACAAAATTGGCAATACCTGTAGATTGAAGTCCTTGCACGAAAGCAAAAATCATAGACGTTGCTGAAAGTATTAAGTAAGCAATAATTTTATTACGATAGTCTGCTTCAGATGAAAATGCCATCAAAATCATAAAGATCAATATAAGCGCAAAGGCAATATAAATTAATGCTGCGCCAATATTAGCATGATGCATTAAAAAGACCGAAATAATAAAACAAACAACCATGACTAATGGGGCACTAACCCAACGCAAGATGTTTTTACTAAAGTGTGTCGCATAATAAGTCATTTTGTCGTTAACGTAACGCCAAGCTAATGCTAAAAATACAGCACAAATGACAAGACATACTGCAGCAGTATAAAACGCTGAGCTGTATTCATTATAACTTTGGAAATATCCACCAATAATAAAACCAATAATAAAACCTAAATTCATACAACTATAATTAATTGAAAATGCAATGCGTCGCCGCTCATCGTTCTGTTTAAACAATTGAATTAACATCATATTAACACAGCTTACGTTAAGGCCACTACCCGTTAAAAATAATGCCATGCCACCTAATATAATATTGGTATCATCCATTGCTATGCCAATAAGACCAAAAATTTGCAGCATTAAACTCATTGTAAATAAACCACGAAAGCTCATCATGCTTCCGCCTAGTGAACCACCTAAAAAGTGTAAAAGAAAATTTAACGCAAAAAAGCTAGCAACTAAGATATTAACTTCATCAACTGGCATGCCTCTCGATTGTAAATATAGATTTAATGTCCCTAAAAGAACAGCAAATCCAACCGTTGAAAATGTTTGAACTGCATTAATATATAATACGCCCTTCGGCATAAAACGTTCACTCATTCAATTGTCTCCATGAAAATATTTTAACTATTTAATATACAAGGCTATATTTCATTAAAATTAATGATCAGTCAATCAAAATTAAAGAAAATAGAAAATTTAGACACTCGCGCTTAATGATGATTTACTAGATTTTAATACCTCATAAGCTGATTGTGTAATATGCTCTACAGTGAAACCAAATTCTTTAAATAAGGCACTTGCAGGTGCAGACTCACCAAAAGAATGCATGCCAATAACCTTATCGGTTTTACCAACGATGCCATACCAACTTTCAACCACACCAGCTTCAATTGCAACGATAGGTACGCCTTCAGAAAATACGTCATCTTGATAGTTTTGAGGTTGTCTTTTAAAAATATCCATACATGGCATTGAGACAACACGTACATTTAAGCCTTCATTGGTTAACTGTTTTTGTGCTTCTAAAGCTAAGACAATTTCTGAGCCGCTTGCAGCAAGGATAACATCTGGCTTATGATGGTTACCTCGTAAGATATAACCACCTTTACGTATTTTTTCAGCATCGGTTAGCTGCTCAATAACAGCTGGTAAATTATGGCGCGATAATGACAAAACTGACGGCGTATTATTCGATTCAATAGCAACCTGCCAAGCTACTGCTGTTTCAAATACATCTGCAGGACGCCATACATTTAAATTCGGAATCACTCTTAATGAAGCTAGTTGTTCAATTGGTTGATGTGTCGGACCATCTTCACCTAATCCAATTGAATCATGTGTCATTACATAAATAACGGCTTGCTTCATCAAAGCACTCATACGAATTGCATTTCTGGCATAGTCCGTAAATACTAAAAATGTACCGCCGTATGGACGAAAACCACCATGTAATAGTATACCATTCATAATAGCACTCATGCCAAACTCACGTACACCATAGGAAATATAATTACCACTAAAGTCATCATGAGTAATTAATTTTGAATCCTTATGATTTGTTAAATTTGAACCTGTTAAATCGGCAGAACCGCCCAACAACTCTGGCATAACAGAACCTAAATGATCAAGTGCCATTTGGGATGCTTTACGAGTTGCAACCGTTTGAGGTTTTTGAATAACCTCAGCTAGCCATTCACGACAAAAGTTTTGCCAGTCTTTAGGTAAATCACCTGAAAGTTGACGATTAAATTCCATCGCATCATTAGGATATTCATTAACAAATCGTTGGTAGGTTTGATCCCATTTAGCTTGCTTTTGTTTGCCTTTCTCTTTTTGATCCCATGCTTGATAAATTTCACTTGGAATTTCAAATGGCGCATAATGCCAATCTAGTTTTTCTCTAACCAGTTTTATCTCATCATCACCTAATGGTGCCCCATGCGATGATTCTTTGCCTGCTTTATTTGGCGAACCAAAACCAATGGTTGTTCGAGCACAAATCAGTGTTGGTCGCGTTAAATCAGTTTTCGCTTGATTAATCGCTTCAGTGATTGATTGTGGGTTATGCCCATCAACATCAGAAATCACTTGCCAACCATAAGCACTAAATCGCTCCGGTACACTCTCACTAAACCAATCTTTAACTTCACCATCAATTGAAATGCCATTATCATCCCAAAATGCGATTAATTTACCCAAACCTAAAGTACCAGCGAGTGAACAAACTTCATGTGAAATACCTTCCATCAAACAACCATCGCCCATAAATACATAAGTAAAATGATCGATTAGATCTAAGTTGGGTTTATTAAAACGTACACTTAGCACTTTTTCAGCAATAGCCATACCAACTGCATTAGCAAGCCCTTGCCCCAAAGGGCCTGTTGTTGTTTCAACACCCGCTGTATAACCATACTCGGGATGACCTGGTGTTTTTGAATGTAATTGACGAAAATTTTCGATTTCAGTTATGGGTAAATCGTAACCGGTTAAGTGTAAAAGTGAATACAACAACATTGAACCATGACCATTTGATAATACAAAACGATCGCGATTAATCCATTTTGGATCGGTTGGATTATGATTTAAAAAATCTCTCCATAATACTTCAGCGATATCAGCCATACCCATTGGCATCCCAGGATGTCCTGACTTGGCTTTTTGAACGGCATCTGCACTTAACATACGAATTGCATTAGCTAATACATTTTTTGAAACTGTCATGATCAATATTCCATGAATTAAAAATTAAAATAGTGAAACCATTCTAACATTATGCAATTAAAATCGTATAGTTTTTATTTATCTCGCCGAATAAATGGCTTAGTTATTGAACTTTTTAGATCTTATTCAAAATACGATCAAGCAATTTAGTGGGTAATATACTTTTAAGAAACTTAGCTAAGCGAGTAAATTTTGTAATACTATATCTAGGAGCTGGTTTATTTACCTTAAGAATTTTTTCAACAACTCTAGCAACTGCAATCGCTTCCTTATTAAAGGGTACTTTTTTATGTTTACCAGCAATAAGTTTCTCATACTGTTGAATGTAAGAAGAACCTTCTATTTCTATATTTTTTATTGTTTTCATAGAATTTGCTCTGATATTACTCGTTACTGGACCTGTATTTAAAATAGTCATATAAATATTTGACCCATTTAATTCCTGCCTCATCGTATCAACCATACCCTCTAATGCATATTTACTGGCATTATATGCACCTCGATATTTAAGCGAGATCAACCCTAAAACAGAACCATGTTGAATAATCTTACCATAACCTTGCTTTCTCATAACTTTTAAGGCTATTCGTGTTATATTATGAACAGCAAAAAAATTAGTCTCAAATTGCTCTTTTAAATACCTTGTTGGAATATCTTCAAGGGCACCTGCTTGAGCAAAACCTGCATTATTAAATACAACATCTAATTTATTGTTTGTTTTTTTTAAAATATCGTTAAATGCATTCACAATCTGTTCTTGATTATTCACATCAATCAAATAAACATCAAAGCCCTCATTTTTTAGCTTTTCAAGATCATCTGGCGCACGCACCGATGCAAATACCTGATGCCCCTTTGATTTCAAATAGTTTGCACAAGCATAACCAATGCCACCATGTGAACAGCCTGTAATTAAAATGGTTTGTTTTTTCATTTAGTGATTCCTAATTATTTTGATACTCAAAGGATGAGTTAAAAATTCAAGAATAATCATATTTAATATTAATATGAGACTCAAGCAGTTTAATTTTAAAAAATTTTATGCTGCTGAAAATAGTTACTTAAATTATCTATCTACAATAGAATTAACTAGTATAAACTACCTAAGAGCAAGTTTAATATTACAAACGTTATAAAATTAAAAGGATTGTTATGAATAAACTCTTTACCTATACTAGCTTATATTGTCTTAGTTTACTTCTTGCTAGCCCACACATTTCTTTTGCTGATGATTCAAACTGTCAAGAACTTAAGACTAAAGAGTTTTCTATTGATCTATCGGCTGGTCAAACTAAATGCGTAGCTTTTCCAAAACGAATCAATACCGTATCTTGTTCTGTAACCAAATTAAACCCACCTAAAACTGAAGTTAATAAACTATCTATTGAAATTACACAATACTATATAGGTGAAATGGCGGGCATGAGTACTTACTCACAAATGATTAAAAAGGTAGGCCAAAAATTTGAATTTGCAGGCTCAAACTCACCCGATACGATGCAGGTAGACTTTGACTTTGAATCTCAATCAGCATCTAAAATCAAATTGATTGGTTTATCTTGTAAGTACACTACCTTCAGATTTTAAAGCTTATACTAGGTATTAGATGCATAACTATTCGAAATTATACCTTGCTGTGCTTTCTGATCAGATTGTAGAAAAAGCATTGCATTGGACTGAAGTTGTTGTTTTTGAGCATATTTAACTTGTTGCGCACCATAGGCAGCACTATTATACATTCTGTTTAAATGCTCAGCTCCCACATCTAAAGATAATTGCCCAGTAATAGCTTCATGACAATTAGCTCTAACACAAGAATTTCTATCAAGATTTGTACCGCTGTCTCTGAGATTTTTAAAAATAAAATCTGGCATATAAGTGCAAATAGTATAGACATTGTTTTCTATTGTACTATCTCCAATGCTTTTACCATTTCTAAATAAAACACAACCAGATAACAATGAAACATTAACATCCTGAAAAGCCACCTTAGGCATACTTTCTGAACCATTATAGACCGCAGCTCTATAATTCACTTTTGGTTTTGCTAGGCCAGTAACTATTGAGTCACTAAATTTTCCAACATAACCCATAACTTGTACATCTGGTAATAATATACTGAGAACTCTTGCTGGAGAGCAAATATAATTTTGATGATCTTCACTCATGACTTCAAAGCCTGAATAACAACTATTTAACATAATTGCATCAACTTTAACATTAAGCTTTGCTTCTATCTGTTTGATGAGTTTTGCAAAAGCGATAGTATACTCCATCTCACTCTTAGAAGATTTTTCACCAAACAACCATCCAGGTGCACCATGAGCGTTATATGTAACAACAATACTACGCCCTTTCATGTTTTGGTAAAAGGAACTAATATGATCCAGAAGTTGATCTTCAGTAATATTAGTAAAAATTTTTCTTTTATTAATTACTGAGTAACCCTTAGATTCTAAATTGTTTTTAATACCTTCAAATTTTGTTGACTTGTCATTTTCATCATCAAAAATAGAATTAATCACTAATGTGTTAGGTTTATTTTTACCTTTTAAATCATTTTTTGCTGGAAAAATTAATTCAGGTTTAGTTTTCATGGCGCCCCCCATAAATATTATAATTAATCAATAAAATCAATCATAATATTAAACCAAATATAACCATATATTAAAGATTTTTTATTTAAACTTGAAACAAAAAAAAACAAATCATATTCTTTCAAAATTTATAGTTAATCCTGATAATTTTCTTTATTTTATCATCTACTTTCGTGTTTATATATTTTATCATACTGATATATAACAGGTTGGTAATTTTTATTTTTTATTATAACTTAATCTTAGCTATATCAATAAAAACCAAACTGTTAAGCAAAGGCAGTGGCTCAACACAACTATGGTTGATTATTTTTGAAATAATAAAAAATATATGCTTACTCCTTCCACTACCTTTAGATTTTAAAGCTTATACTAGATACTAGATGCATAACTATTCGAAATTATACCTTCCTGTGCTTTCTGATCAGATTGTAAAAAAGGCATTGTATTGGACTGAAGTTGTTTTTGAGCATGTTTAGTTTGTTGCGCACCATAGGCACCATATCCTTTTAAAGGCGCTCCCACATCTAAAGATAACTGAAAATCAATAGCTTGATGACAATCAGCTCTAACACAAGACTTTCTATCAAGAGTTGTACCGCTGTCTCTGAGATTTTTAAAAATAAAATCTGGCATATCAGTGCAAATAGTATAGGCATTGTTTTCTATTGTACTATCTCCAATGCTTTTACCATTTCTAAATAAAACACAACCAGATAACAATGAAACATTAACATCCTGAAAAGCCACCTTAGACGTACTTTCTGAACCATTATAAACCGCAGCTCTATAATTCACTTTCGGTACTGCTAGGCCAGTAACTATTGAGTCACTAAATTTTCCAACATAACCCATAACTTGTACATCTGGTAATAATATACTAAGAACTCTTGCTGGAGAGCAAATATAATTTTGATGATCTTCACTCATGACTTCAAAGCCTGAATAACAATTATTTAACATAATTGCATCAACTTTAACATTAAGCTTTGCTTCTATCTGTTTGATGAGTTTTGCAAAAGCGATGGTATACTCCATCTCACTCTTAGGAGATTTATCTTTACCAAATAACCATCCAGGTACACCATGAGCGTTATATGCAACAACAATACTATCCCCTTTCATGCTTTGGTAAAGGGGACTAATATGATCCAGAAGTTGATCTTCAGTAATATTAGTAAAAAAATTTTTTTTATTAATTATGGTATAACCACTGTATTCTAAATTACTTTTGATATAACTAAACAATACAGCTCTATCCTTCACATCATTAAAAGTAGAACTAACTACTAGTAGTTTAGGTTTGTTTTTACCTTTTAAATTATTTTTTGCTGGAAAAATT
Organism: Thiotrichales bacterium 19S3-11; assembly: GCA_021713295.1. Classification (GTDB taxonomy): domain Bacteria; phylum Pseudomonadota; class Gammaproteobacteria; order Francisellales; family Francisellaceae; genus M0027. The sequence goes on from JAKJJU010000009.1 coordinate 63,704, forward strand.
AATTCATGTTTAGTTTTCATTATATCCCCCCATAATCATACCCATTCCATAAAATTTATCATGATAGTACGATAAAAAAATCAGATATTAAAGATTTTATTATTTAATTTTGAAATATAAAAAACAAAGCATATTCTTTTAAATTTCATGGTCAATGCTGAATGGAGTGTTTTACTACATATAGAATTGATTATTTATGAAATAAAAAATCTTTTGTTTAGAAGACCTATAATATGTTGCAGCCATTGTTTGATTTTTCATTCTTACGTTGATTCTCACATTGCTCAGTATTAAACATTACAAAAGCACCTGTCCTTGCATTAGCGATTGGCACACGTTGTTGCTGTTGTTGCTGTTGTTGCTGTTGTTGCTGTTGTTGCTGTTGTTGCTGTTGTTGCTGTTGTTGCTGCTGTTGCTGCTGTGAATTACCATCACCGGCCATAGTTGTTCTCCTTAATTTAACTTATTGTTTCACTTAAAATTCAGGAGCAATCATATAAACAAAAAACAAAATATTCAATCAATAAAATATTTCAAAATTAATCAAATACATAAATTAATATCAAATAAAAATCAAGCATTAATCTTATACGTTCAGACTAGATCATTTGCACTAGGTTCGATGTAAAATATACAATACTTTTTAATTTAGCCTACACCCAGATAAATTTATATTTGATACTTCCAATTAATCATATTATAATTATTAACAGATGATAATTAAATGGCCATTATTGTGAAACGTGATGTTGGGATTGATACTCTTCTAGAATTAAATGGTGAAATATTTCATGATGACTCTGGATATTGGTATAAAATTGAAGCATATCTTGTTGAACCAACAAAAGAACGTCCGCATGGTATCCGTTATAATTTAACCTTACATAATAAGTATAATAAAAGAATTCTAAAGAATTCTTGGTTTTGATAATGCACATGCTATCCAAACAGGTAAAAAATACAAAGGTCGTGTTATTAAATATGATCACATACATTAAGAACCATCTAGATAAAGGCACACCATATCAATTTACCAATGCATGTCAATTATTAGAGGATTTTTTCAATAAAGTGAATGAAATTATTCAAGCGAATGAGAGGTAAGCAAGATGAAACCATTAAAAGTTGGCATTATTTCTAAAGAAGATTTTCAAAAGCGTGCTTTATTAATTGCTTCAGGCAAATATAAACCTAAGCCAAATGAACCAAAAATTTGGTTTAGCTCTGTAAAATCATTAGCTGAAGTTTTAAATGAAAATAATATGCAGTTATTAAAACTAATCAAAACACAAAATCCGAACAGTATTAAGGAACTTTCTCAACTGTCAGGTAGAAAATCTAGTAATCTAAGTAGGACACTTAAAACTTTAGAAAAATATTCTATTATTGATCTTATTAAAACAAAAAGAGAAGTTAAGCCAATTGTCAAAGCAACTGACTTTAATATTTCTCTTTCAGTGGCATAAATGTTTTTTTAATTGAATTAAACCCTACACTCTATTTTATGATTCATTGCATAATCATAAATGTTATCTTCAAAATGATATTTTCCAACTATATTTGCTATTTGAATTTGTTCTATATCATAATAAAATTGTCTTGAGTTTGGTTGATCTTGATTAACTTCAACTCTTGGCACAGGAACAAAGTTCCTTCCACCATCTAATAATACAAAAAGCTCTGTTTTAAATAACATGTCATTTACTTTATATTGCACATGATAAGACGCATTACTACCTTTATCAGGGCAAGCCCCTATCCAATCTTCAGAAAAATCTTTCACGATTACTAAATCATAGTCAATGATCAATTGAAACGTAGGGTATTTTTTATGCCTAAAACAATCAATAAGATTTTCAATTCGATGAAACCTTTCCCAATCATTAGAGTTTTTTACATATTTTTTAAATCTTTTAATTGGATTAACAAATGAAATATATGAAAACCAAACACCAATTAAGGTTGCAATCAGTCCTAGTATACCAAGCAGTAAACCAATCATTCCAAATATTAAACTCACAATTGTGATTATCATTTTATCCAACCAAATAAATCTAATTCTGAAATAACTTACTTAGCCTCGCTTAACGCCTTAACCAACTTAGTTCTTGTATAGGCAAGCCTAAAACCAAAGCGCTCAAAGTTTCGTTGTGGAATACTACCAGGGGTAAAACAAGCAACAACTAGTTTACAACCATGAGCTTTAGCATATTCAATACGTTTGGCAATCAATGCCCTTTGTACACCTCGCCCCCTAAAATCAAGTAAGGTAGCACTTAAATTAAATTCACAAATACCATTTTCACCAATTGCTACAACACTACCCCCTACAACCACTCCATCAAGCTTGGCAGTAAATGCTGTTACATGATCCATAGTTGCATAACAATCAAAGTAACGACTCAAACTATACGATGTTGTTGATTTTTGTTGTGTATACCCTAATACCGTCACCGCATGCCAAAGCTTAATATCATCGGTTTGCTCAATAATAATATCAGAGGGTAATGCAAATTCTGGCAGCTTCTTAGATAAATCCAAATACATAACATTCAGATATTCACTCAAAGCGTAACATCTTGATTTAATAAAATATAAGATACTAGAATCAGCTAGTGGACATAAATCAATGACTGTACTCGCATTGCGCTTAGCGTAGATCTGTTCAATTAACGCCAATGTCTCTTTAGTAACTTTTCCACTTAAACCAATACCAATTGCCTTACTTAAACGGTCATCTTCACCACAAAAACTTGCAATACCATCATCAACATCAATACACGCTGCTTGTAACTGAGGATATAGCTTACGGGACGCTAATGTATACTGACGCGCATTATATACCATTAGCGCTTCTATTTGTTTTGCTAACGATTTATCTGCAAACATACATACTCTCCTATAAATACAAGCCATCTTACTATGCCTAAAGCCAATCTTTAAACTATAGCAAATATTATGCTATTTACTAGATCGCCACAGCTTAGATTGATTTAATATGTAATTGCTCTTTGATATAACTATAAAGCGCATTATGAATTTGTGAGGTTGGATGGACACGATCCCAAAATATATAATTCTCAGGGTTATCACATAATTGACCAGAGTTAGCAACTAGCATCGCTGTTTGAATATCCGCCGTATTAGGTAACTGCTGTAGTATATTAATGACATTTGCTGGCTGCTTAACATAATAACGATTAATCATTAATGAGTTACTAGTTAAGCCACTAATAGAATAACCACCTAACCAACAAGATAAGCTATTATTATCTGGATTGATTGACATATGATAGAGTTTGTTCATTTTTTCTGTTTGATTAAATAGCAACTCAAATAAGTCTATCGTATTAATATATTGAAATTGAATCTGGCTACTTTGATAATTTGCTTGCAGTTGCTCAACCATCGATGCTAATTTCTTATTGTGCATAATGGACAGCTCATAGGTTGAATGCGTGTTTTCTAGATCAACTTTCGACTCTGGCGTTTGGCTTAAATCAGGTAATCCAATAATAACAAATCGTTTAACACCATAGTTTATTAACCACTTAATATTTGACTGGATATTATCAACAACACCTGTTGTCATCTGATCAATCTTACTATCCGATAAATTAGCTTTTACCGTTAGATAATCGTTTGCTCCAATAAATATAAACACCAATTGCTTATCTTGATCAGTCCACCACTTAACATTGCTATTAAGCTGATAAGTCTCAAGTTCACCATCTAATGAATAAGGAATATCACCCCCTAAATCAAATACAGCTGTTGCACCACCAATAGCATAATTACTGGTTTCAATTCCAGCTTGATTTAAATCTCTTGAAAATTGAACGGCCCAAGTGCTACCATTTGAGAACATGCCATCATAATAAGGCGGTGATTGAGGGATAACACCCAAGGTATATTCATTCAAAGTGCCTTTATCCGTTAGACTATCCCCAAAAAAAATAACGCGCTGAACACCATCAAAAATCTTACTTTGACTAAGATCAATTTGCTGTTTGCACGTTGTTACTGTAACAGTAGGTGTACCTTCCCAACTGTGCCAGCTCATTGATGACTGATCGATATAGATATCACCTGTAAGATTTTGCACATCCAAGTAATTTCCCCACGTATCATCATGTAACCAAACCGTCAATGAACCAAGTTGCTCATTTTTACTTGAAACTGCCGCAATAGAAACACTTCTATCTTTGACATAGGATAGTAATTTTTTAGTTGAAGATTGGATTGTTAATGCTTGTTCAACATTCGGTGAATTTTCATCGGTCATTGAAAATGTCACGGGATAAAAACAACGATTTTCTATATCAATATTCACACCCGCAGAAGCAAAAACAGCTTTTGCAAAAAACAATAGTGAAGCAATAACGATACTAATAAAAACAGACTTTCTACGTACTAAGTTACCTATGACACCCATCTGATATCTCTCCATTGCAGCAGCATTACTTAATATAACCACAAGAACAGATAGCATACAAATAATTATTATTTTATTTTGTAATTCTATTATGACATGTCCCCAATTTAAGAATAAATACCGCATTCGCAAAAAATATTTATTTTTAGAATGTAACTTATTTTTATGGTTAAAACCAATAATCAACTACATGAAAATCAAACACTTATAAAATATACTATAAAATTCACATGTATATCAACAAGTTATATTTGCAAAGTGAAACGCCATTAATTTTATTCTCGCTGATTAAAACGCTAAAATTGCTTATAAATTAAACTGTAATTTGGATAATATTAAACATAGCCCATTGACTAATTTAGTTTTTTTTGTCAGATTATACTACTGCTGCTTTATAAAACAATAATCAAATTACTTAAGCATCTACTTATTACATATACAGACTGTTCACCATACTATTGAACATCATAATTAATTTAAATAAAAGGATTCATACTTTATGAGTATCAAAAAAAAGCAAATAGGTTTATTTTCAGCAACTGCTGCAAGTGTTTGTTGTATTATAGGCAGCGGATGGCTTTTTGCTTCTTATTATGCAGCTAAAAGTGCAGGCCCTGGAGGTGCTTATATTGCTTGGATACTCACAGCCTTAATTATTTCTGTAATGGCTATTGTTATGGCAGAAGTAGCAACGATGTATCCCATGCGTGGCGTTACAACCCGAATGAGCGCATTATCCCATAATAAAACATTTGGAATCTTTTTTGCCTTTTCTAATTGGATGGGAATTGTTGCGGTTATTCCAACTGAAGCGCAAGCAAGTATTCAATATCTAACTAGCATTTCCGAGTATGCACAAAGCAATTGGATGGCGCATGGTTCATTAACGCCAGAAGGACTCTTTATCGCCTTCTTATTGATGATACTTTATCTATTTATTAACTTTTTTGGTATTAAAATTTTCTCCTATATCAATAATTCAATGACTATTATTAAATTTTTTGTACCACTATTTACGGCACTTGTGTTGTTTGGTAGTGCTTTTCATCCTGGTAATTTTACAGCGTACCATAATACTTGGATTCCATTTGGTACGGGTTCTATTTTTACTGCAATTGTCGCTGGTGGTATGATTTATGCATTTAATGGCTTTCAAATTGCACTGTCTTTTGCCAGTGAAATAAAACGACCTGAGCGCAATCTACCGTTGGCTATGTTTTTCTCAATTGTTATCTGTTTAGTCATCTATCTCTTATTACAAACGTCCTTTATTGGTGCGCTAAATCCTCAAGAAGTTGTTCAAAAAGGTTGGGCAAATTTAAATTTCAACTCTCCATTTGTCCAATTAATGATTCCACTTGGCTTAAATATCATGGTAATGATTTTATATGCTGATGCTGTTGTTTCACCATCTGGCACAGGCATTGCTTATTTAGGTGGTACATCACGCATGCTTTATTCTATGGCTTCAGAAGGTCAAATGCCAAAATACTTTGCAAAACTTGATCCTAAATACTATTTTTCACGACGTGCTATGTTCTTTAACTTCATCTTAGCTAGTGGCTTACTATTATTATTTCATAGCTGGGCTGCTTTAATGGTTTTAGTCACAGCATTTCATGTTATAGGCTATATGGCAGCACCTATTTCATTAGTTGCATTACGTCGTAGTGAACCTGATAAAAAACGTCCATTTAAAGTACCTTTCGCACATATTGTTGCGCCTATCTTATTTTTTGTACTAACGATGCTTTTAGTCTTTGTTGGCTATGTTGATATGATGAAGTTAGCTTGGTTTATGACCATCTTACTGGCTATATTTCTTGTAATTAACTCAGGTAAAAATCATCAATATAGCATTAAAGATATTTTATCAACTTCTTTACCGATGTTAATCTACCTTTGGATCATTACGTTCTTAATCGGTTTCGGCCCACAAGTATATAAAGGCCACGGCGTGATTACAGATGTAGTTTTTTATCCATTAGTATTTATTACATCAATTGTGTTTTTCCACTGGTTTACGCATCCTAAATTAGTTGATCTATGTAATGCCTTACGTAAGAAAGATACAATAGTTCTTGAAGATTAAACACCACAATACTCAGTCATAGTTTAACCTTACTTTCAAAGAAATTTACACTGAAGATTCTAAAATATTTTACTTCTCAAAAAATTTCGGCATAATTCACTTAAACTATTATGTATAGATAACTTAAATAAATTTGATTTAGTAATTATGAAACATATTCGAAACTTTTCTATCATTGCTCATATTGATCATGGTAAATCCACATTAGCAGATCGGTTCATCCAAACGTGTGAAGGATTAACGGAACGAGAAATGCAAGCTCAAGTTCTTGACTCAATGGATATTGAACGCGAACGCGGCATTACTATTAAAGCGCAAAGCGTAACCCTAAACTATACGGCTAAAGATGGCAATACCTATCAGTTAAACTTTATTGATACGCCAGGGCACGTTGATTTCACTTATGAAGTCTCACGATCACTTGCTGCTTGCGAAGGCGCTTTATTAGTTGTTGATGCTGCGCAAGGTGTTGAGGCTCAAACGGTTGCAAACTGCTATACCGCAATTGAGCAAGACTTAGAAGTTATTCCTATTTTAAATAAAATTGACTTACCAGCAGCCGAACCCGATCGTGTTGCTGAGGAAATTGAAGATATTATTGGAATTGATGCAACAGATGCCGTTCGTTGTAGCGCTAAAAGTGGCCTTGGTATTGAAGATGTACTTGAAACTATTGTCAATCAGGTGCCACCACCAGAAGGCGATCCACAAGCAGCACTGCAAGCACTAATTATTGACTCATGGTTTGACAATTATTTAGGTGTTGTCTCACTCGTGCGGATAAAAAATGGCACGCTAAAGGTTAATGAAAAGATTACCGTTATGTCTACAGGGTTAAGCCATCAAGTTGATCAAATTGGTATCTTTACGCCTAAAATGCTAAAAAAAGAAGCACTAACTGCAGGTGAAGTTGGTTTTGTTGTTGCTGGAATTAAAAATATTCATGGTGCGCCTGTCGGTGATACCTTAACGCATACGCGCGCACAAGCTGATCAAGCACTACCTGGATTTAAACAAATAAAGCCTCAAGTTTATGCAGGCATGTTCCCCATCTCAACCGATGAATATGAAAATTTTAGAGAGGCGCTAGAGAAATTAAGTCTAAATGATGCCTCACTTTTTTATGAACCAGAAACATCTCAAGCTTTAGGCTTTGGATTTCGTATTGGCTTTCTTGGTATGCTGCATATGGAGATTATCCAAGAGCGCCTAGAACGTGAATACGATATTGACCTAATTACTTCAGCACCTACGGTTGTCTATGAAGTTGATACCAAAGATGGCGAAAAAGTTTTGGTTGATAACCCTGCTAAACTCCCTGATCCGGCAAGTATTGAAGAAATACGAGAACCCATTGTTAGAGCCAATATTTTAGTACCGCAAGATCATGTAGGTAATGTAATTAAGCTTTGCATTGAAAAACGGGGTGTTCAAGTCAACATGCAGTATGTTGGCCGTCAAGTATCACTAACCTATGATATTCCGATGGTTGAAGTTGTGCTTGATTTCTTTGACCGCTTAAAATCAGTCAGTCGAGGATTTGCTTCACTGGATTATGAACTCAATCGCTATGAAGCGGCTAATATGGTGCGCTTAGATATTTTAATTAATGGCGAAAAAGTCGATGCGCTAGCGGTTATTGTTCATAAAGATCAATCAACCTACAAAGGACGAGAATTAGTTGAACGCCTAAAAGATCTAATTCCGCGACAAATGTTTGAAGTAGCCATCCAAGCAGCTATTGGTTCAACGATTATTGCTAGAACCAATGTCAAAGCATTGCGTAAAAATGTCCTTGCCAAATGCTATGGTGGTGATGTTTCAAGAAAGAAAAAATTATTAGAAAAACAAAAGCGTGGTAAAAAACGCATGAAACAAGTCGGAAACGTTGAAGTGCCGCAAGAGGCTTTTTTAGCTGTTTTAAAAAGAGATTAGCCATTAGTTTGGCGTTACTGGCCTATCGAGAAACTTACTCATAGCATCAAATGCTTTCTCTATCTCTTTGTAAGGGTGCCCCTGACCATTTTGTATATCAATATGACTGTTCGGTAATAAATCAACGGACCATAAATAAGGGCAAACCTCATCATCTTGCTGAAGTAATAATAAATAGTCTTCTTGATTTAGTATTTCTTTAGGCATAAATGAACGAATGATATTAATATCTTCTTGACTAACCTCACCTTCTTTTTCACTACCAACCGCTAAGCCCATATTGGCCAAGACAGCATCAAAGTGCAACGCTGGATTAATTAAAATAACATCCGTAATATCATCTCTTAATTGTTTTAGTAAATGTGCCATCAAGCCACCTAATGACGCACCAATTATCACTTTTCTTTTACTGACAATGTCATCTAACAGCGCATTAATAGTTCCAAATGCTTCCAATGCATTTCGATCAGCTAGTCGTGGCGCATCTATTCTAGAGTCAGGATAATGCTCTCTTAACCATAGCTGCAGCTTGAGTGCGCGTAATGTTGTTGGTGAACTTTGATAACCATGCAAATATAAAAAATAATTATCCATAATTTACTCTTAAATTTTAATCTTCAAATAATTGATCAACCTTCGCAGCACAAATAAAATCATTATCGGTTAACCCATCAACAGCGTGCGTTGTAAAATTCACAATACAACGATTGAAGCTAACTTCCATATCCGGATGATGCCCTTCTTTATTTGCAACCCAGGCAACTGCATTAACAAATGCCATTGTCTTATAAAAGCCTTTAAACTGAAATACTCTTTGGATTTTAACACCCTCAATAACTTGCCATAATGGCGTTAGCTTTAAGTACTTATCAATTTCATCCTTTGCTAAAGGCGATACATTACCGTCTTCACATACGTTACACTTTTTCTCAACTAATGTATTACTCATCATTATATTCCTTAAATGATAATCTTTAATTTTATAATTAAATTTCAAACTATTTAGCAAGCCGGCATACCAGTTGCTCTAGTACTAGCTCCTTCTACTGCTGGCGGGTATAACGGAGGATAATCACCTAAAGCTTTAGCCTTTTCAATTAACTCTAAAATACTTTCATTCATAACTGAATAAAGCTGTTCATATGATTCAACCACATAGTAAATTGGTTGCATAATATCAATGCGATACGGCGTGCGTAATATTTCTAAAGCATCAAAAGCAACTCGTTTTGGTCTTGGGTCATCTACCGCATAAATGGTTTCACCAATAGAAGATAAAATACCTCCGCCATAACAACGCAACCCCTTATCTGTTTGTATTAGTCCAAACTCTGCCGTAAACCAATAAAACCTCGCTAACATTTTTTGTATATAAGATGGAGCGCCAACTCCTAACTTACCATAATTTTGAATAACATCTGCATAAGTCTGATCCGTTAACATTGGACAGTGACCAAATAACTCATGAAAAATATCCGGTTCTTGTAGATATTCTAACTCATCTTCAGTTCGAATAAATGTTGCACAAGGAAACTTTCTTTCACTTAATAACTTAAAAAATTTATCAAAGTTAATAAGCGCAGATACAGGTGCAACCTCCCAGCCACCATTCGCTTTTAATATCTGATTTAATTCCGGAATCTGAGGAATATGTAATTTAGGGAAATTTATAATATCTAAGCCCTTTAAATATTCATCACATGCCCTATCGGTAACAATATCAATCTGACGTTCTATCAGCGTATTCCAGACGCCATTTTCATTATCTGTATATTGCACAAACCCCTGATTATTCGGCTTTTTTGACTTATATTTTGTATCTTTTTTCATCAGAGCTTACCCACGAGCTTATATTAGAAGTATACCTACGTTATGCAAGTTATTCATAAAAATCAAGGTAAAATATTATTTTGAGCTTTAGTAATGCAATCTATTTGGATTGAAAATAAAAAGTATTACTGGCGTTTATTATGTCAAACTTTTACAATATTTTTCATTGCTTAAGTACTTTTATTGACTCAACTTAAGGCAGCATTATAATTTTGGAGAGAACAGTGCAAAAAAAACCAAAACCAATCCTACTAATGATTTTAGATGGTTGGGGATATCGCAAAGAAAATCAAGATAACGCTATTAATCAAGCAAACACCCCAAACTGGGATCGTTTGTGGCAGACAAATGTACATACATTACTTGATGCATCAGGCGAAGTTGTTGGGTTACCAAAAGGGCAAATGGGAAATTCAGAAGTAGGTCACGTTACGATTGGTGCTGGACGAGTTATCTATCAAGAATTGGCTCGTATTAACAAAGATATACAGTCTCATGACTTCTATCAAAATAGTACTTTAAATGCGGCAGTTGAACATGCTACAGCAAAAGGAAAAGCGGTTCACATCTTAGGACTTTTATCTCCTGGAGGCGTTCACAGTCATGAAAATCATATTTTAGAAATGATTCGTCTAGCTTATCGTAAAGGTGCACAAAAAATATATCTACATGCTTTTTTAGATGGGCGCGATACGCCACCAAAAAGCGCGCTTAACTCACTTAAAAAGGCGGATGCATTATTTGATGAATTAGAAGCAGGCCATGTTGCATCAATTTGTGGTAGATACTATGCAATGGACAGAGATAAACGCTGGGATCGAGTTGAACAAGCATATGACTTATTAACACTTGGAAAAAGTGACTATAGCGCTAGCTCATCAACTGAAGCCTTAGAGAAAGCCTACCTGCGCGGTGAGAGTGATGAGTTTGTTAAACCAACAACAATTAACCCTAATGGGCACCCTGTCAAAATTCAAGATGGTGATAGTGTTATTTTTATGAACTTTAGATCTGATCGTGCTAGAGAATTATCTTATGCTTTATCAGATGCAAATTTTGATGGTTTTAAGCGCCAAGCTGTACCTACTATTCGCTTAACCACACTGACTCAATACGCAGATGATATTGACAGTGATATTGCCTACCCCCCATCAATGATACACAACAGCCTTGGTGAATATTTATCTGAATATGGTATGAAGCAATTACGTATTGCAGAAACTGAAAAATATGCCCATGTGACTTTTTTCTTTAATGGTGGAGTTGAAAAAACGTTTCCTGGTGAAGATCGTATTCTTATACCATCACCTAAAGTTGCAACCTATGACCTTCAGCCTGAAATGAGTGCTTATGAGGTAACTGATCAATTAGTTAATGCCATTAACTCTGGTAACTATGATGTGATTATTTGCAATTATGCCAATGCTGATATGGTTGGTCATACGGGTAAAATGGATGCAGCAATTAAAGCATGCGAAGCGCTTGATCAATGCATTGGTCTAGTTGATGCTGCAATTGCCGCTCAAGGTGGTGAAATGATTATTACAGCTGACCATGGTAATGCTGATATTATGAAAAACGAACAAACACAAATGGCACATACGGCACATACAACATCACTTGTTCCTGCGTTATTAGTCAGTCAATTTCGATCATTTGAGCCAGTTATTTCTGATGGAAGGCTATCTGATATTGCCCCGACTATTTTAAGTTTAATCTCAATGGAGATTCCTAAAGAAATGACTGGCAGAGTATTATTTAAACAAAAAACTGAAATCAAATAACTTTAAATTGAACGTATGGATTAGTAAATTATGTTAGATATTAAACTGTTAAGAAATCAAACTGATGAAGTAGCAATGCTACTAAAAAACCGAGGGTATACGCTAAATGTCAGTTTATTTAATGATTTTGAAAATAAACGTAAAGAGCTACAAAGCCAAACACAACACCTGCAAGCAAATAGAAATGCTAAATCAAAAGAAATTGGTAAAATTAAAGCTCAAGGTGGTGACATCAATGGTATTAAGCTTGAAGTTGAAGCAATTAATGATCAGTTGAAATCAGCTGAAATTAAACTGGAAGACTTGCAAGATAAGATACAATCGCTACTCTTAGAAATGCCAAATGTTGCACATGAAACTGTGCCTATTGGTAACGATGAAACAGATAATGAAGAAGTTAGGCGTTGGGGAACTCCAAGGATATTTGACTTTGAAGTTAAAGATCACGTTGATTTAGCAGAGAATTTATCTGGTGCTGATTTTAAAGCTGCAGCAAAAATCACAGGCAGTCGATTTGTTGTACTAAAAGGTGCTATTGCTAAATTACAACGCGCATTAACCCAATTTATGATCGACCTACATACGAATAACCATAATTATACTGAAGTTTATGTGCCGTTTATGGTTAATAATGATAGTCTATTAGGTACAGGGCAATTACCTAAATTTTCTGAAGATTTATTTGCCATTAAAGAACACCCCTACTATTTAATACCGACAGCTGAAGTACCTGTAACTAACCTTGTACGTGATGAAATCCTACAAGAATCTGACTTGCCGTTACAATTTGTAGCACACACTCCTTGCTTTCGAAGTGAAGCAGGTTCTTATGGTAAAGATACAAGAGGCATGATTCGACAACATCAGTTTGAAAAAGTTGAACTTGTACAAATTACAACAAAAGAAGATGGACTCAATGCGTTAGAAAGATTAACAAACCACGCTGAGATGGTATTACAACAACTTCAACTACCTTATCGAGTTTTAACCTTATGTACTGGTGATATGGGCTTTTCTGCGTCTAAAACATATGATCTTGAAGTATGGATTCCATCGCAAAACACTTACCGTGAAATATCGTCCTGTAGTTGGTTTAATGACTTTCAAGCGCGGCGTATGCAAGCTCGTTATAGAGCCAAAGACAGCAAAAAACCTGAATTAGCTCATACACTTAATGGGTCAGGCTTAGCTGTTGGTCGCACATTGGTGGCTTTATTAGAAAATTACCAACGAAAAGATGGCTCTATTGAAATTCCTAGCGTATTACATCCCTATATGAATGGTCAAACCATCATTCAATAAGATAAGCTTCCAGCTTTCTTTCTAAAAAGTAATACCTTCCTATCAATTTTACAGCGAACCTACTGATATTCATTATAATTATTTAGTTAAAATATGAAATAATATAAACTTTAACAGTCTGGTTATTTTGTGTAGTATTAATGGTAAGTTTATAAAATTATACTATCTTACCTAGGAAGTTGTTATGTATGAAGAAGATCAAGCTAAATTAAATAGTGATCGTATTCGAGCTAGATACTATAGTAAAATCTTTTCTCGAAGTCAGTTTCAAGAGATGACAAGATCCAGAGGCAGTGATGTCAAGAGCCCGCTATTTACAGGTTCTGAAAAAATTTATTTACATATGACCGACTCTGAAAATGTTAAATCAATACTAGAAAATGGATTAATACCGGGCTTCAAACCTGGCATGGGCAGAGCAAATCTTTTCGGGAAGTCTGATGAAAGAGACCTAATGTGCCCAGAAGGTATCTATGTGGTTAATCCCAAACAATCGATCCTTGATTGTGCTGAAGCTAATTTTTTTATCATTACATTAGATACGCCTTGTCAAGATGTAAACTACCGACATGATAAAAAGGGTAATTTTCCTGCTGGATTTTTTGCTATTCCGCCAGAAGATGACGCAATTAAACCGCTACATCAAGCTAAATTTGACGATAAGAATAAAACGTATTGTTTTAGATTAATTAAGGGTGATTTGGATCCTCAAACAAAAGATGCATTAGCTAAACTGGGTATCTTGGATACGAGGTGGATTACTGAAAAAGTCAAGCAGTCATTCCCTTTGCAATATAATGTTAGCAAGATAGTTACTCCTCCTAGTTCACCAACAAATCATTTTTATGATCAATTTGAATTTGATCACTCTACTGGAGTAGACCTTAGCGATATTTCTGATGATGATCTAGCTAATTCAGATGATGATGGTTTAATATTTAAACTGGATGATCCGAGTTTTTAGAAACGTCAATATGATTACCTAAAAAACCTCATATACCGATTATCGAGAAGGGATTACTGGGCTAATCGGCATATAGTTAACTGCCATATTAACAAATAATTTCTTTGGCTGTTTGACTAAATTTTCATAGTTAACTGACAACCAATTTTCATTTAAACACGTGTGAATTTCATTTTTTAAATTCTCATTAAAACCTTCAGAACCTTCAAAAGGCCTTAATAGATCCTTCAGTTTTATATAACTTTCAGGCCTGAATATTTCACCCGTTCGATTTATTTTTGATGCTTTAACTATTAGCGCTAGAGCTTGAGTGGTTTTTTCTTCAAATTGATGACTTTCTGAAGAATTTTTACTGTTATATACCTCTATTAAAATTTCTTTTGCTTTTTTATATTGGTCAACTTTACCATCACTATTGATAGCTCCATTCAATCTTGAAAGTTCCCCTTCAACGTGACTTAGAAGTCTATTATGCAACAGTTCAAGTTTATTCCACGTATGATAAACTTCCCTTCTAGGTAAATAATACTTAGTTAAATAATGTTGACACCCAGCTGCTAGAAGAGCAATTGATCCACCAATTAATGGTGTAATAGGTGATGGTATAAATGAAATTGCAGCAGCAATTGTATAGATTACAGTCAATGAGGCACTGACTTTTGCTGACTCTAAAATATAGTTTCTTCTACCTTCTAGTCTTTCCTTTATCTCTTTAAGCTGCTGAAGATCCTTAGTTGATTCTAGATTAGATTGTTTTGTTTCTTCATTTTCCTTGTTATGCTCAAGACTTCTATTCACAGATACAATAGCCTGATTAACATTCTCCAAAATACGATCAATTTTATTCAATTGAGCATGACTTTTAGCTAAACCATTTAAAAAATCTATAACATAAAACCCAATCCCTATATATGGAATATAATTAGTTAAAGGTGTTAAAAACCAACCCGTTGATGGGCCTAAGGTAATAGTGTTAGCAATTAACCAGGACGTATCATTTATCCACTCGCTTAAATGTTTTTGCATATAATCAAAATCGCCATGTGTATAGGCTTGTTTAATACCAATTGCTGTATTCCTTAAAAAACGAGGAATAAACCATAAAGATGATAAGATAGATAGCGCCAATCCTGCTTGATCTAAGCCTTTAGAAGAAATATCAATAGTTAGTGAATCAATATGATTATTAAGAAACTTTTCAAACTCAGTAGCCCATGAGTTGAGCATTCCTATTAGAACCCGAGGAAAATTATTATTTTCAAAAAACTTAGTCCCAAACCAGTCATTTAAACCATGCTTAAATTTACTTTGCTCGCTTTTATCACTCGTTGGACAATTAGATTTATTAAGATTATTAAATTGTTGTATTTTTTTATTTAATACATGCAATCTATCATTATAGTCTCGTTCTTCTAATATTGATTTATAGTTTTTTAGTATTTGCTCATAAAAACTTCCATCTGAGTAAGAGGATGTAAAAACATCAAGTAATGCTTCACAAAGCTCTCTTCGTTCTTTATATGATCGACCATTGAATAATTGATCTAATACGGTGTTAGACGGCTCCAAGAAACTCCCCCCCCCCCTTAAAATTTATAGCAAAACCTACAATGCACAACACCATTGATGAAAGCATTTTAGATAACCATTATTATACTATAATCCATTCTGAAGTTATATTGCAATAACAAATATCGTTTTAGGTAAAAATTAAACGTTAATATAATAATTAACGGTATTTATTTCTTAGAATTTTATCTGCAATAAAAGTTTTCTAGCAATATTAGATAGTTTCTGTAACTATTAACGTGACTGTGCTGATGGTTATATTTTTATGATAAAATTGATGAACCTGATAATGATCTTATGTTCCAAATGAATTAAACCACTTCAAGTTGATCATATTATAAACAAAAAAATACTTTATTAATCACGTCAAAAGGCTTATACTATGCCCAAAGAATAACAAAAATAATCTTAATGGGGTTACAATGCAGGCTACAACTCATTCAATTTCAATTAAAACACGCATTATTCATATGTTTTTGTTTGAATTATTTGGTATTGTAATTTTTGCACCCTTTGCTGCACTTATTTTAAATGAAAATATTCTTAAGATTGGGACACTAGGCATTACAATCTCAGTTATCGCTATGGTTTGGAATTTTATCTATAACATTATTTTTGATAAGGTTGAAGCTAACTTAGGCAAAAACCGATTTAAACGCTCGCCTATTATTCGTGCCTTACATGCACTTTTATTTGAAGGCGGGCTACTCATTGTCACTGTGCCTATTGTTGCTATATGGTTGAAAATGACTTTACTACAAGCATTTATCACTGATATTGCATTTGTCGTATTTTACCTTGTTTATGCCTATGTATATAACTGGTGTTTTGATAAAAGCTATCTTTATCTCATTAAAAAATATGCTTAAAATGCGTTCTAAATCATCAAAACTTACTACTTTTCATAAAAAATTTTGATACATCGACAAGCTTTTATTAAGAAATACAACAGCTAGCATAACCTTACACCGGATAGTTTGTTAAAGTTTTTTCAACGGATCCTTCAACAGATTGTTGATGAGAATACATAATATTTGGAATAGACGTATATTGTAGTAACTTTACTTCGAACTCTTTTGAAAGTGCTCTACATGATTTTGTTTGTCCAGTAGAAAATGATGTTTGGACGTCACTTTGCAACGTATGATTTAATAACTCTGATATTCTATCAGATAGCCACCCAGGACTTAATTGTTTAAGCATAACAACTAACATGCTTGCACACTCAAACGGGCTAATATCCGTATCATCAATTTGAGAGAATTCAATTAATTGTTTTGATATATCTTGATGTTTATGAAGCCGGCTAGGTTTATCTCCGAACTTATCAATGTAGCATACCCCTACTTGACCTACAATTTCTTGATTTAGTGTTGTTAAATCACCCGCTTTAACTCGGTTTATAACTTCATTAAAATGCATATCATGATCTCCTTAAATTATATGTTAAACGCTGTTTGATAGGAAAGCATAACTATATGACAACCTTATGGATAAACTATAGTATTGCATTTTTTGCAGAAATAAAATAACCAGACATAATTATTCCAATTCGTTGAAACAATTGATTTCTCTTAATGAGTATATTTATATTTATTCGCTTTAGAAACGAGATAAATAGTACAGCATTTATTTTGTAACAAAAAACTATGAATTAATTAGAAAAATAATTATTGCTTGTCTATTTTTTAGATCGTTAGTATTTCAAAGAAATCATAACTCAAGCTTTGTGTTTCTATTTATCTTATTTCTAAGTGGCTACATTGCACTATTTTATTGCCTCAAACTCCCCTGTACCAAATTTATTAAATGCTGAAATAATAACATGATTTGCTTTGTCATTTGACCCAATAGAAAATTCTACTAAAGTAGGCCCTGTCGCATTTTCTCCTATTGTATTTAGATAAAATGTATCTCTATTCCAATGTGTCAGGGGAAATTGAATATGCTTCGGACCAATAATTGCAATCAATTGATCATTTTCCTTAACTATTTTAATTTTACCAAAATAGTCATTATAATAGTCCCCTTCATAGCTAATTAATGGCAAGCTTGGATAAACTGTTTTTGGCTTTTCTGATAATTCATTTGAATAAGCCATGCTATTTACTACGAAGTCATTAATTATTTTGACCCAATCTTGAGTTACCTTACCATTTTTTAATAAATCAAAGAATGTTTGACTAACTACCTCTGGTAATCCGGTAATTGCTGCGTTGCTTAACACAATAATACCTACTTTCTGTTTTGGAAGATAGGCAACTTCACTTCGTGTACCAAGGGCAAATGCCCCTGAGTGACTAATTTTTACAACACCATTGATGTCCTTAGATATATTCCAGCCCAACCCATAAAAACTCCAACTATCCTTATTTATTGTTCCTTTAATGTTTTGTGGAGTATGAGTTATCTTTAAAGCATTTTTATCAACTAGCTGTTTATTCTGATATTTCCCTTCATTTATTTGTAAAATTAACCATTGACTCATATCAATAATATTAGAGCTTACACCACCAGCAGGTGCTTGTGCATCAGGGTTTCTAGGTTTAGGTAACATTGAATTCTTACTATTATTATCTAACGCTATAGCTTTTCCATCAATTAGCATGTGTCCAATAGCCCTATTATCTGTATTTTCATAGTCTTCAAATGTGGTACTTGTCGATTTCATATTAAGAGGAACTATTAAGTATTGTCTAAACAAACTATCCCATGTAGTACCAAGGCTTCTTGCAGTAGCATAGGCAGCTTCACTAAACCCAAAATTAGTATAATTATTAGATAATCTAAATTTATCCAACTGTTTGATGTAGCGTAAACGATAAATAATTTCCGACTTTGAATAGCCAAGATCTTCAAGGATATCACCTGAATGATCAGGCAAGCCACTCCGATGAGATAAAAGATCAGCTAACGTTAAGTGGGCGGAAATATATGGGTTTGACAGTTCAAAGTCAGGATCTAAGTCTTCTATTTTACTATCAAATGTAATTTTAGTTTTTTTATCTATTAACATTGCTAAAACAGTAGTAGTCATTGGTTTAGAAACTGATGCAACCTGAAATACTGTTTCAGGTGTGACTTTAAGGTTGGTATTTACCTGCCTTACACCAAAACCTTTTGAATATATAACTTTATCATCTTTTACAATAGCAATTGCCATACCTGGAACATGAAGTTCAATCATTGCTTCTTCAGCTTTTTGACTAAACTCCGGTAAAATTGATTGTATAGAACGAGAGCTATTTACAGCATAAGATGAATTAATAGTATAAATTAAAGAAAATAGTGCAGTTAGGATAATAGTGATAATTCTTTTCATAACCGTCTCTTATATAAATAAAACACATATATTAAATGTAGATGCTTTGTAACAATTTTTGCAAATAACCCATGGTCTTTATTTTTTTTCCAAAGATGAAGAATTATTCTTCATCCATTGGTTTAGCATTTTTAGATTTACTTTTACCATTTGAATTAACAAAACTATTATTATCTGCTTGTGCATTTTCAGATTTATTCTGCATGTCACCTTTGTTTTGCATGTCACCTTTGTTTTGCATATCAGACTGATCATGCATACTTTTCATATTTCCTCCCATAGATTGACTATGCATTGTTTTCATATTAGTGCCTTGAGATTGATTTTCATCAGCATAAGAAATACCTGATAAAACAAGTAATGTACTACATAATGAAATCATTAATACTTTTAAATTCATGATAAGTTTTCCTCCTATTTTGCCTATCAGGAATAATTATACCAAAAATATAAAATATTACTTTTTACACAATTTTAGCGTTATCTATCTACCTATAATAACGATAGAAACTTGGCCCATATGCTAAATAAATATGTAAATATATCCAACATATTATGTTATTAATACAAAATTTTTTATTCATTGATACTGCGTTAATATGAACTTAACAACAATTTATATAGTAAGGAATATTAACATGTTTTTTGTAATTTTAATTTTAGCAGGTATTTTCATTGGTTTATTAACTGGGTTATTTGGTATTGGTGGTGCCATTGTGATTGTACCATTAGTAAGCTTTCTACTAGCTGCAAAACACATTGGTGCTTATGCTGCTTTACATTTAGCTATTGGGACATCCGTTATGACAGCAACGATTACCAATATCCCAGCTTTAATTCAACATCATAAATTAAAAAATATTCATTGGCCTTTATTTTTACGCTATTTGCTCCTGGGGGGAGCCCTTGGTGCTGTAGTTGGTGCAATTCTTGCAGGACTTGTGCCAACTACTGTACTAAAAATATTTTTTAGTGTCTTTATATTGTTAATAGCCTTTATTATGATCTATAAAGCGATTAAACCTTCTTTAGAAGATCAAACAACTAACAAAATATCCGGCATTTCACACAGTGTTATCTCTTTTCTTATTGCATTAATTTCAGGTTTAGTTGGTGTCGGAGGTGTATCTGTAATGACCGCATTTTTAAATCGTCACAGTAAAATTCATCATGCCATTGGGACTTCAGCATTATTTGGTTTACCCGTCACTTTTGTCGCTGCTATTACGTATTTGATTGTTGGATTTAATAATCCAAATCTACCTAGTTTTAGTACAGGTTATATCTACTGGCCAGCTGTTATTTCATTTGCTGTCACTGCTATGTTATTTGCACCTATAGGCACAAAAATAGCAGCTCGATTATCACAAAGAAAATTAAAAGGTGCTTTTGGCATCCTACTTGCAGTTGCTTCTATCGCTTCATTAGTCTATAGCTAACACAGTTTAAATTAGCCTCTAAATGAGTTATAACTACTTTAATTGTTTAACTATCTGGTTTTGAATTATTTTTAATGGCATACTCACAAGATTTTAGGGACAAAGTTTTAGAAGTAAAACAACAAGAGAATTTAACAATATCTTCAACTGCTAAACGATTTTG
>JAKJJU010000090.1 GCA_021713295.1 Thiotrichales bacterium 19S3-11
TTCCAGGGAAGTAAATATCGAGCTGTGAAACGGTCATTGCCCAATTTGTTAGTGGCATAGTCCATTTTTTCTTAATTTGTTGGTAAGCACAGTATATGAGTTTAACCAAAGCACTTTCTGATGTAAAGGCGCCTTTCGATTTTGTATATTTTCTTACCTGACGATGAAATCCTTCGACAGCATTTGTAGTATATATCATACGCCTAATCATTGGATCATACTTGAAATAGGCTGATAAGGATTCCCATTTATCTTGCCAAGATTTAAGAACTAATGAGTATTTTTTGCCCCATTTTTCATCTAATTCAAGCAGTGAGTTTTCTGCCAACTCAAGTGAAGCAGCTTTATAAACACGCTTCAAATCAGCCATAAACGGCTTTTGATCTTTACTTGCCACATATTTCATTGAATGACGAATTTGATGAATAACACAAAGCTGTATCTCTGTCTTAGGGAAGGTAGCTGAAATAGCCTCTGGAAAGCCTTTAAGGCCATCAATACAGGCAATTAGAATATCTTCTACACCTCGTGATTTTAACTCATTTAATACACCTAACCAAAAGTGTGCTCCTTCACTTTCAGCAACATAAAACCCGAGAATATCTTTATGACCATTTTGATCAATGCCCAAAATATTATATACAGCCTTGGTGACAACTCGACCATTATCACGGGCTTTAAAGAACATCGCATCTAAATAAACAATGCTATAAACTGACTCTAAAGGACGGTTGCGCCACTCTGTTATCGTTGGCAGTAGTTTATCAGTTATCTTGCTTATTAGTGCAGGGGAAATATCTACAGCATACATATCTTCTAAATGTGCGCATATATCTTGATAACTCATGCCCAAAGCAAAAAGGGCTAATACTTTTTCATCTAGGCTGGCATTTAAAATCGTCTGACGCTTCTTTACAAGCTGTGGTTCAAAACTACCATCTCGATCTCTTGGCGTTTCAAGTTCAAATTCTCCTGAGGCTGATTTTACTGTTTTTTTTGATTTACCATTCCTACGATTGATAGAAGTCTTCTGTTCTAAATGCGCTTCCATTTCTGTTTCTAAGGAAGCTTCTACTATCCTTTTTATCAACGGAGTTAACACTCCATCTGCACCCATTAAGGATTGACCATTTTGAAGCCTTTCTATCGCTTGTTGTTCATAGCTTATATAATCAAAATCTTGTTTCTCTTTTTTATCTGTCATTTTAGTTACTCTGTCTTTTTTATGATTGCAGTATGCTTTATTAAGAAAAAAATAAACAGATTAAATTTCCTTTTAAGCAAAGCTACAATCATACTATTAAACTAAACTGACACACTTAAGTGAACACTACC
>JAKJJU010000091.1 GCA_021713295.1 Thiotrichales bacterium 19S3-11
GAGCCTCTTCAGATAACTGTGTAAATATATTTTCATAGTTGTCCGATTCTGTCTTCAAATTTAATCATGAAATGACTCATAGCATCATTCCAATACCTAAGTGGCATAGTACTCCATTTCCTAGTGATATACTCAATAGTTAAGTATAAAGTTTTAAATACTGAAGCATCATTAGGGAATATTTTCTTATTTTTAGTCACTTTCCTAAACTGACTATTTAATGACTCAATGGCATTTGTAGTGTAAATCACCTTACGAATTTCAGGTGGGTATTGCAAGAAGATAATCAAATTATCCCAGTTGTGATACCAAGATTTAGCAATTTGTGGATACTGTTTTGACCATTTATTCTCAAACTCTTCTAAAGCAAGTTGTGCTTGTTCTTCAGTGGCAGCTGTATAAATTAACTTTAAATCAGCAGCAACTTGTTTTTTATTCTTATAAGGCACATATTTAAGGCTGTTACGAATTTGATGTACTATGCATAGTTGATGCTCAGTTTTTGGGAAAGCTGAACTAATAGCATCGGACATACCACTAAGATTATCGGTGCAAGCAATTAAAATATCTTTAACGCCACGATTCTTTAATTCAGTTAAATTACTAAGCCAGAATTTAGCACCTTCATGCTCACTAATCCAAAGGCCAAGGATATCCTTTCTACCTGAAATATCAATGCCTAGAGCAATGTATACGGCTTTATTGATGATGCGTTTATCCTGACGAACTTTAACCACCAGACAGTCAAAAAATACAATGGGATAAACTGACTCTAAAGGCCGTGACTGCCATAGTTTAACTTCATCTAAAATATCATCGGTTATTTGGCTAATTAAGCCTGTACTAACTTCAGCGCCATAAAGCTCCTGTAACTGCTGCTGAATATCTGAAACACTCATACCCTTGGCATACAGTGAAATAATCTTATCATCTAAACCTTCTATACGACTAACACGTTTAGGTACTAAGGCTGGTTCAAAGTTGGAAGCTCTATCTCTAGGAATATCTAGTTTTAACTCACCACTCTCTGTAAGTAGCTTTTTCTGACTATAACCATTACGGCTATTACTATTCTCTGAACGATCATATTTTTCATAACCTAAATGATTATCCATCTCTGATTCTAAAGCCCTTTCTACTAAACCTTTGG
The DNA here is from genome assembly GCA_021713295.1 of Thiotrichales bacterium 19S3-11. GTDB lineage: Bacteria > Pseudomonadota > Gammaproteobacteria > Francisellales > Francisellaceae > M0027. The sequence continues at coordinate 1,151 of JAKJJU010000091.1, forward strand.
TTAATTGCTTTAAAACGCCATCTTCCTTTAATACTGAGGATAAATCTATATTATGTGAAATTAATACATCTATCGCTTCTTGGATGGCTTTATTTGATTTTTTACGCATTTATGTAAACTCCTATAGTTCGTTGTAGTGTACAAACTAACTATCAAAATTTACACAATTAAATGATTAGACCC
>JAKJJU010000092.1 GCA_021713295.1 Thiotrichales bacterium 19S3-11
TTTTGGCGTTCATTAAAGCAAGAGAAAATTAAGTTATCAGAATTTTCTAACTTAAAAGAGCTTGAAGGATTGATTAAAGATTATATTGAGCATTATAATCATAAAAGGCCTCATCAAGCATTGGGAAGCTATGTTCCATATGAGGTATATAAAGGTCTTAATAAATTACCTATGAAAAAGGTATGATATGTAGGACTGTAAGGGGGCATTTCAGTGTTTATTCTGTTGCAATAAAATTCGTTGCATGTATTTTTCTGCATCTAGGTACCTAGGTAAATCATAAAGGTAACGACCAGATAGATCAGACATTTCGCTTCTAAAACCATAAGCATCTTGAACTTTACGTTCTTTACTCCAATAGTGGTTTTGAGAGCTATTAAAACGTTGTAGCTCAAAAATACAGAATTGTTGATCATCATCTGTTGAATAATCAATGACATATACATCTTTCATGGCAACCCTTAAAATTCAAATCAATAAAAGTAATGTATAATATTACATAAATTAATTATATTATGTAATCATTTTTTGATTTCAGCGGAACTATCTGATTTAGATGTAATTAGTTCCATTTTAAACTAAGATTGATTACAAATAGTATGATTAATGACCTAACATTTTTTTATTTTTACAATAGATTTATAGCGTTTTATAATGTCTTAGAAGCTTCAGCAGATATGAGTAAAAAGGAAATAATAAATGAGTAGCTTGCCTAAATGCCCTAAGTGTAAATCAGAATATACCTACCATGATGGCAGTTTGTTAGTTTGTCCTGAATGTGGGTATGAATGGACGTTTGAAGAAGTATCTCAAGCTAGTAATGAAGATATATTAATAGTAAAGGATGCTAATGGCAATTTATTAACAGATGGTGACACAGTTACTTTAATCAAGGATCTAAAAGTCAAAGGTAGTTCATCAGTCATTAAAGTTGGTACGAAAGTTAAAAATATTCGACTGGTTGAAGGAGATCATAATATAGATTGTAAGGTTGATGGTATTGGTGCTATGAAGTTAAAGTCTGAGTTTGTGAAAAAATAAATAGTTAGGCTGGATTATTAGATTGCAGGATATTTCTTAAAAGACTAAAGAAATTGACTGAAACAGAAATAATTACATATTATCTATATGAATGAGACTGTTCACCCAACTGTGTCACCCTAAATCTCTAAATTTAACCTTCCAGGGAAGTAAATATCGAGCTGTGAAACGGTCATTGCCCAATTTGTTAGTGGCATAGTCCATTTTTTCTTAATTTGTTGGTAAGCACAGTATATGAGTTTAACCAAAGCACTTTCTGATGTAAA
>JAKJJU010000093.1 GCA_021713295.1 Thiotrichales bacterium 19S3-11
TTGAGCATTACTGGCATAAAGTTAAAACAGCAATTAGAAAAAAAATGAGATATATTAAAACAACCTTAGCTGATGCTATGGAAATAGTGCTAGATAAATTAACTATTTATTAGTGGGTGGTGCTATATTACGAAACTAATTACTTAAAAGGATTTAACTAATGAGTAAAGAATTACTTGATGCGATAACCGGTGAAAAAGCAGATACTGTTAAAATTTTGTTAGAGCTCCCAGAAACTGATGTTAACTATCAAGATGAAGATGACATGACAGCCTTGCATTACGCTGCCATGAGTAATAATTCAGAAATAATCCGTCAATTATTGGAAAAAGGAGCAGATGTTACAAAAAAAAAATAGATTAGGTGAGACAGCATTACACATTGCTTCTATTATGGGAAATATAGAAATAGTTAATCAATTATTAGACAAAAAATCAGATATTAATGCATTAAATAACGAAAAAGAACAACCACTTCATAAAGCAGCTTATTCACGTAGAAAAGATGTATGTGATTTATTAATTCTGCATGGCGCTGATGTTAATGCACAAAGAGATGATGGTGATACACCATTAATTATAGCTGCTCGCCTATATGATCTAAGGGTTTCTCAAGCTTGCGAAGAAGTATGTAAAACTCTAATCAAAGCAGGGGCTAATATTATACAAAATAATAAAAAAGAGACCCCATATATATTCATTTTAGAAAATGAAGCCCTGATGCTTGAACTATTACAATCTCAATCAAAACTAGAAGAAATTAATACAATAAAAACCTCAAACGGTAATACAGCGCTACATTTAGCTGTTCAATCAGGAAATAAAAAATTATGTAAAGCTTTAATAAACCATGATGCAGATATTTCTATAAAAAATAATTTTGGTCAATTACCATATGATATAGCACTATTAGAAACTTGGCGTCTAGAATGCCTAGGGGATAAACTTATTGAATCTCTTAAAATACAATCTAAAAAAAGGCAATATACTAACCCAGATTTATTAGTTTATAAAAGAAGTATAGAAACTTCAGAGCGCACCTCTCAAGGAATACAAAATTCACAGTAAATCTCTAAATCGGAGACTGTTCACCCAACTGTGTCACCCTAAATCTCTAAATTTAACCTTCCAGGGAAGTAAATATCGAGCTGTGAAACGGTCATTGCCCAATTTGTTAGTGGCATAGTCCATTTTTTCTTAATTTGTTGGTAAGCACAGTATATGAGTTTAACCAAAGCACTTTCTGATGTAAA
>JAKJJU010000094.1 GCA_021713295.1 Thiotrichales bacterium 19S3-11
TTAACTCGCCTTTACAAGCATCCAAAGCCACCCTAAATTTAACGTTGGCACTATACTGTTTTTTACTCATGATATTTCCTCCGATAATCAATATATCACATTTGATTAATTTACAGGAGGCATTTCAAGTGTTGAGGACTTTGAAGGGCATATTGCATGTTATAGTGCTGAAGAGTACACTAGGTTTAATCAGAAAATGCTAGAGTTACAGCAGAAGCTCTCCAGTAATACGGTTGTTATTGCCGGTTCAATTATTCATGCAGATGAAAGTGAGAATACCTTTCAAATTACTTCACAAGTGTTACGTTCAGGAGAAGCTAATCCATTAGAATATCATAAGAGGCATCATACGTCTGAAAAAGGGGTTTTATATACAAATAAGAAAGAATTAGACTCTAAAGCAGGTGAGGTAGATGGCTTAAGATTTGATTATCGAGGACTCAAATTTGGCCTTGAAATTTGTTATGATCATGATAAAAATGCACTTAAAGGTGGGCAACCATTGGATGTACAGATTCTAATTGCTGATGGTCAATGCCCTAGAGCAAGAAATACAACGTTAGTTGATGGTGGCTTATTTATCCACTGTGAATTAAATTCAAAGAATAGTTCGTTAAGTTATGAAAGAAAGCCATCAATGATTGCAACAGTAACAAAGCAACAAATACCAAAGCATAGAAGCCATGTGGCTATGCCAGTGGAGAATCTATTACAATTTAAAGAGGTTGAAACGGAAGCTTCTAAAGAAGGATCTCTTCAGATTCAAACAGCGAAAGTTGCAGTAGTAGGGGCTAGAGAGCAATTGCAAAAACTATGTAGAGCAGCATTTTTTAATGACCAGTTATCAAACTCACTAATAACGCTAGGGGACTTTGAGGCTAAAAAATCAAAATTTTTGGACGTATTAAAAGACAGTTTACCGCGAATGAGTATGTCAGAAAAAGCAAATTTATATCAAATAATTAAAGATGCGAGAGAAGATCAGGATCATCCATTTAATTTGATCTCTCAAGAGTGTGGCTTTCATAAATTATCAGGTTCGGGAAGAACAAAAACTTGGCAAAAAGCACTTATAGCACCACCCACTAATAAATAGTTAATTTATCTAGCACTATTTCCATAGCATCAGCTAAGGTTGTTTTAATATATCTCATTTTTTTTCTAATTGCTGTTTTAACTTTATGCCAGTAATGCTCAA
>JAKJJU010000095.1 GCA_021713295.1 Thiotrichales bacterium 19S3-11
CACACTACAGGACAGTAATAGCTTAAGTTATTGATTTTAAATTGAACTTATGCAATTTTATAATTGCGAAAAAATAAAAAAGAACGAGTCCAATGAAAGCCATCAAACAACTACAGCTATTACTAGGAAATTATTTTACTTCAAGTTATTGGAATTTAGAATGCCTAAGTCACATTATTTTAGGTTTACTCCAAGTTAATGATGTGAATTTAGCTAAACTTGCTAAAACATTTACTCGAGAAGCCTCTGTTGATTCTTGCTATAAAAGACTTCAACGATTTATGACTAGATTCACTTTTTCATTTGATCAGTTATGGCTTCTAGTATGTGATACATTTGATTTAGCAAAAATATTTTACCTGACAATGGATAGAACAAACTGGAAGTTTGGCAAAACTCATATTAACTATTTAGTGGTTGCTGTTGCTTTCAATGGTTATGCTATTCCTGTCATTTGGCGCTTATTACCTAAAAGAAAGCGAGGTAATTCTAGTGCATCTGACAGAAAAGAATTATTTGATCATTTATTTAAATTTATTAGTAGCAAATGCATTCGATCACTTTTATGTGATAGAGAGTTTATTGATTACAACTGGATCAATTACCTAATAAAGCATCAAATTCCATTTGTTATACGAGCAAAAGCTAATTTAACGGTTAACACTGCTAAAGGAAAGGCAAAAATATCAACCCTCTTTAGAGATTTAAAAGTTTATGAGGTTCGTTATCTTAAAAAATCACTAAATATAGTTGATTGTGAACTATTTCTATCTGCTATGAGATTGCCTAGTGGTGAATTATTAATTGTTGCTACTGGTCATTACGATGAAAATGCACTAGATGATTATGCCGTACGTTGGGAAATTGAATCCTGCTTTAGTGCTTTAAAAAAACGAGGATTTAATCTTGAAAATACACATCTAAAATCATCTGATAAACTCTCTAAACTAATGTTTGTGACTGTGTTAGCATTTATTTGGTCATATGCTTGTGGTGAAGTTCTAGGAAAAATTAAAAGCCTTAAAATTAAAAAGCATGGTTATTTGCATAAATCTGTAATCAAAATTGGCATGGAAGTTCTTGGTAAAGCTATTGTTAGAATGCATCTTGATATGAATCAATTGATTGAGCTAATTGGCCATATAGGTAGGCCAATCAATACAATCAATAGA
>JAKJJU010000096.1 GCA_021713295.1 Thiotrichales bacterium 19S3-11
AACTAGGTGACAAATCAATTTTTTTGTGACATATCAATAAATAAACGGCTTTTGATATGGACAAAGACAACTTAGGATTTTTAGATTTTTTCAATGAAGTTCCAGACCACCGAATAGATAGACAAAAGCGTCACCCTGTGGCAGAAATTTTGTTGGTGACTTTCTGTGGTACAATAGCAGGATGTGACAGCTGGGAGGACTTAGAGCTATTCGGAAAAACAAAACTTGATTACCTGAAGCGCTATTTGAATTTTGAATACGGGGCTCCGAGTGATGATACGCTCAGGCGCTTTTTTCGTGCTTTAGATCCTGAGTCATTTGAGTCATGCTTTATGAAATGGATTGAATCTCTACAGTTAGATTTAGCAGGAAAAGTTGTAGCCATTGATGGAAAGACATCTCGCTGTAGCTTTGATAAAAATAGTCGTCCTATGCATATGGTTAGCGCTTTTGTAAGCGAGCTAGGATTAAGTCTTGGACAGGTTAAAACAGCGGAAAAGAGTAATGAAATAACAGCAATCCCTGAACTATTAGAGCTGCTAGATATAGCAGGTGCAATTGTCACAATTGATGCAATGGGTTGTCAAAGCAAAATTACAGATAAGATTATTGATAAAGAAGCTGATTACTTAATTAGCTTAAAAGGTAATCAAGGAACCTTGAATGATGATGTTCGCTTAGCATTTGAGCAAAAGACTAAAAGTATTTCATATTCTAGCTTTGAAGATGTTGATAAAGGCCATGGTAGAATAGAAACCCGTTGTTGCACTGTAACAAATGACATAGATTGGCTTAAAGAGAGACATCCTCAATGGAAAAACCTTAACAGCATCGTTGAAATAGAGAGCCATCGTGATATTGGCGGTGAAGTATCAACTGAAAAGCGTTACTATATAAGCAGTTTAACCACCACGCCTGAGGTGCTACTGCAAACAACACGCCAGCATTGGGGTATTGAGAACAATTTGCACTGGGTGCTAGATGTTTGCTTCAATGAAGATAAAAGCAGAATAAGAAAAGAAAATGCTCCAAGGAATATGGGGATTATAAAGAAAACTGTATTGAATTTATTTCAATCAGTTAAGAGGGCCAATCCTAGAATGAGTCTAAAGCGCATAAGAAAGCTGGCAGGCTGGGATTCTGAA
>JAKJJU010000097.1 GCA_021713295.1 Thiotrichales bacterium 19S3-11
GGGCTTGTTGCATAATTCAATAACTAGCCATAATTCGTGATAATTCTAGTCTTTTATCCTGTGCTAGTGAAACCCTTTAGTATATAAATCATTCATTTTGTTTAGGTATCGGCATTTAAGTCTGATCTCTGTTATCTGGGCGCAATTATCCCGTGATAATAAACTCTCACCGAAAGTTGCTTTGAATTTAGCAAAAGTACCTTCAACTTTATCTCTTCTGCCATATTTATGCTTACTACGCCACTTATCTAAACCATGATTTTCTAAGTATAAACGATGGCGTTGTCTTTGATTTAATTCAATGCTTGGATCATCAGGGATTTTTAGTGTCTTAACCGGTGGAATAATGATATCAACTGGCCAATCTTGATGCGACTTAATTGCATCATACACCTGATGACGATCATAGGCACCATCACCGTAAAACCCTTCCAACATATCAGGTATTTGATTCAATAAAGGTGAGACCTGAGAGCTATCAGAAGTACAAGCATCTGTTAAAGTACTTGCCATAATCTCTCCACTTTTAGCATCAACTGCTAAATGAAATTTAAGCCATCTCTGTTTATCTTTTTTACGATGTTTATAAGCATTCCACTGATTACCACTATGAACTTTCAGCCCGGTTGAATCAACGCTAATGTGAATATCATCTTTAAAATCTTGGCGTCTGTAAACAATATGTAATGCTTTAGCTCGCCTGGATAAGGTTGAGTAATTAGGTACGCTTAATTCTATTCCCATTTGACTAAACAAGCCTTCAATGAAACCCTGTGTTTGGCGAAACTTAGTTTTAAATAGGCAACGAATGGTTAAAATAAATTCAATAGCTCGATTACTGTAGCGTTTAGGTCTTCCAGTATTTGAAACTCCCGTTGCTTTATCATACCACCAATCATTAATATCTTCAGAAAGGTTTAAAAAGATATTACCTGCTTTGACCTTTGATTGATTATAAGATGACCAATCCTTGGGTTTATACTGCTTCTTTGCCATAATCGCTTTTCATAAAAATGAAAAAGAGTATGAATAAAGAACAAACCAGTTGTCAATAACCTAATTATGCAACAAGCCC
>JAKJJU010000098.1 GCA_021713295.1 Thiotrichales bacterium 19S3-11
GGATTGTTTTGTTAATCTCTTAATTGCTTTAATGATGGTGCAAACAGTTAATTTGAAAAAGTTAGCTAATGCAATGCCATTAAAAGCTAAGGTAGATTCAACCTATCGTCGTCTACAACGCTTTTTTAGCAAGTTTCATGTTGACTATGTTAAGTTAGCACAACTGATTGTATCCCTATTTGGCTTTAACCGAGGAAAACATTACTTAATTTTAGATAGAACTAATTGGAAATGGGGGAATCGTAATATTAACGTGTTATTTCTTTGTATGGCTTACAAACGAATAGCCATTCCCATATTTTGGCTTTCGCTTAATAAAAGAGGTAATTCTTCAACTCGAGAGCGTATTGCTTTAATTGAGCGTTTCATTAGTGTTTTTGGCACAAAACATATTGCTGGTATTTTAGGTGATCGAGAGTTTGTAGGGAAAAACTGGTTCAGTTATTTACAAGCTCGACAATTGGCTTTTTACATACGAATCAAAAGAAATAATAAAACAAAAGACCCAGAAGATGGGACTACCGAAATTGCTCGTTTATTTAGAAACTTATCATTTCAAGAGGCAACATTACTTAAAGGAAAACGACTACTTTATGGCCATCAAGTATTTGTAACTGGGGCAAAAATTGAAGGTGATTATCTAATTGTGATTAGTAATAAAAAACCACCTAAACATAATCCATTAGAAGCCATTGATATTTACGCAATTAGATGGCGAATAGAGACATTATTTGGGTGTTTAAAATCCAGAGGTTTTAACTTTGAAGATACTCATATTACCCATAGGAAACGAATTAAACAAATGATCGCTGTACTAACTATTGCTTTCTGTTGGGCTCAACTTACTGGCCAGTGGCGTTGTAATAATGAAAAGAAAATTACAATCAAAAAGCATGGGCGCCCTCAATATAGTGTATTTAGATATGGTTTAAACTGGATTAGTGAAAAACTATTTAAGCGAGGCCAGCAGTTGCAAATATTAACAAAAATAACACTTCAAATATTTGATGTTGGGATAGATAGAGCTATGAATCAATGGTTATAGGAGATATGTCGTGTACAAAG
>JAKJJU010000099.1 GCA_021713295.1 Thiotrichales bacterium 19S3-11
TATAGCACCACCCACTAATAAATAGTTAATTTATCTAGCACTATTTCCATAGCATCAGCTAAGGTTGTTTTAATATATCTCATTTTTTTTCTAATTGCTGTTTTAACTTTATGCCAGTAATGCTCAATTAGATTTAAATCTGGCGAATAGGGTGGTAAATATATTAGCTGGCACTGGGCATCATCAATTAACTTCGTAATTTTTGATGACTTATGGAAACTTGCATTATCAATAATAATTATCATGCCAGGCTTTAATGTTGGTAACAATATTTGCTCTAAATACAGTTCAAAAGTATTTGTATTACAATGTCCTTCAAACATAAATGGAGCAATTAAATTTTTATTAAATAAGCCAGCAATCATACTAATACGTTTAGTATAGTGGCCCGGATGAGATTCATAATAACGATCACCCTTAGTACAATAGGCATAAGGATAAAAATCATTATCATTCATCCCTGACTCGTCAACGTAAACTAGCTTATTTAAATCCAGATTATTTAACTTATTCAAATACTCTTTGCGTTTACTTTCACTTCTTTCTGAATAGGTCTGACTCTTTTTTTACGTGTATATCCAATTTTTTGCAAATTACGACCTATGGTAGAAGAGCCAACACCAAAATGACTAGCTAGCTCTTCTTGAGTATGGCTTGGATGCTCATCTACATAGTTTTTAAAGGCATCTAAGTCTTTTATTCCATGGCTATGCCCTTTTTGATAATTTATAGTTGGCACTAAATCGCCTGTTTTATTTTCCAATTCAAGCCAATTATATACGGTTTGCTTACAAACTTGATAAGTACGACTAGCTTTACTTTTAGACATGCCTGATTTTACTGCTTCTACAACACGTCTACGTAAATCTATACTATAAGGCATTTCATCAAATCCATTCGATAATTATATTCTCTATAATATAACTTATAAAATATGACTAGTCATTAATGGGTAGTGCTATA